>NZ_JBCOIL010000022.1:0-46385 GCF_040926265.1 Collinsella aerofaciens | reverse complement strand
GGATGATTCTAGCAAATACAACAAGCGAGATGCCTGCGACTTGCGGGCATCTCGCTTTATCTAAATAACGTGGTTGGGAATCAACCGCTAATTGTTACCCGCTCAAGCATGGTCGGGTTTTCCAAGTGCCGCAGATTGCCGCGAAAGAGGAGCGTCGCGTACTTTGGTACGCGAGCGACGGTTTGAACGGCAAGGTGCGGTGCTTGGGAAAGCCGCTTAGCGGTAGCTGACGCTTTGCTGAGAATCCTTCACGACTACATCGTGGGCGCCGCCTTCGACGATGGAGGTGGAGCTGACCAGCGTTAGGCGCGCCTTTTCCTGGAGCTCGGGGATCGAGAGGGCACCGCAGTTGCACATCGTGGACTTGACCTTGTAGAGCGTGCCGCCCACGCCGTCCTTGAGGGAGCCGGCATAGGGAACGTAAGAGTCGACGCCCTCGACAAAGCTGAGCTTCGCGGCGCCACCCAGGTCGTAGCGCTGCCAATTGCGGGCACGCGCAGAACCCTCGCCCCAGTACTCCTTCATGTACTGACCGTTCACGTTGACGCGCTCGGTCGGGCTCTCGTCAAAGCGGGCGAAGTAGCGGCCCAGCATCATAAAGTCGGCACCCATGGCAAGGGCGAGCGTCATGTGGTAGTCGTAAACGATGCCACCGTCGGAGCACACGGGCACGTAGACGCCGGTCTCCTCGTAGTACTCGTCACGGGCGCGGCAGACGTCGATCAGCGCGGTGGCCTGGCCGCGGCCGATACCCTTGGTCTCGCGAGTAATGCAGATGGAGCCGCCGCCGATACCGACCTTGATGAAGTCGGCGCCGCAATCGGCCAAAAAGCGGAAGCCCTCGGCGTCGACAACGTTACCGGCACCGACCTTGACGTCCTCGCCGTAGTTGGCGCGGATCCACTCGATAGTGCGCTTCTGCCACTCGCTGAAGCCCTCGGAGGAGTCGATGCACAGAACGTCGGCACCGGCCTCGATGAGCAGCGGCACGCGCTCGGCATAGTCGCGGGTGTTGATACCGGCGCCGACCATGTAGCGCTTGTCGTTATCGAGCAGCTCGTTGGGGTTAGTCTTGTGGCTGTCGTAGTCCTTACGGAAGACAATGCCCATGAGGTGATCGTTGTCGTCGACGATCGGCAGGGCGTTGAGCTTGTTATCCCAGATGACGTCGTTGGCAACCTTAAGGCTGATGTTCTTGTCGCCCACGATGAGCTGCTCACGCGGGGTCATGAACTCGGAGACCTTCGTCTGGTGGTCATCGCGGCTGGGGCGATAGTCGCGGCTGGTGACGATGCCCAGGAGCTTACCCTTGGGAGTGCCGTCGTCGGTGACCGGCATGGTGGAGTGACCGGTCTTCTCCTTGAGCTCGATGACCTGCTCCATGGTCATGTCGGGGGTCAACGTGGAATCGGACTGAACGAAGCCGGCCTTGTGATCCTTGACGGCCTTGACCATAGCGGCCTCGGACTCGGCGCTCTGGGAACCGTAAATAAAGGACAGGCCACCCTCGGTAGCGAGCGCGACACCCATGTCGACGCCCGAGACGGACTGCATGATGGCGGAAACCATGGGGATGTTCAGGGTGATTGCCGGCTTCTCACCGCGCTTAAAGCGGGTTAGCGGCGTCTTAAGAGAGACGTTGTTGGGGATGCACTGCGAGGACGAGTAACCAGGGACCAGCAGATACTCCGAAAACGTGTGGGACTCACCGGGAAAGAACGTAGCCATGTTTCTCCTTTTTCCATGCGACCGGTCGGCTGCAGGCCTCGTAGGACCCAGCCCAACCTTGGGCGCCCAATACTGGGGAAGTATCTTAACGCACTTTGACTGCTACAATGCATGTTTTAAGAAGAGCACACGAGGGTTTGACGCAGGCTTTGCGTTTGCCCAGCAAACACTTTAGCGGGGAGACGTGGAGCACATGAAGTACAAGACGACGGCAAAGTTGGTCATTCAAGCGTGCGACAAAGATCTGCCGGGCGTGTTCGGCCACGGCTGCGTCTTACTGCTGCAGGGCATCGCCCGCGAGCACTCGCTCAACCGCGCCGCCAAGAGCATGGGCATGGCGTATTCCAAAGCGTGGCGTATTGTAAACGAGGCTGAAGGCCAGCTGGGCTGCAAGCTCATCGAACGCGACGGAGCCCGCGGATCCACGCTCACCCCCGCCGGCGAGCGAGCCATAGCGGTCTACGAGGAGCTGCAGGCCGACATCAACAACGTCATCGCCACCAAAGCCGACGCCCTCATCGCCAGCATCAAAGAGTAGCCCATTTGGGACGGGGCCTTATAGCCACACAACCCCTTCTCATAAGTTGCGGTGAAATAGGGACTGTTTATGCGGTTAAAGCCGTAAATCAATCCCTATTTCACCGCAACTTATGAAGTCGAGGATGATTTAGCTAGTTGCGGAGGGCGTTGTCTAGGGTGGCGGCCACGATCAAGGGGTCGTCGGTGCCGGCGAAGAGGCGGATGGTGCTGCCCTGCTTGCCGCGTGGGGCCGAAAGACGCGTCGTTGCGCCGCCGGCAGGCGATGTGCGAAACTCCCCCGGCAAGGCGTCGAAAAGATCATCTGCACTACGCTCGTTAAGGTCGAATTCAACTGCCGGACCAAAGCCGTGCTCGAGGATTCCCGTTGCAACCGCATGATCGGGATGCGAGCTCAGCCCGGGATAGCGCACGTTGCGCACCATCTCGTTGGCGGCCAGGTACTCGGCCAGCGCACGGGCACGGTCGAAATGTGCCTGCATGCGGACATCGAGCGAGTCCAGTCCCCGCTCCAGCACAGCGGCCTCGTCAGCAGTCAAATCAAGCTTGGCCAAGCCACGGCCCTCAAGCAGGGCATGCGCGCACTCGGCCGCAGCATCCACACGATGGCGCTTGAGCTGCGAGCGCGCGACCGATACGGCAACCAACTTGCGCGGAGCATCACCGGCGCACACGCGATCGAGCGCCTCGAGCGACAGCGCGACACCCAGCCGCAGCGAATCGCAGCCAAAAGCTGACGCCACCGTGTTATCCACCACAAACAGCGCGTGGGCCTCACGCGCCGCCCGACCCAGCGCACGCAAATCGGGCACGCGCAGACCAAACCCGCCGATAGAGTTGACGAACCACCACAGGTGCGGACCCTCGGCATCAAACGAAACATCAAAACCCTCGGACGCAGCGGCAAACGCCTCGGCGGACGGCGAGCCCACCAGCGCGACATCGCAGCAATCAAAGCCGCTCGAAAACGCATCGGCAAAGTCGTCCGCAAAGGCCACCAGGCGGTCACCGGGACGCACAACCCCCAACAGAGACAGCGCCGCCGGAACATGCGAAGCCGCAAGCAACCGCGCCTCACGCGCGCCGGCCCTCAAAGCCCAGGCATCTTCTAGCTGCTGTACGCCCATACGGTACCGTCCCTTCAAAACAAAACCCACGATGCGGGTGTTTCCCGCATCGTGGGCAACGGCTGCAGTATAGCGCCGATATGCGACGAATCGCCTAGATCTTGAGCGTGTGATAGGTCACGCTCGCACCCGGAGCGTCAACGGTCACACCATAGGTCTCGGGATAGATGCGCGTCGAGAACACGAGCGCGCCATCGTTCACAAACACCTCGACCGACGAGACATCGCCAACAATGCGCACGTTACGAACCTCGTCGACGGGCTCCCAACGCACGGTGCGACCGCAGCCGGCAGAAGCGCGACCCTCATCGGTAAATCGCATCTCAAAGCGCGAGGGCAGTTCGCCCTCGGCGGGCACAAACACCAGTTTCAGCTCGCCATCTACGGTCGCGGCAAACGCGCCGTCGACACCGTCGACAACAACGTCAAAGCAGGTATCGCCGGCAACCTCCAACGAGCCCTCCCCCACACGCACCGAGGCATAATGGTGCTCAATCTCGCGCGCCGGCTGCTGCAGCACCACGCCGCCGGCACCGGCTGTAAGCTCACGCGGCACCGTCATGCAGTGCTGCCAGCCGCACGCCACGGTGGGATCGTTGCCATAGGTCGGCTCATCAGGCATGCCCATCCAACCGATCAGAATGTGGCGACCGTCCTCGGCCGTAAACTCCTGCGGAGCATAGAAGTCAAAACCGGCGTCCCACAGACGGAACTCGCCCAGATCATAGACGCCGTCACCACCGGTAATGTCGCCCGTTACAGGCATGTAGCCCGCTGCATACACATTGCCGCGGTCCCAACGGTCGCCCTCGAGCCCCTGGGGAGAGAAAGACAGAAACCTTGCCGGCACGCCGCCATCCGCCTCAAGCTCCAGATACCCCGGGCACTCCCACATAAAGCCAAAGCGCTCGGGGGTAGACACGCGGCTCTCGAGCTCCCAACTCAGCATATCGGCCGAGCCATACACCAGGATCTCGCCCACATCGCGCCCGGCACCCTCGCCGTGCATGGCGCAAAATCGACTATCGACATGCGGCCCATCCACGCGACGACGCGCGCCCAGCACCATGTGGTAACGCCCATTATCATCGCGCCACACCTTGGGATCGCGCACATGGCAGGTCAAATCCTCGGGATAATCCTCGGACGCCAGCACCACACGCTTTTGGCTGAACTCCCAACCGGCAAGGCCATCAACGCTCTCGACATAAACAGTATCGGCGCGGCGGCCGGTATTGACGTAGTCGTACGTGCCGTCTGCATCGGAGAGTTTAACGTTGCCTGTGTACAGTACGCGAATGCGGCCGTCCTCGACCAAAGCCGAGCCCGAGTACACGCCATGGCAGTCAAACGGCTCGTCGGGAAGCAGCGGGGCGCCAACGTAGTCCCACGTCATAAGGTCGCGGCTCGTCGCATGGCCCCAGACCTTAACACCACCCTCGACATCAAACGGCGCATACTGAAAATAGGCATGGAACACGCCGCCCGCCTGGCAAAGACCGTTGGGGTCGTTGAGCCAGCCCGCCGGCGGCATAATATGAAAGCGCTGGCCATACTCGCCATGACCGCACTCAGAGGCGGCGGCGTCAACAGCGGCAACCAGCTTTGCAAGGTCGCGACCAAGTGCATTAGACATATTAAAGTCCTAACGGATCGAAAGTTATAAGGCACCAGAGATCGGCACCAGATACGGGAAACGCCCGCGAGCATACAGCCGCGGGTGTTCCTCAATCAAAAGCTCTTAGGCCTGCTCGGAAGCCTTGGGCTCGTCCTTGTACAGGACAAACGAGACGGCAAAGGAAACCAACGCGGCGACCGCAAACATGATCGCGTACTGCACGGGCTGGGCCAGGCACAGCAGGATACCGAAGATACCGGTAACGCCCGTGCCGGAGGCGGCGAGCGAAGTGAGCGCGCAGACCAGGGCACCGCAACCGCCGCCGATGCAGCCAGCGATGAAGGGCTTAAAGAAACGCAGGTTCACACCAAAGATGGCAGGCTCGGTAATGCCCATGAAGGCGGACAGGGCCGAAGGAAGCGCCAGGCCCTTGATCTTGGCATCGCGGGTCTTAAAGGCAACAGCGAGCGCGGCGCCACCCTGGGCGATGTTGGCAGCGCTGGCGATGGGCAGCCAGTAAGTCACGCCGTACTGGGCGAGCTGTCCCAGGTCGATGGCGGTGTACATCTGGTGGATACCCGTAACGACCGTGGGGGCATAGAACAGGCCGACGATAAAGGAACCGATGCCGAAGGGCAGGGTCAGCAGGGCCTGGATCAGACCGAGGATGGCGTTCTCGGCCCAGACAAAGATGGGGCCGACGGCAACGAGCGTCACGAGCACGGTCACGAACACGGAGACGAGCGGGGTCACAAAGAGGTCGAACATCTCGGGGACAACCTTGTGGAGACGCTTCTCCAAGAAGGCGAGGATGGCGCAGGCGATGACGATGGGGATCACGTGGCCCTGATAGCCGACCCACTCAAAGCTGTACACGCCGGGGATGACGGTGACCATGGTCTGAACGCCCTCGGAGGCAACCGTGTAGGCGCTCTGCAGCGAGGAGTTGATGAACGCACCGCCGACGACGGCACCCAGGTACGGGTTGGCGCCAAAGGCCTTGGCGGCGGAGTAGCCGATCAGGATCTGCAGAATGCCAAAGGACGTTCCCGAGACCAGGTCGGCGATCTTATAGATAAAGTTATTGGTGTCGAGCGCGATAAAGCCGTTGGAGGCCATAAAGTTGAGGGCGCTCATAATGCCCAGCAGCAGGCCCGAAGCCACGATGGCAGGGATGATGGGGACAAAGACGTCGCCGAGCACCTTAATGGCACGCATAAAGATGTTCTGCTGCTGCGCCGCGGCCTCCTTGACCTCGGCCTTGGTGGCAGCCTCGACGCCACTGAGCGCGATGAACTCCTCGTAGACCTTGTTGACGGTGCCGGTGCCAAAAATAATCTGGAGCTGGCCCTGGGCCTCAAAGACGCCCTTGGCGCCATCGACATTCTCGATGGCCTCCTTGTTAACCTTGGAATTATCGGCAATCACCAGGCGCAGACGCGTGGCACAGCGCGCGGCCGAAACAACGTTGTCGGCGCCACCGATGTTGTCGAGCACCTCTTGGGCTGATTTGCGGTAGTCCATGACTTCCCTTTCCTCCAACGGGCGCATTTGCACCCGGCCATCTTTGACACTTACACTGTAATCGATTTCAGTTTGATAAGTCTGTAATCGTTTTCACAATAGGGTGAACGGTACGATAAAGCCGGTGAATGGTAGTTTTGAGACAAACATAAGGGCTCAAAGGCAGGCAGACATGCCCAAAGCCTAGACATTCATAAGTTGATGGCCGAGCTTGAGCGTCTTGAGACCGCTCTCCCCCTCCACGCCATCGAGCGTGTTGAGCAACATATTGGTCGCCTCGACGCCACTGGTCAGGTAGCCATAATGCACGGTGGGAATGCCGCCCGTCAGCGCGCGCAAAAAAGCGTTGTCGCCAAAACCGCTCACGCGGTGTATGCCCTCGCCCATGCCGCAAACCTCATCAATAGCACGCAGCGCGCCCGCCGCCATGGTGTCGGTCGCGCAGGCGATAAACGAAACATCGGGAGCGACGGAAAGCAGTTCACGCGCCGCACCATAGCCCGAGTCGAGCGTAAACGAGCCCAAACGAATCAAGGCGGCATCGAGCGGGTTACCCGCGGCGCGCAAGCCGGCCTCAAAACCGCGGCGGCGGTCATAACCAGCAGCGCGGTCCGCTTCGGTAACTCCAATATAGGCAATCTTGCCGTCCACGCGGCCCGCAAGTGCATGGCCTAGCTCAAAGGCGGCCTCGTAATCGTCGTGATAGACGCACGCCGCGCCCTCAACATTCTGACCGATCAGCACGATGGGCACGCGGCACGACTCAATCGCCCGACGGTGCTCGTCGGTAATCATAGTTGCCACCAGCACAATGCCATCAACTGGGTGATTTTGGAACAAATCGAGGTATTCGATCTCGCGATCGGCCGCGTTGTCAGTGTTGGCAAGCAACATCTGGTAGCCACGGCGACCGAGCACCTGGCCAATGCCGGCGGTAATGCGGCTCACGGACTCCGAGTTGATCTTGGGCACGATGACGCCGATGAGCTTGGTGGAACCGGTGCGCAGCGCGCGAGCCTGGCTGGACCGCACGTATCCGGTCAGCTCAATCGCCTGCTTAATGCGCTCGGCCTTATCCGCCGAGATATATCCACCGTTGAGGTAGCGCGAGACGGCGGCGCTCGAAACGCCCGCCAGCTCGGCCACATCTTTCATCTTTACCACGAGCACCCCTGTCGTTGAAATCGCTTTCACCATAATACCCGCGAAGACGGCATACGAACCAAATCAGTCCACCAGGTGGAGCAAACGTCAGCGAGCGGGCAGCTGCCGTGGCGAGGTGCCGCGAAAGAGGAGCGACGCGTACTTTATGTACGCGAGCGACGGTTTGAGCGGCAGATCGCCCGGCAGCTGCCCGCTCGCTGACGTATGCTCGACCAGGAGCGCCCCTCTTTGTGCAATCTGCTCGCTAGGGTTCTACCCGTGGTACTCGCCGTTATATTGAATGAGCGTCAAGTCCTCCACGCCGTCGAGCGCGCGAATGGCATCCACATAGGGCATGTCAACGCCGTCCGAGAACACCTCCACGGCCATCTCGACCTTGTCACCGCGCATGGTCTTGGACTTCACCGTAAACTTGGTACGCCCAAATGCACGCACGATATCGTCGCCGGCGGTCTGGCCCGTGTAGTGGATGACCATCATGTACACGCGCGCCTTGTCCTGGTGACTCGCAAAGCCGGCAATCATCACCACAATCACCACTGCCGTAAGCCCCACGAGCGCGTACATGCCGGCGCCTGCCGTAATGCCTGTGGTAATGGCCCAAAAAAGATACAGCAGGTCGAGCGGGTCCTTAACCGCCGTACGATAGCGGACGATTGACAGAGCACCGACCATACCGAGTGAGATGACCACGTTCGTCGAGATCGCGAGCGTGACCATGCAGGTAAGCACGCACATGCCTACAAGCGTCACGGCAAAGCTGCGCGAATACACCACGCCGGTAAAAAAGCGCTTGTACACGTGATAGATCAGGATGCCCATGGCGAGCGCCACGAGCAGCGAAAGGCCAATCTTGGCAGGGTCGACCTGGCCAAACGCCTCCAAAACGGAGTTCTTAAAAAAGTCCCTGGTGCTCATGGTCTAAATATCCCCTCGGTTCTCAAAATCCGATTCCCAGTAATTAAATCCGCGCAGGTAGGCGGTCTTTTCGTAACACAGGCAGTACTTGGAGACCGCCGTAAGCTCGGCCGCTCCCGGCGGCACCATATCGCGCACCAGCTGCGGGCAAAACTCCGTAAACTTGACCTCCATCACCAGCTTGCCGGGCTCCAGGACCGGCAGCGCGGGCAGCGTCGCGTCAAAGATATCGAAGCTTCCCACCGCGGCACGCACGTTCATGTCAAACGTAATGCGCACGGTGCCCTCATCCATCACCCACGGCTCGCGCTCGTAGTCCACGATGGTCCGCGGGCGCATCATGTTGCAGATGCACTCGATGTAGAACTCGCGGCAGAGCGGATAGGGGCTCCTCAGCAAAAAGTCGTAGTCGCCGGCCAGAATCTGCTCAAACTCGCCGCGCGTGAGCGGCGCATCCTCCTTGTAAATCCAGCTACCGTACTTCTTTTTGCGCTCGAGCTTAATCACCTTGTCGCTGCCGTTATAGATGCGTACGCGATACTTTTTGCGCATGAGAATGCCGGCGTCTTTTTCCTCGTAGGCCGAGTTGCAGTAGTCGTCAAAATACAGGCTGCGAATAGTGTAACCGCCCGCCCGCGCATGCTTGTCCAGCTTAAACACCGGCGCCATGCGACAGGCAAGCGCGGCGTGCTCGCCCTCGTTAATGAGATATTTGAGCTCGTGGCGGTAACGCTCCTGCGTGGTACGCACAGGCGGAGCCGCCAAGCGCTCAAGCAGCGCGCTAGCCCTCCTCATACGTGTCCTCCACGACCTTACCGCCGTCTTGCACGTAAAAACACTTCATGCCGTAGTGCTTGCCGTCGTCGGTCACATAGTAGTCAAACGCATCTTGCGTATAGCCATCGGAGTTGGTGGCACGCACGCGCACAAAATACTGGCCGGCATCGGGCGCATCGCAGGTAACCTCGGGAAGCAGCACGTCCTCGGCCTTAAAGACCACGTCGCTTATGGCATAGTCGCGCGCAAGCTCCACGGTATAGCGAATGTCGCGCGCCTCAAAGTCGTAGGACGCATCCCAGTTAATACGCAGCTTACCGTTATCGATCTGCGGCACGCCGATGTAGAACGGCATGGGCTTTTTAAAACTCTCGCGAAAGCTCTTGTAGTTCTCCTCGATCTCGGAGGGAATCGCCGCGGCGATCTGCTCGTATTGGTCCTTGGTGACAGGCAGATGGTCGATATCGGGCGAAGCAAAGACCAGCGATTCAGTAACCTCGCGGTAGTGCTTGATCATCTTGCTCAGGCGTGCCTCGGTCATATACGAACGCAGGTCCTTGACGGCGCGGTCGAGCTCGCTGCGGAACGATTTGCTGCGCAACGCACGATTGAACAGTACGTTGCCCCAGTAGTTGCTTGCGCCGCGCTCCCAGCTCGCGTAGTCCGAAAACCCGGAAAGAGAAAGCTCCAGCTTGCGCAGCATGCCGTCGTTATCCCAATCTAATAAGTACCAGGTATTTGAGTTGAGCGGGCTGTACAGATAGCAGTTACGGTTCTGCGTATCGCAGTTGCCCGTCAGGATCTGAAACGCCAGCCAATAGACCAGGTTCTCGGTATCGAAGTAGGTGCCGAGCACGTCGTCGATCTTTTGCGATTCGTCGTTGAGCTCATCGAGCATCTCGATGAGCTTGGTGTGGTCCGAATCGCCCTTAATCTCGAGCATGCCCTCAAAGTTTGTCTGATTGTAGTCGGGATCGTCGGCGAGCTTAATGGTATCCTCGTAGCGATGGAAATCGAAGCTGTTCACCTTGTACAGGTGCCCGCTCTTATCCAGGCCATGTGCCTTAAGCGCCGTCTTGTTGAGCTGCTCCACCTGCGTAAACAGGCCGTAGTCCTCAAAGGTGTCGTTGGACTTTTCGGTCTGGTCGCACACCCACAGATGCACAAACTGCGTGCGCAGGCCCATCATCTGGGGAATCCCACGGATAAGGTCGTAGGCCATTTTGTTGCGAAAACGCATACCCTCGCCCATGTGCTTGTTGAGCGCAATCGCGCGCTGTTGGCGCTAGGTACCCTTGCCCTTTTTGAGCTCCACCTTGTAATTCTTTTGCGAGTTATTGCTCGATGTCTGACCACGCACTTGCACGGTGGCATTGGGCGCTTCCTCGCCATAGCCAACCTCGCCGGCCACCGGGCCGTCTTCGTCGCCCGGCTGCAGCAGGCCCATAACCTGATAGCGCGTCACGCCCATGTCGGCATAGTCATACACCGAGTACGTGTTGATCTCGGCCCAGCTGTGGTCGGTATTCTCGGAGCTGTTGCCGCGCGAGACCGTCAGGTACATGGTCACAATACCCGAGTCATCGTAGACCTCGTAGAGCTCGTCCTTGTCGCGCAGGTGCTTGGATTGGTCGGAGGCCTCGGCCTTTTTAATCTTGTCCTGCTTTTTGACCTTTTTGGTCGAGGATTCGTCCTGAGACGAACAGCCCGAAAGCAACAGAGCGCCGGCAGCTGCCTCGATCAGGCAGCGGCGAGACATCAACTTATCGATCATCAGAACCTCCCCAATGTTTTTGGTACAGGCGAACCACCATACGTTCAAACGCACTGCGCGGCTCACCGCCCGCGCGCTTGTCCTCGTAGCATTGCTCAACACGGTCGAGCACCCGGCCCAGCTGTGTAAAGCGACCCGTTTTGTCGGTCGCCACAATGGGCTGCTGGCTCAGGATACGATACGGCAAGTTGGCGGTATAGGTATCGAGCCGCAGCAGCGCCACGATAAAAAACACCGCCGCACCCAACAAAAAGCCAAAGCCGTAAAACTGCTGCGGCAAAAGCAACGACACGGCAGTCGCCAGCCCGGCCACAACGGCAAACAGGCCCGAAGCTAGCACGGCTCCCTTGTAGTCGGTAAAGTACAGCAAGATGAGCATCACCGTATTGCCCACGGCATATAGGCCATAGCCCACGCACAGCGTGCGAAAATACCCGTGCATAAGGTTGTTAAAGCCCAACGGTAGGGCCGACAGCACCGTGGTCTCGAGCGAAATGACCGCCGCGGTCACAAACAGCTGCTTGAGCGCACAAAAGCGCAGTTCGCTGTTGAGCGTGGAGAGCATCTCCTCCTCGGCCACCACAATATCGCCTACCACGCCGCCGTCATTGAACAGGCTGTAGTAGTCACGGTAGCGCGGATAGAAGTTGACCTCGACCGAGACCACAAAGTTGACGGTCGTGACCAGGATCGTCAAAAACGCAATGAGCGCCGGCACATCGTAGTAGGGCGCACCATAAAACAAGCCCTTGACCTGCACGCCAATGGGACCGGCCCAAATAATCACCAGGTGCGCAAAGAGTCCCAGATTGGTTAACAGACCCGTGAGCGCCAGCGGCATAAACTGATCGAGCCACTGCAAAAAGGGCCAGGGGCTGCGGTCGCTCTGAGGAAAATACCGGTACAGCAGCACCACGTCCCAGGCGAGCATGACGCCGTAGCCCAGAGCAATTGACGCCAACAGGCCCTCGACCGGCGGCAGCCCCAGCGCCAGCGCGGCCAGGGCGCACAGGCACGCCACGCCAATGGCAGCCGCAAAGCTGCACAGGATGCCGCGGTAATCCTTGATGGCCGTGAGGTAACTCATGCCGTTCCAGTTGACGATCATAATGTTGAACAGCCACAGGCACAGCAGCCCCTGCAGCAGCGTGGCGCCCGAGAACAGCAAAAAGACGCCGTAGAGCACCGTGCCCGCAACGAGCATGATGGCGTTGGAGCCCCAAAACGAGGGCAGAATCTCTTCTTCGCGCTCGGCAAAGAGCATGTCGGCCAAAAAGCGCGTGACCGGCATGGAGAAAAAGCTTGTAAGCGTAAGAGAGGCCAGCAGCGTATAGGTCACCATGCACACCAGCAAATCCTGGTTGGCGCGCCCTACGCCCCACAGACCGCACAGCACCAAGATACCCACCTGGAGCAGCACGCCCAGCAACATGGGGCCCGTGCACGCAATGCCGGCGTAGCCATAGGCGCGTATCGTGGCAAACAGGCCCTTGCGCCTAAACAGGCGCTTGAGCTCAAAACCAATTCCGGCCATCGGCTACCCCCCCCCTCTCTGGGCAGGTTAAACGCACACGCCGTCTCGTCGTACAGCGCGCGATAGTTGGCGAGCATCTGCTCGTGCAAAAAGTACGTGGCAACGCGACACTGCCCGCGCTCCCCCATCTCAATGCGACGGGCGCGGCTCACGCACATGCGCTCCATGGCATCGGCCAGGCCCTTGCGATACATGGGCGGCGTCACAAAACCTGCCACGCCAAAGTCGTCGCCCGGGGCGCCTTCGAGCAGCTCACGGCAGCAGCCCACCTCGGTCGTCACGCAGGGACGACGCGCTGCAAGCGACTCCAGCACGCTAAGCGGCTGGCCCTCGGAGATGCTCGTCAAAATGGTAAAGTCGAGCTTTTCCATGTACTCGACCACGTTGACGCGACCGGTAAAGATCAGGTCGCGCACGCCCAGGGTATCGACCAGCGCGTGGCACTCGGCGCCGTACTCTTCGTCGTCCACGCCGCCCATGATGTGCAGGCGCACCTTGGGCAGGCGCTCGTGCAACTCAAAGAAGGCATAGATCATGGTCTTGACGTCCTTGATGGGCGCCAGGCGCACCACAGCGCCAATGTCCACCCAGCCGTCATCGGGCTTTAAGGGAATGTCCTTAAAGCGGTTGAACTGGATGCCGTTGGGGATGACCAGGCATTTGTCCGCATCGCAGCCCATATCGATCTGCGTCTTGCGGGCGTTATGGAACAAACTCGTCACGCGGAAGGCGCGGCGGTAGATCTCCTCCGAAAGCAGGTAGAAAAAGCGGATCCAGCGGTCCTTAAACGACGGCACCACCCAATCGGCGCGAATGATCTCTTCCTCGCGCTCGCGGGTATAGATGCCATGCTCGGTCAGCAACACCGGCGCATGGTGAACGCTTGAGCCCAGGCAGGCGAGCAGGCCACCGTAGCCGGTCGAGATGGCATGGTACACATCGGCCACCGGCACCTCGCTGCCCAGCAGGTAGAGCACCGGCAGCAGCATAGAACGCATGGTGTGGAATGCATCGGCAAAGGGCGTGTAGGGATACTCGGCCAGGCACACGTCGCGAAAGATATCCATAAACGTGCGGCTCTGCAAAAACGAGAGCGGATGCACGCGACGGCGGTGGAAGATATCGAATAACACGTCCCAGTCCGGATTGGAGAGCGACACCAGACGGCGTAGCGCCTCGCGCTCACGGTCGTTAAAACTGGCTTCATGTTGCTCGCCCGAAAGCCGCAGAGCATCGTCCAGGAACACCTCGTGCACCTCGACCACGTTGCCGGGCAGCTCGTAGACAAACTTGCCACGGTCAGCAGCATGCGCGCCGATCACCCACAGCACAAACTCGTGCTCGGGCATGGCCGTAATGTAGCCATGCATCCAGGTAGATACGCCGCCGTGCACATAGGGGTAGCAACCCTCGAGTACCAAGCAGATTCTCATTTATCGCCACCCTCCTTGCGCTCGATCGTCACGGTCTTATCATTTGCCTTGAGCAGATACAGATTGCCCGTAAGGTGCGTCAGTTCGTCACCCGTCACCGCACTCGGCTCACCATTATTGGCGCGGAACATGAGCCAAGCCTCGTCGTGAAAGTTGTCCAGGTTGAGCGTCCAGGCATCTGCACTTGTATCCACGCTTACCGTAACCGACGAAAAGCGCTGGATGGCGCCGGAGCACTCCGACGCCGTCTGGTGCCGCAGGTCGGGCGCGGATTTGGTAAGCCACTCCAGGTAGTCGACCAGGCCGCCCTTGTAGACCTCCCAGCCCTCCTTGGCACCGCGATCGGGGTCCAAAAGGTCGTCCGGGTGCATAAAGTGCGTGCTCACGTAGTGCATGTTGAGCTCGGACACGGCTGCCAGGCGCATATAGGAATCGTCGACCATGCCGCCCGAAACAATACGTGGCTGCTCCACAATGCCATCGCTCGCCACGCCAAACTCCTGTACGTACGGCAGGTCCGTGCCGTCCTCAAAATACGTGCTGGCGATGGTCTTAATGCGCGGAACGTCGGTGCCGATGAGCTTGCGCGCTCGGGCCGAAAGGATATTCGACGGCGGTACGTAAACCGAGCCGTGAGCGTTGGGCAGGACCTCGTCCTGAAACGCGATAAGTTCGTTGAGCGAAGCGACGAGCGTCTCTTTGTTCTTCCAGGTCTTGTAGACGTACAACGTACCATAGTCGGTGTCCCAGAGCGCAAGCGGCTGATGGTTGTAGCCGTGAAAGCCCAGCTCGCCGCCCATCTGCAGCAGCATGCCGCCAAAATATCGAAACTGCGTGGTATCGGCCTGTCGCGCGGGCTCGGTCTGGCTGACCGCGTCCTCGTAGTTTTCGATCATCACGCCGGTATAGCGAATGCCGTATTTTTGCGCGAGCTTTTGCAGATCGGGCCACCAGACCTTGGTGTAAAAATCCGCAATGGAAAGGCCGTAGTCACGCTTGATATAAGTACCATCACCCGAGGGCACGGGGCTAGGAAAGTCGTCCAAATAGAACACGGCGCTGTTGATGACCGGATAGGCCGTGGCATCACCCAGTAAGCTGATCGCCGCGGCGTAAAAACCGCGCATGACCTTGTCATAGATACCGATATTGCACACCACGGTGCGCCCGCTACCGCAGTCATTAGACCAAATGAGTGGGGCGCCCGCATCGCCAGTCTTAGCCCACTCACGCGCCGTCTCGCGCAGCGATACCGAAAGCGACGAATCAAAGGGGTCCGAGAGCTCGTAGCGCTCTCCCCCGCCCAGCATAAAGTCCTCACTCGGCACAATGCTTTCGACTTTTACATAGTCATATCCGGCCGATTCAATGCCAAGCTTGGAGGCAATCACTTGCAGATAGCTCGAGTTATCCGGCGGCATGGCGAGCATAAGCGAACCGCCGGCACTCACCCAACTCATAATGTCGCTCAGGTGCGTACTGAGCCCATCGAGCGACGGCATGAGCAAAATCACGCGATCGAAGGAGGTCAGCGAGGGAATGGCATCCGCACCATCCAGGGCAAGGTCAACGTCGCGGTGCGCGATCTTCATGTCGAGCAGGATCTGGTCGAACTGCTCCTTTACGTCCTCGACGCCAGCTTGATCGGAATCGGTAATGACCAGACACGTGGGCTTTTGGCCAAAGATTGCCGAGGAGGCCGGCACCGCATCGTTGGCGGCAAGCATCCCCAGTTTGTGCTGGCCCGCACTGTACTGCACGCCGGCACGTTCGATCAGCAGCACGGCGGCCATGACGAAAAAAACAGCCCACACTACGAGCAGCCCCATCCAACGAAAGCGGCCTGCACGGTCGCGGATATGTTGCACCACGCTCATCGGGCCTCCTCCCCGTCGCGCCAAAACGCCAACTTTTCGCGGTTGTCGGCGCTCAAATACACATGTTGCTTGTCGATCGCATCGATCACGCGGTGGACTTCGTCACCGTCGCGGCGCATCACCGCCAGGCGCAGGCAAAGCATCCAAACCTCCTGCTCCTCGGGCACGTCGAGCACCAGCTGGTCGGTCACGGCCTGCGCCTCGTCGATCTGGTCGACATCGGCCAGCGCCGCGGCATACCGAATACGCAGCTCAACGGAGTCCTCGCGCTCGCAGCGGCGCGCAAGCAGGCGCGCATACTGCTGACGCTGAATCTGAGCTACGCGCCCCTCGGCCAAGCCCGAGTCCAAGTATTCACCGAGAAAATCGCAGTATTCGTCAAGGTTTTGCGCGCTCGGGTCGGTCTTAAAGGCGCGCTCCAGCTGCTGCAGTTTAAGGTCGGACTCCTTGGAGATCTGCGCCACCGCCGTTGCGGCATAGTGCGCCACCTCAACGTCATCGTTAAGCTTAGCCGCCTGCAGCTGCGCCAGGTACGCGTCGGGCTCCTCGGTGAGCATGGAGAGCATTAGGCGGCGCCGGTATGCCGGGTCATTGACGATGAGCGCCTCCTCGAGCGGCACTACGCCTGCATCGTCCTCACCACTCGATACCGACATACTACGATGCAGGTCGTCGTTGAAGCGCAGCGACTCCAGCGCAGACTCTTTCAGCCCCTCGCCAAACATCGCGCCGCGGACCGATAGCAGAACCACCAGCATCGGACCCCACAGCGGCACCAGCACTATCACAGCCAGCATGTGCCCGCGCACTGGCAGCAGGGCCAGCTTCATAAGCGTCCACAGCATCAGGCAAACCAGCGCATGAATCAGCAGCAAGACGGCAGCAACGACAAGCGAGATCAAGCGGCACCCCCCTCACCGTCACCGGTGTAAGAGATGTGCTGCAGCAGCGCCACGATGTCCTCGCCGTAGACGGGCTCCACCGCAATCTGCTTGGCGCTCAGGCGCTCGCGGATAATGGGCAGATCGCACGCCTTTGCCTGGCGCATAAGCAGGTAGAGCACGTCGCCGTCGACGAAGCCCGCCGCGTCGCTTTCGCGAATTGCCGACCCAATTGCGCCTACCAGCTCGCCGACAGGCTCCACGCCCGGTACCACGCGCAGGAGCAAAAAACTCCCCATCTTGCTATCTGCCAGCGCCTGCTCCGCCGCGAGCTCTTGGCCAAAGGCAGCCTGCTTGAGCACGCAAGTGCCGTCAACGCAGCGTTTATCTTGCGCCACCGCCTCATAGTCAAAGGCACGGGCCAGCGCGCTTTCGACCAGCCCGCACAAGATGCGGAACAGGTTTTGATAATAGAGGGTCATTTGGTTTTCGGCCGCACTACGCACAAAGATCAACACGGCGGGTGCCCCGTCGCGCTCGATCGTGTATCCAAACATGGGAAGCCCCGGCGTCAGCTCGCGGTTCACCCACAGGTTCAAACGACCCCCGTCGTCCAAAAGAGGTGCAAGCTGCTCAAGCGTGAGCGAGCGTGCGGCATCTTCGGCAATCGCGGGACTTGCTGCCACCAGGCGAGCAAATGCCCCTCCCGAAACATGGTAAATCGCCACTGAATCGTTCTCGAGGATCTCGCCCAGAAGCTCGCAGCACTTGCGATAGATATCGCGTGGGTTGAGCACGTCGAGCTCCTGTGTCACGGCAAAGATCTTGCCAAAGCTGTCGTGGCGACCCACGATCTGGCGCCTGTACGCGCGCTTGTCCTCGATCGCATCGTGGTAGAGCTGCGTAAGGAACGTATTGCGGTTGCGCACGAGCTCGTTTTGATCGCGCTCCGCCCTAATGGCTTCGCTGTTGCGCAGCTGCACATAGCCGCACACGGCACCCACAACAAAGTACGCAATAAACGGCAGCCAGTTGGACGGCTCGTAGAACAGGCCCTGGAAGGTATAGCCGTACTGAGTAAAGTAGCTCGCGGCCAAACCCACCGACGCCAGCAGCGCCGCAACCAGGCCAAAGTCCAATCCGTACAGCGTGCCGATCAGTACCACGTAGAGCAGGCGATAATCGAGCACGTTGAGCTGGGCCGATTGGGAGAACAGATGCTCCAGCACCTCGAACAGAACCCAGGCAACGCCCGTCTCCAGGCATTTGATGGGCAGCGAGCGCATCTGGATGCGGTCGATGGCGGCGCGCAAGGGGTTGACCTTCTTTGCGCGGCCAGCATCCCAACGCGCTTGAATGGTCGAAAGATCGCGCAGCAAGTCGTAGCGCTGAAACCAGCCATAGCGTACGCGAGCGACGTCGCTGGCGGGCAGGGTGTAGCCGGCGGAATCGCCATAGGCAACGGCAAGGCCGGGGAACAACGCCTTGAGGGCGTCCCCCACCTCACCCGCCGCGTGATGGAAGGCATCGGCAACGTCGAGCGTCTCAAAAGAGGCATCCCAGCTGTCGAAGATACGGCGTACCAGCACCGCAAGCTCCTCGGCACACAGCAGGGGAAACGCCGCATCCTCCGCGCCCTGTAGAGCGACCGATCCGGTTGAGCACGCGTCGAACAGCGGCACCAAAAACGGGTCCTCAAGCGCGGCAGACGCGGTATACAGGAACGGCACGCGCAGGATCTTGGTCTGAACGCCCTCGCGAGCAGCGTAGTAGCGGCACAGGTCGTTGGCTGCGCGGGCGATAATTCCCTTGCCCGTTCGCCCCGCGGCATCGGCGGCACCCTCGGCACTCGCAGGCCCCGCTATATACAACAGCTGGATCCGGCGACCCATGCACGCGCGAAAGACCGAACGCAGCAGCTCGATATCGCCCACGCTATCGATATGCGGGGTAAGGTAATTAGAAAGGTAGACCACGCGGTCGAACTCATAGGCCTGATCCAGGTGTTGCAGAAGCTCTTTCCACGAGGCATGGGGCGATGACTCGTCGCGTCGCGCTTCCGCGGCAGCGACGACCTGGACATGGTCCCCGGGGAACGCCTTGGCACAAAAGTCATCGTCAACATATGCGGTATTGCCAACAACCAGCACCTCCATGGCGCACCCCTCCCCTAAAATCCACATTTGTCATAGTCAAACATGCGTATTGTACGCTGTCAACGCGAGCTGGAGCGCCTTTAAGGCTGTTTTAAGAACTTTTTTAGAGGGAGGAGGCGGCTTTGATTGGACTAGAGGGCAAAGCCTCGAGCGTCTGTTTCATGTTGGAGCCCCTCAAAAGAGAGTTATTGTCCCGGGCGATATAAACCCAACTATCCTGATACGAGCCAACGGGAGCAAGGAACGTAAGGAGCTCCAAGAAACCAATAACGTCCGTACCGTATTTTTTAGAAAACTTGCGCGCCAGATCATACTTTTTCTGCCGTGTTGCCCTACCCGAAAAATCGGACAAAGCATGCTCAAGGTTGCGTGACATATATGCAGCTTTAAAAGGAATCTTCCTTTTATTACAGGTCAGCTCATGCGTCCTGGATAACGTCTTAAGACACGAAGATTTACATTGATTTCTCTGACGCAGCGAGGCGACGTTCGACGTTTCGATCCTATCTTCAAAATAGGAACAATGAGGCCCATCTTCATCATAGACAACCAGCGAATCATCGATAAATGCACCATCGGTATCGGACAACAGCACAATGGCGTCTAAATCGGTGGCACGCAACTTGTCCTTAGCGAGAAATTCCTTCACGGTATCAACCAACCGCCTCTTAATAGTCGAAGCGGGATTTCCTGCACCGAGAGCATGTACCGATGTGATGTCGCCGCGCACAATCCCAAAACGAGGACCAGGATGTTCCCCGCTTGCAAACAAACTTGTAAGAGCACGACCCAATGCCAGCTCATCAGTTTCGCCTTCGACGATAAAAAGAACGAACTCGGTGGCACCCACTACTCGTCACCATCCAAGCAGAGCGCGGCATCGATTGAGTACCTATCCGTAGAACCGTACAAACGCTGTCCGCTATCGCCAAGGCTAATCGCGCGCAAATACTGGTCACGCATGTTATTGGTGGGCTTAACGCCTTTAAAGCGAACAAACCTGTTATCAGGATCTGCAGTGGTCAGAAGAATCTCTGATGCCGGCAGCAATTCAAGAACACGTAGGTTGTGGGCAGTAAACAAGAGCTGCCCCTTGCCAAACGACTCAAGCACGGAAAGAAGCTGCCCCAAGAGGAATTCGAATACGCCCGAGTCGAGCTCGTCAATTGCAAGGAATGCGTCGGAGTACGAATGGACTTCCATAAGGCAGAGCGAGAAAGAGATGAGTTTTCTTACGCCCTCAGATTCACAGCGCAGTGGAATCTCGACCCCATTGCGGCAAGAAAGAAACTCGACTTGCTTGGCGGGTGAATCGCCCTTATCCAAAAGCTGAGATCCTATGACTTTAACCTCGATGGAAAGGCCCGGTACAAGCGTGCCAATTAATCCGCTCACACGCTTAATCGCAGACGAAACGGCTGGGAAATCATCGTCCTTAATAACAGCGGGCTTAAAAAGATTGACAGAAAGGTGACCCTTCTGGCCAAACACGCGGTCATCGATAATATCCATCGAAAGTACGTTTAAGGTGCAAGTTGCATTTGCCAGCGTCGTAAACACATTGACTCGGTAACGGAAATAAAGCCCAAGCTCGGCAAGCAGGCAATACAGCGGAGTGAGAATCTCTTGATGGGCACTCTTGAAAGAAGCCGATTGCATCTCGTACACAGCCTCATTAATCTGCAATTGCTCCGGAGGTTCCTCCTGCATATAAAGATTGAAATCGCAGGCAAAAAG
Organism: Collinsella aerofaciens; assembly: GCF_040926265.1. GTDB lineage: Bacteria > Actinomycetota > Coriobacteriia > Coriobacteriales > Coriobacteriaceae > Collinsella > Collinsella aerofaciens_BB. The sequence continues at coordinate 25,600 of NZ_JBCOIL010000022.1, read as the reverse complement.
CGAGATCAGATATTTAACAGTTTGTATGGAAAGCATGGGGGACATGTTGCCCCGCTGAAGAACACCTAGCGAAACCAACATCGACATCTTAAGCTGTTGATCCGCGTTCAAAAGATGGGACCAGCGATTTCTGGGCAGAACCGCCGCGGCAGACTCGGGGGCCTCTTGAACAAGCTCCACGAGAGTCCTCTTAGACCCCCATTTGTCTTTATCGACATTAAATTGTTTTACAGCCATTTTTTCGTGCAAAATCCAAGCAGAGTCTGCTCTACGCGAAAAAGTGACGGTATAGAACGTAAGAAATAATTCATCCGCGGTATCAATGTTAAACTCAATATCAATTGAAAAAGAGTCTTTGCCAGGATAAAAGTAGTCGAGAACTTTCTGCCTGTCATATGCGGCACCCGTCATCAGGGTTTTGACCAGGTCAATCGCCTCAATTACAGAAGTCTTGCCGGAGCCATTTTGGCCATAAATGCCTATAACGTCCGCCCCGGGCACAAAGGCAGAGCCGGGCTTCGATTTCGCAAAAGCAATCTCGCCAAAGGCAATATTCTTAAAATCATGCAACGCGATCTGAACAATACGAACCATCAGCAGTCTCCTAGCGTGGAAGTTGCTGATAATCATACTAGATATCGATATATTTTTGCGAATTAGTTATAAATTATTCCGAAATCTAGAAATGATTATCCTCGAAAGTCTTGCTAAACGAATTGTTTTGACGGTCGATCGACCACAAAGATGGCTAAAACCAGAAGTATGCGGCAAAATCAGGACAGGTCGACCACGCCAAGTGGCGACAACGCGTTTACCTGCGGTTTCTTTGTGCGATAAAGGTGGTGTGCTCGGGGGTTCCGGAATCTGCCGCATATTTTCGAAAGCTACGATAAAAAACCGAGCGCTCTAAGCAGAAAAGCGCAACGAAGTCTTTACCAAAAACAGTCCCTTAAACGCAAAAACCGCCTTTCGGCGGTTCCAACGTACCAAGCCGGACGTACCGTCGCAAGGCCTCTTCACAGTTGGAACTTTAGGAAAAGCAAATCCCAGTTCCTCCTTTACCGGGGAAACCGTCGCGAATTAAGGCTGAGCAACAACGCATCAGTAAAATTACGTGCGAGCAGAAAATCACACGCAATTTCGTCTTTTCTCAATTGAGATGTAAGTTTTGACAGGCCGAATCTTACATACAAACAAAATAGAGGGCCGACGCATCAACGCTCTTCAGGTGTCGCCCGAAGGCTTCCACCTTAATTGACCATGTTTTAGTCAGAGGCAATTGCTTGTCGACAGGCCGGCCATAGGTGGAACCACCAATCACAGCATCATAAAAAATAGGGGATGCCCTCCCTTAGGAAGGAACCCCCTTGCAAAACTTCGACCAATGAAAGGCTTCCGTTTTTTGTTGTGAATTTAGTTTAGCTCAATTTAGGCATCTAAGGCGTTGCGACAAAGCTCGTCACAGATTCATCGTTAATCAGCGTCCACCGGAAACCACGCACTAATCACCTTCGTGAGAAATTCAAATCCAGTAGAGACCTGAAGATTGCCCTGATAATAATCGACGTGCTTATTCATTCTTTGAACAAACATTCTCAGGCTCTTTGCTCGATGTTCGGAAACGCCTTGCGAAGCAAGTTTCCTGTGCGCGTATAGCGTAGTGACAATCTGCTGTATACGGTCATTGCTCATCTTTGACTTACGCTGGTCGAGACCGATGCCGGCTATGGTCGACAACTCCCGCGTTACAACGTAGCTTGGCTTAAATTGCGGTCTATCAGCACGCAGGTTATTCAAAATACAGCTATTATGAGCGCATGCATTTCTTAATGACTTGACTGCTTGAAGAATATAGAACTCTTTAAGCATCTCGCGGTCGTCAAACCTATTGGCGCAAAACTTGTAAAAATAGAGAAACGAGGCAAAAGAAATTACTTCGACAAACGCCCACGCGGGGAAGTCGAAATCAGCATACCTGGAAATCAACCCACCAGTGTAGGGACTGTTCTTGCATCTGAGAATCTCGTCTTTGAGCGAATTGTACGACGTTCCATCTGGCTTCGTGCCGTCGTAGGAAGAAATGAACTCCGAGACGACTGCATAGCCGTCCTCCCCCTCCGTCTCGATTCGCTTCAAGAGCTTGACCTTTGCGAAATGTTCTACATCGAGCGTAAGCGGCAGCATTTCATAACGAAGGAGCATGTCGACAATTGACAAATCGACCAGCATCTTGAAATCCAGATTTGCATACTCTCCCTTGCGGGCTCCTTCTTCAACTTTAGGAAACCCAAGCCGATAGGCACGCAGACGAAAATAGTTGCTGTTCTTTTCCAGATAAGATCTGGCATCGTCTTCGCTCATCAGCGAGAAATGGACACCTCTCGATTTGAGATGATCAATCTGCTCGGACGCCGTAAGCCACGGCTTTGTATTAGCGTCGGTCATCAGATCTCCAATCTCATACATAGGCTCGAACCTTAATAGTAACGCGCTAAATCGATGAAGCAAAAGGAGCCAGACGAGGGCCACTCACAACAAAATAACAGCAAAACGAAAATATGACCCAACCCCTCGCTTTGTCGTCGAGTCATTATGATAATTAACAACGTACAACGATGAGGAGCCCGAGCGGAACTCAAGTAGACGGGAACAACGTGCAATCAATCGAACCTCTAAAGACCACGGACGGTCTGGGCGAAGGCAAAGGCGGCATTTGGAAGAAGTGGCCTTGGAAAGACCTAGATCACTATGAATTAATGTCTGATCTTATTCTTAAGGCTAACTACAGCATTCAAGACTTCAATGCTGCCATCAAAGACGGATTTTCTCCCAACATTAAGGACACCGTATTTCTAGTAGCACTCGCCACCTGGATTAAAGATGCATACTGGCAGATTAATTACGCCTGCTTGAAAGAAGTAATTAGAACCAAATTCGAGTTCTCAAGACAGAATGGACTCACAGAGGCGCGTAATTATCTTGAGGCGGTTCGCTCAATCGTAATTGCACACCCCTTAAATTCGACGAGGCATGAAGAATACGGCTTTGGTCCAGAAGGACGAATTTGTATTGATATGCGACGGAAAAGCCTTCTCGACTCATATCCGGGCAGAGTGATCTATCGCATCACACCAAAAGGAATCAAAGAAACCGACAGTGTCGAGGACAACGAAATTGCACTAATGACCTGCCGCCGAAATAAAATAGAAAATGGCAAGCTACATTTTGAAAGATGTTGCCTGGATATGTGCGATATCCGCAACTCAGCCCAAGTCTACATTGACGCCTTATACGAACTCGATCGGTATCTCGGCCGACTAAAAAAGAGAAACTTCGAAAAATGAGTGTAATCTTCTCTAGCGAATTGATCTACGCTCAGCCGTAACTGCATTTTGAACATCTTTTAGATGCTTCTGCGCCTTTCGGCGTATATCTTTTAATTCCTTAACTGGATCAACGTCAACCTCATTAAAAACATGGGTTATATCACCGTCACGATATGCAACAAAGGAAAAGCCGCCTAACTTGCCGACAGCTTTGCCGTGCTGCGATAGCAATTTCTTCATATCTCTGCGAGCGTCACGTATTCTAGGCTCAGCACAATCCAGAAAATGGCAGAATAATTCAAGTACAAGCTCCTGGTACTTCATGTTTGTATACCTGAAGCAAAGGTAGGGGCAGCCGGACGAATCACGTTCTTTCATTATCGAAATTGACTTGTTTAAAAAAGCGCGCAGCTTTGGCGAGGTATTGTAGTCGCGCATATCTGCAATTTGGTCAAGATCAAATCGGACCCTAATCAAACCGTTTTCCCTAACAAGCGAAACAACGGTTTGACCATGCTGAACGGGATTTCGTATCTCATACATAAAAACATAGAGGCCACCTCGGTCATACCAAGTAGAAGGCAACTTCCAATAGTTTTTATATAGTTCTTTTACAGAACCTCGGTCATAATCCCGCATGACCGCTTGCATTCTATCGACAAGACCACGGGCTGCGGATACATAATTACCAAAGGCGGCGTTAACAACAGTCCTTTCGCCAAAACCACCGCTGGTAAAACCGTCGGGCAAGGAGTCAAACCGATCGCACGGAACCAGGCGCCGCAGTTCACCGTAGTTCCATCGAAACTGTTCATACAGTTGGTTAACCTCCCAAAGTGACCGCACAACACCGTCATACTCTTTCACTTTGGTTGCAGAATCGCCCTCGAGATATTCAATCTTTGAAAGCGCTTCCTGAGCTTCGTCGCTCACCGATTGAAGCGGCAAAACATGAAATAAATCTGCCAAAGTAATCCCCCCTTGAATCCCGGATGTATGAATCGGCCCGAAGAAACACCGCCCATGAAAGGACGTCTAGCGTCAAAACGGCAACATCGCATGTCCACTCAAGTTCGAACCCAGAGAGGCATACATCGACGACCTAATAAACGGGCATTTCTACATCTATGCTGCCAACTACTACCATGGTCTGCCTGGCGAACAGGGCAATCCGTTCGAGGCCTCCATGGCTCCTAGGGTGTGCCCCATCAGGATCCCCTGATACACTGGCCCACCAACTAAATGCACGTAAAACCTCAACCGAATTATAAGTTCAAGAAGAAACCCCGTGCGCTAAAGCAACAGTTACCTTTGTGCGATCACCCTGGAGCAGATGCAGCAATGACCTCGATAGCGACAACAGCCAGTTATAATTTCAAAATACCTGGCCTATTTAAATCGCGCTGTGCCCCCCCCTATCGTAAAGCTAATAGTTCATGGCCATGCCTGTTGGGACGATAGCCGCAAAACGAGTACAACTCCGATTCGCACTCAGTTCCTGGACAGACAAGCTCATCTTCAAAAAACAGATGATTAAGACAAACAGGGTTCTTGGAATGTTCAAGACACAGGTAACGTCCAGCTTTACTGGAATAATGCCAGCGCCCAAAGTCGACAATCATTGATTTAAGCGCGTTGGCGGAGCGCTTTCCAAAATATACCCCTCGAATTTCCAAATTTCCATGTGCGGCATCCGGAGTCATTCTTAAATTAAGCCCTCTGCCACCGCCCACAGGACTATAAGCAACACAGGGTTCGTATGAATAAAACTCATCAACAATTGCATTGCTCAATTGATAGGTAGTCTCACCGAGAACTTCAAAGGGGCGAGAAAACTCTTGATGCAAATAATCATGCAGCAGGCAGTATTGTCCGAATGCAGCCGGGCTTTGCCCAAACAGCCTACGCACTTCGGAAGGAATATAAATACCAATACCAATAGCTTTAATAGGTCTAGCGACCTCATACGCAATCAAAGCAAATTGGTCACCAACATTCACCCTGGCTTCGTCAAGCGTAGTGACTGGGTCACCGCAATTGACATATAAATAGCTCTCACCGGGTTTGTTTAATCGCCCAAAATTGGTCACGCAATTATTCGGTGGCTCCCACAGTTGACCCTGGTCAATAAACTGAGCTCCATAATCGAGAGAAGAAGAGACACTTCGCGCGCGAAAAACAGTCGCCCCCTTAGGTAGACTAACGTATTCAGGAAACTGTAAGTACATGCCATCAACACGAAGCTGATTATGCAATATTTCTTGAGCATTTTCATGGCGGACATCAGCCCAAAGAGAACTTAGAGCTGGCAGCCTACATTCAAATTCCGCCTTTTCCAATGCAGCAATAAAACCATCCAAGTCACCTTGAATGCAATTAAACATCCTCGCAATAACTGAGCTATCAAGGGGCTGACCAAACTCTCCAGCAGAAATAAACATAGAGCGATGCAAGATGAAACTTCCTCCAAACAAAACCAGACAATCACGCGCGCCAAGGTCAAATTTACTCGGTTATTACAAAATAATTTTACCCTGCAGAATAACCGGGGATAACCTGTGGCCAACACCACCATCCAACCCATAACCCAGCTCCAGCCCCATCTGCCCAAGGAGCTGGCCGCCGCCCAGCCCGATATCGCCGCCAAGACGATCTACTGCGGCCCCATCGACGCGTTCTACGACTTCAGGCTGGGCACGCTCGAGTACCGCAGCCCGCGCTTCGAGACCGAGACCCTCGACGAGGCCGACCACCAGGGCGTGGCCGTGGTCAACTACACAGAGCGCGAGGTCCCCTACACCCGCATCATCGAGCACAAGCACTTCGAGTTCGGCACGCAGGACAAGACCGTCATCACGCGCGAGTACCCGGCCGACTGGAAGCCCGGCGACGAGCCCTACTACCCCATCAACGACGCCAGGAACGAGACCCTCTACAAGCAGTACGAGGAGCTGGCGGCGCAGGAGGGCGACGTGATCTTTGCCGGACGCCTGGGCGGCTACAAGTATTACGACATGGACAAGGCCATCGCCGCCGCCTTCCAGCTCGTCCGCAACGAGCTGGGCGTGGAGCCCACGGAGGCGTAGGAACCATCCTGAATAACCGCTGATTGCCAACAATACGGCACAGCATTTGATTTGAGGGGTGCGGAACATAATCCGTGCCCCAATTTTATTAACGGGACCCCCTATCCGCAGTCTTGTTCCCCTAAAATTAACCTAGCAAAATATGTGCGGAGTGCTGGCCTGGAGCTGCCTTCGGACCCTATTGGCTGCTCACCGAGAGGCTCCGCTATGAAACGACCCCTTTACTACCTGCTCTGCGCGATCGCGTGCACGCCCATGGTCAGTGCAACGTTGCCTATGCCAGCCGTCGCAGAAGCCATGCAGCCTCAGGCAACAGCCGAGCAGCGGGCACAGGCCGACTCCTCGACCGGCGACGCAGGCAAGGCCGAAGACGGCGCAAACACAAACGCGACAGCAGATACCGCAGAGGACAGCACCGCGACATCCAGCGGCACCAGCGCAGTCAACACGGAAAGCGCTGACGCCACCGCCGCCGCAACCGGCACCCCCGCCCCATCCCTCCGCGCCCAAACCAACCCCGCGCCAGCCGCAATCTCCACCACGTCACAAACCGGCTACGCCCACTCCGCCACGGCAACCCAAAACGGCGTCACCTTCACCGTCTCGTGGAACGACGCCCCCGCGGGCACCGCGACGACCTTCCACGTAACCCAGGCCAACGGCTCGTCCCAGGCCAAGGCGCGCATGGACGTGCCCACCTATTGGGACGGCGGCGGCCATGAGAGCGTCTGCGACCCGTCGCGCCCGGCATGGGCCAGCTACTACAGCTTGGGCACCGCGGGCCACGACTTTACCTTTGACTTCACGGCATCGGGCACGTACCGCATCTACTTCTACTTTATAGACAACGACAGAAACGACCCCCAAAACGACAAGGGGATCTACTGCCTGCGCACCACGGCGGAGGTGACCGTAAACGACGCCGCCCGCCCGAGCGTCACGCAGATCGTCAACAACGCCGTGGCCCAGTGCAGGCAAGAGACAAACGGCTCGGAATACGACATGGCGCTATGGCTCCACGACTGGACACTCGACCAGCTGGAGTACGACCACAGCCTTAACTGGTGCTCGGCCGAAAGCGGCCTCACGCGCCACCAGGGCACCTGCGAGAGCTACCAGCGCATCTACTCCAAGCTCCTTGACGCCGCGGGCATCGCCAACGGCCGCATCACCGGCAACGGCCACACCTGGAACGCCGTAAAGATCGACGGCAAATGGTGCCAGATGGACCTAACCTGGGACGACACCAACGACAACTGGTATGGGGACCTGGACCAGCGCCTTGCCGTTGCGCGTGCGGTCTGCTCCGACTCCCCCGTGCTTCTGCTCGATGTATGCACATCGGCCCTCGACCCCAAGACCGAGCGAGAAATGCTGGACCGCATGCGAAATCTCGGTCATACCGTCATCATCGTCACGCATCGATCTGCTGCGTTGGAGGTTTGCGATCGGGTTATAGGCCTTGCATCTAAATGGTGATCTGCCGAGCAGGCTCTGCTCCCCAACGCCATGCAACTTACTTCGGATCGGACTCTACACCACTTTCTCGGCACTATCGGCGCGATCGAAATCATAAGTCACATTAAAGCAGTGATTAACACTTATTTCTTCAATGCGCAGGACCACTGCATGAGACCAGCTCTAATCAACGCAAAATAATGGGAAGAGAATTTACGCGCAAGGTATATAGGCCATTTCCAATTATTATATGCAAGCTGAGCGGCCCCATTACCAACCACAAGCGCCCAGACGCCCATGCCAGTAAAGGAAATTAAGACATACGACAATACAAAACCTGCAATAGCCGAAACTATATAAGCCGGGAGATAGGGGATTTCATTCGTACTGATAATGTAATTACAACACAATGAATGATGGTTCCAAACCGCAAGATAAACAACCAAGGCGAAATAAAGAAGCCCGTCGGGGGAAAAACCTTTCTTAACTAGGAACAAGACTGGGAAGCCGACAAACCAGACACCGATCGTGCATACAACAATTAAAATCCAATATAGAGACAGACTTTTTTCAATAATTTTTCGTGCAGTCTGAACTTCGCCACCAGCATAAGCAGATTGAAACATTGGAATAAAAGATCGAACGTAGGCGCTGGCAAACCCGTAAATTGCACCGCCAACTTGAATAATTAATGAATACTGAGAGTTAACCTCCACACCAAGAAAATAGGAGCAGAGCAGCGAACTCAACTGAGTGGAAGCATAGCAGCAAAGTTGAACAACGCCGTCCCTCCACGCCAAATAAGCCACTGAAATAAACGTTTCTTTTATTTCAGAAATAGAAACACCCGTACAAGCATCGTTTGCTTTTTTTATCGCCTCTGAGTGAACCTCCAGAAAGCGACCGCAAAAAAATCTCAGCACAATGTCATTAAACAGATAACCGATGGCAGCGCCAATGATGCCAAAACCCATAAACAGCAAAAACGCAGAAACCACAAGCTGCCCAATGCGACCATAAGACTTTGCCCTGCTTTCAGCGGAAATATCCCCGAACCCTCTCAGGCAGGTCGTATAATGAAAAAAGAATAGATTAAAAAACACATCAAAACAAAAAATTAACCATGCGGTCCAACAAGAAAAGGGATCAATAGCACTTGAAATTGAAGAAATGTAGGCAGTTCCAACTGTAGCGGTAAGCATCAGGACAACGCAAGAAATTAACGCGTAAACAATCCGGGATGTTTTAATCAATTTGCCAAGCAGCTCATAGTCTACAGAATCACCAACTTGAGATGAATCGTAGCCGCTCTTGCTAATGCTACGCGCACCGCTAAGACAATAGACAATATTTCTCGCAAAAGTTGGTGTAAAGCCAAATTCAAATAACAGCGTTAAATTCCCAATGGCAACAAAAGTGTACCAGAGACCAAGTTCGGCGTTAGATAAGTAAGCAAGCAGAAACGGAAGAAGAAGGAAGCTGCTCCCCATTGAAAGAACAGTGCTTACATAGTTCCATATAATGTCTGACTTGGTAGTATTAATTTTTGCCATTATTTAGCCATCTCCACAACATCCTTTGATGGCACCCTGGATTGACAGGGCCCCTTATCTGAAAAGGCGGGCAGCGCCATAAGCATAAAGAAATTACATGCTGGATATAACATTCCGCATTCAACAAACCCCATTAGGGAATACAAGACCAAGCCCATGAATGTCACGTGGGCCGAAATACGCGCTTTATTTATCGCTACGCAATAGAAAGCAACAAACGCGGTAAATGGGATCAAACCGTATTGAATAAGTAGTCGACAATATGCATTGTCAAGCATGACTCTTGTTTGTATTAAATAACCACCCGTTGCAGACGGCAGCGAAACTATGGCCGTTAAGTCATTACCAAAAACAGTCAGAGGGTAGTTTTCAAAATAATAGGCGGAATAAAAAATCCGGTTGGTCATTAAATTATCAAGCTGAACAAGACATTTATTGGCACCATGGGACCACATAAAGGGCAGGGCTATACTAATAATCGCCAGAAAAAGCGGTAAAAAAGTAAATAGGGACCCATATGGTTTTGAACGGGGGCTTCTGAATGAAATAACCGAATACAAGGCCATTACGAAAATGCCTGCTGCAGAAGTTTTTGAATCAGCTACGAAAAAAGCAATTGCGAAACAGAAGATGCCCGCAAGACCGCTTCTGCCTTTCAGCTCAAAAATAGAAGCAGAATAAGCAATAAACAAAAGCTGTCCAAAATTATTAGGATGGGCAAAGCCCATCGAATTTCGTACAAAATTGCTACCGCGCGACATTAATACAGAAGGAATGGCACCGACACTATTGAGACCAACAACCATCAATAGCATAAAGACGGACGATACAAGAATAGACCTTGAGATGTAGTATTCAGGGACGTCTTCAGCGCAAAGGCAAAACAGCGCCAACCAAATAATCTGAGGGGCTTTATTTGATTTCAGCGACCCGACGCAAATTAAAATCAGCAGCAAGCCAACTAGCACTTTCACATGAGAAGTCTTTTGTAGTAAAAGCTTCAGCAGTAGAAACGCTAAGGCAAACAACTCAAGGACCAGCGAAAGCACCGCAAGAGAAATCCCAAACACATTGGTAGCATTTACTGATCCAATATAATAGGAAACTGAAAATAAAGCCAAAGCAAAGCTGAACATTACAGCCCCGGCATTTGCTCGTATAATCTCAGTCCATGATCTTTCCACATTAGTCAAATTCAATTAACGTACCCCATAAACAAACTTAGTAAAGCCAATTGCAGCCATAACACGCCTCGCAAGAAGAAGACGGATCGTAATGCGATTTTTCACTTCAGAGATAAATCGACGTGAATAGCGGTGAGAAGCAAAGCCTTCCATTAAATAGCTGAAATACGACTGGCAGACCATATTAGAGACAGGCTTAAAAAGCTGATTCGATTCCAAACGTGCACAATTACGAATCAAAGATAAGACTTCCCTGACTGCAGATTGCTTATATAGTTCGCTTAAATCCGGATTCACGTGACATAGCTCATATAGTTTTACCAGTAAATTATCAACACTCTCGATAGCCGAGATATCAGTATTTCTCGTTACTGAATCACTATTGTTGACATAGCAATAGACCGCCGAGTCCACTACTTTTACACTTTCAGCCAGACGATAAGCATCTACCATAAACAACGCGTCTTCACCGAAACGAATGCCATCTTCAAATTTAAGAAAACCATTCCGGAATAATGATTTCTTAAATATCTTTCCGCAAACGCTTCGGAATACAACACCTTTAGTAAAGCTCGAAAACGGAACTTTATTAACATTATCCCAAAATGCAAGGCTAAGAGAGCATGCTGTTTTCCAGTCGATGCTTATAGCCTTGCCCGAATAATCGCCATGCTCATTCAGTAGAGCCCCGATAACCAAGCTACAGCCATCTGAGGATTCAAGCAACAGCCTAACTGCATTTATAGGCAGCATATCGTCAGCATCAACAAATGCCACCCAATCACCGGAGGCCTCATCGATACCCCTATTACGCGCCACGCATACACCACTATTGTTTTGACTAATCAGCTTAATCCGGTTGTCGCCCTCTGCAATAGCCATAACTAGCCCAGCGCCACGATCTGTCGACCCATCATCAACAATAATTATTTCAATGTTGCTCACACTCTGACGCTGAAGACTATTTAATGTCTTTTGAATCGTTTTTTCAGCGTTATACATCGGCACAATCACGCTCACGAGAGGATTGTCGACCAAGGAAGATTGACAGCAATTTACTTGCTTGCTTGTTGACGTCATAAACAGACGCCCCCCGCAAGCTTATTTGGACGACCCATAGAAATAATTGCTTCAATCCATTCGGCAACATTAAAGGAGCATTTTAAAAATTGATCAGAAATATCAGCCGCATCTGGAACGCCAAATGAACAGACATAAGGTAATCCGTTAAGCTTGGCCTCAATTGCGGCAACACCAAGTCCCTCAAACGAAGCAAGAAATTCAAACGTAGCATATGAGCTGAGGGCCTTTATATACCTACCAACAACGATTTCGGTTCCACCCAGCCCATTTGAAAGGCCAGATACTAAAACCCTAGGCTTATTGTGGTCTAAGGCAGACGAAACCATTAAAAAGCCTTCCTTCCAAATCTAAGTACCGATAGAACAGAGGAGATGAACCAAGACAGCTTGGGTCCAATTACTGGCGCAAGCTTTTTCCGCATTTCAACACGGAACTTCTTAGCGGGTGACAACCAGGTGCCTGAATAATGGTGAATAGAATATGTATCATCAGTAATTTCAAACTTGCCACTATGACTGTCTAGGGGATCAAAATAAGTAGCAGGGTATGCAGTGAAACCATTTAACTGCTGAAATGAACCATCTCTCTTAAGAGCACAACTCACTTCCAGGTAATCAGTTAGCACCCTCGGAGAGGTATCCATAGAGTTGCGGCCTTTTCGCATCTCAAATCTCATAGATTCATATAATTTTGCGACATCGCTCATGACATGGCTTCCGGCCTCAGAACCCATGATGAGGCCAGGATTCAAGAAGAAATTATTCTTCATGAATCCCGCAAAAGCCTCATTATCTAAAAGCTCGTCCAGAGGCTTCAGGACTTCGACATCTGTATCGAGAAGGATTCCACCCTCTGAATACAGTATTCTGTAGCGCGCATAATCGCTGACAAACGCCCATTTTTTTGAGGCATATGCCTCACGACAAAATTCACATTGATTTATATCGAAATTGCTTTCGTCCCATCTACGAATTTCCCAATCAGGCATGATCTTCGACCAAGACTCAATGCATTTTCTTTCAAGTTCAGGAAGCTCACTTCCACCGAACCAGATGTAGTGCAGAACTTTAGGAATCATCAATTCCCTTTCGAACAATAGGCTACTTCTTGATGATTTTTTTAACCAGACGCTTCATCGGGTCATAAATTCCAAGCTTTTCGCATGTATGCCTAGCAAAGCGCTCGGCTTTTACTTTTCCGGAATCGGGGAACCACTTATTCATAAGCTCCTCACCATCCAGATTCGCCACATCAGCCATGAATTCATCGCGACGCGGATTCAGCTTCACGGACTTAGTAAGTTCACGAACACCTTCTACTGCAGCCTCAACATCAATCTCCTTCATACGGGCATAGCTTGAGGCTCGATCAAGCAATTCTTGTCCCTCATCGCTTTGGATGAGAACTCGAGTGACGCCCCGATTGTCGTCGAACTCTTTCGAGAGTCGATAAACATCGAAGAAATCCCAGCAAGTCAAATCAGTAACGCGATAACGCTTTTTAAACGGGCATTCGTAACAAATGGGTCGATCTGAAAGATCAGCAAAAAAGGCCCTTAGGTAAGGATCTGTTTCGACACCTTCACTGTACAGCCGTTCACCATACAGAGTCTCGCCTTCGAGCTCGCACATATTTGAATAGCGATAGCCAAACCGTGATTAATCTCTAAAAAGAACGGTCTCACCTTTTACGCCAACCTTTGCGTCAAGCCATTCGACCTGCCGCGCGAACACAGCGCGAGCGGGGTTCGCGCGGCAGACGAAGTCTGCCACGCGTAAATTTGCCGGCTTGCCGCCCAAAAATCGAAGCAGGCCTTCGCATTGACAGGGGGTACCAATAAAGAGAACTTCACGTCCAGTTTTTAGTTGTTGTTTGACCTCGGGATACGCAGGGCCAACAACGCTCTGAACATATTTACTGTTGCGGAAGCGCCAAAGTTCATCAACGCTTTCCACAGAAAAATGTCCGACCTTAAGTCGCCCAGGGGCTCCTTCGGCTCGCACAAGCTGTTCACCGCGCAAATAACCTGCACCAAACACAATACCGCCGTTGGCAATCACGGCCTGAGCAAGGGCAGTGAAGGCTCCACCAGAAGTGCTTTCAGCAAGCACCTTTTGATCATTATGCTGGACTAGAAAGGCTCGTTGGGACTTAGGCTCGTCCTTATCAACATTAAGCACTGGGCAAGCCTTTTCGCATAATCCGCAATCAATACACTGGTCAGCATTGACTACGGGGTACTCGCAGCCCTCGGCGTCATATTCCATTGATATGCACTGCTTGGGACATTTTTGAGCACAGGCAGCGCAACCGCAGCATTTACTTTTGTCCGTGATGGAGATCATACTGTTCCCTACAACTCAAGAGCTGATTTAAGCCAATTGGCCGATTCATTCCTATACACATTAAGTCGTTGACGTACTGACACAAAGTCAATTTCATTTGCCATTGCGGCACGGAAAGCATCCTTCGATTCGCAAATACGATCGGAGTTTCCAAGGACACGCAACAATGTATCAATACGTGAGTTCGTAGACTGAGCACCCATATTCTCGTGGCGACGGAACGAGAAGAAGGGCACCTCAAAAATATTTGAGAAAACGCTTCCGTGGAAAGAGTCAGTACAGACATACGAAGCATGGGCAATCAAGTTGACCCACTCAGCCGGACCGGCTTCCCAAGGATAATAATCCGCGTAATCGTCATCAGCCTTAACATATTCATCGGGATGAGCAATGGCGACGATCTTCAAATTATGCTGCTTGGCAAGCTCTTGGGCACATTCACGATTCCATGCATTCTTACCCATGAAATAGCAGAAAACATAGGGCTCGTCAGGAACGTCAATCGAGGAGGAACAAGCAAGGCTTGCCCACTGATCTCTAGCCAGCAGCATCGTAGGGTCGCATACAACAGAGCATCGGACGCCCGTAGCTTTCTCTACCAAATCCGCTCCCGTATCCTCGCGAACAGAAATGGCCGAAAAATCGGAAAGAAAATCTTTTGTTTTACGAAGATATTTTTCAGAAAGGGAAGATACTCCAAAACTAGTGGAATAAGACACCTTGCGGACAGGAGGCTGCACGAAAGATAGTGTAAAGTACCTACCAGCAATGTTAACAGGCAGCCAAAGCTGATCGCTGCCAACAACAACGCTGTCATAATCAGCCACAAGCGCCCCAAGTTCTTCAAACGAAGCGGCTTGAGGAGTAAAACTAAAATGTGTTGACTCGAAAGATGAAAATGCACTTTTCCTCTTTGCCATTTTCTTTCCAAAGTCAGCATCAAGCTTCTGCTTGATGCGATGCTTTACAAAACCCAGCTTTGCACGATAAAGATCTACATCAAATAGATGCTCAAGATAGTAATCATTGCGTCCTTCAGAAATAGCATGACCCAGGCCACGTTTATCAATAGTATTGACTTCAACTCCCAGCTCCTCAAGGGCACGCTGGGTCGCGTACGCCTGAAGAACGCTGCCAAAGTTGATTTTGTCATGACACGACGCGACTGCGACTCGCTTAGAACATGTAATAGTCAAGCTATCCCCTTAATCAACAGAACCTAAATAGGTCATATAACAATCCAATAACACTCTGGCCGCAGCATTAATTTCAAATACCTGCAAACCGGCATCGTCGCCAGGCGCGAAGACCTCTGTGCTCAACTCAATAAGTCTTTCGGCCCACTTTATACAGGAGCTAGAAAGTGATTCAAATTGCATCATGGATGTAACAGCGGTCTCAGAGGTAACGGTATCAGACGCAAGAATGGGTGTATGCGATGCCTGGCATTCAACTCCGACCATTGGGAGGCCTTCATACAGGCTCGGCAGGCAGAAAACATCAAATGCTCGATATAAAGATGCTGCATCGCTTCTAGTGCCCAAAAACCGAACAGAATGGCTAATCCCCAGACAATCAGCTTGGTCCTTTATCTGTTCAACCAACGGACCAGAACCAACCAAAACTAAAACTGCATCATTACGAATCTTTAAAACCTGATCGAATATATTAAGCAAATATGAGTGATTCTTCTGCTCTGTAAAACGACCAATGTGCCCAATTAGAAGCTGTCCATCAGCAACACCAAGCGATCGCCGCGTCCTTAGGCGATCCTCATCATCTGGCGCGAAAACAGACAAGTCGACAGCATTACGCATGACTACAAATTGAGAACTCGATCCAAATAACCATTCACCAGCGAATTTACTACATGCAAAACGGTGAGTCGGATACCGGTTTGATTGCGTTTTCAGCACGGCCTTCAGGGCATTCTTGGCATACTCACCCCTACCACTCGTAGAGTGGCTATGGGCGATACGCACGGGGACACCCGCCTTCTTCGCAGCACGAAGAGGAAAGACCGAAAGCGCGTTGATGTGACTATGGACAATCTTCCAGCCCTCTTGCTTAAAGAGACGCTGAAGCTCTCGCTGGTATTCAGCTACATGCTGATAGGGCGGTATCTCAAAGACCCTGCCACCGAGCGATTCGATCTCGTCACGGGGAACAAGCGTCGAATCGGAATCAACAAGAAAGTCAAACTGCACTTTACCGCGATCGATGTGACGATAGTAATTCATAACGACAGCTTCGACGCCGCCACCAACCATCTTGCCAACAACCTGAGCCACCCTAACCGGTTCAGTCATTTAGCAAGCACCTCCACCGGTAAAGACCTCAACGACCGTGAGGAGAACAATCTTCAAGTCCGTGATGGGGCCGCGCTTGGCGATGTACTCCAAATCACGGCGGACCATGCCGTCGAAGTCGGTATCGTTGCGGTCAGTCACCTGCCACCATCCGGTAATGCCTGGTTTAACGGCCAAACGCTGCAGGTCGTACTCGGTATACTCCGCGACCTCGTTGGGCAGCGGCGGGCGCGGGCCGACGACGGACATCTGACCCATGAACACGTTCAGGAACTGCGGGAACTCGTCGATGGAGTGCTTGCGGATGAACTTTCCAATCTTGGTGACACGCGGGTCATTCTTCATCTTGAACATGGCGCCGGCGATCTCGTTCTGCTCCCTGAGCTCGGCGAGGCGCTCGTCGGCGTCCTTGTACATGGAGCGGAACTTCCACATGCGGAAGGTAGTCAAACTACCGTCGGGACGGGTGCGGCCAACGCGGATCTGACTATAGAAGGGGCTGCCCTCGCTCTCCAGTCGGATGGCCGCGGCCAGCACCAGGCTGGGCACAGCGATGACGGCCAGCACGCAGCCGCTGAACACGATGTCGAAGGCGCGCTTCACTGCCCTATATGCCAAGCGCGAGCGGTCCCAGTCCATAATGGATTGCATGGCCTTGTAACGGCCGGCGCCCTCGCGCCGGTCCATGGCCTAGGCAATCAGTGCCGCCCCCGCAGGCGCACAGCTCTTTGTTACTTCTTTAGCAGCTACAGTCAAAAATACATCCCCGTTCCCTTGGGATCCCCCAATAGGTAAATTCAAAAATGCGAACGAATTGCCAGTGCGACGTCTCCCTTACGTTTTGCTGGGAACGTCGAGCGGTAGCAGCTCCCTAAATGCGGAGTCACCTTCGCCCACGTCTACCAAGCACCAGCGTTTATGACGGTCGATCTTGTGCACGCGGGCCTCTTGCCCCACCAAAGGACCCTGTTCTATGTGCAACACGCCGTCTTCTATGCGGGCAACGCTGTTGCGCACCACGCCGTCGTCGTCGAGCACGCTGCGATACCAATCCTGCGCATCGTCCGGCATGGGCATGTACGCCCGCTCCCTACTGCCGGCGATGCGACAGCCAAAGCTCAACTGAGCCAAAGCCCTATCGAGCGCGGCAGCATCGTGCGTGGCGACGAAGAAATATTCCTTGTACATGGGTTTGGTTTGGAGCGACCATGCGCCGTCCCGCTTAAACCAGAACTCCTTTTGCATCACAAAAGCGTCCTGCATAAGGTTGTGCGGGATTATGCGGCGGACCTTTTCGCAGGTCTCGCGCTCTTTTCCATTGGGGGTGTGGACCAGATACCAGCGGACGCGGCCGTGTCGGCTGTTGGTGGTGACGCCGTTAAATGCGCCCGGCAGCTGCTCTTGGCGCCGTGCCGTCTGTTCCATGTTCTCGCCCCCCCCTCTTTTGGCTTTGCGATGCACGCAAATGCAGGGGCGTTTAGAACAGGCTTCTCGCTCGCAGCTAGGCGCAGTCGCAAAAGTACAGGTTTTTGTAGAGGGGCATGGAGATGCATCTACTGGCAGTACATTTTGCGTAATCTGGGCAATCGCTGATTAATTGCTTGTATAATGTCTTATAACTGTAGATGCAAAAACCTGTACCTTTTTGTGCAACAAAAAAAGCCGCTCAACCAGCGGCTTTTCTTATTTCGGCATGAAAAAAAGCGACCGCCCTGTGTGGACGGTCGCCTTTGTTAATTGTTGTGCAGCTTGCCTTAGGCGCGAGTCTCGATCTCCTCGGTCACCTTCGCAACAAACTCGTCAACACTCATCTGAACAGTCTCGTTGGAGCGATCGCGGACGGAGATGTTGCCGGCCTCGACCTCCTTCTCGCCCAGGATGAGCATGTAGGGCACGCGGTCGATGCTGCGGGCCTCGCGGATCTTGTAGCCAATCTTCTCGTCGCGGTCGTCGCAGACCACGCGAATGCCGGCCTCCTCCAGCTTGGCGCATACCTCGTGAGCGTAGTCGCGACTCTTCTCAGAGACGGGCAGCGCCTTGACCTGCACAGGAGCCAGCCAAGTGGGGAACTTGCCCGCAAAGTGCTCAATCAGAATGCCGATGAAGCGCTCGATGGAGCCAAAGCACACGCGATGCAGCATGATGGGGCGCTTCTTGGTACCGTCGGCGTCCACGTACTCCAGATCAAAGTTGAGCGGCATCTGGAAGTCGAGCTGCACGGTACCGCACTGCCAGGTACGACCGAGCGAGTCCTCCAGGTGGAAGTCGATCTTGGGTCCGTAGAAGGCGCCGTCGCCCTCGTTGACCTCGTAGTCCATGTGCAGCTGCTCCAGAGCGGTGCGCAGGCCCTCCTCGGCGCGAGCCCAGTCCTCGTCCGAGCCCATGGAGTCCTCGGGGCGGGTGGAAAGCTCAACGTGATACTTAAATCCAAACTTTTGGTACACGGAGTCGATGAGGTTGACCACGCCCACGATCTCGTCGGTCAGCTGGTCGGGACGCACAAACAGGTGGGCGTCGTCCTGGTTAAAGCAGCGCACGCGGAACAGGCCGTGCAGGGCGCCGCGCAGCTCGTGACGGTGCACCAGGCCAATCTCGCCGGCGCGGATGGGCAGCTCGCGGTAGGAGTGCGGCTTGGAGGCGTACACCAGCACGCCGCCCGGGCAGTTCATGGGCTTAATGCAGTACTCTTCGTCGTCGATGACGGTGGAGTACATGTTGTCCTTGTAGTGGTCCCAGTGACCCGAGGTCTTCCACAGCTGCTTGTTCATGATGAGCGGGGTGGAGATCTCCACGTAGCCGGCCTTGTGGTGGATCTCGCGCCAGTAGTCCAGCAGCGTGTTCTTAAGGATCATGCCGTTGGGCAGGAAGAACGGGAAGCCGGGGGCCTCGTCGCGCATCATAAAGAGGTCCATCTCGCGGCCGATCTTGCGGTGGTCGCGCTTCTTGGCCTCCTCCAGCATGTGCATGTGCTCCTCGAGCTCTTCCTCAGTGGCAAAGGCGACGCCGTTGATGCGGGTAAGCATCTTGTTGTCCTTATCGCCCTTCCAGTAAGCGCCCGAGACGCCGGTGAGCTTAAAGGCCTTCAGCGCCTTGGTGTAGCAGATGTGGGGGCCGACGCACATGTCGATGTAGTCGCCCTGCTGGTAGAAGGTGATGCGGGCGTCGTCGTCCAGGTCGCCAATGTGCTCGACCTTGTACTTCTCGCCGCGCTCCTCCATAAGGGCGATGGCCTCGGCGCGGGGCTTCTCGTACACGGAGAACTTGAGGTTCTCCTTGACGATCTTCTTCATCTCGGCCTCGATCGCGGGGAAGTCGTCCTCGCTGATCTTGACGCCCTCGGGCAGGTCGACGTCGTAGTAGAAGCCGTTGTCGGTCGCGGGGCCGTAGGCAAAGTCGGCCTGGGGATACAGGCGCTTGATGGCCTGCGCCATAATGTGCGCGGCGGAGTGGCGGATGACGTGCGTGACCTCGTCCTGCGGGAGCTCGGCCACCGAACCGTCATTGTAGAGTGCCTTCATGGGTATGTTTTCTCCTCTCGGATGCCTGATGCAAGTGCGTGCGATGCGCTCGGCGTTTTTGACTTGCATCATTATAGGCAGGTTGCCTTGGTATACAAGCGCCCGCCGCACCTTAATGGCACGGCGGGCGATTTTCTACGCATGCTTCATCGTGTGGGGCGGGCTGCGGGGCGCGCGTGGCTTGCAGCGTGCCCGTGGCTTGCGGCCGGCCCGGCGATGGATGCGTTACTGGATACGAGTTCGGCAGTAGGGGCAGACCTTCCAGTGCGCATCGAGCGGGCGATGGCAGCTGGGGCATACGTTGCGAACCTGGGTATCGCACACCGGGCAGACGACGAAGTCCTTCTCGATGGGCGCGCCGCACTGCGGGCAGGTGCCGTACTGGGCAAGCTGGCGCTCGCGCAGGGCCATGTCCAGCTCCTGCTCCTCGCGGTCGGACGCATAGGAGTGCGGGCGCAGGACCAGGTAGGCAATGAGGCCCACAAACGGGATGAGGGCGATGATGCCCCATGCCACGTAGGCGCTGGCACCGCGGCGGCGAGCGTCAATGAACACATAGACGACCGACAGCACATACAGGGCGATGATAAAGCCAACAAAGGCATAGACGACGCCCATAAGCTGCGGCGACATGAGCTCAGAGATGTACTTGGACATTACGGGTACCTTTCGGAATATTAACAGTCCGGTCAAGTTTACCACGGGGTTTGTTTATATGGGACCACGGCTAGGGGCGGAGCTGGTGCGGACACAAACATCTCAATCTGTAACAGGTGGGAGCGGAATCCGGGTCTAGATGTTACAGATTTAGACATAGGGGTCCCTCCCCGACTTCAATCTCAATCTATAACATCTAGAACCCAAATCCTCGTCTAACTGTTACAGATCGAGACGAACGGTTGCCGTAGTTGTCGGCAGACGAGGTTGTCGACGTTGTCGGGTCTCCCCTCGTCTGCCGTTGGCGGGTGTTGCGGGGCTGTTCGCCGCATTGCCGCCGCTTAGGGGGTGTGCAGACCGTAGGATAGTCTTATTGACATCCTGTCAACTTGTCTTGGAGGCACCGTGGCAGAAACGTTTGATATCGCGATTGTGGGCGCGGGCATCACCGGATGCGCCATCGCGCGGCAGCTCGCGCGATTTAACCTTTCCATTTGCGTGGTCGAGGCGACCAACGACATCGCGCTGGGCGCGTCGAAGGCCAACGGCGGCCTGGTGCACGCCGGCTACGATCCGGCTCCGGGCACGATAAAGGCGCAGGTCAACGCCCGTGGTTGCGAGCTATATGACACGTGGGCCCAGGAGCTCGGCTTTTTGTTTTGCCGTACCGGTTCAATGGTGTTGGGCTTCAACGACAAAGACCGCGCACACCTGGAGAAGCTGCGCCAGAATGGCCTGGCCAACGGCGTGCCCGAGCTGTCGATCATCGGCCCCGAGCGCATTCGAGAGTTGGAACCGCGTGCGAGTGCCCAGGCCACGTGCGCGCTGTGGTGCCCTTCGACCGGTTACGTTGACCCGTTTGAAGTAGCCATTGCTGCGCTGGAGAACGCGGTTGCCAACGGCGTGACGTTCATGCGATCCGCGGCGGTGGAAGCGATTGAAGTCGCGGGCTCGGGCGACGACGCGCGCTTCACACTGGCGACCCCCGTTGGCAACGTGCGCTGCCGCTATCTGATTAACGCCGCGGGCAACGGTGCCGCAGACATCTCGCATATGGCGGGCGCCGAGGAGTTCCAGATGGTCTGGCGTCAGGGCAACATCGTGGTGCTGGACAAGGAGCCGCGTGCGGTCATGCCGCTCTACCCCGTTCCCACGCCGGTGTCCAAGGGCGTTATCGTCACGGGCACCGTGCACGGCAACACCGTGATCACCGCAACGGCTGCTGTGCGCGAGCCGGGTGACACGCAGACCTATGCGAGCGATGTGAACGCGCTGCTGACCGGCGCGCGCAAGCTGGTGCCCGATCTGGATACGCGCCGCGTGGTGCGCGCATTTGCCGGCGGGCGTCCGGTCATTCAGGGAACGAACGACTTCTTTATTGGACAGTCGACCGTGGTGCCGGGGCTTTTCCAGGCGGCGGGCATTCAGTCGCCGGGTGTGGCAAGCGCGCCGGCCATTGCCGAGCGCATGGAGCTTGTGATGCGTGAGGCGGGCGTGGAGCTGCACGAGCGGGCGGACTGGAACCCCATTCGCCGCGCGCCGGATGACTTTGACCGCGCACCGCTGGCGCGCAAGGAGGAGCTGATCGAGTTCGATCCCGCGTGGGGACAGATTGTCTGCCGCTGTGAGACGGTACCTGAGGCCGAGATCGTGGCCGCGATCCGACGCCGCCCGGGCGCAGTTTCGGTCGAGGGCGTCAAGCGCCGCTGCCGTGCCGGTATGGGCCGGTGCCAGAGCGGTTTTTGCCAGAGCCGTGTGGTGGCGATCCTGGCGCGCGAGCTGGGCTGCGACCCCAGCGAGGTACTGCTGGAGGACACTGGCTCGTGGCTCGTTGAGGGACCTTTGAAGGGGGTGCGCTAGGATGGCGGGATTCAAATCGAGCGCGATTGATTGCGGCGTCGTAGAAGCCGTGCAAACACAAGCCTTCGACGTGGTCGTTATCGGCGGCGGACCCGCTGGCATGGCGGCTGCGCTTGCCGCACATAATGCCGGCGCCCACGTGGCCATCGTGGAGCGCGAGCAGCACCTGGGCGGAATCCTCCGCCAGTGCATCCACCCCGGCTTTGGCCTGTCGCACTTTAAACAGGAACTCACCGGTCCCGAGTACGCGCAGCGCTTTATCGACCAGGTGCGCGCGACCGACATTGCGCTGTTCCTGAACTGCATGGTGCTTGGGATTGATTTAGGCGAGCTTACGGAAGAAACCGCGGTCCATACCGTCACGCTCATGAGCCCTGCCGGCATGCTGCAGCTCACCGGGCGCGCGGTCGTCCTTGCCATGGGTTGCCGTGAGCGCACCCGCAGCGAGATCAAGATCCCCAGCAGTCGTCCCGCTGGCGTGTTTACGGCCGGCCTGGCGCAGCGATACATCAATATCGAGAACCTCAAACCCGGCTCGCGCGTCGTCATTTTGGGCTCGGGCGACATCGGGCTGATCATGGCACGTCGCTGCACGCTCGAGGGGATTTCGGTCGAGGGCGTGTACGAGCTCATGCCGTACGCCAACGGTCTGCGCCGCAACGTCAAGAACTGCCTGGAGGACTTTGGAATTCCGCTGCACCTGTCCACCACCGTGACGCGTGTGATCGGGCACGATCGCGTGGAAGCCGTCGAGGTGAGTCAGGTCGACGAGCGCCTGGCGCCCATTCCGGGGACCGAGCGCGTTGTTCCGTGTGACACACTGCTGCTTTCGGTGGGCTTGATTCCCGAGAACGAGTTTTCGGTTGCCGCGGGCGTAGAGCTTGACCCGCGCACGCGCGGCGCCGTGGTTGATCAGAGCCTGCAGACGGGCGTGCCGGGCATCTTTGCCTGCGGAAACGTGCTGCACGTGCACGACCTGGCCGACAATGTGACGACCGAGTCCGAGAGGGCTGGCGCAGCTGCAGCGGCATACGCGCTGGGGACCGGCGCGGGCACCGTTCCGGACTGGGAGCTCACTGTCTCCCCTGCCGGCATCGCGGGCTACGCGCTGCCGGGACGCATTACGACTGTGACACTCACCAGACTCAACTTCCGTGTGCGCCGACCGGTCGATGCCGCCCGCGTGAGGATCTTGGCCGACGGCGAGGAACTGTTCACCGGCAAGGTCCGCCCGTTTAAACCGAGCATAATGGAAAGCTTCCCACTGCCGGCAAAGGTGATTCAACGCGCACTCGACCTGGGTGCAAGCGAGATTGTCCTATCTGTCGATCCCGTTGAGGAGGCATAGCTCATGAGCACGAATGCGACCGAAACGCTGCGGTTCAACTGCACCACCTGCCCATCCGAGTGCCTCCTGACCGTAGAGGTAGAGCGCGATGCCAACGGTACCGTAGCAGCTGTTCGCTCCGTGACCGGCAACAGATGCCCGCGAGGTGATAAGTTCGCACATCAGGAGCTGACCTGCCCCATGCGCGTGCTCACCACCACCGTGGCCGTCTCCGGCGGCGACGAAGCCCTGCTCCCCGTGCGCACATCCGAAGCCATCCCGCTGGCCCTCCACGCCCAAGCCATGGACCTCATCCGAGGCCTAATCGTCAACGCCCCCATCCGCATGGGCGAAGTCGTCCTCCCCGACCTCCTCAACACCAACATCAACCTAATCGCCAGCATGGACATCGACCGAGCCCAAGTAGCTAATTAAGGACGGGGCACTTTTAGCTACTCCACCATCCACCCGGTCCTCCTCCGCAGTTGCGGTGAAATACGGACCGTTTTATGGCTTCAGGCCGCTAAACAGTCCGTATTTCACCGCAGCTTATGAGGGCCGCATGGGATGCAAAGGAGTGTCCCAAGGTGCCGGCATAAAAGGAACGTCCCTATGTGCCGGGCTTGGGATACCATGGTGGCACCCTAGCGAAAGGACGATGTATGGCACATGTCGATGACCAGCGTGTGGCGCACGTGCTTGATGCGCTCGAGGCTCAGCACCCCGGCGCACAGCTGCTCGTAAACGACCCGTGGTCGATTTACTATCTGAGCGGTATTTATGCCGATATGTTCGAGCGTTTTTGCGGCGTGCTGCTCGCACGCGATAGCGAACCTGTGATCTTGGTCAACGCGCTGCATCAGCTGCCCGAGTACGACAATGCCCGCGTGGCCTATCACACCGATACTGACGTCGTGGCCGACGCCATCGTTCGCGAGGTCGATCCGAACAAACCGCTCGGCATCGACACCGTCATGCGTTCCGGCTTTTTGATGCCACTCATGGAGCGCCACGCAGCCAGCGAGTTTTTCCTGGGCGACTTTGCCGTCACCGCCGCGCGCACCCACAAGGATGACGCCGAACAGGAGCTCATGCGCGCGTCCTCGGCCGCTAACGACGCCGTGATGGCCGACGCCATCAAGCTCGTCCACGAAGGCGTGACGGAGCGCGAGATTGCCGACCAGATGCTCGGCCTGTATCGCAAGCACGGCTGCGAGGGCTTTAGCTTTCCGCCCATCGTGAGCTTTGGTGATAACGCCGGCGACCCGCACCACGAGCCCGACGACACCGTGCTCAAGCGCGGCGACGTAGTGCTGTTCGACATTGGCGGGCGTCATCGCAACTACTGCTCGGATATGACGCGCACGTTCTTTTGGGGCGATCCGGACGAGGAGACGGCGCGCATCTACGACATCGTGCGCCGCGCCAACGAGGCCGCCGAGGCACTCATCGCACCGGGTGTGCGCATGTGCGACCTGGACCGCGCCGCGCGCGATGTGATTGAAGACGCGGGCTATGGGCGGTACTTTACGCATCGCCTGGGGCACTCAATCGGCCTGCAAGACCACGAGCCGGGCGACGTCTCGCTCGTCAACGAGCAGGTCGTAGAGCCGGGCATGACGTTCTCCATCGAGCCGGGCATCTACCTCCCCGGCCGTACCGGCGTCCGCATCGAGGACTTGGCCCTCGTCACCGAGACCGGCGTCGAGATTCTCAACGCCTACCCCCACGACCCAGTCCGCCTAGACTAGCCTGGTCCCCAAGCCCCCAAACTAAGTTGCGGTGGAATAGTTCCTGGATGGGCTGCTAGAACCCAAAAAGGGGGTGCGGACGATTTCTTGGACCGCGCCTAGGCGTATCCAAGCTTCCTGCGGTACTCCATCGGGCTGAGCCA
>NZ_JBCOIL010000021.1:0-48288 GCF_040926265.1 Collinsella aerofaciens | reverse complement strand
CGATTGGGACAGGCAGGCCTTCGAGGCCGAGCGCAAAATGGATTCTAAAAAACACCTTGCCAAATAGGAGCGTCAGGTGACGATGGCGGTGCCGACGAGCACTTTGCGCTCGGGGGCGCGGCGCAGCAGGGCGGCGTTGGCAAACGGCACGATCACGACCGTCAGGCTCTGCAAAAAGCCGGCAGTGGAGGCAGAGGTGAGGCTGGAGCCCAGGCACATGCAGGTGAGTTCGGTTGCCATAATGGCGCCGATGATGGCGGCGCGGACCATAAGGTCGCGGTTGATGCGGAACGCGCGCTTGTGGAAGAGTAACAGACAGGCCACAAAGGCGATGATACAGCGCAGCGCAACGATGCTCGTGGCGTTCATGCTGTCCATGCCGATCTTCATGAGAGGGTACGAAAAGCCCCATGCGACGGGAACGGAAAATGAGAGCGCGATTGCTTTTTTGCGATCCATGGGACTCCTTTTGTTACAGAACGGTTTCGTACAAAGGATTCTGCTCCCAGATGTGGATGTAGTAAAGCGAATGTATCTTCAGTATGATTAAGAAATGCTAAAGTAGGCGCGAAAAGCGCTGACAAAACGTTTTACGGCTGCATTGATGTGGAGGCACGATGACATCGCGGTATCAGATTGTTTGTATGGTGGTCGACCGCGGCAGTCTTAAGGGCGCGGCGGACGAGCTGGGCTATACGCAAAGTGCGGTGAGCCAGGCCGTCAAAGCGCTCGAGCGCGAGCTGGGTACCACGCTTATCGAGCGCGGAAAGCAGGGCGTTACGCTTACGCGCGATGGCAAGCAGTATCTGCCGTATCTGCGACAGATCGTAACTGCCGAGGCTGAGCTTGAGGGCAAGCGCCAGGAGCTGCTGGGGCTTTCGTCGACCGATATTCGCATTGCGACGTTTACCAACGTGAGCCGTACCGTGTTGCCGCGCGTGATTCGCGACTTTGGAGCCCTGCACCCGGGCGTGCACTTTACCCTCAAGCAGGGCGATTACACGCGCAACGCCCAGTGGGTGCACGATGGCGTGGTCGATTTTTGCTTTACGGCACGCGGGTTTACCGCGGGGCTCGAGAAGCGCGTGGTCTATCACGACGAGTTGGTGGCATTGCTGCCGGCCGCGCATCCACTGACGGCAAAGGAAAAGGTGACACTCGCCGACCTGGCGTCCGAGCCGTTTGTGCTGCTGGATGAGGGCGAACAGAGCCTGGTGCTCGATGCATTTGCTGCGCATGGCCTGTCGCCGCATGTGACGAGTGAGGTGACCGACGACTACACCATCATGGCGATGGTGGAGGAGGGCCTAGGCGTGAGCATGCTATATCGCCGTACCGTTGAGGGCATGCGAGCCGATATTCGCGTGCGGCCCATCGTGCACGCCCCCTCGCGCGACGTAGTGGCAGCCTGGCGCAGTTGGGACACCATGCCTATCGCCACGAGGCGCTTTATCGACTACATGAGCTCACATATTGTCAATTAATGACTGGCGTGGCGTTGAGTGCGGTGTTTAGCGGGCTGTCGCTTTGGCTTGGGTGGCGCGATAGGTGCGTGCCGGGTGGCAGAGCAATACCGCTACGACCATAAAGAACGCCGTGGTGCCCAGGCTGATGGGGTAGACCATCATGATGTTCGCAAAGGTGCGGAAGTGCGGGAACACGCAGAACACCCAGTAGAAGCGGATGCCGCAGACGCAGATCATGGTGATGAGGGCGGGCGTGAGCGAGATACCAAAGCCGCGCAGGTAGCCCGACATGTTTTCGTAGAACATGCTAAAGGCGTACGCCGGGAAGATCGAACATACGCGGATATAGCCGATCGAGACGATGTTGGGATCGCTGTTGAACAGCGACAAGATCTCGCGCCCCAGGCCAACAATAACGATAATCGTGGTGAGCGCGACGATACCGCCTTCGACTAGGCAGACCTTGAGCGTCTTGGTGCAACGGTCGATCTGGCGGGCACCGTGGTTTTGTCCCACAAAGGTGGTGCAAGCCTGACTAAAGCTGTTGAGCAGGTTGTAGCACACGTACTCCAGGCTCATGGCGGCGCTCGATGCCGCCATGACCTCGGTGCCCAGGCTGTTGATGGCGGACTGGATGATGATGTTGGCGACGGCAAAGACAGCGCTTTGGATGCCGGCGGGCAGGCCGATCTTAACGATGCGCTTGAGGGCGACGGGGTCGATAGCCAGGTCGCGCGGGGTGACGCGGACGACGGAGTCGGTCTTGAGCAGGCGAATAAAGAGCGTAGCGGCGCTGACGGTGTAGGCGATGGCGGTGGCGATGGCGACGCCCGCGACGCCCCAGTGGAGTACGGGGACAAAGATGAGGTCCAGGCCAATGTTGAGGACGGTGGACACGGCAAGCGCCTGCAGCGGCATGCGGGTGATGCCGACGGAGCGGAAAATCGCGGCCTCAAAGTTGTAGAGCAAAATCGAGGGCATGCTGAGCAAAAAGACACGTAGGTAGAGTGAAGCGAGCGGCATGGTCTCGGCGGGAACGTTGAGCGCGGCGAGCATGGGCTCGGCAAAGACCTCGCCCAGGGCGATGACGACAAAGCCCACGAGCGCCATTAAAATCGAGGTATGGACGGCGCGTTTGACCATGTTCTGATCGTTGCGGCCGATGGCGTTGGCGATGACCACGTTGGAGCCAAGCGACATGCCAATAAACAGGTTGAGCATAAGACTGGTAAGCGGAACATTGGAGCCGACCGCTGCCATGGCGAGGGTTCCCTGGTCGCCCGAGAAGTTACCGATGATGACCGTGGCGATGAGGTTCGACAGCTGCTCCAAGATGCTCGTGGCGGCCACGGGGAAGGCGAACAGGGGGATATTGCGCCACAGCGAGCCGGTGGTCATGTCAATGTGCTTAGATACGGTGTCAGCCATATGCTCTCAATCTCTAATATGCTCTTTCGTGCTTATTTGCGCAGATGATGATACTCCTAATGCAACCAGTCGGCACGTAGGGACGTTCCTTTTCTGCCGGCAGCTGGGGACACTCCTTATCTCTTCTAACTAGTCATTCAAGAACGTCCCCAATGACTAGGTGGGGAAGGCGTGCGACAATGGTGGGCGTTGTGTTGTTCGCGCTAAGGAGTTGCCATGTTGTTGTGTCCCGTTTGCCATGAACCGTTGGTGGACGATGGGCGTGGGGCCGCATGCGCGGGCGGACACCGGTTTGACCGTGCGCGCGAGGGTTATCTATATCTACTGCGCTCGTCCAAGAGCGGCGACTCCATGGGCGATCCCAAGTCGCAGGCGCGCAGCCGTCGTGACTTTTTGAACCGTGGATACTACGCGCCGTTGCGCGATGCGATGGTCGAGCTGGTGCGCAAGCAGGTGTCTGGGCGCGCCACGTCTGCGAACGGCCCCATGACGCTGCTCGATATTTGCTGTGGCGAGGGCTATTACACCAGTGCCATGGGCGCGGTGCCGGGCGTAGATGCTTACGGTTTTGACCTGGGCAAGGAGATGGTGCGCCTGGCCGCCAAGCGCGGCGATGCGACCTACTTCGTGGCCAACATGAAGGACATCCCCGTGGCCGATGGCGCCTTCGATATGGTGACCGAGCTCTTTGCCCCCTTTAACGAGCGCGAGTTTGCCCGCGTGCTGGCGCCGGAGGGTTCGCTCTACACCGTGGTGCCGGGTGCTCGTCACCTCTTTGGGCTCAAGGAGGTACTCTACGACACGCCGTACCTTAACGATGAGAAGCTGCCACAAACAACGGAGCTCAAGCAGGTTGGAACGCAGCGGGTGTCCGCGAATATTACGCTTCAGACCCAGGCCGATATCGAGGCGGTGTTCCAGATGACGCCGTACTACTATCGCACGCGCCCTGCCGACAAAGAGCGCCTGGCAAACCTGGACACGCTCCAAACCGATATCGACTTCATCATCGCCGAGTACCGCCACAGCTAACAACCAGCCAAAAAAGGGACAGGTTTATTTTGGTGGGTTTTATCTAGGCAAACGTAAAGGGCCGACCGCGTTGCTACGCGATCGGCCCTTTTTATTGGCGTATATACCAGAGTCGCTGAGCGATTGACACGGATGCGGTTTAGCTCAAACGGTCCATGCCCTCTTTCTTGACGCGGTTGGCGAGTACAAAGTAGATAATGCTGACGATCAGGCCGGTAAAATCGGGGATGCTTGAGCCGGTCCCACCCAAGAGGGGCAGGGAGAGAAGCAGACTGATGACCGAACATGCTAGGCAGACGATGGACCAAATCCAGACAACGCCAGCCTTGGCGGGATTATTTGCCGCGCGGATGCCAAAGACGGCGGTCACAATTTCGA
This sequence comes from Collinsella aerofaciens, assembly GCF_040926265.1. Classification (GTDB taxonomy): domain Bacteria; phylum Actinomycetota; class Coriobacteriia; order Coriobacteriales; family Coriobacteriaceae; genus Collinsella; species Collinsella aerofaciens_BB. The sequence goes on along the minus strand of NZ_JBCOIL010000021.1, from coordinate 43,984 downwards.
CGACGCCCAATACGATGACGACGATGCAAGAAACGATCATGGCACCCGTGATATCGCCTGCCGCGCTGCCCGCAAAGAGCGCTGTAGCACCCATGCCTGCGCTTAGAATGCCGACGACAAAGAAGAAGAACGATAGGATTTTGAGTAATTTGCAGGCGTTGCTCATGGCTGGTCCTTTCGATACGAGTACGCCAACCTGGCGCACCCCATGTGCTGCACATATGGTGAAGCACATTGTAGTTCAACGCGGCGATGCATGTGCCTGAAAGCGCTTTGAGCCCGCGCAGCCCAACCCCAACCTTTCAAAAAAGAAAGCTGGGCGTAAGTCAAATCGATGGCAGCGTATGCGCGGCGCTGCGATGATGGGGCCATGGTAAGAGCTGGACCGAAGGAGAAGCCATGATGTACGGAGCAGGGCAAGTGTGTGAGCCGCGGTCGTTGGGAAGGCGCATGAGTGATTCCGTGATCGCTGCCGTGTGCACGGGATTGATGGCGGTGCTTTGCATTGGGATGCTGTGGGCCATGTCGCATGTGGGACAATAGCGGACGGTGGGGTGCCGACACAAACGGCGCTCACGTATTCGTTTTGCTTGCTAAGGAGTACCCATGGGCGTAGTCGATCCCTTTTCTGTTGCTCGGGCCGCGGGGCTTGAGCTGGCCGGGAAGTCCGAGGGACTCACGCTCACCGACGGCACGATGGAGCTGCGCGCCGATTTCACCCGCATGCATCCGCGGCTCAAGCAGGGCCGTTTGCAGCAAGAGCTGCTGGTAAAGGCTGCGCGCGCAAAAGGCGTCGAGTGCCCATGGGCGATTGATGCCACGGCAGGCTTTGGCGAGGATTCGCTGCTGTTGGCGGCCGCGGGCTTTACCGTCGATCTGTATGAGCAGGATTGCGTGATCGCGGCACTCCTCAAGGATGCTTTGGATCGCGCGGCAGATGATCCGGCGCTTGCGACAGCCGTGGCGCGCATGCGCTTACATGCGGGCGAGGACAGTATTACCGGCCTTCGCCATACAGCTGAGCTGATCGGGCAGGGTGAGCTCGCGGCTCCCGACGTGGTGTATCTGGACCCCATGTTTCCCGAGCGTACTAAAAGTGCGGCGGTCAAAAAGAAGTTCCAGCTCCTACATCATCTGGAACAGCCGTGCGCCGATGAGGAGACGCTGGTCGAAGCTGCGCTTGCGGTGCATCCGCGCAAGGTGGTTATCAAGCGACCGGTGAAGGGGCCGCTGCTTGCCGGCGTTAAGCCGAGCTATCAACTTGCGGGCAAGGCAGTTCGTTACGATGTTTTAGTGCCGTCGCGCCCGTAACTTGCGTGCGATTACCGGCGCTTCGCTAGCGCCGTGCCGATGCGGCGTCTATTTCCATGGGTGCGACGTCAGGTGCCATCCACCGCAGTATTCGCATTTGTAGCAGGCCAAACCACGCCGCCCGCGGTTTTCGCAGTCGGCCATAACTGCCTCGGCCTCGGCGCGCGTGTCGTAACGGTTTTTGCGCTCGCACGACTTGTAGCGCCAAGTCTCATCGCGCTCGGCGTCCAAGGCGTCGCGACGCTCGTCCTCGCGCGCAAACAGGTCGCTCATATCGCCGCCGGTGGCAGCGCCCAAAAACTCGCTTTTGGCCTTTGACCAGGCGGCTCGCTTTTTGCTTCCCATCTGCTTCGCGCCCCTCTTCAAACGCTGGTATCATTGCTCAATCAAAGTGATACCAATAAACGTGAGGCCGCCGCGTGATGATCAGAAAAACCCTCGATACCGACATTCCCGCCGTCATGGCTATCTACGACGCTGCCCGCGCCTTTATGCGCGCGCATGGCAACGCCACGCAATGGCCCGAGGGCACGCCTTCTGCCGAGCAACTGGCTGCCGATATCGCCGCCGGTGGTAGCTATGTGTGCGAAGTCGACGGCCGCGTGGTGGCGACGTTTGCCTTTTTACCGGGCCCGGACGAGTGCTATGACGTAATTGAGGATGGTCAATGGCGCAGCGACACTCCGTACGCCGTGCTGCACCGTGTGGCATCCGATGGCGCCGTACACGGTATCGCGGCCGCGATGTTTGCCTTTGCCAAAGAGCGTGCCGATCACCTGCGTATCGACACGCATCAGGACAACCTGCCCATGCAGGGTGCGAGCCTCAAGGCCGGGTTTGAGCGCGCCGGCGTCGTGTATGTGTCGGACGGTACGCCGCGTGTTGCGTTCGACTGGCTGCGCGAGGCATAAGAGCGAGGGTTCGTGTCAGCAATGCGCGCGAACGAAAATGGCCTCGGGTGGGGCCATTTTCGTTCGCTGTGCTGTTTTGCAAGCCGGCTTTCGCAAGGCGCGAACCTACGAAAATCGCCGCACGGCAACGCGGGGCGATGAGCTCGGTCGGGGGATAGGGCCCGCTTCGCCCGCCGGCCCGTAAATTGTATCATCCAGTGTGGAACGAGGACGCCCGTTGCCGCGTGCGATGGGCTTGCAATAAGAGGAGAGCCATGTCGAAGCAGGCAGTCGTTGGAATCTTGGCGCATGTCGATGCCGGCAAGACCACGTTGGCCGAGGCCATGCTATTCAACGCGGGTCGCATTCGCAAGCGCGGCCGCGTGGACGATGGCGATTCGCATCTGGATACGAACGAGATTGAGCGCGAGCGCGGCATTACGATTTTCTCGTCGCAGGCTGTGCTCGACCATGGCGATACCCACGTCATGCTCGTGGATGCACCAGGGCATGTCGATTTTTCTGCCGAGGCGGAGCGTACATTGCGCGCACTCGACTACGCGATTTTAGTTGTGGGCGCCAACGATGGCGTACAGGGGCACACCGAAACCCTGTGGCGCCTGCTCGCGCGCTATGAGATCCCGACGTTCATCTATATCAACAAAATCGATTTGGAGAATCCCGGCCGCGATATTTTGCTGGCACAGCTTGGGCAGCGTCTTTCCGAAGGCTGCCTGGATGCCAACGAACTGCTGGCGGGCGGCTCCGTTCAGGAGGACGCTGCTGCGTTGGACGAAGCGGCTCTCGAGGAGTTTCTTGAGGCGGGTGAGCTTTCCGCCGCGACGCTGTCGCGCATGGTTGCCGAGCGCAAGCTCTTTCCTCGCTTTGCCGGATCGGCGCTCAAGGACCAAGGCGTGGACGAACTGCTGGATGGCATATGCGTGCTGATGCGCGAACAGGCATGGCACCCGGAGTTTGCCGCGCGCGTCTATCGTGTCAGCCGCGGGAATCGCGGTGAGCGCTTGGCATGGGTTAAAGTGACCGGCGGCACGCTGCATGCCAAGCAGATGATTGGCGGACGTTCCGGTGCTGAGGCATGGGAGCAAAAGATCGACCAGGTGCGCATCTATAACGGCGAGAAGTATGAGCTTGCCCAAGAAGTTGCTGCTGGCGGTATTTGTGCCGTGACGGGCCTTGCGCACGTTCGCCCAGGGGATGCCTTGGGCGCGGAGCCCGTGGGCGATGCGCCTGTCATCGCTCCGGTCCTCACCTATACGGTGCTGCCGAACGAGCACGATGTCCATACGGTGTTCCAAGCGCTGGCTGAGCTTGCCGACGAGGACCCCATGCTCGGCGTAAGCTGGAACACGCATCTTGAACAAATACATCTGCAGCTCATGGGAGCGGTGCAGCTCGAGGTCGTACAGCGCGTGCTTGCCGATCGTTTTGGCTTTACGGTCGAGTTTGAGCCCGGCGGCATTCTCTATAAGGAGACTATTTCGCAGCCGGTCGAGGGCGTGGGCCACTTTGAGCCGCTGCGCCACTATGCCGAGGTGCATCTGCGCCTGGAGCCGCTGCCAGCGGGTTCGGGCGTGCAATTTGGTACCGTGACCTCGACCGATGAGCTCGATCTTAACTGGCAGCGTTTGGCACTCACCAATGCCATGGAGCGCGACCACCTGGGCGTGCTGACCGGCTCGCCCATCACCGATGTGCGCATTACGCTCACGGGCGGCCGTGCACATGCCAAACACACCGAGGGCGGCGACTTTCGCCAGGCCACGTACCGCGCGATTCGCCAGGGTTTGATGCAGGCGCGCGAGGCCGGCGCGGCGGTGCTGTTGGAGCCGTGGTATCGCTTTGAGCTCGAGGTGCCGGGGGAGTGCGTGGGTCGGGCGCTCTCGGATGCCACGCGCATGGGTGCCGAGTACGAGCCGCCGACGATGACGGGGGACCGGGCAAAGCTTGTGGGTCGCGTGCCGGCATCTGAGGTGCAGGATTACGCGCTGGAGGTGGCTGCCTACACGAGTGGTCGTGGGCATCTGTATCTAGAGTTCGCCGGCTATGCGGCTTGCCATGATGCCGAGCGCGTCATCGAGGCGGCCGCCTATGAGCCCGAGGCCGATCTGCCCAACACGCCCGACTCGGTCTTTTGCTCTCACGGCGCCGGCTACACCGTCAAGTGGTACGACGTCCCCGCCGCAGCGCACGTAAAGGTCGATCCCGCCACCTTCCGCTCCTGGCGAGCAGCAGGCGCCGAGTTTTTCGGCCACATGTGACAAAGGGACAGCTCCTTTGTCATATGCTATTGGTATAACTCGGTATAAGTTGGTATAACTATTACCAGGGTTTGCCAATCCGAGGAGGCCGACATGAATCCAAATCCCTTTAAGCCCACGGCTGGCAAGCGGCCTCCGATACTCATCGGCCGCGAGTCGGTCATCGAAGATTTCGAGGAAGGACTCGATAACGGCGCCGGAGCACCGGGTAGGCTCATGCTCATTACGGGAAACCGCGGCTGTGGCAAGACGGTTCTCCTACGGGAGCTGCAACGTCTAGCCAATGAGCGCGGATGGGCGGTTGTCTCCGATTCCGCTTCGCTTGGCTTATGCGACCGCTTGGCCGACGCGCTTCGCTCGAATAAGCCCGTTGTGACGTCAATGGAGTTCGGTCCGTCGTTTGGCCGGATGTCGGTCGAGGCGGCGCGGGCAAAGGGCGAAACGTTGCGAGGGCTGGTCAACGAGCGCCTCAAGAAGCTCGGTCCAGGCAAGGGCATACTGTTTGCGATTGACGAGGCACAATCGGCGTCTATCGAGGAACTGGCGGCTCTTGCCGTTCTCTATCAGCAGGTGCTCGGAGATCAGGATGCTACGGGCTTGCCCGATAGCGAGCAGCGCGGCCTTGCGCTGGTGTTCGCCGGCTTACCCAGTATGGTTGACGATCTGCTCGAAGAGCCGAGCGTAACGTTTTTACGGCGTGCCCAGCAGCGTACGCTGGGGGCGATATCCTTGCCCAAGGTGCGCGATTCGTATATCCAGACGGTCAAGGACGCTGGTCTTTACGTGGACGCGGGGACGGCGGACCTTGCGGCGCGGAAGAGCATGGGGCATCCCTATATGGTTCAGCTGGCGGGATATTACATGTGGCGCTCTGCCGTCCGGCGTGGCTCGCAGGTCATCGAAAGGTGCGATGTCGAGGCTGGCCATACGGATGCCGTCTCCGAGTTCTACGAAGCGGTCGACGCGCCCCTGTATTACGGGCTGCGCAGTCCACAGCGCCTCTTTATCGAGGCCATGGCGGTTGACGAGGGCAAACCGACGCGCATGGCGGATATCATTGAGCGCTGCGATCGCACCCAGAGCTGGGCGAGTAAATATCGCGCAAGCCTGATTCGCGAGCGCGTCATCGGGGCTGCCGGATACGGTCTCGTCCGGTTTACCGTGCCCATGCTGGGCGAGTACATCCGCGATCGAGTTTTATGGCATGAGTAGGGTGATAAAGGTGACGGAACAGAAGATGAGCCCGCAGGCTATCGAGGTGCGTGGCGCGCGCGTGCACAACCTCAAAGACATCGATATCGATATTCCACTGGGAAGGCTTGTGGGCATTGCCGGCGTGTCGGGCTCGGGCAAGAGTTCGCTGGCGCTGGGGGTTCTTTATGCCGAGGGCTCGCGTCGCTATCTTGAGGCGCTCAGCACCTATACCCGCCGTCGTCTGACGCAGGCCGAACACGCCCAGGTGGACGAGGTGCTGCACGTGCCGGCGGCGCTCGCATTGCATCAGCGCCCCAGCGTGCCGGGCGTGCGCTCGACCTTTGGTACCATGACCGAGCTCAACAACAGCCTGCGTCTGCTCTTTAGCCGTTGCGCCCATCACGTGTGCCCGCATTGCGGGGCGCGTGTGGAGCCGAGCCTTAACGTAGCTGCGGGCCTGTCGCTCACGTGTCCGACATGCGGCCGCGAGTTCTACGCGCCGAGTGCCGAGGATTTGGCTTTCAATAGCGGCGGCGCATGCCCCACCTGTGGCGGCACCGGTGTCATGCGCGAGGTGGACGAGGCGAGCCTGGTGCCAGATGAGTCAAAGACCATCAACGAGGGCGCAGTCCTTCCCTGGGGCACGCTCATGTGGGATCTGATGAAGCAGGTGGCAGGTGAGATGGGCGTACGCACCGACGTGCCGTTTAGCCAACTCACACCTCAAGAGCGCGATATCGTGTTCCACGGCCCGGCGGTTAAGAAGCACATTCTCTACGTCCCCAAAAACGGTGAGGGCGCCACGCCACTCGACTTTACCTATTACAACGCCGTCTATACCGTTGAGAATGCGCTCGCCAAGGTTAAGGACGACAAGGGCCTCAAACGCGTTGCGCGCTTTTTGCGCGAGGGACCATGCCGTGACTGCGCCGGCACGCGTCTCTCCGAGGCTGCGCGCCAGCCCCAGGTGCGCGGTATCAATCTGGCTCAGGCTGCGGCCATGACGCTTGGTGATGCGATCGAGTGGGTGCGCGGGGTGCCCGCATCCTTGCCGGCCGAGATGCGGCCCATGGCGACGGATATCTGCGATTCGTTTTTGAGCACGGCTCGTCGTCTGGTCGACCTGGGTCTCGATTACCTTTCGCTCGATCGCGCCGGTGCCACGCTCTCCACGGGTGAGCGCCAGCGCGTGCTACTCGCCCGCGTGGTGCGCAACCGATCGACAGGCGTGCTCTATGTGCTGGACGAGCCCTCAATTGGCTTGCATCCTGCCAATGTCGACGGCTTGGTGGGACCTGGTGGATGACGGCAATACCGTGGTTGTTGTCGACCACGATACACGTGTGCTGGCGGAGGCTGATTATCTGGTCGAGATGGGCCCCGTTGCCGGAGCAGGCGGCGGCAACGTAATCGCCGCTGGTACGGTAGACGAGGTCGAGCAATCGCAGGACAGCCGTATCGCGCCGTTTTTGCGCGCCGAGCCCAAGCGCTTGCGTCCGCAGGTGACTGACGACGAAATGTTCGACCAGGGCCATATCCGCATGGCGACCGATACCATCCATACCGTCAAGCCGCTCGAAGTCGATATTCCGCGCGGTCGCTTGGTCGCGGTTACGGGTGTTTCGGGTTCGGGCAAGACGACGTTGGTGCTCGAGACGCTCATCCCGGCGCTTAAGGCGCAGGCAGCTGGCGAGCGCTTGCCACGCCACGTGCGCTGGATCGATGCCGAGGGCATTGCGCGTGCCAACCTGATTGACGCCACGCCCATCGGTGCCAACGTGCGCTCGACGGTGGCAACCTATGCCGACATCCATGATGAGCTGCGCCGCGCCTTCGCCCGTACGCCCGAGGCCAAGGCAGCCGGCTACAAGGCGGGCGCCTTTAGCTACAATACCGGCGCCTTGCGCTGCCCTACGTGTGATGGCACGGGCTCGATATCGCTCGACGTGCAGTTTTTGCCCGATGTCGAAATCGTCTGCCCGGCATGTCACGGCTCACGTTATGCAGACGCGGCTTCGCATATCCATCGCGAGGGCAAGGACGGGAGTCTGCTTACGTTGCCGCAGCTCATGGACATGAGTGTGGACGAGGCCATCGACGCCACGGTGGGGCTCAAGAAAGTTCAGACGCGCTTGCATACCTTGCACGACCTTGGCTTGGGCTATCTCACGCTCGGTGAGCCCACGCCGGCGCTTTCGGGCGGCGAGGCTCAGCGTCTTAAGCTTGCGAGCGAGATGGGTCGCGTGCAGGATGATGCCGTGTTTGTGTTTGACGAGCCCACGATCGGACTACATCCGCTCGATGTCCAGGTGTTGCTGAGTGTGTTCGACGGCCTTGTTGCCAAGGGCGCCACGGTTATCGTGATCGAACACGACCTCGACCTTATCCGTAACGCCGATTACGTGATCGACATGGGCCCGGGCGGTGGCGATGCAGGCGGGCAAATCGTCTGCGCCGGCACGCCAGACGACATCGCAGCCTGCTCTGCAAGCATCACTGGCCGCTACCTATAACCGAATGTGACAAAGGGACAGTTCCTTTGTCACATTGACTTCTATTTCACGCATTGAGCGGCGAGATAGTCGCGGAAGAATGGCAATTCAAAAGCGACGATTCCGCGCCCGCGTTCTCCAATGATGCCGGCATCTATCATGCGGCGTCGGTAGCGGGAGACCTGCTGCGGCGAACGCTTAAGGCGTTCGACAAGGTCAGCGGTGGTGGACTCTTCCTCGTCATCGAGCATGGCGATGAGGAATCGCTTGTCCTCTGCAGTGAGTTCTCGATAGGTTGCCGCGAGGATTCGGTCGTCCATCTCGTCGCGCGCGATTTTGATTCCCAGGTCAAAGTCGCGTGACGAGATTTCCCTCGAATCGCTTGTGAGATCCCAGGCACGATAGCCTACGAGTTGCAATAGGAAGGGAAAACCAGAGATCGAGCGAACGGCTCTATCGATTCCCTCAGCATCTGCCAGGCGATCGTTTTCCTGAATTGTGCGAATCAAGGCCTCGCGCACGTCATAGTCGGCAATGCGACCCAGATGATATTGTTGGGCGCGGCGAAGGAACGAGACCGTCTTGTGGTTCAGTAGCGTCGATACGTTGTTGGGAAGTCCCGCCATGAGCAGCGCGACGCGTTTCCCATCGGTCACAAAGTGCTGATACGTCGCTGCGAGCTGAATCATCTCGTCGAGTGTCGGGTCTACCTCGTCAACCGTGACGAGCAGACCGGTGCCCGCCTCGTTGAGCTGGTCGATGATGTCGCTCATGCGATAACGCCAGGTTGAGGCATCGTGAACGCGATTGACCTCGATGCTGCCGATCGGTGCAATTCCGAGACCGGTGACTTCGAAGTTGTTAGACGGGCCGATAAGATGGCCGGCAGCACGTTTCGCCCCGAACTCGATTTCCTCAAGCATTCCCGGGAGCGCGGTTGTCTTTACGGCAATCCAGCCGTGGGATTCTGCCCTTGTCGCAAGCGACGACATGAGAGCGGTTTTACCGGTTCCACGTGCGCCCGAGAAGATCGATGTCAATTCTGGGCGCCTGCGCTGGCTCAAGAAGGCACGGTCCAAATCCCGAATAATCTGCTGTCTGCCAGCGAGATGGGCAGGAACCTCACCAAAACTGGGGGTAAACGGGTTCTCGAGATATTTCACAAGGCTCTCCTTTCACACCGCCGTTTAACTTCATTTTACTTTAGTTAATTCTGATTAAAAGTGAGGGCTCTTTATCTAGAGCATCAATTAGGCGCGTACGCCATCGGCGCGGCACTGGAATGTGACAAAGGAACAGTTCCTTTGTCACATTCCCGGAAAGCCTGTTTGGCGCAGGGCTTCGTAGAGGACGATGGCGGCGCTGTTGGAGAGGTTGAGTGCGCTGATGCGGTAGTCGTCCGGGTTGACGAAGTTGCCGCAGATGTCTTGTTGAAGGATGGCCTCGTGGCCGTCCTCGGTATGCCCCAGCGATTCCTCGTGAGCTTCCCAAGTCTCGGCGTTATCGAGCGAGTCGCAATCGCGCAGCATCGGGATGCGCTCGCAGCGCGCGGGCGCCGCGGCGAGCAGTGACTCGGGAATGCCCGAGCTCTCGCTGCCAAAGACCAAGTAGTCGCCATCGCGGTAGGTACTCTGCGCATAGGTGCGGCGTGCCTTTTTGGTCAGCAGATGCAGGCGACCATCGGCAGGGGAGAGGCCGTTGCGCGCAAGAAAATCCTCCCAGCCAGCATAGGTCGTCACGTCCAAGTTTTGCCAGTAGCCCAGGCCGGCGCGGCGTACCGTCTTGTCGTCGAGCGAAAAGCCCAACGGCTCCACCAGATGCAGGCGGGCGCCGGTGACAACGCAGGTACGGCCGATATTGCCCGTATTGGCCGGAATCTCGGGCGCATACAGCACGATGTTGAACATGAATCTCCTTGGCTCAAAACGAAAAACCACCACGAAGGGAACAGGCACCTTCGTGGTGGTTTGGCGGTTACGCAGGCGGAAAATCCGCTTCAATACACCTAGGCGCGGTGCCAGTCGGTCAGGCAGGCGTCGAGGGCGGCGATGAGCGCGTCCTTGTCCATGTGACGGCCGATGATGCACAGGATCGTCATGCGGTCGCCCGTCTCGTCGTCCCAAATCTGCATGATTTCGGGGTTCTCGTCGATGATCTTCTGCTTCTCGCCCTCGGGCGCCGAGTCAACGAACAGGCCGTTCTCCATCAGGCGCATCTGGTGGCCGGCCTGCTCAAACATGTAGCACATGTCCGGATCGCCGGTCTGCCACAGCGGACCCTTGACGCGGATGACCTCGTCGGGCCACTCCTGCTCAACAAAATTGGTGAACTTCTGCAGGTCAAACGGCTTGCGGCGCGAGTACACAAAGGTCTCGATGTCGTACTCGAGCACCTCGGGGTCGTCGTGCTCCTCGGGATGCTCCATGGCCTCGATCCAGGCGGCGGAGTTGTAGGCGCGCATAAAGTCGAAGCGGTCAGTATCGAGCAGCTCCTCCATGGGGACCTCGCCGTTTTGGGCCTCGACGATCACGGCGTCTTTCTGCAGGCTGCGCACGATGGCCTTGAGCTCGGCGATCTGCTCAGGGCTCACGGTATCGGTCTTGTTGAGGATCAGCGTGGAGCAAAACTCGATTTGCTGGATGAGCAGGCTCTCGATGTCGTCCTCGTCGATATCCTCAGCCAGCAGGTCGCGGCCGCCGTTGAACTCGTCGTACATGCGGGCGCAGTCGACCACGGCCACGATGTTGTCGAGCGCGAGCTTGGGCTCGCCGCCCACCTTGGCCTCGTCGCAGAAGCTCGAGATGGTGTAGGCGATGGGGATAGGCTCGCAAATGCCCGAAGCCTCGATGATGATGTAGTCGAAGTTGCCCGAATCGGCGATGCCCTGCAGCTGGTTAGCAAGGTCGTCCGAAAGCGTGCAGCAGATGCAGCCGTTGGTGAGCGGGATGAGGTCGTCGGTCTCGGAAAGGCCGCCGTCGGCGATAAGGCTGGCGTCGACGTTGATCTCGCCGATATCGTTGACGATCACGGCGGCGCGGATGCCGCCGTCGTTAGCGAGGATGTGGTTGAGCAGCGTGGTCTTGCCGGCACCGAGGTATCCGGTAAGCATGATGATCTTCACGGGTTTGTTGGGCATGTGCCCTCCTTTGTTAGACATGGCTTACAGTTGAATCATATGCCAAACGCCTGCTCTTATACCCACGCGCCGGCAAATAACACAGGCTACTCCCAGGCTCCCCATACATCGGGGCAATAACCGACGGTGGCCTTTTTGCCGTTGCGCACGATGGGCTCGGCCAAGACCTGCTGGTTCTCGAGCAGCTTGTCGAAGCGCTGGCTAGGGGTGAGGTGCTGGATGAGCGCGAGCGTCTCCTCGTCCTTAGCCTTGGGGTTGAGCAGCTTGTCGATGCCGCCGACCGCCTGCATCACGCTCGTGAGCTCGCCCTTGCTCATCTCCTTTTCCTTAAGGTCGATAAACTGCACCTTAATGCGGCGCTCCTTAAAATAACGCTGAGCCTTCTTGGTATCGAAAGACTTTTTGGTGCCAAAAATTTGCACGTTCATGTATTTGTTCCGCCGTTCTACCTGATGAAGTTGGTGCGCTCGCGATCGGCTTCGGGGGCTTCGATGCCGGCGGCCTGTCCTGCCTCGATACAATGCAGGAGCCAGGCCATGTTCTTGCCGATGTTGCGCATGGTGGCCAGGCCCTCGGCGTCTTGGGCGGCCTCGCCCGGCATGGCGCCAAACACGTTGTTCCAGTACGTGGAAGCAACCACGGGCATCTGGTTGATGGTGAAGTACTTATTGAGCACGTCGAAGGTGGTCGACGTGCCGCCGCGACGGGCAACGGCGACGGCAGCGCCCGGCTTGTGTGCAAAGGCTTTGCTGCCGGCATAGAAGGCGCGATCGAGGGCCGAAAGGATGCGTCCGCTGGGGTGCGCATAGTAGACGGGCGAGCCAAAGACAAAACCATCTGCCTGCTCGGCGGCAGCGATCAGCTCGTTCACCACGTCATCGTCAAAGGTGCAGCGGCAATCGAGCTTGCCGCACTGACCACAGCCAATGCAGTCGCGAATGGGCTTGGTGCCCAGCTGAAACACCTCGGTATCAATGCCTTCGGCATTGAGTTGCTCGGCGACCTCGGCGAGTGCGCGGGCGGTGTTGCCGTTTGCCTTGGGGCTGCCATTGACCAAAAGAACCTTCATCACAAACTCCCTCTGCTGTCGGTGACTTCTGCAGAGGATTATCGCACGATGGGGGAGGCGGTGTGGGCGCGGTGCTAATCCAGTTTGGTGCCTGGCACCTGCACGGCTTTCCCGAGCAACGCTTTGAGCTCGTTCAAAATGGAAACGGGCTGACGGTCGACGCCGTCCAGATGGAGCGTGGCCACGCGAATGGGTGGCTGATATTCAAATGGGCCAAAGAGCACGGGCGAACCCAGGAACCGCTCGATTTCCTCTGCAATCGCATCGGTTTCTTCGGGATCAAAGTCGTCGAAAAGAGCCACGAACATCGGCCCCGTCGAGCGGAACATACGACCCTTACCGCGCGAGCATTCCACCAGACAGGCGGCACATTCTGCCAAAACGCGGTCGCCCGCATCAAAGCCAAAGCGGGCATTGACCTGAGCGATATCGTCGATTTTGATGGCGATCAAACCAGCCTTGCGCGCCACGCGACGCATTTCGCCAATGGCGTTGACCAGGGCGTGAATATCGCCCAAGCCGGTCACGGAATCGGTCGTATCTGCCAAGCTTCGGTTGATGATAATGCCCACATACATGCCGGGCTCGGTATCGGTGCCGTCCAAGCGGTAGCCCGTGCAGTCGCAAAGCACGTATTTTCCGGTGGCATCCATTACGCGATACTGCATGTAGTGGAAGTGCCACGTGCCGTTTATCACCATGTCGAGCTCGGCACGTACGTTGTCGCGGTCCTCGGGATGAACGCGGGCGAGCCACATGTCGAGTGAGTTAAAAGGGTGCTGGGAGGGCAGGTCAAAATCGCGCACGGCGTTAACCGACCATTGCGATTCTCCCGTATCGAGATTGAGGATAAACGGATAGCGCGTCTCGGAGCTCATGGAGATCGCTTGGAACACCCGGTCGTTGCAGGGAAGCTGATCGACGATTGGGCGTTGCGGCGCGTCATCGTCTTTCGGTTGCTGCACACGATGCATAAGCTTATAGCGATACATTTTGCGATCGGCATCCATCGTCATCTGGCGACGCGTGTCGCCAGCAAGTGGATCGACGCGCGAGCAGCCAAAGCTAAAGCTGCCGATCATGGGCGCCTTGCCACCTGAGCTCGCCTCGATCAGCCCGGCACGTACCTGCTCCAAGCGCTGCTCGAGTTCGGTCTCGTTTGCGGAGAGCGAGATAAGCACAAACTCGTCTCCACCGATACGGAACAGCATCTCATCGTGCTCCATGGTTTCGGAGAGCGTGCGGCAGATGCCCAGAATATAGCGATTGCCTTCGGCGTGGCCAAACCTATCATTGCAATGCTTGAGATGGTCGATGTCAATATAGGCGCAGGTGAAGGGATCGCCTTTGCGCCAGAGTTGCTCGACGTGACGGTCGAATCCGTTGCGGTTGCCCAAGTTGGTGAGCGGATCGATATGGGCGTTGCGCTCAAGCAGCTGGCGCTCTTGTTGCAGGATGGCATGCGTCTTTTGCAGTTGCTCACCAACGGCGCGTAGCTCAGCAGGCAGCGCGGCAACATCGAGTTCGGCGGTCGAGACGCCGTTCGCAAGTCGCTGAAGATAGGCAATAATCGGTTGCTCGCCCAGGCGATACGACTCGTTCATGATGGATAACCTCCTTGGGCGGAACAACGGTTTGTATCATATCCCCAATTCGGTTTGAATTGGGGATATAAGTTAGCTAATGGAGACAAATATCCCCTTCGACGGTGGCGTTTTGCGCGCGAGCGTATCAGTTGTTATTGCCGCCATCGAGCAATGCCTCAAAATTCTTCGCCGGCATGGGGCGGTAGTAGAGGAAGCCCTGAGCGTAGCGGGCGCCCATTTGTCGTAGCATGTTCGCCTGCTCATTTGTCTCGACGCCTTCAACCACGACGGGCAGATGGAGCGACTGCGCCATTTCGAGCATCGATGAAATGATTTGCGTGCTGCGGCCTTGATCGCGGTCGGTGGGCACAATCTGCCAAATGTGCTTGTCGAGCGTCACCATAAAGCCGCTTTCCTCGAGTGCGGGGATATGGGTGCACATGCTGTGGGCGGCTATTATTCGACAGGCGGTAGCGCGACGATGCGATGTTCGATGAAAATGCGACTGAGACGATATATGTTGACGGGTATACTTGTTCCGTTTGAATTTGTGGGGACGGAGATGGTCGTATGGCACAGTCAAATACGACGCGCACGGTGGGGCTGGCACTCGAGGGAGGCGGCTACCGCGGTATGTATACGGCGGGCGTGCTCGACGTTTGGATGGAGCACGGCTTAACTTGCGACCATATGGTGGGTGTCTCGGCGGGCGCGGCGTTTGGCTATAACTTTAAATCGCGCCAGATCGGCCGCGCCATTCGCTACAACAAGGCCTATTGTGCCGACAAGCGCTACGCAAGCGTGACCAGCTGGCTGCGAACCGGCGATATGTTCAATGCCGACTTTGCCTATCACGAGGTGCCCATCGAGCGCGACCCCATCGACTTGGAGACATATCGCGCCTGCCCCATGCGGTTTACGTGCGTGTGTACCGATATCGAGACGGGCAAGGCCGTCTATCACGATCTGCCGTATGGCGACGAGCGCGATATCGAGTGGATCCGGGCGTCGTCGGCAATTCCCGTGGCGACGCGTCCCGTTGCTATTGACGGGCATAAGTATCTGGATGGTGGCGTGGCTGATTCTATTCCCAGCGCATGGCTGTTTGCGCAGGGGTATGACCGCAATATCGTGGTACTCACGCAGCCGGCGGGCTTTGTGAAGCAGCCCAACAGCGTGATGCCCATGCTGCGGCGCGCGTTCCGTCACTATCCGGAGTTTGTCGCAGCGCTCGAGCATCGGCATGAGGTCTACAATGCCACGCTCGATGACCTGGCACGTCGCGAGGCCGCCGGCGAAATCTTTGTGGTGCGGCCGAGCGAATCGGTGAAGGTGCCGTCGCTGTGTCGCGAGCCCGATGAACTTGAGCGCATCTACCAGATTGGTCGCCGCGATGCGGAGGCGACCTTGCCGGCACTGGAGGCATATCTGGCAGGGTAGAGGCTGCTGCCGCCATCTCGGCGGAAAGCGCATCCCGGAATGGAGATCCAAACTGGGATGCGTTTTCCATTGCTGAAGTTATGGGGTCGCGGAGCAACTGCTCGGCCTATGCCTATGCCTGCTGCCAGGTGTCTACGAGCTCCTTGGCCGCGGCGTAGGGGTCATCGGCGCTGCAGACGGCACTCACCACAAAGAAGCCGTCGACGCCGGTGGTCTTGAGCTGCGGCAGGTCGGCCGTCTTGACGCCGCCGCCCACCACGATGGGCACGGGGCTTGCCGCGTGGAGTGCGGCCAGGTCCTCAAAGCTCTTGGTGATGATAGAGCCGTCGGCCGCGCGTCCGCAGTCGCGCTTGGTCTCGGTCTCGTGGAGTGGGCCGATGCCCAGGTAGTCGACTAGGCTCATGTCGGCGGTCTTGACGTACTCGAGCATCTCCTCGCAACGGGCCGAAAGGCCCACGATGGCGTCGGGACCCAAAAGTTTGCGGCAGACCTGGACGGGAATATCGCTTTGGCCCACGTGCACGCCGTCGACAGCAATACCCTGCTCGCGTGCGGCAAGCACACAGTCCAGACGGTCGTCGATCAGCAAGGCGACCTGACCGGTCTTGCCGGCCTGAGCGATTGCCTGCGCGGCGTCGCCGGTCAGCGCAATGATCTCGCGGGCGCTTGCCACCTTGGAGCGCACCTGGATGCAGGTAAAGCCGGCATCGAGTGCCTGGGCCACCACATCGCCCACGGGGCGCCCGAGCGTGTTTTCGGGGCCGAGTACCAGATAGGCCGAGATATCAAGGTTGTCGCGGATGCTCATCGTGCTTCCTCCTGCTTTTTGATCTGTGCTTCCATGCGCTCGAGTTTGCCGGTCATGGTGTCGGTAAATCCGGGTCGAATATCGGCTTTGAGCACGACTTCGGTGCGGATGCCCTTGCTCGCCAACACAAAGGTTGCGTCGCGCACGACCTGCATGACCTCGTCCCAGTCGCCCTCGATTTCGGTGAACATCGAGGTGGTGCGGTTGGGAAGGCCGCTCTCGCGAATGACGCGCACGACCTCGGCGACCTCGGCGGATAGCTCATCGCCGGTGCCGCATGGGGCGATGGCCACAGCGACGAGCGTGTTCATGCCGGCATTGGTTGCGGGCTCGGACATGGCTTATGCCTCCTCGAGCTCGAGTGGGTTATCGGCGATGTCCTGGGCGCTCGCGCGGTAGAGCTCGTCGATAAAGGCGACCTTAAAGCTCGCCGGGGCATCGGCGACGGCGGCAGCACGCGTGCCAGCGACGTTGTAGACGGCGGTACCGCAGACGGCTGCCGTAAACGGATCGGCGGCGCAGGCATACACGGCCAGCACGCCGCCCTGCGAGCAGCCGCAGCCGGTGATCTTGGACATGAGCGGGCTGCCGCCGTGGGACTTGGCCACGGTCGTGCCGTCGGTGATCAGGTCGACTTCGCCCGAGACGACTACGGCGCCACCGGTGTAGCGGGCGAGCGCCACCGCGGCATTGCGGGCGGCGTCTACCGTGTCGGTGGTATCGACACCGCGTACGCGGCTCAGATCGGCCGCCTCGCCCTCAAGACCCCATAGGCCGGCGAGCGCGATAATCTCGGAGGCGTTGCCGCGCACGATGGCGGGCTTATACTGCTTGAGCTCGCTTACCAACTGGGTGCGCAGGCTACCGATGCCCAGGCCCACCGGATCGAGCACCCAGGGCTTGTCGGCGTCGTGTGCCGCCTTCGCCGCGCGGGGAATCGTCTGCTCGTAGATGGGGAAGAGCGTGCCCATGTTGAGATAGATGGCGCCGCCGCCGGCAACGAGCGCCTCGCCCTCGTCGGGCAGATAGACCATGGCGGCCGATCCGCCCACGGCGAGCTGCGCGTTGGCGACAAAGTCGATCGTCACCGTGTTGGTGATGGAGCCTGCCATCGGATTGGTGGCGCGAATCTCCTCCACGGCCTTGACCACATTTTGCTTAAGCTGTTCCGAATCAATCACTGCACATGCCTCCTTGGCATAGAAAAGGGGCGCTGTGCATAGACAGCGCCCCTGTAAAGGCGGCATGCTCCCTACGCCAGCATTAACTGACAGGTTCAAAGGATTGGGCCCCATGCCCTCTCAGCCTTGTGGTTTGCACCGCCGGCACTCCCGCATCGAATCTGTTGTTCCCTATACTAGCGCACCGTTACAATGGTTGCGGTGAAAATGACTGGGGGACTCTATGATCAAACTTGTGCTGACCGATATGGACGATACGCTGATTCCAGCCGGGCATGACGGCGCCAGCGACTACGCCATTGAGGGTATTCATGCCATGCAGGCGGCGGGTCTGCACTTTGGGCCGGTTTCGGGTCGTCAGCCGTCCGCGATGGGCTGGATGTTCAAAAACCGTTCCGAGTGTTTTTCGACCGGTGCGTTCTGTAACGGCCAGGTGATGTTTGTCGACGGCGAAGTAGTCGCTTCGCGCGCAATCGACAACGATGCTCTGATACGTTTGGCTGACTATCTGGAGCAAGAAACCGACGATACATTTCTAAAAGTCTACAGCCTGGGTGACGACTTTTGGGATAACGATGCCTACTGCGTGACGAGCGATCCCGAGCGCGTTCGTCGCGCCATGGAGTCGGGCGGTAATGCGTGGCTCAAAGGCGAAGAGGCCCCGTGCCGTCCTGTTGTCGATGGCGCGCCGGTGTTTAAGGCGAATATCTGGAGTGCCCGTTCGCGTGAGGAGCTCGCGGAGCTACGCGAGCGCGTTGCCGTTGAGGTACCGGAACTTTCGCTTGTGTTTCCCAACAACCGAGTGCGCCTGTTCGACATCCTTCCGGATGGTTGGGACAAGGGCTGCGCTGCGCTGGAGCTGGCGCGCGCCTTGGGCCTGACGCCCGACGAGGTGGCTGTATTTGGCGATTCCGATAACGATCTGCCCATGATCGATGCCGTTCCCAACTCCGTTGCAGTCGCCAATGCCAACGAGGCCGTCACGGCTGCCGCGCGCTGGCATATCGGCGCCGCGGCAGATGATGCGGTCGCCGGGGCTTTGCATCAGATTGCCGCCTGCGCCGCGACGGGGGAGATGCCGCCGTTTATGCGCCTGCCGGGTACTGCCGACGCGAATCTCGCGAACAGCTAAGGAGACAGCCATGAAGCTCCAGCAGCTCAGATATGTCGTCAAAGTTGCCGAATGCGGCAGCATTACCGAGGCCTCGCGCCGGCTCTTTGTATCGCAGCCTTCGATTACCGCGTCGATCCGCGATCTCGAAAACGAGATGGGCGTGCATATCTTTGAGCGCACCAACAAGGGCGTCATTGTGTCCGAGGAAGGCGAGACCTTCTTGGGCTACGCGCGTCAGGTACTCGACCAGGCCGACCTGCTCGAGGGCAAGTACAAGGGCGCATCCGAGCAGGTGCCGCACTTTAGTGTGAGTTGCCAGCATTATTCCTTTGCCGTTAACGCGTTTGTTGACGTGATCCGCGAGTTCGATGCCGCGCGTTACGACTTCACCCTGCGCGAGGAGCAGACTCACGAGATTATCGAGGATGTCGCGCATATGAAAAGCGAGCTCGGCATCCTGTATCTGTCGGAGCACAATCGCGAGGTCATCGAGCGCATGCTGGTGGCCAACGAGCTCGTGTTCGAAGGACTCTTCTGCGCCGCGCCGCATGTCTTCGTGTGCGCCGACCATCCGCTGGCGGGTCGCTCGAGTGTGACGCTCGAGGACTTGGAAGACTACCCATTCCTGTCCTATGAGCAGGGCAGCTATAACTCGTTTTATTATTCTGAGGAGCTGACCTCGACCTTTGAGCGCCGCAAGAATATCCGCGTGCGCGACCGTGCGACGCTGTTCAACCTGGCTATGGGCCTTAACGGTTACACGGTGTGTTCGGGCGTGATCAGCCATGAACTTAACGGCCCCGGTATTATCTCGATTCCGCTCGATGTGGACGAATACATGGAGATTGGCATTATCACGCGCAAAAATACGACGCTCACGCGCTACGGTCGGGCCTATATCGACGCGATTCGTCAGCATATCTAGGCTGCTGTGCTCCGCACAGTTCAAGTCTCTTTATGGCAGTCCAGACTGATATAGGAAGCATCTATATCAAACTGTTATAAACGTATATTTTACGATGGCCATATGAACGCTCATACTCTGTCCCAGTAAAGCAACCAATGCAAAGGGAGATATCTATGAGCACTTCGATTCAACCGAACGCGCCGTTTCGTGCCGATATCGTCGGCAGTTTTCTTCGTCCGCAGGCTGTAAAGGACGCCCGTGCCGCCTATGTCGCGGGTAAACTCGACGCTTCCGGCCTTAAGGCCGTCGAGGACGAGGCCATCCGCGACTTAGTGGCCAAGCAGAAGGCTGCCGGCTTGCAGGTGATTACCGATGGCGAGTTCCGCCGCAGCTACTGGCACCTCGATTTTATGTGGGGACTCAACGGCATTGAGCGCCGTACCTCACGCACGGGTTATATGTTCCATGACGAGGAGACGACGGCCGACACCGCTGTGGTTACCGGTCCCATTAGCGGCGAGAACCACCCGTTCGTCGAGCATTTTAAGTTCGTCAAGGCGCTTGAGGGGGAGGGCCAGGTCGCACGCCAGACCATTCCGGCGCCGATCCAGACGTTCTCTGAGGTCACGCTCGATCGCTGCGACGGCCAGCAGGAGAGCCTGCGCGCTGTCTATAAGACCGATGAGGAACTTGCCGACGCCATTGCGGCCGCTTATCGCACGGTGATCGCCGACCTGTACGCAGCAGGCTGCCGCAACATCCAGTTTGATGACTGCACCTGGGGCATCTACTGCGATACCGATTTTGTCGCCAAAACCGGCATGAGCCCGGTTGACCTGCAAAAGGTGAGCGAGCTGGGCGTGGCGCTCAACAACGCCGCCATCGAGGGCAAGCCCGACGATCTGGTTATCAACACGCACGTGTGCCGCGGCAACTACCACTCCACCTATGCCTTTGAGGGCGGCTACGATCCCATCGCGCCGTACCTGTTCGCACATGAGAATGTCGATGCGTTCTATCTGGAGTTCGACACGCCGCGCGCCGGCGGCTTTGAGCCGCTCAAGTACGTCGCTCCCGGCAAGAAGGTCGTGCTGGGCTTGGTAACCACCAAGGCGGCTGAGCTTGAGGACGAAGACGTTATCGTCGAACGTATCCACGAGGCCGCTAAGTATGTGCCGCTCGAGAATCTGTACCTGTCGCCCCAGTGCGGCTTTGCCAGCTGCGAGATTGGCAACAAGCTGACCGAGGACGAGCAATGGGCGAAGATCGCGCTGGTCAAGCGCATTGCCGAGCGCGTTTGGAAGTAACGCTAGCGTTTGCAGGTGGCGGCGCGTGCGAGGCATTGCGTATCGCGTACAATGGTTCGGATCGTATCGTTCGGGCAGGTTATCCGATATGTCCGATCGCCCTTCCATCATGAAAGGACATCCATGCCCCAGTTCTCGACGCCCACCGTATCTGAGCTTGAGGAGACTGCTGAATAGTAGCTGCGTTCAGCCAAATTAAAAATGGCGTCCATGCGTGTGTACGCGTGGACGCCATTTTTAATGCGTCAGTATCCAGTGGATGCCGCGCGCCATGCGCAGGTCAGTTTGGGCAAAATGATTGCCGGGGTTGAGCTCCAGCGTTGTTGGGATGTCGCGCTCGATAAACAGCTCTTCCATCGCGCGCGTATCGTCGAGTACGTGCCGCATCATGCGGTTGGGCGTCTTGGTTTCCTTTTTACCGAGCGACAGATAGGCGGCGTCGGGCGTAGCCGTCATCGTGCGCTCGCGCGCGTAGTCGATAAAGCTGGGGAACCACAGCGACCCCGATGCACTCGCTGTGCGCTCAAAGACATCTGTTTGCCAAAGTGCCCACAGTGCAAAAAGACCCGCCAACGAGTAGCCGGCAACGCCGCGCCAGGCGGGCGGTTGCGGGAGCGATGATTCGGCCTGGGGGATTATCTGCTTCAACAACTCGTCAAGAAAACCAGCAGCCTGTCCGCCAAAGGGCTCGGCATCTCGTATAGTTCCGTCGCATTCCCAGGGGCTCAGCTCGCGATTCCAATCGAACCCTCCAATGGCGACAAGAGTAAAAGGCGGACAGTTGAGCTCTCGGCAGCGGTCATAAACATCACTACCGTCGCCCATGACCACGGGGAGGTAGATGACGGGCGCGCCTTCCGTATGCTCCGAATGAACGGTTATCTGCTTTTGATGCGCTTCCAAGGCAGGCTTCTCTCGGTGTAGTGATATCGACAGCCTCAATTGTCGCACGCTGGCACGGGGGCAGACGCTAAAAGAAAGGCGCGGAGCCGCTCGATGCGACTCCGCGCCTTGTTGCTTTGCTTTAGCAGGCTATGCCGTTACGCCACGAAGAAGTAGACGAGGAAGGCAAGGGCTGCGATCCACATGAGCGGCTTGATCTTGGAGGCCTCGCCCTTAAAGAGCGCGACGACCACGTAGGCGATAAAGCCCAGGCCAATGCCGGCAGAGATGGAGTAGGTGAAGGGCACGCCGGCGACAATCATGAACGCCGGGAAACCCTGAGACACGTCGGACCAGTCGATCTCGGAGGCCTCGCTCATCATGAGGTAGCCGACGTAGACCAGAGCACCGCAGGTGGCGGCGCTGGAAACGATGGTGACGATGGGGGAGAAGAACGCGGCGAGAATGAACAGTACGCCGGTGGTGACGGAGGTGAGGCCCGTGCGGCCACCGTCGGCAGCGCCAGAGGTGGACTCGACGAAGGTGGTGATGGAGGAGACGCCCATGAAACCGCCCACAGCAGCGGCGGCGGAGTCGACGATCAGGATCTCCTTGATATTCTCGACGTTGCCGTCGTCGGTGAGGAACTCGCCCTGCTTGGCCACGGCCATCGCGGTGCCCATGGTGTCGAAGAAGTCACTCATGAGCAGCGAGAACGAGATGACGAGGAGCGCGGGGTCGGTAAGGACCTTGACGATGGCGGGCACGCCGCCGGCGTCGGCGATGGGGCCACCGATGCTCGAGAAGTCGAGCGGGGCGATGATACCGGTCGGAGCCTGGGTCACACCTAGGGGGATACCGGCGATGACGGCGACGACGATGCCGATGAGCAGCGAGCCGGGGACGTTGCGGCAGGCGAGGGCGACCGTCACCAGGATGGAGATGATGCCGACGATGAAGGTGGGGGAGGTGATGTCGCCCAGACCGACGAGTGTACCGGCGCCAGCGGTGATAATGCCGGCATCGCATAGGCCAATCATGGCGATGAACAGGCCCAGACCCACCGAGATGGCGTGACGCAGGACAACCGGGATGGCGTCCATGATGGCCTCGCGCAGGCCACAAAGCACGAGCAGCAAGATGACGATACCCTCGAGGAAGATGACGCTCATGGCCACGTGCCAGTCACCGCCGCAGACGGTGGTGGTGATTCCGGCGATCATCGCGTTGACGCCTAAGCCCGACGCGCAGGCGAGCGGGCGGTTGGCGAAGATGCCCATGCAGATGGTCATGATGCCGGCGCCCAGGCAGGTGGCGCAGGCGAGCGCTCCCGCATCGATGCCAGCGCCCGAGAGCACCGCGGGGTTGACGGCGATGATGTAGGCCATCGCCAGGAATGTTGTCAGTCCAGCGCGGAGTTCGGTCCCGATTGTGGACTTGCGCTCACTGACGTGAAAAAGTTCGTCCATGCATACCCTTTCCTTGTTCGGCCCCGAGTTTAGGCCGATTGACACGAACTCAACTACTATAGCCCCTTTACGACGCTGTTGTTCCTCGCATGTTGATGTTCGGCGCTTTGTAGCAGACGGACGGTATTTTTCGCATGAAAATGTGTGGGTACCGTATA
Source organism: Collinsella aerofaciens (assembly GCF_040926265.1). Classification (GTDB taxonomy): domain Bacteria; phylum Actinomycetota; class Coriobacteriia; order Coriobacteriales; family Coriobacteriaceae; genus Collinsella; species Collinsella aerofaciens_BB. The sequence goes on along the minus strand of NZ_JBCOIL010000021.1, from coordinate 20,761 downwards.
CTTAAGCGGTTACAACGACCCCTATGGAGGAACGTATGATTAAAGAGCTTTGCCACGACGAGGCTATCCTGTCCCAGCGTTGCGAGGTTGCGACCGTCGAGGACGAGTCGGTTGCTCAGGACCTGATCGATACCATCAAGTCGCTCGACGATGCCGGCTGCCTTGCCGCTAACCAGATTGGCGTTACCAAGAAGGTTTGCGTCTACCTGGACGATGCCGGCGAGCCTCACGTACTCTACAACCCCCGTCTGGTGTTTGGCCTGGGCGCCAGCAAGATGGAGGAGAGCTGCCTGACGCACGAGGAGGTCACCAAGTCCACGCGCTATATCAAGTGCAAGGTCGCCTTTGATCAGATCGTCGACGGCAAGATGAAGGAGTGCCGCCGCGACTACGCGGGCTTTGAGGCACAGATGATCCAGCATATGATCGACCACTGTCTTGGAAAGTTGGTCTAAGGGGACCAAAGCACCGCACCTTGCCGCTCAATTGTCGCTCGCGTACCTTAAGTACGCTTCGCTCCTCTTTCGTGGCAATCTGCGGCACTTTGACCCCTTAGACGACCTGCGGGGTTAACTTGGTTGAGTTTATCCTGCTTAAATAGTCCGGGCGTGACATTGTTGTCATGTCCGGGCTTTTGTGTTTAGCGCCTTTTTGTTGGGAGACAATGAAATTAGCAAGAACGTAAAGCTAGGAGGCGCTATGTGTACGAGTATTCGATTTACCGATAATTCTGGCCACATGTATCTGGGCCGCAATCTCGACTGGAGCTTTGACTACGGCCAACAGGTTCGCGTGATGCCGCGCGGGTTTCACATTCCGTATTCGTTTATCGACGACGCGACAGCGGCGCACGCGGTGATCGGTATGTGCATCGATTACAAGAACTATCCCATGTTTTTCGATTGCGGTAACGATGCGGGTCTGGCTGTGGCGGGGCTCAACTTTCCCGGCTATGCCGAGTATGTCGAGGGCCCGGTTGATGGAAAGACCAATATCGCGGCCTATGAGTTTCCCCTGTGGGTGGCAGCGACGTTCTCGACGGTCGATGAGGTCGAGGCCGCGCTGCGCGACACGGTGATTGTCGCCAAATCTGCCGGAGAGGGGCTGGGCGTGTCGCTGCTCCATTGGATTATCGGCGACAGCCAGCGCAGCATCGTGGTCGAGATGATGGCTGACGGCCTGCATGTATACGACGATCCGGTCGACACCCTTGCCAATCAGCCCACCTTCCCGTGGCACATGGAAAACCTGCGCACCTATATCACGGCCACAAGCGATTATCCGCAGACGGCGACATGGCGTGGCGCCGAGCTCAAGCCCTATGGCGCGGGTGCCGGCATGCGCGGTATTCCGGGTGACTGCTATTCGCCGAGCCGTTTTGTAAAGGCGGCGTATCTCAATGCCAATTACCCGCAAAAGGAGAGCGAGACCGAAAACGTCGTTCGCATGTTCCGCTCGCTCGAGGGCGTGGTGATGATCGAGGGAGCGTCCAGGATGGGCGATGGCAAGTTCGAGAAGACTATCTACACCGGATGCTTTAGCGCGCGCACGGGCAATTATTACTACGCGATGTATGGGGATCCGTCGATTCGCTACGTGAGCCTGATGGATGCCGAGGGCGCAAGCCCCGATAGGCTCGTGGTTCCCGAGCCGCGTCGTTCGTAGCCGTTAGCTTTACTGCAATGCAAGGCGGCCCTGCGTCTCCCGTGAGATGCAGGGCCGCTGTCGTTGATTTGTGACGTCGCTAGAAGTTGGCGTCGTTGAGTTGTTCGCTCTCGAGGCCGTCGAGCAGTTGCTGTTCGGGCGTATCGGCGACGCTCTCGAGTAACTCGGTGGGGTCGACGTTCATGTTCCTACCGGCTTCGTTGCCGTTGACCAGGTCGTCCGAGAAGATATCGACTTCCATTTCCTCGGCCTCTTCGATCTGAACCTCGAGCGGCACCTGGGTGCGCACGAGCTTAACGGCCGGGCGCATGCGGGCAAACAGCGGCACGTACTCGATGATGATGGCCGAGTTCTCAAGACCGTACCAGCGTGCCGGGCTTCCGCAGGCGCGGCGGACGGCGTACTTGATGGCCATGACGCGGTGGTCGTTGCGGTTGATGTCCGTTTCGGGGGCAAGCATCTTGCGCAGCATGCAAAAACGGAAGTCGCCCACGTTGCCGCGCGTCTCGTAGATGGAGTAGGTGTGATGCTGCGGCGGCAGCTCGCCCGATGCCATCAAGTCGCCAACAATCTGGCGCAGGTAGGCATTGATGCGCTGGTTGACCTTAAAGCCCAGGTCCAAGCGCACGCGGAACAAAAAGTCCGTGCCAAAGGTCTCGACGGAATACTCGTGCGTATAGGGCTCGTCGGTAACGTGCACGTTGATGAACCAGTATGCCTTGGCGCGCTTGGGATGCTTATCCAAGATGGAATAGAGCACATCGCGGTCGAGCGTGAGCGGGTCGGGGCTGTTGGTGAGGAACACCAGATTGTCGGCGAGCACGGGGTAGGTCTCGTCGTTGCGCAGGCGGCCGAGCTGGTCAATGTACTTGGAGACGGGCAGCAGGATCGTCTGCGTGCGCTCGATGGCGGTGCCGCGGCGCCACACATACATAAGGCCGAACAGCAGTGCGGCCAGGAAGATCATGACGTAGCCGCCGTCAAAGAACATGGTGAGGCACGAAGCGAAGAAGCACAGCTCAATGGCACCAAAGAGCAGGGCGAAGACGCAGGCACCCAGCTTGTGCTTGAGGATGCCGGCGATGTAACTCGTCAAAAGCGTCGTGGTCATGAGCATGGTCACGGTAATGGCGAGGCCGTAGGCGCTCTCCATGCGCTCGGAGTTTTGGAACAGCAGCACGATGAAGATGCAGCCGACCCACATGATGTTGTTGACGAGCGGAATATAGAGCTGTCCCTTGGTGTCGCTGGGGTAGTGGATGCGCAGGTGCGGCATAAGGTTGAGACGCGTGGCCTCGGATACCAGCGAGAACGAGCCGGTGATGAGCGCCTGCGAGGCGATGATGGCCGCCACGGCCGAAAGCACGATGGCAAAGGGGCGCAGGGGCTCGGGGAGCATCATATAGAACGGGTTGACGATGTCCATCGCGAGCATCTGGGGATTGGAATTGTTGGCAAGCAGCCAAGCGCCCTGACCCAGATAGTTAAGGATGAGGGCCGCCTTTACGAACGGCCAGGATGCGTAAATGTTAGCCTTGCCCACGTGACCCATGTCCGAGTAGAGGGCCTCGGCGCCGGTCGTCGACAGGAAGACGAAGCCGAGCACCATGATGCCCGAGTGGTTGATGGGCGAGAACAGGAACATGATGCCGCGGATGGGGTTGAGCGCGCGTAGGATGGACAGGTTGCCGAGCATGTTGAACAGGCCGGCGCCCGCCAGGAACAGGAACCATAGTGTCATGAGCGGACCGAAGAGCTTGCCGATTGACGAGGTGCCGGCGCGCTGCATGGCAAACAGACCGCAGATAATGATGATGGTGATGATGATCACATTGGTCTGGCCGTCACCCAAAAGCGCATGGCCCCATTCGATGGTGCGCAGACCCTCGATGGCTGTGGTGACCGTGACGGCGGGGGTGAGGATGCCGTCGGCAAGCAGTGCCGCACCGCCGATCATGGCGGGCAGAATCAGCCATGGTGCCACTTTGCGCACCAGGCTGAACAGGGCGAAGATGCCGCCTTCGTTGTGGTTGTCGGCCTTCATGGCGATTACCACGTACTTGACCGTGGTCACGAGTGTCATGGTCCAGATGACGAGCGAAAGCGCGCCCAGGATCATGTCCTCGCTGACGGTACCGATGCCGCCGTTGTTGGCGACAATTGATTTCATGGTGTACATAGGGCTCGTGCCGATGTCGCCATAGACGACGCCGAGCGTAACGAGCAGCATGCCAGCGGAGAGGGGGATGGCGCCATGTCCGCTCTGACTACGCTGGTCTTGGAGGCTTGCCTCCAGTTTATTGTGTGCCACGAGGACTCCCTTAGACATCCGGTTATCTGTCTAGGACAAAAAACTTTATGCCGTCTTTATACATACAAGAGCAGTTTGGCACATCGGGTTATTTTAGACAATAATCCTCAGCTGGGGATTATTTATCTACGCAGGTAGCATTTCAAAGCAGGGGCTTTTAAGCACGTACTGTCTGGGCGATGCCAGCCTTGGCGTTTGCGCGTTTGCCGGCGAGTTCGCAAAAAATCGCGGCGCCGATGATAAGCGCGGCGCCCATCAGGCGGACCGGTGTTATGGCTTCACCCAAAAGGGCGGCCGAGAACACGACCGCCGAAAGCGGCTCGAGGTAGCCGACGACAGCGACGGTCTGGACGGGCAGCTTGGCGACGGCGCTAAAGTAGAGCAGGCAACCGATGCCGGTGTTGACGACGCCGAGCATAGCGACGGCGCGCCAATCAATACTGGCGGCGATACCGGCGGACAGGAATGAGGGAGCGCCCTGCGTGATGAGCGTGAGGACCAGTGCGGTAACAAAGGCGGCGCACACCTGGAGCGTGGAGTTCTCGAGGCCCTCGATGTGCGGCGCACCCTTGCTAGCGATGACCATCAATGCATAGCAGAAGGCCGAGGCGATTCCACAGACGATGCCCGCAATGGGCATATTGCCGCCTAGACCTTGCGCTGCAATGAGAAAAGCACCGCAGGCGACGGCGACAAAGCCGGCGATTTTGCCGCCGGTCAGCTTTTCGCCAAAGATGAGCGGGGAGAGCGCCATGACAATGATAGGGCCACAGTAGTACAGTAGCGAGGACACGCCGACGCCGATCGTCTGGTAGGCACGGAACAGAAAAATCCAGCTGGCACCCAGCGCGGCTCCCGACAGAAGGAGTGCTGCGGCTTCGCGGGGACGAGATGGCGCCTGCAGTTTATGGCGTTGGGTGATGGCAAGGATAGTGACAAGCGAGAGGGCGCCCAAAAACGTGCGCAGTAGCACGATATCGGAGCTCGGCAGCGCGATGGCAGCGGCGATGATGCCGTTGGAGCCAAACAATAGCAATGCTGCTAAGTACGTAAACAGTCCGTTGTCCATGCGCTTCCGTCCCCTCTATATTCGAGCATGTTCACTATGGGTGAACTGGCAATAGAAGAAAAGCGAATATAATGCATGGATAACATGACAAAAATTCATGTAAAGGTGGAGGCGTGTCGTGGAAACGAATATTCAAAAGATGCAGGTGCTGCTGGAGACGGTGCGCGCCGGAAGCTTTACGCGTGCTGCCGAGCGCCTGAGCTATTCACAGTCGGGCGTGAGCCGTATGGTGGCCGATCTTGAGGCCGATTGGGGCTTTAAGGTGCTCGACCGCAGTCGCGAGGGCGTAGTGCTTTCTGCCGACGGGCGGCAGGTCATGCCGGCTGTCGAGGCGCTCTGCGAGGAATTCACTCGCTTGCAGCGACGGGTGGATGAGATGCGCGGGCTCATGCGCGGCAAAATCTGCATCGGTACGTTTTCGAGTGTGGCGACCCACGTGCTGCCGCCGGTGATTGCGCGCTTTCGCGCCGATCATCCGGATGTCGATTACGAGCTGCTGATGGGTGATTACTCCGAGATTGAGCAATGGGTGGCGGAAGGCCGCTGCGACCTGGGCTTTATCCCGCGTGAGCCACGAGAAAACGGCATGGCATCGCGGTCTTTGGTGCGCGACGAGTTGATGGCGGTGGTGCCGGCAGATTCTTTGCTTGCCACGGCGGAGGTCGTTTCTCTTGCCGATTTAGCCAACGAGCAGTTTATTCTGCTAGAACGCGGCACCGATGACGAGATTACGCCGCTGTTCCGTCGGGCGGGACTGGCGGTGTGCTCCACGCTGTCGACCTGGGATGACTATGCGATTATGGCCATGGTCGAGGACGGCCTGGGCGTGAGCATTCTTCCCGCGCTCATCTTGCGCCGCTGTCAGTTCGATGTTGCCGTGCGTTCGCTCGAGGGACATCCCCATCGGCAGATCAATGCGATATATCGCACGGCTGACGTTTCGCTTGCCGCCGCTCGATTCCTTGAATACCTCTAAACGCGTACACGCCATTGTCCGCTTTGGGCAAATCTCGGAGTCCGGTACATTTTCTTATGAAATTGAACTTTCGAATGAGGTGCCGCGCTATACTGCTTGCTAAATTGAACCTTGGTTCAATTCGTGTTCTATAAATTGAACTTTGCCAGCAAGGAGGTTCTAGTGGCCCAAGAGACGTTTAGCGATCGCCTGCGACAGGCTATGTCCGATCGCGACGTTCGCCAGTCGGACGTGATCCGCGCATCGGAGATGCTCGGCAAAAAACTCGGCAAGAGTCAGATGAGCCAATATGTGAGCGGCAAGACGATCCCGCGGCGCGATGTGGCTGAGCTGCTCGCCCGTATTATGGAGGTCGATGTTACCTGGCTGCTTGCCGGCGACGCCGATCAAGGCGAGGCATCATCACCCCGCAACGATTCCAAGCCCGAACCCCATCCCTCAGCTCAAATTGCAAGGAGCACCACCATGCGTACTTTTTCTAAATCCACCAAGCTCGATAACGTCCTGTATGACGTGCGCGGCCCCGTCGTCGACGAGGCCGCCCGTATGGAGGACGAGGGCGAGCGCATCCTCAAGCTCAATATCGGCAACCCGGCGCCCTTCGGTTTCCGCACGCCCGATGAGGTCATCAAGGACATGCGCCAGCAGCTGCCCGACTGCGAAGGCTATTCCAACTCGCGTGGCCTGTTCTCCGCGCGCAAGGCGATCATGCAGTATTCGCAGATCAAAGGCCTGCCCAACGTTCAGATGGAGCATATCTACACGGGCAACGGCGTGTCCGAGCTCATTCAGCTTTCGATGAACGCGCTGCTCGACAATGGCGACGAGATTCTGATCCCCAGCCCCGACTATCCGCTCTGGACGGCGTGCGCAACCCTTGCTGGCGGTCATCCCGTACATTATCTGTGTGATGAGCAGGCGGATTGGTATCCCGACCTGGAGGATATGGAGTCCAAGATTACGAGCGCGACCAAAGCCCTCGTCATCATCAACCCCAACAACCCCACGGGTTCTGTCTATCCGCGCGAGGTGCTCGAGGGCATCGTCGAGATTGCACGCAGGCATCAGCTGATGATCTTTGCCGATGAGATCTACGACCGCCTGTGCATGGACGGCTACGAGCACGTCTCGATTGCCTCGCTCGCTCCCGACCTGCCCTGCGTTACCTTTAGCGGCCTTTCCAAGTCGCACATGATCGCGGGCTATCGTATTGGCTGGATGGTGCTTTCGGGCAACCAGCGCTGCATGAGCGACTTCATCATGGGCATCAACATGCTCTCCAACATGCGCCTGTGCTCCAACGTGCCGGCTCAGTCGATCGTTCAGACGGCACTCGGTGGCCATCAGTCCGTTAACGACTACATCCGTCCCGGCGGCCGTGTCTACGAGCAGCGCAACTTTGTGTATGAGGCACTCAGCAAGATTGACGGCATCTCGGTGGTTAAGCCGCGTGCGGCGTTCTACATCTTCCCCAAGATGGATGTGAAGAAGTTCAACATCACCGATGACGAGCAATTCGCCCTTGACCTGCTGCACGAGAAGAAGATCCTGATTACGCGCGGCGGCGGCTTCAACTGGGCTGAGCCCGACCACTTCCGCATCGTGTACCTGCCGCGCATGGAAGTACTCAAAGAGTCCCTCGAAGACCTCGCCGATTTCTTCGATCACTACCGCCAGGCGTAACGGCAAAGGTAGACTGTAATGAAACGGTCGGCCCGCAACGGATGCGGGCCGACCGTTTTCTGTCTAAGCCCGTGCTGTTAGCGCTTGTCTCGTTGAGCGGGCGAGGTTCGCATGTGAGCGGTAAGTTCTATTCCAAAATGGAATATAGTGGGCTTAAGCTGGAATTGATGTCCGGGTACCTGCTTTTCTAGAATGTTTTCAACAAGATGAAAGGCGGTTCCAACCAATGATTATCGATGCAAATTCCTACTGGTTCGACGAGCACATCTTTCATGACGAGACGCTCTGCGAACAGTTTTTGGCCGAGGTGCCCCGCGCCTATGACACCGAAGGCTATCTGACCATGAATTCCGCCGGCAAACGACAGATCGTGATCGAGATGCCCGCCGGTTCTCCGGGTCTTAACTACATTGAGGGCGACTACACCCTCGAGAAGCGCTTGGCCGATATGGATGAGGCGGGGGTCGACAAGGCGATCCTCAAGCTCCCCGGTTGTCACGAGTGGATGTCGCTCGAGATGTGCCGGCGTTTCAACGACGGTATGGCTGCTGACGCGAAGGCGTCAAGTGGCCGTCTGATTCCGCTTGTCGCTGTGCCGCCCTTTGGCACCAAAGCGAATTTGGAGGAGCTCGATCGCAGGCTCGACGATGGTTTTGCGGGTGTGCAGCTCTGCGCTCACTACGGCAAGCGCTATCTCGACGACCAGGTCTTCTCGAGCTTTTTCGAGCACCTGAACGAACGCCATGTCACCGTTTACGTGCACCATGTTCCCGTGCCGGTCGAGAACGAATCGCTTCTCGCGTACGACAACCTTCGCCGCTCTTATGGCCGCTGCGTCGACCAAACTACGGCGATCGGCCGAGAGATCTTTGGCGATTTCTTTGAGCGCTACCCCAATATCAAGATGGTCCACTCCATGCTCGGCGGCGCATACTTTGCGTTCAAGGAGATGCTGCTGCCTCATGGTCCCAAGCGCCCTGATGCTTCTGGCCGTTTTCAGGTCGATACCGAGACCGTTTCCAGGCGCCTCGAGAACAACATCTATTTCGACATGTCCCATGCTCAGCCCTGGGGCGAAACGCTTCTTGCCTGTGCGGTTGAAGTCCTTGGTGCAGACCATATTGTCTTTGGTACGAGTTATCCCGTTAAACGCGAGTGGCTAACAGAGGGTGTCGCCTGCGTCCGCGCCACAGATTTAAGTGATACGGACAAGGACCTTATGCTTGGCGGCACGGCACAGCGCTTGTACGGCATCGAGTGAGCGACAGATAAAGGAGGGCGTTCGCCATGGATAAGGGAGAGATGAAGGCCGGAGCCGCCCGGGTGGCCATTAACTTAGAGGACGTATTGCCGTTCGACGGTTTCGACGCACTCCGTCATGAAATCTTTGCCCGTGCCTTCGTGGTCGAAGGGATGGGGCGGCGCGCTTGCATCCTTTCACTTGAGGTTACCTCGGTCGCTCCGGCCCTACTCGTCGATCTGCGTGAGGTTGTCAAGGATGTCTCCAATTGCGACGGCGCCTTTTCTTGGGTGGTCCCGACCCACACGTTTTCTGCGCCTCACGTGCGCACCCCTGGGCATCTGGCCGACACCGATGCCCGCGATCGAAATGAGCGCTATCGTGCCGCGCTCATCGCCGCGACACGCGCGGCCGTTGGGCAGGCGGTTGCGGGCATTCGCTCTGTCACGCTCGCCTCGGCGGAGGGCTACTGTCCTGTGAACGTTAACCGCGACATTGAGACACCGGCCGGCTGGTGGCTGGGAGTAGACCCCAAGGGGTTTGCCGACCACGCGATGCCCGTACTTGTCGCGAGGGATGCCGAGGGCGGGCTCGTTGCCATGCTTGCGACGGCTGATGTCCAGTCTTCCGTGCTCGACGGATCGCACGATTCTCAGGGGAAGCGCTTGGTGAGCGGGGACCTCTTTGGCTTTGCCGCCATGGCTCTCGAGCGCGAATTGGGCGGAGTCGTGTTGCTGCTACCCGGTGCCGCGGGGGATCAGAGTCCGGCGGAGCGCGCCGTAACCGTTGCGTTCGATTCGACCGGGGCGAAGCAAACGTTAGATGCTCACGAGAGTGGATATCGCATGCTGCATCGACAGGGTCGCGCTATGAGCGATGCGTTGATTGAGGCCGTCCGTGCGGCGCGTGAGGACGATGCCATCGGCGTCGATGCTCGCACGGTCGACGTCCTTTTGCCCGCCCAGACGCGCGCCGACTTCTGCTCATTGGCCCCGCATCGAACTTATGAGTTTCATGCGGCAGGCGAACAGCGTACGAGGGTCTATTTACTTCGGCTGGGAAATGTCGAGTTCGTTGGTATCCAGCCCGAGGTTTCGAGCTCGTTTGGCGCCGCCGTGCGCGCCGCCCGATTCTGCCCCGTGCTCTTTGCCACGCTTGTCAACGGAGGGCAAAAGTATCTGCCGGCCCCCGATGCGTACGAGAAAATCACCTATGAGGCCATGAACTCCGGCTTCGCCGCCGGTTCCCATGAGCGCCTCCTTCAAACCATCCTTGCCGCTTTAAACGCGGCATGACAAAAAGGAGAACTTGCATGAATATCGGACATGCACGCCGCAAGATTACCCCGCAAGGCGACATCTATCTAATCGGATATCGTAACCTCTCCAACCGTCTGGAGCCTGCGACAGGCGTCCATGACGACGTCTTCGCCAACGCGATTCTTTTCCAACAGGACGACCGCGAAGTTTTTCTCTTCAACGCCGATGTTCTCGAGTTTGAGGAGGGCATGGCCGAGGAGGTTAAGACGATGCTCGCCGAGCGCTACGGAATCGACCGTGACTGCGTTCTGCTCTCCGCGACGCACGACCATACTTCAATCGTCGCTTACCACCGCAGCTGGTGGACGGGAAAATTCGACGAGAACTACTACCGCTGGTTCCTCGATACCATTTGCCAATGCTCTGAGGAGTGCCGCGCCAACGCACAGCCCGCGATTTGTCGCTTGGGCAAGCAGGTCATCACCGGTTTCTACGACAACCGCATCATCCCAGGTGAACTCGCCGACAATGAGGTCATTGTCGTATCGTTCTTCGATACCGAAGGCAAGCCATTTGCGGGCTTTGTGAACTGGGCGGTGCATTCCGCTTGCGTCGGACCCGACTGCACGGAGCTCACGAGCGAACTCGCCGGTCTTACCGGCAAAAAGCTCGCTCAGAGTCTTGGTTACTATCCGGCCATGGTCGTCGGTGCTGCTGGCGACTGTAGCGACCGCAATTTTCGCCAGGGACGCGGCATTCCCGAGGTCGAGCGCGTTTCGACCGGTCTTGCCGAGGCGATTTCCCAGATCAAGCTCGATCGCGAGGTCGTTCTCGACCGCATCGAGCCTCAGACGTTCTATCGCACCGTTGCCCATGACGACTTTTCGCTCACGCTTAAGTGTGTCGTCATCAGTTTGGGCGGCCTGCATCTCTTTGTGTTCCCGAGTGAGCTCGGCAGCGACTTGGGTATTCGCATGAAGCGCGAATGCCCGGTCGAGGGAATAGTTTGCGGTTACACCAACGGCTATTTTGAGTATTTCCTTCCGGCACGCGAGTACGGCCTCTCCTTTGAGACCGAGCGTACTCAGATTCCCCAGGGCGAACCGGAACGTCTGTGTGACAAGTTCTGCCAGACGACGAGACTTCTCGGCGCAGCAGATTCGCGTCTGTAGACCTGATTGCGTGACATGGGCCAATGAGGCTCGCTGCCATGTGATCGGCATCTTCCATCTTCTCTGCCGTTTCCCATCCCGGGCGTACGTGCGTCCGCGGATTTCAAAGGGGGAAGCGGGTTCCTTGCCCTCCCACGTCGACTACGGAGGCATGAAATCGATGCTATACCCCGCTCAGAAAAAGGAGAATTCCATGAAATACCAGAAGCTTTGCGATGAAATCATCACAAAGGTCGGTGGTCGAGACAATGTGTTAGACGTGAGCCACTGCATTACGCGTCTCCGCTTCCACCTCAAGGATGAATCGCTCGCCCAGACCAATGAGCTTAAGGCGACGAAGGGCGTCGTTGACGTCATCCAGGCCGGCGGACAGTATCAGGTCGTGATTGGTGCCACTGTCGAGGCCGTCTACAACGACCTTGTTCAGATTGGCGGGTTCGACTCCAAACCCGCACTCGATATCGATGAAGGCGACGACGTCAAAAAGGGCGATCCATTCTCGCGTCTGCTGGCCATCATCTCCGAGATTCTGCAACCGGTTCTTGGCGTGCTTATGGCCGGTGGCTTTATCAAGTCGATGCTCGCGCTCTGCACGGTTGCCGGTTGGCTTGCCAAGGACAGCAATACGTATGTGACGCTCTCGGCAATCGGAGATTCGGTCTTCTATTACTTTCCGCTAATCATTGGCTGGACGTCGGCCAAGAAGTTCGGACTTAAGCCCGTTATGGGAATGGCGCTCGGTGGTATCCTTGTCTACCCGACGCTCGTTGCCCTTATGGGCGGAGATCCGCTCTACACGCTCGGCGCCGGCACGGTCTTCGAGTCCAATGTCTACGGTGATATTTTTGGCATCCCGCTGATCATGCAGAATTACTCATCGACGATTCTGCCTGCGATCTTTATCGTCTGGATTGCCTCCAAGGTGCACAAGGCCCTTTCTAACGCGCTGCCCGCGCTTGTGAGCTCGTTCTTCTCCAACATCCTGACGCTCCTCATTTGCGGCATCCTTGGCCTGCTTGTGGTCGGTCCGGTCATGACGGTCCTCTCCAACATCGTTGCCCAGATCATCTTGATGCTCATCAACTTCCAGCCCGCCATCGCCGGCTTTGTCATCGGCACGTTCTGGAGCCTGCTCGTCATGTTCGGCCTGCACTGGGGTATCATCCCGCTGTGGTTTCTCGATGTCGCAACCTACGGCTATGACCTCATTAACCCGCTCGTGTATGCAGGCGGTTGTGCCATCGCCGGTGCTGTGCTTGGCATGGTCATCCGAACCAAGGACTCCGAGGAAAATGCTGCCGTCAACATTCCCGCCCTTGTCTCTTCGATTTTCGGTGTCAACGCGCCTGCGCTTTACGCCATCTTGCTGCCGCGTAAGCGTCTTATGTGGTCAACCTTTATTTCCGCTGGTGTAGGCGGCGCCATTGCCGGCCTCATGGGTGCCAAACTCTATGCCTTCGGTGCCTCCGGCCCGCTCGGTTTCCCGAGCTTTATTAACCCTGCCGGCATCGACACGGGCTTTATCGGCCTTGTCATCTCCGGTGTGGTCGCTTTCGTTTTGGCTCTTGTCGCCGCTATGGCGATCGGTACCAGGAAGGACGAGGGCGGTAAGGCGCTCAACATCTCGGTGGACTAGTCTGTCTGCGCACTTTAACTAAATATGCCTCGGACGGCGACGTGCCGCCCGAGGCATATTTGTGTTTTGTGCCGTTGTCAGCGTGTTTGCGGACACAAGTCTGCGGTTGTGGAGCAGCGGGGATTATGACGGTCGTGCCGCGGTGGAAGACGCACGGTCGCCCTGCAGGAGCTGACGGTAGGGGAGGAAGCCGATGAACGAGACGACCGCCTGCGAGTGCGCGGCGTTCCGCTTGAGGTAGAGCCTGACCTCGGAGGTCGTCGCGGGCTCAAGCGGCACCAGGGCTACCTTTCCGCTGGCAAGCGATTCCGCCGGCTTGCGCATGAGGAATGAGACGCCGGCGCCGCGTGCGACAAGAGAGATGATGTTCTCGGCTCGTTTGCCGGTGAACGTAACGCGTGGGCCAAATCCAGCTTCGCGACAAAGGGAAAGGACGAGCTCGCTTACGAACGAGCCTTGGGGAAGCATGAGGAAATTCTCGTCGATAAGGTCGTCTATCTCGACGGTGTCACGTTCGGCGAGCGGATGGTCGAGCGGAAGGACGGCCACGAGCCGGTCAGTCGTAAAGGGAATCTTTTTGAACTCCGGCTCGATGGCGCCACTGTCACGGATGAAGGCCAGGTCAATGTCCTCGTGCAGGAGCATGCGCTTGAGTGTGTCGCCCTCGCCTTCGATGAGCTCGACAGAATATGAGGGGTTCGCCTGCTGAAAATCGATGACGGCGTCCGTGATCCCATAAGGGGCCATAATGGGGATAGAACCTACGGTGAGGTGCTCGAGCGGCTCACCTGCACCTATTTGAATGGCGGCAAGATAGCGATGCTGAAGCGTCGCAATTTTTTGAGCATAGGGGAGAAGCGCTTCACCTTGCGCGGTGAGTGTTACGTGGCGCTTGCTTCGATCGATGAGCTTGCAGCCGAGTTCGTGCTCCATTGCCATGATGTGCTTGGAGAGGGTTGATTGCGACATGAAAAGCAGTTCCGCCGCATCAAGAAACGTGCGTGACTGCGCTAAGATGGCGAATTCGCCAAAGCGGATGATGTCCATAGGGAGGCCTCCGGTACCCTCATTTTGGCAGGTGGCCTAAACCACGACGCCATTGCAGTGGTCGATTTCGTGCTGGATGATCTCGGCGGTGTAGCCCGAGAAGTTTTTGATGCGGTGAACGAAGTTCTCGTCCAAATACTCAACCTTAATGCGGCGATAGCGGGTACAGGGACGCTCGCCGATCAGCGAGAGGCATCCTTCGCTCGTCTGATAGGCATTGACCTGCTCAAGAATTTGAGGGTTGTACATCAGGAGTGTCCTGTTGCCGTCCTTTACGCAGATGATGCGTTTGCGCACGCCGATCATGTTGGCGGCGAGGCCCACGCACTCGCGCTCATGCTCGTGGAGTGTATCCAGGAGATCCTGCCCGGTTGCGACATCGTCGGGTCCCGCGTCTTCGGAAGGCAGACGCAAAAAGAACTCGGATTTCATGATGGGCTTAATCATGGCGGGCTCCTCATGTCTTATGCTTTCGTGGACTTTTAATAATAGCGCGGAAGGAAAGCTGTGCGTCCGCGTTACAATCTTTCGATATTGGACCATGTTGCCAGATTCGTCGTGTACGGCGTCTGGCGTAAGTCTAGGGCTCATTTTTCGCCCTGGACCGTTCCTCTGGGGCGATGCGACTGTCGTTCCAAGAGGAAGGAAATGCATGGGGAGCAAATCTCAGCAACAAGTTCAAGTAACGCCATCGGCTACTGCGGCGATTCTCGTCGTTATGTATATTGCGGCCTTTGTTGCCGCGTTTAACGAGAACATCATTAACGTGGCGTTGCACGACATTATGGCGGCCTTTTCGGTGAGTGCCACCACGGCGCAGTGGCTCGTCTCGGGCTACATGATTGTGACGTCGATCTTTACGGCCATCATGGCCTTCCTGTCCGGCCGTTTCTCGACGCGCAAGCTGTTGTTTTTCGCATGCGGATGTATGGTCGCCGGCGAAGTCCTGTGTCTGATCGCTCCGTCGTTTAGCGTTTTGCTGCCAAGTCGTATTTTACAGGCTGCGGGATCGGGCATCTTGTTTCCGCTCATGATGAACGTGGTGCTGTCTTGCGCCCCGCGCGAGAAGCTCGGTCTGTATCTGAGCCTGGGTGGTGCCTGCATTACGCTAGGGCCGGCGTTTGGACCCGTGATCAGCGGTCTTATGTGCACGTTGTTTGGCTGGAGGGCGGTATTCGTAGTGCCGCTGGTGGGCGGCGTTGTGGTCGCTGCGGCGGGCGTAAAGCTTGTTCAGAATGTCGGAGAGCGCTCGAACACCACGCTTGATATTCTGTCGGTTGTTTTGCTCGCCGCCGGCATTACGGCATTTGTGTATTCCGTAGGCGAGTTCTCGACCAATCTGATTGCCGGTATCGTGGCGCTTTTCGCCGCCATTGTGCTGCTCGGCCTGTTTGCGGCCCGTCAGCTCAAGCTCGAGCATCCGGTGCTTAACGTGCGTCCCATGGCGAGCGTTCGTTTTTGGCCCGCGTGCCTGCTTGTGGTGGTGTCGATGATGACGACGTTCTCGATGAGCGTTTTGTTGCCGCTCTATTTTGAGGGCGCATACGGCATGACCGCACTTATTGCGGGCTTGCTCATTTTGCCGGCAATTGCCTGCAACGCCGTGACCTCGATTGTGGGCGGACGCGTGATGGACGCCCGTGGCGCATGGCCGCTGCTGCCGGTCGGCTTTGCCCTGATTGCCGTGGGACAGATTGCAATCTCGATGACGGCGGCAAGCATGAACATCGGCGTTGTCGTGGCGCTGACCGTTGTGGTGTATGCCGGAGTCGGCCTGGTGCTGAGTCCCTCGCAGACGGCCGGCTTGGAGACGCTGCCTGCCGCTGAGCATCCTCACGGAACGGCATTGCTCAACACGTGGAACATGATTGCCGCATCGTTTGGCCCGTCGCTGTTTATCGGCCTGCTCTCGAGTTCTGCCGCGACCGCCGGCGCCGCTGGCGCTGCGTCTGACGTTGCCCAGGCGATTGGATTTGCAGCTGCCGTGCGTGTGGCGGCTGTAATTGCCGTGGTCGGGTTCGCGACGTCGCTGGTGTACGCTCGTCGCGAGTCGCACATGTCGCATTAATGTGTGCACATAGATTCTGCAGCTAGATTGGATGGCGACACCATAAACTAATGGACGTTTTGCCGAGAGGCATGAATGTTTAAAGCGCAAAGAGTGCGCGACGGGCCCCGCGAATGGGGCGATGATGCCCGAGAGGGCCAAGAAGGAGTCTCATGTCCGAGAACGAAGAGATCATGAACGAGACCGAGAACGAGACCGTGGCTGCCGAGGTCGAGGCAGTCGAGACCGTGGAGACCGAAGCTGCCGAGGTTGAGGTTGCTGACGAGGTTTCCGCCGAGGAGGAGGCCGAGGTTGTCGAGGCCGCCGTTGATTACGATGACGAAGAGCTGATGGACAAGATGCAGAAGGCCGCCCGTCTGCTGCGTAGCCGTCGCTTTGCTATTTCCAAGGAGGAGGAGGCCAAGGCCGAGCGCATGGCGAACATCGAGCGCGCCATCAAGCTCCTTGACCTCAAGCCCAAGATGGAGCAGAAGGAAATGTCCGACCTGCTGGGCATGCGCCTTCGTGAGCTCGATGGCCTGATGGCCGAGGCCGAGGCTGCCGATCTGGTCGGCCGCATCGACGACGCCGAGGGCGATATGCGCAAGATTGTTGTCTTCGCCGCCGAGGATGCCGCTGAGGGCCTGGTCGAGCTTGCCAACAAGAAGGAGAAGCTCCTGCCCGAGCTTTCTTACGAGGAGGCCACCGAGCTGATGGCCGCTCTCGATAAGGTTATCGCTCCGCTCGTCGCCATGGGCCTGGACGAGGATCGCGGTCCTCGCGGCGGCCGTGACGACCGTGGTGGCCGTGGCGGCGACCGTGGCGGCCGCGGCGGCTTTGGCGATCGTGGTGGCCGTGGTGGCGACCGCGGCGGTCGCGGTGGCGACCGTGGCGGCCGTGGCGGCTTTGGTGACCGTGGCGGCGACCGTGGCGGTCGCGGCGGCTTTGGTGGCAACCGTGGTGGCTATGGCGACCGCGGCGGCAACCGTGGCGGCTTCGGCGGCAACCGTGGTAACGACCGCGGCGGTCGCGGTGGCGACCGTGGCGGCCGCAACGGTGGCGGCTTCCGCGGTAACCGTTTTTAGTTACGGCGTTTTACCAAACGCCGTAACGGGCCGGCGCTGCGCGGGCCGCATTTGGACAATCTGACGTTCAACTTCAAGGGCGCGACCAGAAGGTCAGCGCCCTTTCGTTTCACGTCACCTTGTCTCAAATGCGGCCCGCTCGCTGACTCATGCTCAACCTATGGCGTCATCTCGCCCCAAAAGGGCCTCCCTCGCTCTGGCGGGTTTTCGCTGTCGGTACCAAAACATCGGTGTTGTCGAAGTAGTCATTGGGGACGTTCTTAAATGACTACATAGCATGAGAGTGGATAATCTCCCGGTTTGAGCCTGCATCCAAGCTTAAAGTGGGAGATTATCCACTCTCATTTCGTTTGTTGATTTCGATGCCTACATTTGTAGGAACAGTTCGTGGAGGCGGGTGTCTTCGTCGAGTTCGGGGTGGAAGGTTACGCCGAGCTGGTTGTCTTGGCGGGCGGCGACGATGCGGCCATCGACTTCGGCCAGGGCCTCGGCATCGCCGTGCACCTCAACGATGCGGGGCGC
Organism: Collinsella aerofaciens; assembly: GCF_040926265.1. Taxonomy (GTDB): domain Bacteria; phylum Actinomycetota; class Coriobacteriia; order Coriobacteriales; family Coriobacteriaceae; genus Collinsella; species Collinsella aerofaciens_BB. Next base: position 3,049 of record NZ_JBCOIL010000021.1, on the reverse strand, counting down.
GCGGATAAACGTCAGCGGCACTTCACCGTCGATGCCGGCTACCTGCCCCTTGGTTCGAAAGCTGCCGAGCTGCCTGCCGTAGGCATTGCGCTCGACGAGCACATCCATGGTTGCCAGGCGCGGCGTCCCCTTATCGTCGTGGGCGGCAAGGTCGCGCGCCAGCAGAATCAAGCCGGCGCAGGTGCCCAGGACAGGCATGCCTTCAGCGATACGGGCACGAAGCTCCTCGAGCATGCCGAGCTCGGCAAGCAGCTTCCCTTGAACGGTGGACTCGCCGCCGGGAAGTACCAGACGGTCAAAGTCCTGCTTCAAATCAGCCGCCTGCCTCAGCTCAATACAGTGTGCGCCAAGCCCGGATAGTCTTGCCTCGTGCTCGGCAAAAGCGCCTTGGACCGCCAGCACGGCGACCGTTTGGTCTGCATAATCGCTCATGTGCGATCCTTTCTGCCGGACTAGCGTCCGCGCTCCTCCATGATGATTTCGATCTCGTCGGCGTTGATGCCCACCATGGCCTCGCCCAGGTCCTCCGAAAGCTCGGCGATGAGCTTGGCATCGGTGAAGTTTGCCACGGCCTTGACGATGGCGGCGGCGCGCTTGGCGGGGTCGCCGCTCTTAAAGATGCCCGAGCCGACAAAGACGCCCTCGGCGCCCAGTTGCATCATCAGCGCGGCGTCGGCAGGGGTCGCTACGCCGCCGGCGGCAAAGTTCACAACGGGAAGCTTGCCCGTGGCATGGACCTCGCGCACCAGCTCGACCGGAACCTGCAGTTGCTTGGCTGCCTCAAAGAGCTCATCATCGCGCAGGGCAACAACGTCACGGATCTGCTTTTGGATCTTGCGCATGTGACGCACGGCCTGAACGACGTCGCCCGTACCCGGCTCACCCTTGGTGCGAATCATCGTGGCGCCTTCGGCAACACGGCGCAGCGCCTCGCCCAGATCACGGGCGCCGCAGACAAACGGCACGTCAAACTGGGTCTTGTCGATGTGATAGACGTCATCGGCAGGGGAGAGAACCTCGGACTCATCGATGTAGTCGATCTCGATGGCCTGCAGGACCTGCGCCTCGACAATGTGGCCGATGCGGCACTTGGCCATAACAGGGATGGAGACGGCCTCCTGGATGCCCTTGATCATCTTGGGGTCACTCATGCGCGATACGCCGCCGGCGGCGCGGATGTCGGCCGGGATGCGCTCGAGAGCCATGACGGCGCAGGCGCCCGCCTCCTCGGCGATGCGTGCCTGCTCGGGCGTGGTGACGTCCATGATGACGCCACCCTTGAGCATCTGCGCGAGCTCGCGATTGAGTTTGACGCGATCGGCCTTGCTGGTCTGTTCTGCCATGGTTGCTCCCTTGGTTGGCATGTGCATTGCTTGACGGAACATCCTATCGGGGAGCTGGGTATGGCAAAATACTCAGTTTTCGAGATAATAATAAGGTCAGCTTAATACCAGATTGAACAGCTCGATAAGGTCAGGTGGCAAACTCATGCTTGACTACAATTTGGAAAAACGTGGCGAGGCATCGCTTTATGAGTATGTTTACCAGCAAATTCGAGATGATATTGTTGCTGGACGTATTGCGGCGGGGGAGCATCTTCCGTCTAAGCGCGCCTTTGCCAGTCATCTGGGAATCAGTGTCATTACCATCGAGAATGCATATAGCCAGTTACTCGCCGAGGGCTATATTTGCTCAATGCCGCGTCGTGGCTACTACGCTTGCGAGCTTCCGGATGCACCGGTTTTGGCTTCGGCTGCGGAGGGCATCGACCGAGATGCCGCCTCTGCTGGTCCCAGCGCGCATGATGTCAACGGACAGGTTGAGCTGTTCGATGCACTTTCTCCTTCCGCTTTGGAGGCGGCGCGGCTTTGGCAAAGCGCACTGCGGGCGACGCTGACATCCGAAGACGAGCGCGAGATCTTTTCGCCCGCACCGGCACAGGGCACCGTTCGGCTACGATGCGCAATTGCTCATCATCTGCGCGGGACGAGGGGTATGAATGTCGACCCCAATAACATTGTTATCGGCGCGGGCGCTCAGCTGCTCGATACCATGTTGGTTCAGTTGCTTGGCGCTGACAAGGTGTATGCCGTTGAGGACCCGGGCTATTTACGTCTGACGCGCATTTATCAGGCTATGGGCTGCAAAGTTCGACATATCCCGTTGGATGATGAGGGGGTGGACTTGAGCGCTCTGCAGAAAACCGGGACCGATGTACTTCACCTGATGCCGTCTCACCAATATCCAACCGGCCTTGTGACGAGCATTGCGCGTCGCTATGCGCTTCTGAGCTGGGCCGCCGAGCGACCAGGTCGGTATCTCATCGAAGATGACTTTGATTGTGAGTTTCGCCTTGCCGGGAAGCCGATTCCCGCGCTCGCGTCGATCGATGCCGCCCAGTCGGTTATATACACCAACACGTTTTCGAAGAGCCTTTCATCGGCGTTGCGTTTGGCGTACATGGTGTTGCCCGATGAGTTAATGGAGCGGTTTAGGCGCAACCTTGGTTTCTATGCCTCGTCGGTGAGCTCTGTTGACCAGGTCGCTTTGGCGCGTTTGCTGGAATCTGGTGATTACGAGCGACATGTGAACCGCGTGCGCGTTCGTGCTCGCGAGGCGCGTGATGGCCTGACCTCGCTTGTACGGAAAGCGTTTCCGGCAGGGGAGGTCTCGATCGAACACGCAGACGCGGGCCTTTACTGCACTGTGGTTGCGGAGTGCGAAGCGGGCGGAAGCTCTTTTGCGCAGGCCCTCACGCGCTCGAGTATCCCTTTTGTCGATATCAGTGACTGTTATTGGTGTGCCGATGGCGCATCTGTCCCTAAAAACTCAACTCAAATTCTTGTCCAGTATGACGATTTGAGTCCAAAAATGCTTAATACCTTGGAATTGCAGCTAATGGGGGGGGTGCTCTGCAACCTAAGTGAGTAGACTTTTAGCACTTTGGCGACCAGGCAGTTTTGTAACAAGTTATCTACCTGCACTGATAATTGTTCTCGGGGGAAGCGGGCACTGCGGGGCGCGGCGACAGCGCGCGATTTCCGCGTCG
>NZ_JBCOIL010000020.1:0-50939 GCF_040926265.1 Collinsella aerofaciens | reverse complement strand
CCAGCTCAGTCCCTATGCACAAAAAGGGCGCCGACCATTACGGTCGACGCCCTTTCTTGTTAGACGCTATAAAGTCCAGCGCTTATTTGTTGACCTGGCCGGCGCGGACGGCGGCCTTCTTGCGGTCGGTGGCGTTGAGCAGGCGCTTGCGCAGGCGGATGTTCTTGGGGGTAATCTCAACCAGCTCGTCGTCGGCGATGTACTCCAGCGCCTCCTCCAGCGAGAAGGTGCGGGGCGGCACCAGCTGAACGGAGATATCGGAGGTCGAGGAACGCTGGTTGCCCAGGTTCTTGGTACGGGCGATGTTGACGACCATGTCGCCAGCCTTGCTGCGCTCGCCCACGATCATGCCCTCGTAGCACTCGGTGCCCGGCTCAACAAAAAGCTGGCCGCGCTCCTGCAGCGTACCCAGAGCATAGGCAACGGCCTTCTCGGTGGTCATGGAGATCATGGCGCCGTTCTGACGGTTACCGATCTCACCAGCGTAAGGACCATACTCTAGGAAGGTGTGGTAGAACACGCCCTCGCCGTGGGTGACGTTCATGATGCGGTTCTTAAGACCCATGATGCCGCGGGTCGGAATCTTAAACTCGAGGTGCGTCACGATGCCCGAGGTATCCATGCTCGTCATGATGCCGCCGGAGGTGCCGAAGACCTCAACGACCTTGCCCGAGTACTCGTCCGGACACTCGACGACGGCCTGCTCGACGGGCTCCATCTTGTTGCCGTTCTCGTCCTTCTTAAACAGAACGCGGGGACGACCGACCTGGAACTCAAAGCCCTCGCGGCGCATGGACTCCATCAGGACGGACAGGTGCAGGATGCCGCGGCCCGAGACCTCGACGCCGCTCTTGTCCTCGAGCTCCTCGATCTTCATAGTCACGTTGTTCTCGGCCTCGTTGAACAGGCGCTCCTTGAGCTGACGGGCGCCCACGATGTCGCCATCACGGCCGACGAGCGGGGAGGTCGAAGCCTCAAAGACGATGGACAGGGTCGGCGGGTCGATCTCGATGGGCTCGAGTTCAACGGGGTTCTCGGGGTCGGTGTAGACATCGCCGATATCGGTGCGGTCAATACCCACGACAGCAGCGATGTCGCCGGCGCCGACTTCCTGGCACTCGGTGCGGCCCAGATAGTCGAAGGTAAAGAGCTGCTTGACGGTAGCGGTGGCGCTGGAGCCGTCGTTCTTCACAACCAAAATCTGGTCGCCCTGGTGAATGGTGCCGGAGTACACGCGGCCGATGCCGATACGGCCGACGAAGTTGGAGTGGTCGATGGTCACGCACTGCATGGCCAGCGGGGCGTTCTCGTCAACCTCGGGCGCGGGCATGTCGTCGATGATCATATCGAGCAGCGGGTACATGTCCATATTGCCGTCGTTGGGGTCAAGGCGGGCAAAGCCATTCATGGCGCTGGCGTAGACCACGTGCTCCATGGCGAACTCAAGCTGGTCGTCGGTGGCGCCCAGGTCGGCCATGAGGTCCAGGCAGTCGTTGTAGGCCTTCTCGGGGTTGGCGCCCGGACGGTCGATCTTGTTGATGACGATCATGATCTTGAGGCCGGTGTCGATAGCGTGACGCAGCACGAAGCGGGTCTGGGGCATGGGGCCCTCAAAGGCGTCGACCAGCAGCAGGGCGCCGTCGGCCATACGCAGCACGCGCTCGACCTCGCCGCCAAAGTCGGCGTGGCCCGGGGTGTCGATGACGTTGATCTTGACGTCCTTATACTCGATAGAGATGTTCTTGGCGAGAATCGTGATGCCGCGCTCGCGCTCCTGGTCGTTGGAATCCAGGACGCGGTCCTCGACCTGCTGGTTGGCACGGAAGGCGTCCGTGGCACGCAGGAGTTTGTCGACCATCGTCGTCTTGCCGTGGTCGACGTGGGCGATGATGGCGATGTTCCTCAGATTGTCTACGCGCATGTAGTTCCCCTATCTTCTATCCATATACAAACGGCACGCGTACGCGGCCCGCCCAGCGATACAACGCTCAGCGGGAATATTGAGCCTTTTACCGAAAACTCGTTTATTTTAGCGATTTTAGATGAGAGGGGTTTCCTCACCTGCAGGTTCAGGGTCGCTCCACATAAAACCATCGCCGGCGCCCATGCCCTCATACAGCACATATGCCGAAAAACCGCTCTCGAGCGTGGTTTCGAAGAAGCTCACGAGCAGAGCATCGTGATAGCCGCCGTCAATCTCGACGCAGCCGGTGTAGCCGATGGCATAGCGAGCGATACGGCCCAGGCCCTCGTCCTTAAGACCCATCTTGTGCTCGGAGATAAAGTTGGTGGCCGCCTCGAGGCACGCCTCTTCGCCGTCCTCGTCGAGCGCCGCCAGATAACGGTTGGAAGCGGCGTCCTCAATTGCCACGACCACGCCAGGGTTTTCACCGGCGGCAAGGTCGTCCAAGAACGCGCCGATCAGATCGCACACCATGGCGTCGAGCTCGGCGGAGACGTTACCGGCGTCCTGCATATCCTGTGCCATCTTTAGACCTTCCCATCGAGTCTGGCGTCGTTACAGTTCTTGTGCCTCAGCAGCGATCTTAGCGGCAGCGTCGCGGGCGCGCATCATATCCATCGCGCGCTTGTCGAGTACCTTGATCTGACTGGTCAGCATGACCGCATCGACCACGCCCCAGATCACAAGGCCCGTAGAGATCGAAAACCCAAGCGCACCAACTGTACCACGAAGGCGCGAACAGATTGCCGCGACAAGGGCGGAGACGACAACCATCTTGATAAACGAGCCGCGGCGTTCGCGAAGCGTGCGGGCCTGCGTCACATAGGCAATGCGTGCCGCCTCGGACGCCTCAGAGCGCATCTGGGCCTCACGGGCGATCGCAGCCGCCTCAGCCGATACGCGGGCACCCATCAGCGACCTCTCCGCTCGCGTACCAGACATTTAGAAATCATCAGGGGAGAGCGTATGGACGAACTCGTCGAACTTCTCGAACTCTTGCTCGTCGTCGACTTCCTCGGCATGGGCAGAAACGGTGCCCAGGCGATTCATGATGTCGTCCTCCACAAACATGGGGGCATTGCTGCGCACGGCAAGGGCAATGGCATCGCTGGGACGGGCATCGATCTTGCGCTCGTCACCATCGGCCAGTATGACGATCGTCGCGTAGAACACCGGCGGCTCGGCGCGAACGATCTCGATGCGCTCGAGCTTAGCGCCCAGGGCGCCAACAGTATCGAGCAACAGGTCATGGGTAATCGGGCGCTCGGCGCGACCGCTATCGATGCCGCGGCTGATGGCAGCAGCTTCAAACGAACCAGTTTGAATGGAAAGGGAACGCAGTGGCGCGGGCGAGTCCGATTTGCTGCAGCGCTCGCGAAGCACGATAAGCGATGGCACGGGACCGGCGGCCATGACGATGGTCTCTATGTCGACACGAACCATGGAACACCTCCGGTACGTAGCGGTTAACACGCGGCAAGGTCGCCGCATTGAATAGCTATACTACCCAATCTTTCGCACAGCACACAAAACCAAAATGAGATTTATCGCAGACAAGAAAAAAGCCCCGAGGCAACGCCCCAGGGCTCTTCACAGTTTTGATGGTGGACCTGACAAGATTCGAACTTGTGACCTCCCGGTTATCAGCCGGACGCTCTAACCAACTGAGCTACAGGTCCATCGCGCAAGGGATATATTAGACGAGTCGTTACGCGCGCGTCAACAACTTTTTTGAAAATCTTTGAGGGGTGTCGGCCCCGGCTGCCCGGCGGCATGCGAAGTCGCCTGCTCGGACAGTCCTGCTCGCACGGAGAGCACATTAAGTGCTCTCCGGCTCGTGCGGAACTCGCGATCGACTTCGCATGCCGCCGGGCAGCCGGGGCCGACGCGGGGTTCAAAGGTTTTCAAAAAAGCGGTCGGCGCGCAGTGCGCCGACCGCCGATATATGGGGTCTGATATTTTCTAACAGTTAGGGCCTCTTACTCGTCAAGGAGATCTTCCGGCATGTCGTTGCCGTCGCCTAGATCGACAGGGGTTTCTTCGGGGGCGGAGCCGTTTTCTATGGCTTCGCCTTCGGGCCTCTCTTTGGCGGCTGTCATGCGGGCCACGGCGCAGATGCGGTCGTTGTCGTCGACGGTCATCATCTTGACGCCCTGGGTGGCGCGGCCAGTCTGGCTGATTTCGTCGGTCTTGACGCGAATGACCGTCGCACCCTCCGTCACGATGAACAGCTCGTGCTGCGGGCCCACCGTCTTCATGGCCGCGAGGTTACCCTTACGCTCGGTCATTTGGATGGTGTAGACGCCCTGGCCGCCGCGATTCTGCTCTGGGTAGTCCGCGACCGGCGTGCGCTTGCCGTAGCCGCGCTCGGTGATGACGAACAGATCGCCGTTGCCGTTAGTGACTTCCATGCCCAGAACGCTCACGCCGTCCTTCATACCGATACCGCGAACGCCGCTGGTATCGCGGCCGGTGGCGCGCACCTGCTCCTCGGAGAACATGATCGCCTTGCCCGCAGTGGTAGCCAGGATGATCTTGTCGCCCTCGCGCACGCGGCGCACGTTCAGCAGTGCGTCGTCGTCGCGCAGGTTGATAGCGATCAGGCCGTCGCGACGGCTGCGGTCATATGCGCTCATCACGGTCTTCTTGACCATGCCGCTCTTGGTGGCAAACATCAGGTACTCGTCGGCCGGGAACTCGCGGCAGCTGATGACGCTCGCGATCTTCTCGCCTTCCTCGAAGGGCAGCAGGTTGACGATCGCGGTACCGCGCGCCTGGCGCGTACCCACCGGCAGCTCGTGCACCTTCAGGCGATAGACCTTGCCCTTGCTCGAGAAGAACAGCACGTACTCGTGCGTGGACGCGATGAACATCTCGTCGATAACGTCGTCCTCTTTGAGGTTGACGCCCGATACGCCCTTGCCGCCGCGCTTCTGGGCGCGGTAGGCAGCCACCGGGATGCGCTTAACGTAGCCGGTGTGGGTGATGGTCACGACCATGTCCTCGTCAGCAATGAGGTCCTCGACATCCAGGTCCTTCTCAACCTGGCTGATCTCGGTGCGGCGTTTGTCGCCAAACTTCTTGGAGATCTCACGCATCTCTTCCTTGATGACGCCCAGGATCTTCTCCTCATGCGCCAGCAGGTCCTCGTAGTAAGCGATGGCGCGGCGCAGGCCGTCCAACTCTTCTTGGATCTTGTCGCGCTCCAGGCCGGTCAGGCGGCGCAGCTTCATCTCGAGGATGGCCGTGGTCTGCTCGGGCGTAAAGCCAAAGCGCTCGATCAGGCGGCTGCTGGCCTCGGAGTCGGTCTGCGAGGAGCGGATGATGCTAATGACCTCGTCGATATGGTCAAGGGCCATCAGGTAGCCCTCGAGGATATGGGCACGCGCCTGGGCCTTCTTAAGGTCGAAGCGGGTGCGGCGGGTAACGACGTCGACCTGGTGGTCGATGTAGTGCTGCAGCATCTCGCGCAGGCTCAGGCATTTGGGAACGCCGTTGACGAGCGCTAGATTGTTGGCGCCGAAGGTCGTCTGCAGCGAGGTGTACTTATACAGGTTGTTGAGCACGACCTGCGGAATGACGCCCTTCTTGAGCTCGATGACCAGACGGATGCCCTTCTGGTTGGACTCATCGCGCATATCCGAGATGCCCTCGATGCGCTTGTCGTTGACGAGCTGGGCGATCTTCTCCTGCAGGGTGCCCTTGTTGACCATGTAGGGAATCTCGGTAAAAACTAGGCGGCTGCGGCCGGTCTTGGTGGACTCCACGTGTGCCTTGGCACGCACGGTAATGGAACCGCGGCCGGTCTCGTAGCTCTGCTTAATGCCGGCGCTACCCATGATGATGGCACCGGTGGGGAAGTCCGGACCGGGCATGATCTGCATGAGCTCGTCGACGGTGGCGTCGGGGTTGTCGATCAGGTAGCAGGTGGCCTCGATCGCCTCGGTGAGGTTATGCGGGGCGATGTTGGTGGCCATGCCGACGGCGATGCCCTGACTGCCGTTGACCAGCAGGTTGGGGAAGCGCGCAGGCAGCGCCACGGGCTCGGCGAGCGATTCGTCGTAGTTGGGCTGCCAGTCGACGGTATCCTTCTGCAAGTCACGCAACAGTTCCATGGCGGGCTTGGCCAGGCGGCTCTCGGTGTAACGCATGGCCGCCGCGCCGTCGCCGTCGATGTTACCGAAGTTGCCGTGACCGTCGATGAGCGGCGTGCGCATGGAGAACCACTGCGCCAGGCGAACCATGGCCTCGTAGACCGCGGAATCGCCATGCGGGTGGTACTTACCGATAACTTCGCCGACCGTCCAGGCCGACTTCTTGTGTGGGCGGTTGGGATAGATGCCGCTCTCGTTCATCGCGTACAGGATGCGGCGGTGCACCGGCTTTAAGCCGTCGCGCACGTCCGGCAGGGCGCGGGCCGTGATGACCGACATCGAATACTCGATGAACGACTGCTTCATCTCACGGCCGAACTCCGAAATCTGGAGCTGGCCGCCGTTGATATCCTCGCCGGCCGAGGCGCCACGGTCGACTTCGCCAAAGCTCTCCTCGAGCTCAGCGTCGTCTTCTTCCTCATCATCATCGGCATCGGGGTTATAGGCGTCCGGGTCGCCGTCCTCGCCCTGCTCAGCACGGGCAAGCAGGCGCTTCAGATCGTCGGGCATACCGGCATCGCCGGCCTCGCCCATACCCTCGTTATTGTTGATATCGTCTGCCACGTTACCTCCTCTTAAGCGTCAAGGAAACGCGCGTCATGCGCATGCTTCTCGATGTACTCGCGGCGATAGCCGACCTCGGAACCCATCAGCTCGCGCACGGCGCGGTCCGCCACCACGGCGTCCTCGATCGACACACGCTGCAGAATGCGGGTCTTTGGGTCCATCGTCGTCGAGGCAAGCTGTTTGGGGTCCATCTCGCCCAGGCCCTTGTAGCGCTGGACGGTATAGCCCTTGCGCTTTTTGGTGATCTTGCCGTCCTTGGCCTTGCCGTCCTCGTCGTTATCGTCAGGGTTCAGGCCCAGGCTCTGGATGGTGTCACGCAGGATCTCGTCTTCGGGCTGGCGGCCGTTGGGATACACGTAGTGGATCTTGTTGCGCACCTTAATGCCAAAGATGGGCGGGCAGGCAACATAGACGTAGCCGGCATCGATCAGCGGACGCATGTACTTGTAGAAGAACGTCAGCAGCAGGATGCGGATATGCGCACCGTCGACGTCTGCATCGGTCATGATGATGATCTTGTGGTAGCGCGCCTTGGTGATATCGAAATCGCCGCCGTCGCCGGCACTCGTCGTGACGCCGCAGCCGATCGCGGTAATCAGCGACTGGATGGTGTCACTCGAGAACGCGCGATGGTCACCAACGCGCTCGACGTTCAAAATCTTGCCGCGCAGGGGCAGAATCGCCTGGATGTCTCGGCGACGGCCGTCCTTGGCCGAACCGCCTGCCGAGTCGCCCTCTACGATGAAGAGCTCGGTCAGCTCGGCATCGCGCACCGAGCAGTCAGCGAGCTTACCGGGCAGGGACGCCGTCTCGAGCAGGCTCTTGCGACGGGTCGCTTCGCGCGCCTTGCGAGCGGCGTTGCGGGCCTTGCAGGCTTGCTGGGCCTTCTTGACAATCTCGCGGGCGGGCTTAGGATGCTCCTCGAGGTAATCGGCAAGGCCGTCGGTCACGATCTTGAGCGTCAGCGCGCGCATATAGGAGCTGCCGAGCTTGGCCTTGGTCTGGCCCTCAAACTGCGGATCGGGCAGCTTGACCGAGATAACGGCCGAAAGGCCCTCGCGCACATCGTCGCCGGTCAGGTTGGCGTCTTTTTCCTTGAGCAGGTTCTGCTTGCGCGCGTAATCGTTGATCACGCGGGTGAGCGCGGTGCGGAAGCCCTCAAGGTGCATGCCGCCCTCGGGGGTGTAGATGTCGTTGGCAAACGACATGACGTTCTCGCCGTAGCCGCTATTCCACTGCAGGGAAACCTCAACCTCGCCCATCTTGGCCACAGGTGCGTCCGGGTCCGATTTGCCCTCGATGTAGATAGGCTCCTTAAAGGCCTCGGGGACGTCCTTGCCCTCATTGAGGAACTTGACGAAGTCGATGATGCCGCCCTCGTAGCAAAACTCCTCCACGTGGGGAGTCGCCTCGCGTTCGTCGGTCAGCACGATCTTGAGGTTCTTATTGAGGAACGCCGTCTCCTGCAGACGGTTGTGCAGCGTATCGAAATCGTAGATGCAGGTCTCGAAGATCTCGTCGTCGGGCCAGAAGGTGACGGTGGTGCCCGTCGAATCCGAGGTGCCCACGACCTCCATCTTCTTGACGGTCTTGCCGCGCGAGAACTCCATCTCGTAGGTGTTGCCATCGCGACGAACCTGAACGACCACGCGCTTGGACAGTGCGTTGACGACGGAGATGCCCACGCCGTGCAGGCCGCCCGAGACCTTATAGGCCGAGTTATCGAACTTACCGCCGGCGTGCAAGATCGTCATGACGACCTCGAGCGTCGGAATCTTTTTAACAGGGTGCTCGTCGACGGGGATGCCGCGCCCGTTGTCGACGACCGTGATGGAGTTGTCGGCGTGGACCGTCACCTGGATCTCGGTGCAGAAACCGGCCATGGCCTCGTCGACGGAGTTGTCAACGATCTCCCACACCAGGTGATGCAGACCGCTGGCGCTCGTCGAGCCGATATACATGCCCGGGCGCTTACGAACGGCCTCGAGACCTTCGAGAATCTTAATCTCGCCGCCATCGTAATCGTTTTCGTTTGCCACACGTCCTCCTTCAGTCAAGAAAATGTGTACAGCCTTACTAGTTTATCGTAAAAAAATACCCTCGGGAATGAGGGTATTTGGCTCTACAAGGCCACCAGATGCGATTTAAGGCTCTTTTTTGCTTTGCACGCCCTTGGCCCACTCGGCACTGGCTCTCATGGCATTCTCGAGGGCCTCGCGCAGTTTTTGGTCTTCGATGGGCGCCACTTGGCGCTCAATCTCGGTGCGCTCGGCCTCACTTAGGTCGGCGTGCGGGGCCGGCGGGTGCTCGGTCGTCGCCGGGCGCAGGCGCTCCTTGGCGGCGGGCGGCGTGTGACCGGGCGCGGTGGTTTTGAACACCAGGCCATCCACATGCGCACCGGCGCGCTCCATGCGCGCGCGGATGATCTCGCGCAACAGCGTCATTTCCTGCGTCCACGAGGGCGAGTCGAGATATATCAGCAGCTCATTGGACTCGGGCAGGTAGCGCAGGCCCGTCACATGCCGCCCCTCGCGCGTGCCCGAGCACACCGCGTTCCACGCGCGATAGACCGCGCGCGACTCCTCGGCAGCCTCCATCTGCGCACGGCGCTCAGGTGTCGCGGCCGCCAGGATGCGTTGACGCTCTGCGTTCAAAAAGCCACTGAAGGCGACCGTTTCGCTCTCGCGCTCGTAATTAGCACGTCTCACCCATGCTCACCACCTTGGCTCGATCAAGCAGGTCATCGGTAAAGTACCCAAGGTTGGTCGTGGTTATGACCGTCTGGATATCATCGCCGATCAGCCGCAGAAAAGCACCGCGGCGCTCGCCGTCGAGTTCGCTCATCACGTCGTCCAAAAGCAGCAGTGGGGCGGTGCCCAGGACATCGCGAGCCACGGCTACCTCCGCCACCTTCCAGGACAGCACCAACGTTCGCTGCTGTCCTTGGCTGGCAAACGAACGGGCGGAGCGACCCGCCACGGTAAACTCAATCTCGTCGCGATGCGGTCCCACCAGCGTCACGCCGCGGCGAATTTCCTCGTCGGCGTGCTCATCGAGGGCAGCCAGCATGCGCTCGTACGCCCAGCCCTTCAGCTCTTCGCGATCCTCGACCTGGGGCAAATCCCCCAGCGTGGACGCATAGGACACGTTGGCGGCCTCACCGGACGCCACTTGCCCGTAGGCAGCGCGCACATGGCCCGCCAGCCGGTCGAGTAGGGCCAACCGGTGCACGAGCAGGGCCGAGCCCGCGCGGGCAATCGAATCGTTCCACGCGCCGAGCATCTCGCGGCAGCACCAGGTCTCCTTGAGCAAGGCATTACGCTGGGTCACGCAACGCCCATAGGTATTCGCAAGATCGGCATAGCGTGCGCTCAGTTGCATGCCAAAGTCATCGAGGGCGGCGCGGCGCACACTGGCGCCTCGCTTAACCATGTCCAGATGGTCGGGACAAAACAGCACGCTCGGCAGAACCCCGCGCACACCGGCGGCGGAGCATCTCTTGCCGTTGCGGCTAAACGAGCGCTTACCGTCCCCCGCGCTCAATCCCATATCAAGCACGCGGCCGTCGCCCTCGAGCCTCAGCTCGACCCTGCACGAGCCCACGCCATCATGGACGAGCTCGGCTGCGGTCGGATGCCTAAACGAGGCGCCGCTCGTCAGCAGCTGCAGCGCCTCTATGAGATTGGTCTTTCCCGCCGCGTTGGGTCCCGCAAGTATCGTCACGCCCTCGTCTAGGGCAAGGCGATAGCTATCGAAGCTGCGGTAGTGTACGACGGAAAGATCGCGGGCGAATATGGTCATAGGGCGGCTGCTAGATGCGGACCGGCATGACCAGGTACAGGTAGTTGATCTTGTCGTAGGACTTGAAGATGCCCGCCTGCGAGTAGCTCTTGAGCTCCAGCGTGATCTCCTTCTCCTTGGACAGGGCATTGAGGCAGCCGAAGATATAGTGGTAGTTGAAGGCGATGGTGCCCGACTCGCCCTCGGCCTCGACATCGATCGTCTCCTGCGCAAGGTCCTGGTCATTGGAAATGGAAGACAGGCCCATCTGCCCGTTCTCGACATCGATCTCGAACTTGACGGCGGGGTTGGCGCTCGCGATAACGGCCACGCGCTTGAGCGCGGCGTTAAAGGCGGCGACGTCGATCTTGACGCTCGTCACGCACGAATCGGGGATGAGCTGCTTGTAGTTGGGGTACACGCCCTCGATGCGGCGCGACACGTAGGTGGTGTTGCCGGCCTCAAAGACGACCTGGGTGTCGGTAGCCCCGATCATGATGGTCGCCTGGCTGGCCATGATGTTCAGCGCGTCGTTAAAGGCGTCGGCCGGAACGTTGAGTTCAAAGGAGCCCTCGAGGGTCGAGGTCTCGACCTGCGTATCGCACACGGCCAAGCGGAAGGAATCGGTCGCCACCAGGCGCACGGTGTTGTTCTCGACCTTCATGTGCACGCCACCCAGGATGGGGCGGGCCTTGTCAGTCGAGGTGACGCGCCACACGCGGCCGACCATTTCGGACAAGATATCGGTCGGCAGTTCCACGGCGCTCTCGATGGCATAGGCCGGAAACTCGGGGAAGTCATTGGCATCGAGCGTGTTCAGGCGGAAAGAGCTCTTCTCACAACCAATCAGCACCTGGCGCTCGGACAGCTCAAAGGTGACCGGGGCATCGGGGAGGGTCTTGGTGATATTGGAGAGCATCTTACAAGGGATAACCATCTCGCCCTCTTCTTCGACATGCGCCGCGATACGATGGCGGATCGAGATGGTGTAGTTAGAGGTCTGGAATTCCAAGATGCCGTCTTGGGCCTTAACGAGCACGCCCGACAGGATGGGAAGGGTGGATGCCGAAGCGACACCCTTCATAACGACGCCGATGGCTTGTGTAAGCGAGCTCTGGCTGACGGTAAACTTCATCTTTTAATACCTTTCTATAGATATAAATATCTTAATAATAGTAATAGCGCTGACGAAACTGTTGATTACTCACAAAGACGCAGGTCAGACCCAGAAAGAGAATCGACAGCAACCTGTGTGCAACAGGGGTGGTTTTCCACGTTCAAAACCTGCGCAAAACTTTTCATCATCGCGGGTTGGGTTTTAGACACCTTATGCCCGTGGTTTCGACAAGTTTTCAACAGGTGTCTCTATTTCCCTACGAGCGCAGTGTAATTTTATCGCGCAGCGACTTGAGGTCTTCGGTGACGGTGCGATCTTCCTGGATCATCTTCTGGACCTTTTTGTAACTCGTGCTGACGGTCGAGTGGTTGCGGTTGCCAAATTCGGCGCCCACCGCCGTGGTCGTCATCTCGCACATCTCGATGGCCAGGTAGATAGCGATATGGCGTGCTTTGGCGATATTGGCGTTGCGACGCGGGCCGATGAGCTCCTCGTGCGTCACGCCGTACTGCTCTTCGATGACGGACTGAACCGTCTGGACGTTGATCTTTTTGGCCGATGTGTCGAAGTACTGGCTGGCGATGGCGTCGATATCGTCAAAGGTGAGCTCCCCGCCCTCGCGCTCACGGTCGCCCGCCTCGCCGGCGCAGCGCTCGCAAAAGCTCTCGAGTTCGCGGATGTTGGTGCCCGAGACCTCGGCCATGTGTTTAAAGTGCTCGTCGGTCAGGTGTCCGCCGTCGCCCCCATAGGCCGCCAACAGCGAGTCGTCGCCTACCTCGGGAGCGGCGACGATGGTGTTCTCGTAATAGCGCTGCAAGATCTTGTATTTCATCTCGTAGCTGGGCTCTGCGACCAGGCAGAGCATGCCGGCGTTGAAGCGGCTGGTCAGACGCTCGTCCATGCTCAGGTCCTTGGGGGCACGGTCTGCCGCGATGACGACCTTCTTGTTGTTGCGGATGAACTCGTCCATGAGCTGGAAAAAGTAGTCCACGCTCGCGCGCTTGCCGATGATGTTTTGGATGTCATCGATGATGAGCACGTCCACGCCGTGGTACGCCTGCATGATGGGAGCGTTGCTCTTCTTTTGACGGTCGAACTCGGTCATCAGGTCGTCCAGATACGCCTGGGAGTTGGCATACTTGACCTTGATCTCGGGCGACTTCTCGGCGAGCTCGTTTTTGATGGCAAGCAGCAGGTGCGTCTTGCCCAGGCCCGATTTGCCGTAGATGAACAGTGATGTGCACGTGCCGCGCTCGTCCGCGAGGGCGGCAAACTTGAGTGCCGAGCGATAGGCATGGCTGTTCTCGGGGCCGTAGACAAAGTTCTCAAAGGTGAATTTTGAGTTCGCGGCGAGTGGGGCTCCATCCGTATTCTGCTCGGCCGGCACGGTCGGTGCTGGCATGGATGAGGCGGGGGTCGCAGCTTGCGTGGATTTGGTCGGCGCTCCGCCCTTCATCTGGTTCATCATGCGACGAAAATCGTCGGCCGAGAGCGTGTTCTTGATTGCAATGCCCGAATCCGCGCCCGCCGCCGCGTCGTGAGCGATGGGCATGTGTGTGACGGGTGCATTCGTTGACGTCGCCGCCGCGGTCGGCAACGGTGCCATGGTTTCACGGGAAACATCGCTGTGCTGGTGCTCGATTGCCGGCACGTCGCCTGCGGAGGCCGGCACCGCCGGGGAAGCAGCGGGAGCCGTGGCGGGCGCCGTCGCGGCAGCGGATTCCATCGCGGCGCCTTGCGGTGCCACGATGTCGAGCGCAATCGGTGCAAAGGCGATTTCTTCCAGATAGGCCTCAATAGTCGGCTGATGCTTTTTGAGCTGCGCGATGGCAAAGCGCGAGGGGGCCTCGATCGTGAGCGTATCTTCGGTCAGGCTTATGGCGCGCGATTGCCCCAGCATGTTGATGAGGCGTGCATCTTGGCCGTCGCGCTGACAAAAGGCGATGGCATCCCCCAGGATGATGCCTGCTTCCTCGTCCACTGTCTCTCCCGTTCTTTAGCTCTGAGCTCGCACGCGAGCGGCGCCGAGTTCGGTCAGATGGTATTTCTGGCCATGCTTGATGACCAAGCCGGCCTGCGCCAAGTCATTGAGCGTGCGTGACCAAGTGGGGGCCGAGTTTCCAAACGCCCTCGCCAGATCGGTTGCGCCGCACGCTTGATTTTGCGCCAGATAGCCCAGCGCGGCGTTGCCGCGATCGCTTACGAACACGTCCGGTTGTGGCTGCGCATGCTGATTTGCTGCATTAGGATACATCATTTGAGCTGCTGGTTGTTGAGAACTCTGCATCGGTGGCATTTGCTGTTGAAAACTTTGAGGCCACTGTTGGTAAGGCTGCGGAGGCATCTGCTGGGCCCAGGGGTTGTACTGCTGCTGCGGCATCTGCTGGTACGGCTGCTGATATCCCTGCTGGTACTGCTGCGGGAACTGCTGGCCATACCCCAGTGGCGGCATCTGCTGATATGGATATCCCTGTTGGTACGGCTGATAGCCCATTTGCTGGCCACCCGGCGTCCCCGTCGCCTGCTGCATTGCTGCTGCATCCTGATCAGCCAGCGGCATGGCCTCTGGCATGCTTGGCGGCATCGACATAGATGCCGCCTGGGGTTCTTGTGTGGGAAGCATTCCGGGCTGCTGCATCTGTCCCACGGGGGGCTGCATCTGCTGCGTTGCCACGGGCTGCTGCGCAAAAGCTCCCGGCAGGGGATATGTGGGCTGCTTCGTCTCGGGCCGCACGGCAGCGCCGCGTCCGCCGGCACGCTCGATTTCCTGCACGCGTTTAGGGTTCAGGCTTACCGTAACCACGGTGCCGTTGCCCATGTTGTCCTCGATGGATACGGCACCGCCGGCGTTTTCCAAATACTCCTGCACCATGGGAAACCCTGCTCCGGTTCCACGGATATAGCGCTTCATCTTGCTGTTTGCGCTGGTAACGCCAAAGTCGAAAGCACGTTCCTTGTCGTCGATGCCGGGTCCTTGGTCAGCAAAGCGGATGGTGTCTCCGCCGTCCAGAATCGAGATGATGGGCTCGGCAAAGTGTGCGTGGATAAAGTTTTCGACAATCTCGCGGATGACCATGAGCGAGATATGGCCACCTTGTTCTTTCATGCACTGGTAGACGGTGTTGGCCGTCTCTTCCAAATACGTGCGGACATCTTGCGGATCAATGACGATCACCCGCGGTGTCGACAGCATGTCGTCATAGACGGCGATGCGCGCGGCGTACATGGCTTTTGGCGCCTGCGTGGTCGTCTGCTCGCCTTCCGCACGCTCTTCGCGCACGCCGGTGATGTGCTCGTTGTCGGGTGCCGGGTCTCCGGAATCGACCATGGTGTAAAAGTCGTCAGACATGCCGCTCACAATCTTTCAAAAGGTTTCGAACAAATAGTAGCTCACCGTGCAACGTTTCTCATCTTTCGACAACTTTTCAAAACTTGTTGAAAACTTTGGAAAACGGGCGAAAAGTTCTCAACATTGCCAACATGACCTGTTGAAAACTCGATGAAATATCGTGAAAGGTTGCCATGAGGAGCAAATTTCGGTTGTGCTTATGGGGGAACCGTGTGAACTGCGCAACCTTTTACCTTTGATTTCTTGACATTTGAACATTGATTTCCCTACAATCTTCAAGCTCACGTGTCTATATCTGCGTCCGCGTCCCCGCGGACACTCGAAATGCAGCAGGAGGAACTTAAGATGAAGCGTACGTATCAGCCTAATAAGCGTAAGCGTGCCAAGACCCATGGCTTCCGTGCCCGTATGGCCACTAAGGGTGGTCGTGCCGTGCTCGCCCGTCGTCGCGCCAAGGGCCGCAAGCGTCTCACTGTCTAGCAGCGATACACACATCTCGCATGAAGACTATTAAGTCTCGGCAAGATTTCGAGCATGTGTTCAGTCAGGGGCGTCGTTTCAATCACCCTCTGATTCGAATGACCATATGTGAATCGGTTGGCGAAGGCGACTCCGGAAGGGTCGCCTTCGTTGGTGCTAAGCGACTCGGTTGTGCCGTCGTGCGCAACCGATCTAAGCGTGTGATGCGCGAGGCCGCCCGCAGCTGCGGATTTCCCGTTGCGGGTTATGACATCATCTTGTTTGCAACTCCCAAGACGAGGGTTTCCTCGCCGCAGGAGATGGACAAGGCGTTGCGTTCGCTTATGAAGCGCGCCGGCGTTGCCGGGGAGGAGCGATGAGCAATCACGTTTTGCGACGTGTTGCCATCGCTCCTATTCGCATATATCAACAGGTTATTTCGCCCTTATTGCCTGACGCCTGCATTTATTACCCAACGTGCTCGCAATACGCCATCCAGGCGATTGAGAAGCACGGTGTTTTGAGAGGCTGCTGGCTTGCCGTGAGGCGCATCGCTCGCTGCAATCCCCTGCACGTCGGCGGTTATGACCCTGTGCCCTAGCGGGCACTCGCTATCGGAGGAAAACTTACATGTGGGATTGGATCGTTAACATCCTTTTCGAGCTGCTCAAGCTCATCCAGACCTTTGCGGTCGACTGGGGCCTGTCCATCATCATCCTGGTGGTCATCATCCGTCTGCTGCTGACGCCGCTCATGCTCAAGTCGACCAAGTCGACGGCTCGCATGCAGGTGCTGCAGCCCAAGATGCTCGAGATCCAGGAGCGCTATGCCGACGATCCCCAGCGTCAGGCCGAGGAGATGCAGAAGTTCTACAGCGAGAACAAGTTCAACCCCATGGCTGGCTGTCTGCCGCTGCTGATTCAGATGCCTATCCTGTTCGCCCTGTTTACATTGCTGCGCAACCTGCCGCAGTACTTTAACGACGGCACGTTCTCGTTCTTCAACATCCTGCCCGACCTGACCACCACGCCGAGCGCTTCCTTTGCCGATGGCTTTATGGTTGCACTGCCTGCGCTGGTTTGCCTGATCCTGTTCGCCGTCCTGACCCTGATTCCGCAGCTCTATATGTCGCGCAACCAGACCGGCCAGCAGGCTCAGAGCATGCGTATGATGGCCGTTGTCATGACGGTCATGATGCTTTGGATGGGCTGGAGCCTTCCCGTTGGTGTTCTGCTGTACTACGACGTCTCGTCTGCTTGGCAGGTTATCCAGCAGATTTTTGTGACGCAGAAGGTCATCGACAAAGCGAAGGCCGATGAGGAGGAGCGTCTTAAGAACGCTCCGCTGCAGGTTGAGGTCACTCGTCGAGAGAAGAAGCCGCGCCCGCACAAGAAGAAGTAGTGGGATATCAATCTTATTTAGGTACCTAACTTTTGGAGTACGTTATGTCTGAAGAGATCATCGAGGATATGCTTGAGGAGGTTGCCCCGCAGGTCGCGGGCGATTATCCCGAGATTGCACAGCGCTACAAGGCTGGTGAAGAGCTGACCGATGAGGAGCTCGACACCATTGCCGATGTTGCGATTTCCATCCTGCGTTCCATCCTTTCGCACTTCGATGCCGCCAACTCTCCTATCGATGAGTATGAGGGCGACGAGGGTGAGCTGATTTTGGATGTAACGGCTCCCGACCTTGCTGTTCTCATTGGCCGTCATGGTCGCACCCTTGATGCCCTTCAGGTTATGTTCTCTTTGCTGGTGAGCCGCAAACTTGGCTTTAGGTATCCGGTTGTAGTGGACGTCGAGGGATACAAGAGCCGCCGTCAGGACAAGGTTGCCTCCATGGCTCAGTCTGCTGCCGAGCGTGCCATTCGCACTCATAAGAGTGTTTCGCTTCCGCCCATGAATGCCTACGAGCGTCGACTGGTTCACATTGCACTTCGTGGCAATGATGCCGTCGATACTCATTCTGAGGGTTCTGACCCTGATCGCCATGTGGTGATTGTTGCTCGATAATCTACTCGAGTTTATGCTAAGGGGACGTGGTTTCCACGTCCCCTTTTTTTGTCAAAATTTCTCGATACACTGATTTTTGTCAGAAAGGAGCTTTCGTTGTTAGTACTTACTGATCAGCAGGCTGACGAGATGTTGAGTCGTCTAGCTTTCTATTGCAAAGAGTATTCCTTGAGCGTAACTGATGTTGAGCTGAGGAAATGTATTCAGCATTTGGATTTGGTTCTAGAAACAAATAAGACAACCAATCTCACCCGTATTCTTAACGTAGAAGATGCTGCAGTACTTCATATCCTCGACTCACTTGTTTTGCTCCCCTATATCAACAAGGCTCCTGAGGGAGCTTTGCTCGATATGGGAACAGGTGCGGGCTTCCCTGGTATTCCATTAACCATAACCACGCATCGTAAAGCTACTTATATTGACTCTGTTGGCAAGAAGGTTGATGCGGTTAATTCCTTTGTCCATGCTCTTGGATTGAAACACGCTCATGCGGTTCATGATCGTCTTGAAGAATATGCTCGAAGCCATAAGAAGCAGTTCTCTGTTGTAACCGCCCGCGCACTGGCCCCTCTACCGATTCTTGTTGAGTATGCGGCTCCGTACCTCAAGGATGGAGGGCTATTTGTTATAACCAAGGGCAATCCTTCGGATGAGGAGCTTGCTTCCGGCATGTCAGCAGCTAAGATTTGCGGCTTCACTTTGCTTCTGAATGACGCAATTGATTTGCCTGAAGGCTTGGGTCACAGGGAGTTCATTGTTCTTAAGAAGAGTCATCCAGCATCTGTCTCATTGCCTCGTGCAAATGGCGTGGCAAAGAAGAATCCGCTTGCCTAGATGTTTCACGTGAAACATAATGGATACTAACAACTTGCAGTGTTTCACGTGAAACATGGCGGTTGATATCGATTCGGAATGTTTCACGTGAAACATCCTCCGTTTGACAGCTTTAATACACACCAGGAGGGACCGTGGGATTTCGCGACGTTAAGCGTTCTAAGAGCGCAAAAGACACGCGTATCATTGCAATCATCAATCAAAAAGGCGGCGTCGGTAAGTCAACGACGGCTGTAAACCTTGCAGCAGCACTGGGTGAGCAGGGTCGTAAGACACTGATTGTCGATTTTGATCCGCAGGGAAACAGCACCAGTGGATTCGGAATTGAAAAAGAAGACCTTGATCACTGCATCTATGATGCATTGTTGAATGATGTGCCGGCAGAATCGCTTGTACTTGATACAAATTGTAAAAAGGTATTCGTTATTCCGGCTACAATTCAACTTGCAGGCGCGGAAATTGAGCTCGTAAGCGCAATTGCTCGTGAAACCCGCCTCAAAGATTTGCTTGAGCCGATTCAGGACGAGTTTGACTTTATTTTCATTGACTGTCCTCCTTCGCTCGGCCTGCTTACTATCAACGCTTTGACCGCAGCAGACAGCGTTTTGATTCCGATCCAGTGCGAATATTACGCACTCGAGGGCGTTACGAAGCTGCTTGAGTCAATGAAGATGGTCAAATCACGGCTGAACAAGGGCTTAGACACCTATGGTGTGCTTATGACCATGTATGACTCGCGTACTTCTCTATCGAATCAGGTTGTTGAGGAGGTTCAATCGTACTTTGGTGATAAGGCGTTTAAGACGCTAATCCCCCGTACGGTTAAAATCTCCGAAGCTCCGTCTTTTGGAGAACCGGTAATTACCTATGCACCTCAAAATAAGGGTGCAAAAGCATATATGAACCTTGCAAAAGAGGTGATCAAGCGTGCCTAGTGTAAAGAAACGTGGCGGATTGGGACGTGGACTCAATGCTTTGGTCTCAGAGGCCGAGTATGAGACCGGCGGTTCGGCTGCATCGGCTTCAAATGCCGCATCTGAAACAAAACTACCTATTGAGGATATCGTTCCCAACCCTAATCAGCCGCGAATTCACTTTAACGAAACTGAACTTCGCGAGTTGAGCGAGTCAATCCAAGAACATGGCGTTTTGCAGCCGCTTTTGGTTCGCAAACATGGAAACGGCTATGAGATCATCGCTGGTGAGCGTCGTTACCAGGCGTCAAAGCTTGCTGGCCTTGAAGAATTGCCAGTCATCATTAAAGAGGTAAATGATGAAGAGATGCTGGCTCTTGCTCTTATCGAAAACCTTCAGCGTTCTGATCTGAATCCCGTCGAAGAGGCTAAGGGCTATCGCCAACTCATCGATGCCAGCGGGATGACCCAGGAGGCATTGTCGAAGGCAGTAAGCAAGTCACGCTCTGCAATTACAAACTCGCTGCGTCTTCTCGATCTCCCCGAAGTAGTTCAGCAGATGATTTTTGAGGGCAAACTTACTGCTGGTCATGCACGTGCGATTCTTGCAGTTCCCTATGAGGACGCGCGTATTCGACTTGCAGAGAAAGTTGTTACAGAGGGCCTTTCCGTAAGAGCGACAGAAAATCTTGCTCCGTTGTTTTCTGCCGGAGAGACACCTAAGACGCCGAGGCCTGCAACGCCTCAGTCTTTTAAAAAGGCTGCCCGCGTGCTTCGTCAGGTTTTTAATACCAACGTGCGTGTGAAGAGCTCGCGTGGAAAGAATAAGATTGAGATTGAGTTTAAAGACGAGGAAGAGCTCTCTCGTATTCTTGGCGAAATGATTCAGTTTGATCAAGGAGGCCAAGATGAGGAATAAGATTTCAACAGCGATTGCATTGGTGACGACTGTCGCGGCTGGTGCCTTTGCTGGCTATAGGATCGCTACAGACGATGAACTTCGAGGTCGTTTGCTTCGTAGCGCGCAAGATATCGTCGATACTTCCAAAAAGAAAATGGATGTTATGACAGAAGATGTTGCCATGCATACTGCTCAGGTAACGAAGAATCCCAAGATTAATCAAGGTTGGGTCAGCAACCAATGGGAAAATGTAGGCTATTAGGTACCTAACAATTACTCAGCATATTTTGAGGGGTCCTTGTCTGATTCATGAGACAAGGACCCCTTATTTTGGCCGTAAAAATGGGACAGGTAGCAGCTGATTCAAAATTAAGGTCAATAAATGAAACGACCCCGGTTGCATATTCTGTAACCGGGGTCGTTCGATGTTTCACATGAAACGTTTTGCGATGCGACTCCCCTATGCGTTCTTCTGAACTTTGAAGCGCTGCTTCAGCTGTCCGCAAGCGGCGTCAATATCGTTACCACGGGAGTTACGAATCGTGGTCTCGATGCCACGGGACTCAAGACGACGCTGAAGATCCTCAACCTTATGAATCGGCGACGGCTTGAGCGGGCTACCCTCGATGTCGTTAAGCTGAATGAGGTTAACGTGGCACAGCGTTCCCTCGCAGAAGTCGCAGAGCGCCTGCATTTCGCGATTCGTATCGTTGACGCCTTCGATCATGGCATACTCATAGGTCGGGCGGCGGCCGGTCTTCTCGGTGTAGAGCTGAAGCGCTTCGTGAAGGCGAAGCAGCGTGTACTTCTTAACGCCGGGCATGAGCTTATTGCGCGTCGACTGGATGGCGGAATGCAGAGAAACGGCAAGCGTGAACTGCTCGGGGATGTCGGCAAATTTGCGAATACCGGGAATAACGCCGCTGGTAGAGACGGTGAGGTGACGAGCGCCGATACCGATGCCATCGGGGTCGTTGAGGATTCGCAACGCCTTGAGAACCTCGTCGTAGTTGGCAAACGGCTCGCCCTGGCCCATGAAGACAACGCTCGTGGCACGCTCGCCAAAGTCGTTGGATACATGAAGTACCTGGTCGACGATCTCTTGAGCGGTCAGAGAGCGCTTGAGGCCGTTGAGACCGGTAGCGCAAAAGGCGCAGCCCATGCCACAGCCTGCCTGGGTGGAAACGCAGACGGAAAGCTTGTTGCGACGGGGCATGCCGACAGACTCGACGGAAACGCCGTCGTGGTACTCGAGCAGATACTTGCGAGAGCCATCTTTGGAAACCTGCTTGGTGAGTTCAGTTGGCGTGTCAAAGGCAAAAGCCTCTTTAAGCTGCTCGCGGAAAGCCTTAGGAAGGTTTGTCATATCGTCAAACGAACAAACGTTCTTCTCAAAGACCCATTCGATGAGCTGCTTCGCGCGGAAGGCGGGCTGGCCAAGCTCGGCCACGAGCTCGCGAATATCGTTTTGGCTCAAGTCGCGAATGTCCTGAGATTTAGTCCTGGGATTCATGGAAGCCTTTCGATTTTGGGGAAACGTAGAGGGTATCGCTACAATATGGTATCAGCTGCAGAAATTATAGAGGAGGAGTCTGCCCATGCCGGGTAAAAGCCTAGAGAACATGCACGTAGCGGTCTTGGCGGGCGGTCATTCCGCTGAGCGCGAGATCTCGCTCAATTCGGGAAAGAACGTCGTGGTTGCCTTGAAGGAGGCCGGCTACACTTCGATGGAGCTGCTCGACACGGCTGCCGATGATTTTATGGTAACCATGGCGACCGGCGGCTTTGACGTGGCGTTTATCGCCATGCACGGTGCCGGCGGCGAGGATGGCGCCATGCAGGGCGCCATGGAGACCCTGGGTATCCCCTACACGGCCTCGGGCGTGCTTGCCAGCGCCTGCGGTGCCGACAAGGAGGTCTCTAAGCTCTTGTACGCCAAGGCGGGCATCCCCATTGCCCCCGGCCTCGCGCTCGAGGTGGGCGATGAAGTCGATATCGATCATATCGTCGAGGTCTGTGGCGAGCGCTGCTTTGTGAAGCCGGCCGTCAACGGTTCCAGCTATGGCATTTCCCTGGTCCATGAGCCCTCCGAGCTGCCCGCGGCAATCGCCAAGGCGTTTGAGTACGGCGACAAAGTGCTGGTCGAGAAGTGCATCGAGGGTACCGAGATCACCGTCGGCGTATACGGCGAAGATGACGTGCGCGCTCTGCCGATTGTCGAGATTCGTAAGCCCGAGGACTGCGAGTTCTACGATCTGGACGTGAAGTATGTCGACCCTACGGACATCCATCGCATTCCGGCGCAGATTTCACCCGAGAATTATGCTCGCGCTCAGGAGCTTGCCTGCGCCGCTCACAAGGCCCTCGGTTGCCTGGGTATCTCGCGCAGCGATTTTATCGTGAGCGAGGACGGCCCCGTTATCCTCGAGACCAATACCATTCCCGGCATGACCGATACGTCGCTGTATCCGGATGAGATCCGCCACACCGACGACATGACGTTCCCGCAGGTCTGTGACAGCCTGATCCGTATGGGTCTTCGTCGAGCGGGCATTGCATGCTAATCGAGGACGCGGTTTCGTCAGGAACGCCGCAGTTTGTCATCGACTCCTATGCCACGCTTGCCGAACGCGCCAAAACGCAGTCCTTCGGCCTTATCGAGGAAGATGTGATTGTCCTCGATACCGAGACCACAGGTCTTTCGGTGCAGGACAACGAGCTGATCGAGATCTCGGCGGCCCGTCTTTCGGGCCGCGAGATCGTCGACCGCTTCGATACCTTCGTGCATCCCAAGCAGCTAATTCCCGCCGAGATTACCGAGCTCACGAGCATTACAAATGCCGATGTGGCAGATGCCCCGTCGGCCGCTGAGGCCGTCGCCGCTCTCGCCGATTTTGTCGGTGGTTGCCCGGTGATCGCACATAACGCCACGTTCGATCGCTCGTTTATCGAGTCGGTCAAAGGCGGCGTCAACGTGAGCGATATCTGGATCGATTCGCTGGCGCTGTCGCGCATCGCGCTTCCGCGCCTGGCCTCGCACAAGCTGTCTTTTATGGCCGATCTGTTTGGCTGTGACTCGGTATCACACCGTGCCAATGCCGACGTCGACGCCCTGTGTGGCGTATGGCGCGTGTTGCTCGTGGCGCTCACCGACTTGCCCCAGGGCCTCATGGCGCGCCTAGCCGACATGCATCCGGATGTGCCTTGGTCCTATCGTCCTATCTTCTCATTCTTGGCAGGGCAGAACCCTGGTTCTATCTTCTCTCTCAGCGCCGCTCGTGCTGATGTCCTCAAGGCCGATCGCGCCGACGATCGGGTGGACGCCGACGAACTGCCGGTCCTCAAGATGCCGAGTCGTGAGGAGATTGAGGCAGACTATGCGCCAGGCGGCCTGGTCAATCGCATGTACCCCACCTACGAGCCGCGTGATGAGCAGATCGCGATGGCGCTCGAGGTCCGCGATGCGCTGGTCACGGGCACTCATCGTGTAATTGAGGCGGGCACAGGCGTCGGCAAATCGATGGCCTATCTGGTGCCTTTTGCCGAGGCAGCACGCCGTAACAACATCACGGTTGGTATTGCGACCAAATCGAACAATCTCGCCGACCAGCTCATGTACCATGAGCTGCCAAAACTTGCCGAGCAACCGGACGGTGGTCTGTCATTTTGCGCTCTCAAGGGGTATGACCACTATCCGTGCCTGCGCAAGCTTGAGCGCATGAGCCGCGGCCAGGTCGAGATTACCACCAAGCGCGATCCGGCGGACACGCTCACGGCGGTCGCGGTCATTATGGCGTACGTCTGCCAATCAGCCGATGGCGACCTCGACTCGCTCGGCATTCGGTGGCGCAGCGTCAACCGTCCCGACTTTACGACGGCCTCGCGCGAGTGTGCTCGTCGCCTCTGCCCGTTTTTCCCTGATAAATGTTTGGTCCACGGCGCTCGCCGTCGTGCGGCGCATGCCGATGTGGTGGTCACCAACCATTCCCTGCTGTTCCGCAATGTCGCGGCCGAGGGCAGGATTTTACCTCCGATTCGTCATTGGGTAATCGACGAGGCCCATTCCATCGAGCGCGAGGCGCGCCGCCAGTGGGCGCGCGTGGTGTCGGCGGACGAATCACACGTTCTGTTTGAGCGCCTGGGTGGCTCGAGCACCGGCGCGCTAAGCCAGGTTTCCCGTGATTTGGCAACCTCCGAGGGCTCTACGCTCTATCTGGGCCTTACTGCCAAGGCGACGTCGACGGTTGCGCGCGCGAGCATGGCAATCGCCGACGTGTTCGATGGCGTTCGCGAGCTCGGCCGCCGTGCGCGTGGGGGTTATGACAATGCCAATCTATGGATTGGCCCCGAGCTGCGCGAATCTGACGACTGGCATGATTTCTTACCGTCGGCCTACACTGCCATCGACGCATTGGAACAAGCTGACAAGAGCGTCGACGCGCTGGTGCAAGCCGTCGCCGCCGACAAGCCCGAGGTTGTTGTTGACCTGGGTGATATCTCGCGCCGCCTGCACGAGCTGGCCGAGAACCTCAAACTCATCATTGATGGCGCCGATGAACACTACGTGTATTCGCTGCAGGTCAATCGCAGGTTGCGTGCCGGCGGAGAGTCGATGACCGCAGAGCGCATCGACATTGGTGAGGCCTTGGCAACCGAGTGGCTGCCCGAGGTTCACACGGCTATCTTTGCCTCGGCGACCATGACGGTGTCCAAAAGCTTTGAACACTTTAACCACGCGGTCGGCCTCGATCGCATCGGTGCTTCGACATCCTCATCGCTGCACTTGGATTCGAGCTACGACTTCGATTCGAACATGGCCGTAGTCGTTGCGGGCGATATCCCCGATCCGCGCGATCGTGAGAGCTATCTTACGGCGCTCGAGCGCGTGCTGGTCGACGCCCATCTTGCCATGGGCGGATCGGTGCTCACGCTGTTCACCAATCGGCGCGACATGGAAGACCTGTACGCCCGCGTTGAGCCCAAGATGGCCCGTGCGGGTCTGGAGCTCAACTGCCAGCAGCGCAACTCATCTCCTCGTCGCCTGCGCGACCGGTTTATCAACGAGCCGACCTCGTCGCTTTTTGCTCTTAAGGCCTTTTGGGAGGGATTCGACGCCAGCGGCGAGACGCTGCGCTGCGTCATCATTCCCAAGCTGCCGTTCTCGAGTCCCACGGACCCGCTCTCGTGCGAGCGCAACCTGCGCGAAGACCGCGCTTGGGCGCGCTATTCGCTGCCCGAGGCGGTGCTCGAGGTCAAGCAGGCGGCCGGCCGCCTTATCCGCTCGTCGACCGATTGCGGCGTGCTGATTCTGGCCGACCCGCGCCTGGTGACGAAGGGCTACGGAAAGAAGTTCTTAACGTCGCTGCCTACGAGCTCCTACCAGCGCATCGAATCGGCGCAGATCGGGCACTATCTGCAACTGTGGCGTGCACGCCACGAGCGGCGGCGCTAAAGCGGACAGACGAGGGTCTTTGCCATATCGCACAGACGCTTTGACAGGGCGGGGTCATCCAAGATGCGGATGGCTCCGCCCGCTGCGATTACCTGGCTCAGTAGCCAACGCTTGGAGCCATAATGCACGGTTACCGTTGCCATGTCTGCCCCGCTGCGCTCGATTAGGGTGATGCCGGCCCAGTCCAGATGCTCCGCCATATCGAATGGCATCAAGAGCTTTGCGCTACGCTGCGTCCGAGCAAGGGAATCGTGGAGGGATGTGACGTCCGGTGCATGAGGCACGACGGAGTCTTCCGTCAAGGCGAGTCCCTCGATTTTATCCATGCGATAGGTGCGCTGCTCATCGACCGCGATGTCCCAGGCAATCAGGTATGTTTGGTCGCCGTTTGCCGTAATGCGCAAGGGGTCGACCAGACGCTCACGTGGCTGTGCATCGTCCATCGAGCGATACGAGATGCGGCAGCGAACACCGTCCTGAATGGCGCAGCTCAGCTGCTGCCAGTGCGACCCGTGGTTGACGGTGTCAAAGACGCGCTGGTTATAGCCGAGCTCTTCGGGTAGAAGGGCATGTCGAATCCGAGCTGCCGTATGCGGCTCGATCCCCAACGATTCAAGTTCATGGTTGAGCACAGCGCCCTCGGCGGCACTCAAGCGCAGCGGTAGCACACGCCCGGCGTCACCGGTGAGGACCACACGCTCGCCGCGGCATTCGCAGATGATGCGCGCGCCCGATTCTCGGTCCGCGAGCGTCGAGACGATCTCGAGAATCTCGTCGAGCGATACCCCCGTGATGTCAAAGCGACTGCAAATCTCGGTCCGTGTCATGCCGCTCTCGCCGGCGGCGTAGAGGGCCTCCATGATGTCGATGGCGCGCGAGAGTCTCTGCTCGCTGGTGAGTTTACGCACGGGCATACTCGTGCACCGTCCTTTCAATGAGGTGGTTCCACGCCTGTTTGAGCGATTTGGGGGCCACGGGCCTCATGCCGTCCATGGCGTGGGCCATGCAAAATGAGGCGCCGGCTTCAAGATCGCGCACGTCAACGGTCCAGGTCCATCCCACATCGGTGTGTACGAGCTCACCTCGCCCACGCGTGAGACCGTTGATCATATCGATCTGCGTCTGAGGGGCGAATGAGAACGTGGCTGCAACGGGCGGTCGGTCGGCAAAATCGAATTCAAAGAACAGGTAGTCGCTGAGGTTGAAGTCCGCGGGGATGACGTAGGCCTTCGAAGGACGCCAAGCGCGAACGATACGGTCGCAGCGGAATGTCCTGATGTCGTCGGTGACGTTGTCGAGGCCGCAGAAGTAAGCCACGCCCTCGCGCTCGAACATGCCGTAGACGCAGACGGTACGTTCTCTCTGCTCGCCGCGTCCGTTCTGATATAAAAATCGCAGCGCGCATCGCTCGGCAAAGGCGCTCCAAACCGCATCGACGGTGGGAGAGCGGCTGATCGGCGCCTCGTCTACCGTCGTCCTGCCGGTGAGATAGGCAATCTTGGAGCGAATATCGGCAAGCGGTGCGGCAAAAGTGGATGAGCCGGCCGCTAGTGTCTGGTCGATGGCGTTGAGCAGGATATCGGCGTCGTCTGCGGTAATGAGGCCGCCTGCCGCAAACGTGTGCTCGCGGTCGATTGTCCACGAGCTTTCCTCGGTCTCCTGCGCGCCGGTGGGGCGAACCTCCTTGATTAAGATGCCGCGTTCGAGCAGCTTGTCACGATCGCGTCGAAACTTGCGCTTATCCGAGTCGATATTGCCCGAGCCATATCCCAGGTCAGAATCCAAGACGATCTGCTCGGTCGTCAGCGGTTCGGGGGAGCTATTGAGCACAAAGAAAAGATTGAGGATGCGCTGAGCCGTTTTATCGAAACTGGGCTCCGAATTTCCCTTTTTAATTGTCTCGGTCGTGTCGCTTGCCGTCATAGAGTCCTCGCATGAGAAGGTGGTTTGCTGCCATGATTTTAGTCCGATATGGAGATTAGGCTATATCCTTGTCCGCTCGGGGCGTTAAGATGGCCCGAATTCGGTCGTTTGCGCTCGCTCGGGGTATACTTTCGACTATATACGGTTCTAATGTGCATGCATTGGGCCTATTTGTCGGATTATGGATGTGGAGCGCACATGGCGAACACCCAGAACTATATTAACCACCTGCTGCAGAACACCGGCATTACGCCGGCATGCAGCGAAGAAGAGCGCTTGGCTGCCGAAGATATCGCTCAGATCTTCCGCAACCACGGCTTTGACCCCGAGGTTCAGGAGTTCAATGCCCCGGCGCCCAGTAGGTTGGCATTTGCCGTTACCGGTATTCTTGCGTTTGCCGGCGCCCTGCTGATGGGCATCGGCGGCGGTATCGGCTTGGTCGGCACCTTGCTGGCCATTGTCGGCGCCGTTCTTTACGTGCTCGAGCGCACGGGCCACCCCGTGGTTTCGCGCCTGGGCAAGACGGGCGTGAGCCAAAATGTCATCGCCTACCACAAGGCCTCGGGCCCGCTCGCGTCCCCGCGTAACCGCCCGGTGGTCGTTGTCGCACACTACGACTCTCCCCGTGCTGAGCTGCTCGCCCGCGAGCCTTATGCTTCGTATCGTGCACTCATCGCCAAGCTGTTGCCCGTTGCCACGGTTGCCCCCGCTGCCGTTGCCATCCTGCGTATTCTGCCGCTCCCCGGCGCGCTCAAGGTTCTGCTGTTGATTGTCGCGATCCTCGCTTCCCTCGTTGCACTCGCCAACGCGGTAAACATCATCTCTAACCGCCACATTCTTCCCTATACGTCTGGCGCGGTGTGCAACAAGTCTTCTGTCGCCGCTATGCTCGGCGTTATGGACAACGTTGCTCCCTTCCAGGGCGAAAACGAGTTTCCCGACGATGTTCCGTTCGATACCTATTTTGGGGAGCAGAAGCGTCGTGCCGAGGAAATGGCGCGCGCAGCGGCGGAATATGCCGCGGCCCAGCAGCAAAACGACTACGGCAACACCATCGAGTATGAAGAGCCTACCTACGCCGAGGACGAATTCGGTCAGCCGATTGCTCCCGACGCTCAGACCGAGCCCGAACAGGGTGAGGCTTTCGACGAGCAAATCGAGGGCTTTGAGGGTGCGTCTGCCGACGAGACGCTGATCGGCGCTATCGTGCCTGAGGATCAGAATCAGGCTGCCCAAGCCGAAGAGTTCAATGACGAGGTTCCCGCTGCCGAGCCGGCGGAGGAGTCTGCCGAGCCCGAGCCCAAGCTCTATCGCAACGCCGCCGGCAACATCCGCTTTGGTTCGGATGCCATCCGTGCGCTCGGAATGCTTCCCGAGTCCTGCACGCTCGATTACGAGGAGGGCGAGGAGCCAACGTTTGAGCCCGAGCCTGCCCCCGTCGTGGCTGCGCCTGCGCCCGTTGTCGCTGCGGATGATGAGTCTGCCGCGGTTACCGCTGCCGTTGCCGATCCCGAGGCGGTGTCCGCGTTCGATCCCGCGGCAGGACTGGACATTTTGGCTCCCGCCGCACCGGCGCAAGACGTTGCGGACGAGTCTGACGACGATTACGTTGAACAACCGAGGCGCGTGTCTTACGAGAGCGATACTGATTTCTCGGCCGAGATTCCCGCGGCAACGCCGCATGCCGACATTGCATCCGCGTTCTCGTCGATTGGCGCCAGCGCTTCCAACTTCTTTAAGGGTGCGTTTGCAAAGGGCAAGAAATTTGTCGACGATTTCGAGGAGAAGCGCGCTGCCGCACGCGAGGCTGCCGAGCAGGAGGCTATCGCTCAGCAGCAGGCAACCGAGGCGGCACGTGAGCTCGCGGCGCAAGAGTTCGAGCAGAACGAGGCTATGCAGTCCGCGCCCGTCGAAGCCGCCGAAGCTACAACGTCCTTTGAGTCCCAGCAACCGGCGTCCGCGGATGTTGTTGAAGCGACGACGTCTTTCGAGGCTCAGCAGCACGTCGATAGCACCATGTCGTTTGATGCCGCACAGTTCGATTCCACGATAACGTTTGAAAAACAGGGCACCGCGATTGCCGAGCCCCTTCCTGTTTCCGATGAGCAGGGCGACGCGGCAGACGATGACGAGCCTGTTGATGCTGCCGAAATCCAAGATGCCGCCGAGGACGAGCCCGTCGAGGCCAACTCTGACGAAGAGCAATACGCGGCAGCCGAGCAAGATGATTCGACCGAGGTCGAGCAGGAGGAAGTGCCTGCGGTTTCCGAGACTCCCGAGACGGATGAGTCGAGGCCTTATTCCACGCAGATTTTCACCATGCCGACCCCGAGTGGTTCCGGTGCCACGGTTGCCAATGTCGCTCCCACCCAGGACGAAACGGTCGATTCCCTTATGGCCCAGATTTCCTCCCAGGCATCGCCGCGCCCGCAGATGAATGTTCCCGATCCGGCGTCGACATCGACGTCTGCACCTTCCTCGTCTCCGCTGGCTTCGGTCCCCGATCCGTCGCTGCCGTCTATGAAGCAGGCAAACGTTGCGTCTCGCACGTCGCTGTTCGACCTTCCCGACCCCTCCGCACAGGTCAATGATCCCTTTGCTACTGCCCAGGGCCCCGAACCCACATCGGCACCCGTTGCGCCTCCTATGCCCGTTGCGTCGGGCGCACAGCCGATCGAGACCATTTCGGCTCCCGCCCCGGCGGCACCTAAGTCTCGTAAGCGCGGCCTGGGTGGTCTGTTCGGCCGTAAAAAGAAAAACGAGCAGGACAGCATGAGTGACTGGCTGGGCGTCGAAGACGATTACGATGCCAAGAAGTCCGGTCGCGGTATCGGTTCGTGGGATAACTTCGAGGACGATAACGATGGCTGGAAGGGTGGCGCTACGTCTTCCGATGGCGCTTCTTCCGAAGATATGCTCTTGGCTGTCGCCTCTATGGGCGATGATGAGCTGCTCGGTCACGATATCTGGTTTGTGGCAACGGGCGCCTCGGATTGTGATGGCGCTGGCATGAAGGCCTTCTTGGCTTCGCATCGCGATAAGCTCCGCGGCGTATTCTTTATCAATCTTGAATCCGTCGGCGCCGGTAGGCTTTCGGTGGTGACGGTCGAGGGCGAACAACAACTGCTCAAGGGCGATCGCCGCATCATGAACCTGGTCAGCAAGGTCTGCAAGTCGTTCCATGTCGATTGTGGCGCGCTCGAGATGCCCTATGCCAAGACCGATGCCTATGCTGCGCTCGAGGCGAGCCGCCGAGCCCTTACCATCGCCGGCGTGGACGGCACGCGTCTGGCTTGCGCTCGTACCGAGGACGACCTGCCCCACAATGTCAACCCGACGAACATTGCCACGGTATCCGAGGTCGTTACCGAGGTTATCCGCCGTTCGTAGACGGAGCTCTAAGGAGTCAACGTGTTTTCGTATATTAAGCGCCATTGGCCTGTCTACGTGATTTTGACCTTGATTGCCATTGCGTTAGGATTTGGGGCTGCCTACATCGTGGGTGCAAAGGGCTCGACCCCCGCCTCCGCAATCAGCGAAGAGGTGGAGCAAGAACAGAGTACGGGTGCCGATGGGATTCCTGAGTCCGAGCAGGCAATCGTTGATGGTGGATCTTCGTCTGCAGAGTAGATGCGGCGATTTAAATGATTGAAAGCGGGCGAGCCAGGGGACTGGCTCGCCCGCTTTTTCATCGCGCTAGCGCTTCTTTGGGATCGACCTAAGGCGAGCGAACCATAGGGCTGCGGCACCCGAGGTCAGGAGCGCGGTGATGCAAGCGGCGATGGGAACTGATCCTGTTGCCGGTAGGTCCTGCGGTAGGGTACAGCGTTGAATGACGCTGTCCTCGTCATGTGACTCAAGTTTATCGCCGCCACCGTTGCGGCAAAGATCGACGCGCGCGCTGTTGGTGAGTGCGGTTTGGGGCGTATAAGCCGACGTTGCCTGCATGTGTACGACTGCGCCCCGAGCGTCTGTGCCAAGGATTGCTTTGGCATCGTCAAGGTCGTCGTGCTCATCTTTGAGATCATCGCGGGTCCAAGAATCCGCATCGCTTCGAGTCGTAAAGTCGGCGGCTACCGCACCGTATTCAATTCGAATGCCTGTTACGACGGTATTGGATGCAAGGTCGAGCTCTTCCGCCTCGAGTGTGGTGGATTCCGTGGTCGAGACATCCGCCTTCCAGAGGCGCCAGCCGTCGTAATCGACGAGGCGGCAGTCCTCACCAAGGCTCTCTTTTACTTCGTCGGACTCAAGCCAAGGATTTTCGTGTCCATCGTCAAGTGTCGCGTTCGCCGGCTCATCGACGTCTGTCGAGTCCAACGGCGTCGTGCGATACCACACGTTGCACAGACCGTTGAGGTCGCCGATGGCGACGGGGGTTTCGATTGAGATGAATCTCGCCGTGCCGTCTTTGGCGCACTCAAGATCATCGGTAATCGTAAACTCATCAACCCAAGTAGCGGAATCGTTTCGAGCGTCGATGGTATAGGAGAAAAGTCCATCCGTATTAGTTTGCGTCGCGGCGCGATTTTTACCATCGCCGTTAGCCAACAGGCCCTTTTCGATAGGTTGGACAAGTTCCTGACGCTTGTCGACCTGTCCCTTGATCTCGATGGGCGCATCCTTCATCGCGACGGATTGGACTTCTCCCGTATCCTTTATTTCAAACGTTATTTCCTCGGCAAGGTCATAGGTCCGCGGAGACATCATTTCGCGCAACGAGTAGGTGCCGGGTGCAAGATGTTCGACGCGGTGTGGCTTGTCGGATGAGGTCCAGGAGTCTATTTCGGTTTTATCGGGACCATATAAGGTGAGTTGTGCGCCTTCCACTTCCTGCTCACCGCTTGCATCGACCTTGGAGATATCAACCTTGGTGTAATCGTCGGATACGTTAAGCCGTGCTTCTACAACGGGTGTTTTCTGGTCGGCATAAGTAAGGTCGACAATATGGGTTGTCCGATCGCGCAAGAAGCCTGCCGGCGCTTGAGTCTCGACAACCTCGTAGCGTGCGGTGCCAAGTCCCAGCGGGAGGTTGTCCGCGCGTGCTTCTCCAGTTTCATCCGTCGTGATGGTAGCGACAGTCTCACCGTCGAGCGCGGCAATGCTACCGTCGGGGCGCACGATATCACTCGAGGCACGGATCTCAAAGACGGCGCCCGCGAGGCTGCTGCCGTCTATGGCATCGGTTTTAACGATCCTGATGTTTCCGGTCGCGGCGTGGTCATAATACGAGGCGATTGCAACGGGCGTTAGGTTCATGTCGGCGGGTATGTTTACCTCGATCTCCTCGCCGACAAGATAGGGCTCTTTGGCCGAGGTTTCGCGTACATAATAGGTGCCCGGCACGAGCGATTCGGGCAGTGTGACGGTCCCGGTCGCGTCAGTCGTAAAGGTGTCCATTACGTTATGTGTTGGATACCAGCAAGTTTGTGAGACAGATTCGTGATTGCTGTCGAGTAGTTGGAAGGTGAATCCGGCTAGTGGAACAGAAGCGCCTGTTTGGGCATCGCGTTTTACAATCTGGAGATGCGTCGACAGAGCATGGTTGTCCACGATATATTGAAGCTCGGCGCCGTTGGAAATCTGATTGGCCCCGACGGTCCATTCCCCTGCACGTTTAAAACCCTCGGGGACGGTTTCCGGAACCTCGCGAACCGTGTAGCCGGCACGGTCGTATGGGACGGCTCCGTGGACACCGGCGGGTCGCTTGCCTGCGCCGAACCATGCTTCGGGCTGATCTTTGGTGGAGGCAAAGCCATAGACGTTTGTGGTCAGTGTGCCAACAACCTGCTGAGAGCTGTTGCTGACAACCTCAAAGACAACACCTTCCGCCGGCTGCTCCAGGCCGGATTGGTCGCTATTGCCGTAATCCTTGAATTTGGAAATCTCAAGGTTAAACGCAATGGGGATATCGGAAACGCGAGATTCGATCTCGACCACGCCTGAATCGCCGAGCTGGTCGGCTCCAACGGTATAGGTCCAGCTGTCGTTGGATGGCAGGTAGCCCTCGGGGGTTTTTGATTCGTAGATGGTAAAGGTTCCTAAGGGGACATCGGCGAGGGTGGCCCGACCGCTTTCGTCGGTCGTGAGGATTTGTGCCCATCCAGGGGTTGATTGCGACACACACGTGAACTCTGCTCCTGCGAGTGAAGATCCCACCTGGGGGCCGGCATTCGTCGCGGCATCGAGTTTTACGATACGCAGATTGATGGTGCCGGGCTGTTCATCAATGGCGACCCGCCCGCCGTCATTCCCCGTGGTAAAGGCAATACGATCGTGGCGGGGGACATAGCCGGCCGGCGCCTTCGTTTCAACTAGGTAGTATGCCGTGTTGGGCAGAAGTGTTGCTTGCGCTCGACCGTTGCTGTCCATCTTGATGGTGCCGACACGCGCGCCGCTGGCGCTCTCAAAAATATCGAATGTTGCCCCGGTAAACTGATAGGTATTGTTTCCGCTGGTAATAACGGTGTTAGCAGACTGCTTTTGGAAGGAAACAGAGACCGCCGGCAGTACATAGAGCATGTCTTGACGTTTGCTGCCGCCCGATACGGCCCCTAGATAGCGTCGCGCGCGGTGCGGAGCGGCTTCGATGCTTCCTGATTTTGCGCTGTCGTGGAGCCACCGCGCAGCCGCCACGACTTCATTGTCGGCGGTAAAGTGTCCGCTCTTGGTTTTACCCTGAGCGGTCGTGTAGGAGTAGGTGCCGTCGACATGGGTAGTGCCGTTGAGCATCCATACGGCAAGCTGGGTGGCGGCGCGGGCGCGATCGGGTGAAAGATGGTAACCGCCAAACGACGTGGTGGTGGGATATCCGTGACAAACGATTGCCGCGAACTCGTCGTCGAGCCACACCCAGCCTTGATCAAAGTTGAGCCATGGGCCGCCCGGTTTGGTGGGGCCGGGGCGCTCCTGGTTCATGCAGTAGGCAATCGAGGTGTCTTGAGCTTCATACTTGCCGATGAAGAAGGGCCCACAATCATCGCTAATAGTGCGGAAGCCGAGCTGGTCGTAGCCATCGACGGCAAATGCGGCTCCCGGTGCCAGGCAGCCGAAAAGCAGGAAGAGGAGCAGGAGCAGCGGACCCGTTGCGATTGCGCTGTGGACAGAGTGCGTGGGTGCGTTGGACATGGCTGCTCCTTATCCCTCATGCGCCGC
Organism: Collinsella aerofaciens; assembly: GCF_040926265.1. Classification (GTDB taxonomy): domain Bacteria; phylum Actinomycetota; class Coriobacteriia; order Coriobacteriales; family Coriobacteriaceae; genus Collinsella; species Collinsella aerofaciens_BB. The sequence goes on along the minus strand of NZ_JBCOIL010000020.1, from coordinate 16,356 downwards.
ACGGGGAGGCTGCGACGCGTAGGATGAGGCTACCCCCGAGGTTCATGCGGGTAAGTACCGGAGCCTGACCAAAAGCTTGCCCAATTCCTGACAAATTGAGCTCAAATACAACAATCAAGCAAAAGCGCAGGTAGAAGATAAGGAGAACAGGAGGTCAAAGGTCCTCATCTCCACAATTGACGCGATTTTCAAACGAATCTCCATAGCTAAAACAAGCATCGCCACCCTTGTATCGAACAAGACAACCGCGTTATACTATCCCCCACATATGCGGGCATCGCCAAGTGGTAAGGCATCAGCTTCCCAAGCTGACACTCGCGGGTTCGAGTCCCGTTGCCCGCTCCAGTAAAAAGCACAAGCACGGCAGCGTTACGTTGCCGTGCTTTTTACTACCAAGCGCCGGGACTCGAACCCGCCAGGGTGCGAGCGTTAAGCAAACGCGAAGCGTTTGTAGCGAGCAGGCGAAGGCGCCGACAGGCGCCTGAAGCCGGTGCGGATTTGCGAAGCAAATACGCGGACGTCCCGTTGTCCGCTCCATGGAGCACAGAAGACCTCGGGACGGTCAATTCAACAAAGTCTTCCCCATCGTCACCGTGAATCCGAGGGGATCGACCGCAGCCGGTGCGGATTTGCGAAGCAAATACGCGGATGTCCCGTTGCTCGCTCCAATTCCAAAATGTTAGGTTAATGCCTGCTGCCCATACTTGCACCTGCGCACGGTACAATGGATGGGTTACGACCAACGTGCCAATAACCAAAAAGGAGCCGCTATGATCGATCGCTATACCCGCCCGGAGATGGGACACATTTTCTCCCTCGAGAACAAGTACGCCATTTGGCAGGAGATCGAGGTCTTGGCCTGCGAGGCCCAGGCGGAGCTCGGCAAGATCGGTATTTCCAAAGACGAGGCCCAGTGGATCCGCGACCATGCCAACTTTGAGAAGGCGAAGGTCGATGAGATCGAGGAAGTCACGCGCCACGACGTCATTGCCTTCCTGACCAACATGAAGGAGTACATCGATGCCGATGTTCCCGAGGGCGACCCCAAGCCCAGCCGCTGGGTTCACTATGGCATGACCAGCTCCGATCTGGGCGACACGGCCCTGTGCTACCAGCTCACCCAGGCCTGCGACCTGATCATCGAGGACGTCAAAAAACTCGGCGAGATCTGCAAGCGTCGCGCCTTTGAGGAGCGCAACACGCTCTGCGCCGGCCGTACTCATGGCATCCATGCCGAGCCGATGACCTTCGGCATGAAGTTTGGCTCTTGGGCCTGGGAGCTCAAGCGCGATCTGGATCGTCTTGAGGACGCCCGCAAGAATGTTGCCTTCGGTGCTATCTCGGGCGCTGTCGGCACGTACAGCTCCATCGAGCCGTTCGTCGAGGAGTACGTCTGCGAGCACCTGGGCCTGGTCCACGATCCCCTGTCCACGCAGGTCATCAGCCGCGATCACCACGCCTACCTTGCCGGCGTGCTTGCCACTACAGCGGCCACCTGCGAGCGCATCGCGACCGAGGTCCGCAACCTGCAGAAGACCGATACGCTCGAGGCCGAGGAGCCGTTCCGCAAGGGTCAAAAGGGCAGCTCCGCCATGCCGCACAAGCGCAACCCCATCACCATGGAGAAGGTCTGCGGCCTGTCGCGCGTCGTGAAGTCCAACGCTCAGGTCGCCTTTGACAACGTTGCCCTGTGGCACGAGCGCGACATTTCGCACTCTTCCGCCGAGCGTGTCGCCCAGGCCGATAGCTTCATCGCGCTCGACCACATGTTCCAGTGCCTCATTCGCGTTATCGACGGCCTGCAGCTGTATCCGGCCCGCATGATGGCCAACCTCAACAAGACCCGCGGCCTCATCTTCTCCTCTAAGGTGCTGCTTGCCCTCGTCGACACGGGCATCACCCGCGAGGACGCCTACGCTATCGTGCAGGAAAATGCCATGGCCACCTGGCACGAGGTGCAGGATTGTGTCTCTGGCCTCACCTTTAAGGAGCGTCTCGAGGCCGATCCGCGCTGCACCGTCAGCCAGGAAAAACTCGACGAGATCTTTGATCCGTGGGACTTCCTCACCCGCATCGACACGGTCTTCGACCGCCTGGAGCAGCTCGAGTTCTAATTGACCGATCGGGGAGGTAGTCAAATCGATCAATTCTCCGCGGCCCTCGTTCGAGTGCGACTTTCCAACACAAGCCCCGCTCGCAGCTCGCTCTGCCAGCGGGGCTTGTGCATGAGCGCACCTAGAAAGCTGGACGTCAGCGATATATGCGCGTCAACTGTGCTGCTTGCCGATAATTTGAGACATCTGACAAACATTACCTTGCCGGTAACTGTCGGGGGGGGGGTATCCTTAAGCCAATTTTAAGGTGTGGGAGAATGCTGCGTTTTTTCACGAGAGATTGGACTTAGGGGAATGAGAAAAGGGTTTTGGAGGATAGCCACAGGCATCTGTGTTGCTTTAACGGCGGCAACGTTTGGGCTGACGGTGGCCGCTCCGCATGCGGATGCTGTCATGCTGGAGTCGCAGGACGGTTCCATGGGTGCATCGTTTCTCCCATACGATTCGTCTACAGGCGATGTGTGGTCAGAATTTGATGTCGCTGTTGGACAGACGGTGAAAGGAAGGCTTTCCTTTTTTAATAAAAATCACGAATGGGCGCACATTGACCCTAGCGATATCGATATCACATCGTCTGACGAGGATATCGCTAAGGTAAGTTATGAGTCACATAGTTGGGTATTGACAATTAGCCCCACCAAAGTTGGCACAACGACTATAACCCTGAAGAGCAAGACCGACGAGAGTTTAAACGGTTCTCTTAAGATTAAAAGTGTGGCTAAAGTCAATCCAATTAAGGTCAGTTTCGTTTCTTACGACCAATCTGGTGCGACAACAAACACCGCAACGCTGGGTTACACGGATGATTGTCCGCAAAAATGCGGGAACACGCATTATGCATTACTAGAGGGGAGAGTTGACGTTCGTCCCGTGGACGAGAGCCGTGCGGCCACATGTTTTGTTATTAAGGAAGACCCCTCAAAGGATTCCAAAGTCCAGGCAAGGGTGAATTCGAATTATTCATCATATGGAACTTCCGAGCTAAGCGCTTCTTTGCAACTCGAGGCGTTGTCGAAAGATGCTAAAGAGGCCAAGGTTCTTGTCGACTATTGCAACGGTGAAGTTGAGACGAAGAAGCTATGTGATGTTGTAACCGAGAATCAGGAGCCCGGATTCAATGAGCGTGGGAACAAAAAGCAAAAGATGCTGGTTGGGGACAGCTATTATCTGACTGCCATTCTCAACGTTTCTCCAAATGAAGTACTGAAGGCATGCCAGCGCGCACATTGGGGTGCGGACTTTGGCGCTGTAACCTATTCTCTGGAAAGCAACGATGTCGTTGAGCTTATCGATGGTGAAAACTCGTTTAAGGCAATAAAGCCTGGCACCGTTAAGGCTCATGCTCGTGATGGCCTTGGCAATGACCATCCCTTTGAGATAGAGGTTGTCGACCCTGCGGAAGTTAGCCTTTCGAAGGCTAAGTTTGTGTCGAGTGATTATACATTTCCCTGTGAGGTCAGTTCAGATAGTATATCCAAAGATTGGCTTTGGCTGGAATGTGACAGGGGGTTTGAATATCCAAAGGGCGTGCTGAGTAAAAGCGCTGAGGAATTGATGGACTCCTATGCCGGCGCAAAGTATTCTTTCACTTCAGATAATCCGGATGTCCTCGAGGTAAAAGGACCGATGTTTAGTGGTGGCAGTTACTTGGGGTATTTAGTGCCTCATAGTTACGGCGATGCAACGGTTTCAATGTACTTGGGTGGTCGTCTCTGCGACACGATGACCGTTCATGTTGTCAAGCCTGGCGAGGAGCCTGTAAAGACTGCGGTTTCCATTGCGGACAGCTACTCAACCTCCATGGATAAAGGCACGACTCAGCAGCTGAAGGCAAAGGTCTCCCCTGATGACAAGGCCAGCCAAGTTGTTTGGTCCTCTTCCAACGAGAGCGTCCTTACCGTCGACGCTAACGGTCTTGTTACCGCTGTCGGTGACGGTGATGCCACGATCACGGCAACGGTTGATGGGGTCTCTGCAACCACGGATGCGATTACGGTAACCACTCCGGTTGTAAAGGTGTCGGGCGTCAAGCTCAGCGCTTCAAACCTTAAGCTTGCTGTGGGCGGTGAGCCCTCGACGTTGACCGCAGCGGTTGAGCCCGATAATGCAACGAACAAGAACTTGTCCTGGTCGTCGAGCGATCCTACGGTCGCCACGGTTGCAGACGGCGTCGTGACCCCGGTCAAGGCAGGTGTTGCTACGATTACCGTCACCACTGAGGACGGAGAGCATAGCGCCACGTGCAAGGTGACGGTTATTCAGCCTGCTACGGGCATCACGCTCGATAAGCAGAAGGTCGTGCTTGTGGGCGCTGCAACCGAGCAGCTTAAGGCGGCGGTCGTTCCCGCGGAGGCTAACCAGACGATTGTCTGGAAGTCCAGCAACGAAAGTGTCGCTACAGTCGATCAAACCGGAAAGGTGGCGGCTGTCTCCAAGGGCGCCGCAACCATCACCGTTTCGACTGAAGACGGCACCTATTCTCAGGATTGCGCGGTGACCGTCTCTAATCCCGCAACGAACCTTACGGTCGACCAGAGCGTCCTCGGCCTCAAGAAGGGCGAAGAGGGCACCGTGAAGGTTTCTCTTGCTGGAACCCTTGCGGGTGAGGTCGACGAGACCAATCTTGCTCTGGATGACACGGGCGCTTCGAAGGCGTTTAAGGTTGTCGACAACGGTGATGGCTCCTACACCGTTACCGCCCTCAAGACCGGTTCTGGTTCATTTGTCATCACTGCAGGGTCGCTCTCCCAGACCGTTTCGGTGACCGTGACCAATCCCGCCCAAAAGGCTGAACTCAACAAGACGAGCCTGTCCTTTACCGTCGGTGATGCCTCCACAAAGCTCTCCGCAACGGTGAGTCCTGCCGATGCAGACGATACGACGGTGAGCTGGACCTCCAGCGACTCGTCGATCGCCACGGTCAAAGACGGCGTCGTGACGCCGCTTAAGGCCGGTACCGCCACGATTACCGCCACCTGTGGCGACAAAACCGCGACCTGCGCCGTTACCGTAGCGGCAAAGACCATTGCAGGCGTTGCGGGTAGCAACGGAACGGACGTTAGCGTAAGCGCCGAGAACAATGTCGCTGCCGGCATTGCCCAGAACAACAGCATCTCTCTTGTGGTCGAGGAACCGACGGATCTTACCGATGCCGCCAATGCTACGATTTCCGGCCTTGAGCAGGGGGCTACCAAGGTTGCCGATAAGCTCGATATCAAGCTTCTCAAGGACGGCGAGGTTATCGAGGACTACGAAGGCATGTCCTTCATCGTCCGTGTCAAGATGACTGCCGCCATGAAGGCGCTCACCAACCTCAAGGTGCTCTACGTTGCCGAGGATGGTTCCACTCAGGCTATGGATACGTGGACCGAGGGCGACTACCTCTGCTTCCGCACGAGCCACTTCTCGACGTACGTGGTGACGGGCGAGGAGGCCAATGGTGAGCCGGTTCAGCCTACGCAGCCCGTGACGCCGTCCCAGCCTAGTCAGCAGACGACGACTAAGGTGACCAAAAAGTCTGTTAAGGCTACTAAGGGCGCGCTTGCCAATACGGGCGACCAGGCCCTTGCTGTCGCCTTTATTATGGCCGTTGCCGGCGTTGCGCTGATCGCTTTCGCTCTTATGCGTAAACGTTTCGAGCGTTAGGGTACCCCGCTCGTCACCCGCATCGATACGGTCTTCGACCGCCTGGAGCAGCTGAGCTTCGAGTAGGGTTAACCTAATTCGACCGCTTGCGGTTGCATTTCGACCATTGGCGCCTTGCCCATCTTGGGTGAGGCGCTTTTTTATTGCCGCATCAGCCCCGGGTATAAAATGAAATCCGACTGCTGTTTCGATGAAGGGGGGCGCGTGCCCGGACGCATCAAGCGAGCCGCCATCGTCTCGTTTACGCTCATACTCCTTGTTGCCGTCTGTGCGGGCGTCCTGACGTATACCGTTCGAAGCAGTTCTTCCTCCCCGAATGAAGCCGACAAAGACCTCCCGGTGCTCAAAATCGGCGTTACGGATAACGACCCCTATGTGTATGTCGATACCACGGGCGATTACGCCGGTATCGATATCGACATCGCCCGCGAGGCCTGCAAGCGTGCGGGGATCAAGCCGCAATTTATCGACATATCTTGGAATGACCGCGATCGCCTACTCAAAAATGGCGATATCGATTGCCTGTGGTGCGACTATTCTCCCTGTTATCGCGAGGATAAGTATTATTGGACTGAGCCGTATTTGACCCTGACGGTTTCGGTCGCCGCCAAGAAAACGAGTGGCATCACGTCCTTGGCGCATCTCGATGGAAGCAAGACCATTGCGGTGATTGCGGGCTCGGTGAGCGAACGCCGATTGCTCGCAGGGGATCTGGAAATCTCGCCGGACGTGCAAATCAAATCGTATGGTTCTGCCGAACTCTGCAAAGCCGCCCTCGCCAAAGGGTATGTCGACTGTTGGATGGCGGACGTTCAGTCGCTTGATCGACTCGTTGCCCAGTATCCTGGCGTTTATCGTGTGTTCGCCGACAACGTTATGACGGTTGACCTGGGCGTCGCGTTTGATGATAGCTATGAGGGGGAGTACGTCAAAAACCTCGATACCGCGCTGTTCGACATGGATCGAGACGGCACGATAGAGCACATTGTGGACAATTACAAGGCAGGAGCGACGACAGGCGGGCAAGGAGCGGAATCATGACAAATGACGAGCGCCGCTTTCGCCGAAAGAGTTTAGCCGCAGTGGCCATCGGCATCGTGGCCAGCGTTGCCCTACTGAGTCTGCTCTATATAGTCGGCACGCATCGCTGCCTTGATAAAACGCTTGGGTTCGGCCAGGAAACCATGGTGTTTTTAAAAAATGCCTGCGAAAAATATGACCGATATGAACAGGGAAGAAAAACTGAGGCGACGCACAATTTGGATGCGGCGCTCGAGTCGTTTGCGACGTTCTTGCCGCCTGATCGATTTGAAGTCAACGACGATCTGGTCGAGGAATATGTCCATACCGAGAGCCTTTCGGGAATGTTGGTCATGGACGCCGATGGTCATATGGTCGCCCATTACGATATCGACGGCCGCGATCCACTCATGCTGTGGCGAGAGGAGCTGGCCTGTTCGTCGATCGCATCGATGTATCGAGGGTCCAAAGTTTCCTACTCGACCGCTGTCGAGCGCCGCGGTGTCGACTTTGCCGTGAGTGCCGTTCCATACGGTGATGGGGTAGCGTTGGGGTATCGATCCCTTGCGGCTGAGCCCGCCGATGACTATTCATACACAATCGCCGACGTCCTTGTGAACAACACGTTCCATCAGAGTCCAACAGTGCTTGTGATGCGCGATGCGCAAATCGTTTCTTCAAACGATTCGACCGTCGATATAACCCTTGCCCGGCTTCTCGCCGATAGCGGAATTGACTGGAAAGACGAGGGCGTAACACGTATCGAATATCGGGGGACCACCTTATATGCCGTGCGTGCGGCATATAAGGACTACCGCCTGTTTGCGCTATATCCCAAATCTGAGGTCATGTCTGACAGGATTTCATTTGTCGCCGTCGGCGTCTTGGTGTGCCTTGCGTTTTGGGTCGTGGTACTGTTGGCTCGAAATATCGCTGACCACCGCAATTTGGTCGAAAAGGATAAACAGCTCGGCATTATCAATGCCATAAGCGCCATCTACGATTCGACCTTCCTTTTGCATCTTGACACCCTCGAGATCGAGGGAATCAATATGTCGCCGGCGATAGCGAAGATGTTTGCCGAGCATAGCGAGGCATATGACTTTATGGACACGGTCTGCCGGGATATCGTGAGCCCCGAAAGCCGCGAAGCGGTCGTGGGGCTCGTAGATATAAGTACGCTTCGTGAACGCATGGAGGGCGTACCGTACTTGGCTGCCGAGGTGCGAGATTGTCGAGGCACTTGGTACTCGCTACAGGTTGTCCCCCAGCATCGCGATGAGCAAGGCCGCCTGGATTCGGTCGTCGTGGCGACGCACAACATATCGATGGTCAAGCATGCCGAGGAGCTGTCATACCAAGATAAACTGACGGGGCTTCGCAACCGCAACTATCTGGAATCGCGTGGAGATAGCCTGGTAAACGAGGACTTGCCAGTGAGCGTGATTATGGTGGACTGTAATTATCTCAAGCGGACCAACGACATTTATGGTCACGAGATGGGGGATGAACTGCTGCGACGGACGGCGTCCGTGCTGCGGCGGGTGGCTGGTGCGGATTACCTGCCGATGCGCGTTGGCGGCGACGAGTTTTTGCTGGTTTGCCCCCATACTGACAACGAGTCTGCGCTCGGGCTGGAACAGGATCTTCGTCTCGGTCTTGCCGCGGTAAGCGATGAGACCCTGACGGTCAGCGCATCGATTGGCGTGGCGACCGTCGAGACGGCTGGAAATACGCTGGCCGATGTATATCGCGTCGCCGACCACAATATGTATCGGGAGAAGCGCATGGTCCACGTACAGGGTGCGGACTGCTAATCTTGCCCCCGCCAGTCCAAGCATCGTAGGATGTTGAATCGGTGCTTGCGATAATAAGTCGGTCCAGGCGGGGATAATAGACGTCTGAAATTTCTTTCTGAGAGGGGATCTCAATGATTAGTTTTGACTACAAGCCTCAGGGTGTATGCTCTCGCAATATTCACCTCAATCTCTCTGACGATGGCAGCAAGGTGCTGGGCGTCGAGTTTACTGGCGGCTGCGATGGCAACCTCAAGGCCATCTCCAGGCTGGTCGAGGGCGCTCCCGCCGATCGCGTAATCGAGGTTCTCGCCGGTAATACCTGCGGTATGAAAAAGACCTCTTGCGCCGATCAGCTTACGCGCGCTATCGAGGCCGCTCGCGCAGAGATCGCCTAATGAGCATCGCTGATCGCTTTAAGAATGGAATAACGCGTCGAGGTTTTGTGCTGGGTGGCGCCGCTACCGGTGCTGCTGCCGTACTGGCCGGTTGCTCGAAAAAAACGGGCACGAGTGATGATGCCGCTGGCGAGCCGCAGGTTATCAAGGACGATTCCAAGATCATCTCGATTACGGATGAGTACGAGGCAGTCGACATCGATCTTGAGCCGGCGGCGTCGTGGACGCTGCCTCTGGGTACGCTGCTGTACTACTGCGACGGCGATTACGCCGCGGCGATGATGGCGCCCGCATCGGCGCTGCACGCCAACACACTCGGTGTGCTCAACCTGGGTGATGGCTCGCTTACCACATTAATCGAGGATCCTATCGAGGGCACGGGATATGCATTCTACGATGTCCGTGCCGGCGACGGCGTATTCGCGTGGGTTGAGATGAACTTTGCCAATTCATCGTGGAAGCTCTACGCTCAAAATCTGTCGGGCGCTTCGCTCTCTGGCGACGTGGTTGAGCTCGATCGAGGTGGCAAGGACTATGATCCGCCCCTGTTTACGGCGTTCGGGTCATCGGTCATCTGGTATAAAATGCCTTCGGCAGGCGGCAATAAAACGAGTAGTGATTCGTTTTGCTATCGTCGCTCGCTTGATGAATCCAAGGCCGAGGTAATTTGGAAATCGACGGGCCGCTTTGCATCGGCCCCGCGCGCGAGCGACGGCATTTTGACCATCTCGCCGCGTGTCCGCAACGACGAGGGCGTCTACTACGGCATAACGGCAATCGATCTGACCGACGGCAACAACACCAAGCGTGCCCAGTTGGTCCTCCCTTCGTCAGTTTCGCCTTTCGAGGCCGTATATATGGGCGATACCTTCGTGTTTTCTATCGAGGCGGCCTATAGTGGCGTGGGCAGCCTGGGCAATATGGGCACGTATATCGGTAATGAGGGAGGGCCGTACCTCTTCCTGTCACGCGAGCCGCTCGCATGTGCGGCTGGCAAGAAGAATAAATACCTTGTTAAGGTACAGGCGTCGCATTTCCTGATCGACACCTCTGCCAAGACCTATGGCTCGCTGCTGTCGCCCGACCGCGCTTTGGAGTATGGCGATTATCCAGCTACGGCGGGAAAATCGGACTCATTCCTTACGTACGCCACGGTGCGCAACAGCCAGGGTATACCAGAGACGGTCACTGCACGCCTATTCTCTCTTTAAGCTTAGAGGGGTTAAAAAGGCGCCAACAGGGGAATAAACGCGTTGTAATTGTGAGTACCGCCCGCCGAGCTGCCGCGTCATAGCGGCATCTGGCGGGCTCAGGTGCGTTAAAATGGGCTTGTTCTTAGCTAATTGAGACAGGGGGGCCGTGTTATGGCTTCAGATGCAAAAAAGATTCTGCTGGTCGAGGATGAGAAGGCAATCCGTGACGCCGTCGCTGCCTATCTCGAGCGCGAAGGCTACTGGGTTGTGGGCGTCGGCGATGGCCAGTCCGCGATCGAGGAGTTCGAGAAGCATCAGTTCGACCTGGTCGTGCTCGACCTTATGCTCCCCAAGATCCCCGGCGAGCGCGTTTGCCGCACCATTCGCGATACCTCGGATGTCCCCATCATCATGCTGACGGCTAAGGGCGAGATCGAGGACCGTATTATCGGTCTTGAGCTCGGCGCCGACGACTATCTGATTAAGCCGTTCTCGCCGCGCGAGCTCGTCGCCCGCGTTCGCGCTCTGTTCCGCCGTGCCCATCAGGCCGACGAGCCCGCCGTCGAGGTACTCGACTTCGGCGATCTGGTCATCGATATCTCGGGCCACAAGATCTTGGTCGAGGGCAAGGAAGTCGATCTGACGGCTTCCGAGTTCAAGCTGCTCACCACGCTTGCCCGCCATCCCGGCCGTGTGTATAACCGCATGGAGCTGGTCGAGAAAGTGCTCGGGTATGACTTTGAGGGCTATGAGCGCACCATCGATAGCCACGTGAAGAATCTTCGCGCCAAGCTGGGCGATGATCCCAAGAAGCCCAAGTGGCTCTACACCGTCCATGGTGTCGGCTATCGCTTCGAGGCTCCGGCCAAGACCGATAAGTCGGACGAGAAATAGGGAAATCACATATGACACCTGCGCGCTTTGAAATCGGACAAAAGCACAAGCAGGAGAGCGAGGCGGGTTCCAAGGCTAGTTGGAACACGCCTCGTTCCGATTCACGGCCAACGATGAGCTATCCCTCGCGCATGGCACTTGCTTTTGCTCTGACATCGCTCATGACGGTATTGGTGCTGGTGGGCGTTGTCTCTGTTGTGTGGGGCACGGTCTTTTCGGATTACACACGCTCCAATATCGTCGAAATCGCAAATTCCGCTGCCGAGAAGTTGGCGACCTCATATGAGGAAAACGGCTCTTGGACCGCGGGAGAACTGCGCACGGTCGCAACGTCGAGTTTGGTTTCCGACGATCTGGGCATGCAGGTCGTCAATAAAAAGGGTGTGATCGTTTATGACGATTCCTGGCCCTCGGCAAGCGCCACCGCCGATGTACGCGAAAACCAGGCTACGACCGACGACACGAGCGGCAAGAGGGCATCGCATAGCCCGGTCTCGTCTGCTCCAACCGACTCCGATAGCGTTGCTAACGTCGAGATTGTAACGTCTTCCGGCGAGCATGTCGGACAGGTAAAGCTGTGGGCCATCGGCTCCGACGCTCTGCTCACCAAGGCGGACTCTGCGTTTAGGGAGAAGACCTTTAACGCCATGGCCCTCGCCGCGGTTGTTGCAATCTGCATTTCGGTCGTTATCGGATCGCTCGTGTCGCGCATGCTCACCAAACCGATTCATCGCATCACCAGTACCGCAAAGCAAATCCGTGACGGCGACCTGTCGGCTCGCACGGGGCTGCGCGGCGATGACGAGATCGATCAGCTGGGAGAGACCTTCGACGAGATGGCCACCTCACTCGAAAAGGATATGAAGCACGAAAAGCGCCTGACCTCTGATGTTGCCCACGAGCTGCGCACGCCGCTCATGGCCATGCTGGCAACGGTCGAGGCCATGCAAGACGGTGTGTATCCCACCGACGATGAGCATTTGGAGACCGTTGCTTCCGAGACGCGTCGCCTGGCTCGTCTGGTGCAGCAGATGCTCGACCTATCGCGTATGGAAAACAGCACGGTTCCGCTCAATCTAGAACCGGTGGACATGGTTCCGTTCGTGCGATCGATTGTGAACGGCCAGGAGCGTCTGTTTGCCGACCGTGACCTTCGTCTTCGCTTTGCAGATGAAACCCAAGGGCACGACGATGTCGTCGAGGCCGATCCCGACATGATCACGCAATGTGTTATCAACCTCATGAGCAACGCCATGCGCTACACCCCCGAGGGCGGTTGGGTCGTGGTGTCGGTGCTCAGTGACCGCAGGCACGTCAGCATTGCCGTTTCTGATACCGGTATCGGTATTGCCAAGGACGATCTGTCGCGCATTTTCGGGCGGTTTTGGCGCGCCGATGCCAGCCGCGCCCGCGAAGCTGGCGGCCTGGGCGTCGGCCTCGCCGTGACCAAGCAGATCGTCGAGCGTCACCATGGCTACATATCCGTGGAGTCGGAGCTTGGAAAGGGTACGACTTTTACAATTCATCTGCCCCGCGAGCACACGGCGGACGCGGCATCTACTACAATGGAGCACTAGCTTTTCGCTATTCGGTGAAGGAGGGGCCGCGTCCCTGCCGCTCCGAGTTTGCGAAAACATGCGGGAAAGAACCCGCATTTCTGTCGTATTTAGGTAAGGAGTGACTCACGTGACAACGATGGAGCGTCGTCCGGATTCCCGTGGCAAGGTTCGTGATATTTACGATGCCGGTGAAAACCTGCTGATGGTCGCCACCGACCGCATTTCTGCGTTCGACTTCATTCTTCCCGACGAGATTCCGTTTAAGGGAGAGGTGCTCAATCGCATCTCGGCATTCTGGTTCGATAAGTTTGCCGACATCGTCCCCAACCATCTCGTTTCCATCGACCCGGCGGATTTCCCCGAGGAGTTTGCTGAGTATCGTGACTACCTCGCTGGCCGCGCCATGCTGGTTAAGAAGGCCCAGACGATTCCTATCGAGTGCATCGTCCGCGGCTATCTGACCGGTTCGGGCAAGAAGACCTACGACGAGAACGGCACCGTCTGCGGCATCCAGCTGCCTGAGGGCCTGACCGAGGCTTCCAAGCTTCCCGAGCCGTTGTTCACGCCGTCCACGAAGGCCGAGATCGGTGACCACGACGAGAACATCTCGTTCGAGCGTTGCTGCGAGATCGTGGGCGAGGACATCGCCACGCAGATTCGTGACCTTTCCCTCAAGATCTACAAGGCCGCTGCCGAGTACGCCGCGACCCGTGGCATCATCATTGCCGACACCAAGTTCGAGTTTGGTGTTATTGATGGCAAGGTCACGCTGATCGACGAGTGCCTCACGCCCGACTCCAGCCGTTTCTGGCCTGCTGCCAGCTACGAGGAGGGCAAGATCCAGCCTAGCTACGACAAGCAATTCGTCCGCAATTGGCTCAAGGCCAACTGGGATATGACGGGGGAGACCCCGCACCTGCCCGCCGAGGTCATCGATGGCACGTCCGAGCGCTATCGCGAGGCCTTCCAGATCATCACGGGCTCCCAGTTCACAAGCATGAAGGAGAACGCATAAGTGAGTACCCGTAGCGCCACGAACAAGCGCACGCAATCCCACGAAGTTACCGGGGTTGCGCGCAAGTCTGCCGCATCTGCTAAGCCCGCCCGCCAAGCAGCGAGCTCCGTTCGCGTCGTGCCGGCTTCGTCTAAGGCACGCCGCAAAGAGCTCGAGAAGGGCGAGAGCCTCGAGGGCCTCTCTAAAGAGGAGAAGCGCGCCCGCAAGGCTAAGCAGCGCGCCAAGGAGGACCGCATCTATACGGTGTCGAATATCCTCCTCAAGCAGGACGAGGACTACACCAAGCGCCGTCGCATCTGGTGGATTGTGCTCGCCATTGGCATGGTGCTCGTCGTGGCAATTTGGGCCTCGCTGTACTTCGCTCCCGCTGGCATGGTGTCCAGCCCTGTCCAGATGGTCGGCATTGTTTTGTCCTACGTCATCATTTTGGGCGACTTTATCTATGACTTCGCTCGTATTCGTCCCTTGCGCAACATGTACCGCGCGCAGGCCGAGGGCATGTCCGAGAACAAGCTCAACGCTCTTATTGAGCGCGCGGCTGCCGAGGAGGACAAGAAGGACTCCAAGAAGAAGTAGCGTTTGCATACATACTTATCGCTAAGATATAAGGCGCGTCGTTTTTGCGGCGCGCCTTTTTACTGTTCTATAGATAGATGGAGTGGCACATGATTCGAGCTGCCCTGACGGTCGAAGAGGCCCTGGAGGGTATGAAGTCCCTGGAGCCCAAGATTAAAAACTATGCGCGCCTGGTTGTCCGCAAGGGCGTAAACGTTAAGCCCGGCCAGGAAGTCGTCGTTCAGTCTCCGGTTGAGTGCGCGCCGTTTGCGCGCGTGGTGGTCGCGGAGGCCTATGCTGCCGGCGCCGGCCACGTGACGGTCATCTGGGCCGATGATGCCGTGACGAGGCTCACGTACGAGCATGTCGAGAAAAGCTATTTTGAGCAGACGCCCGAGTGGAAGCGCCTGCAGCTGGATTCCCTGGCCCAGGACGGTGCCTGCTTTATCTTTATCGAGGGTGCGGACCCCGCCGCCCTTAAGGGCATCGATCCCGCTAAGCCCGCTGCAGCTTCTAAGGCAAAGAACACGCAGTGCAAAGTTTTCCGCCGTGGACTGGATTACAACATCAATCCGTGGTGCATCGCCGGCGCTCCGGTCGTGGCTTGGGCGCGCGAGGTGTTCCCGGGAGACGCCGATGAGGTTGCAATCTATAAGCTGTGGAATGCGATTCTGCACACCGCTCGCGCCGATGGCCAGGACCCAGAGAGCGACTGGGAACTCCATGACGCCGCATTCGAAAAGAACCTGCGTTTCCTGAACGACAATCGTTTCGACCGCCTGCATTACACCGCGGCAAATGGAACCGATCTGACGATTGGCATGACGAAGGGTCACGAGTGGGCCGGCGGCAAGGGCAAGACGCCCGATGGGCACCCCTTCTTCCCCAACATTCCCACCGAGGAAGTCTTCACTTCGCCCGATCGCATGCGCGCCGACGGTATCGTGTACTCGGCCATGCCGCTCATCCACCACGGCAATAAAGTCGACGATTTTTGGATTAAGTTCGAGGGCGGCCGCGTGGTGGGCTACGACGCCCGCGTGGGCAAGGCAACGCTCGCAAGTATCATCGATACTGACGAGGGCGCTGCTCACCTGGGAGAGGTCGCGCTCATTTCCAAGAACACGCCGATCCGCGAAAGTGGTGTTCTGTTCTACGATACGCTCTATGACGAGAACGCTAGCTGCCATCTCGCGCTAGGTGTCGGTTTCCCCGAATGTATCGAGGGTGGGTATGACATGTCCAAGGAGGAGCTCCTGGAGCATGGTGTTAACGTCTCGAGCACGCACGTTGATTTTATGATCGGCACGGACGACATCGATATTACGGGCATTACGCCTGATGGACGTGAAGTTGTGATTTTCCAGAACGGCCAATGGAGTTGGGAATAGTCCCAGACCGTGGTACAATGCCACCCGCGGGCCGTTAGCTCAGCTGGCAGAGCAGGGGACTTTTAATCCCAAGGTCCAGGGTTCGAACCCCTGACGGCCCACCCAAAGATTGTTGAGACGGTCAACTTCGGTTGGCCGTCTTTTTTGTCGTCCTTTCATGGGTTCGAACCCGTCGGAGCGCGGAGCTGAGTAAACGCGTGAGCGTTTGCCAGCGCAGCGCGCAAGGCGCGAAAGCGCCGCAGCGGCCGCCTGCGAAGCAGGCTGAACCCCTGACGGCCCACCATGGAATAGAAAGCGACCAACTCCGGTTGGTCGCTTTTTTGTTGCCGGTGCACGGGTTCGAACCCGTATCTAGCTATATATAAGAACGCTTGGCGAACAAAACCCGCCTTTTACCGATGGGAAACAAATAACTGATGCCTTTGGAGTAAAGTAGCGCTCCAGAGATGACCGATGTCTCAATACACATAAAACAGCTGGTCATCGCCAATATCAGAAGCCAATGCTTCAGTTTTAACCTCAGTGATGCGACTGAGGGACCTATTCATTTGTGAACAAAATATGGAGTGCGCGATTCCCGCCCGCGGGGGCCCTCCGGTCTGGCAATATATCTCCTTGCCGCGCGGCCCGGTGCAACCGGATGAGCAGCGCAGGCGTGCACCTTGAGAACCGGATACTGCGAGGATGGACACACAAGCTGTGTCGCATCCGGGCAGACATCGAACCATTTGAAATGGTCTAACTTGGATTTGTTTTTCGCAAGGCCGCCGAGAGGC
>NZ_JBCOIL010000019.1:0-52426 GCF_040926265.1 Collinsella aerofaciens | reverse complement strand
CATTAAGTGGCCTTCTTTGCGTGCGGAACTCATTTTGAGCAAACACCCGCCCTGCCGGGGCTCCCGGGTTCCGTGACGACTCGGCCGTTCGGGTCAGGTGGGGCTGATAGGAAAGATGGTGGCGGAGGCGCAAAATGCGCCTCCGCCTTTTCAATGTGATGAAAGTGTGGCGAAACGAGCTTAAAACTTCCGTAAATGTGATATTTCCCACATTTTACCTAGGGTAAAATGTGGGAAATATCACATTTACGGAAGTTTCTTTGCGGGAGGTTCGGTCATGCAGCGAGATATCATTGCCAAGCTTAACGCTTGGAAAGCGTCAGAATATCGTAAGCCGCTTATCCTTAAGGGGGCGCGCCAGGTTGGAAAGACGTGGGCGCTTAAGGAGTTCGGCCGAACCTCGTACCTCAATTTTGTGTATCTGACGCTCGAGGAGCCGTCACCTGGGGTACAGAGCGAGTACGCTCAGTTTTTCGAAGGTACGCGCGATCCTCGACGGATCATCTCAAATCTTTCCCTGGCACTTGGACAGCCTATCGATCCTGGCGAGACGCTGCTTATTATTGATGAGATCCAGGATTGTCCTTCTGCAGTCGGTGCCCTTAAATACTTCTGTGACGAGGCCCCCGAGTATCACGTCGCATGCGCAGGGTCTTTGTTGGGCGTTCGCTTGTCCCGTGAGACCAGCGCTTTTCCGGTGGGAAAGGTCGAGTTCATGGAGATGCGCCCCATGAGCTTTTCCGAGTTTCTGAAAGCCGAGGGCGCTGCAAACTACGACGAATACCTTGGCGGCCTGGATCAGATCGAGACAGTGCCCGATTTCTTCCATGTCCGTCTCGTCGAGCATCTTCGTCGTTATTTTGCATGCGGCGGCATGCCAGAGGCTCTTGGCCGGTGGGTGGAGACGGGCGATATCGTTCAGGTCGATAAGGTGTTGTCTGATCTCTTGGATTCCTACGAGCGCGATTTTGCCAAGCATGGCGGCCGTGCGCAGTTCGCCAAGCTTTCGCAAATATGGAACTCGATTCCAGCTCAGTTGGCGCGCGAGAACAAAAAGTTCGTTTGGGGTGCGGTGCGCGAGGGGGCTCGTGCTCGAGAATACGAGGATGCTCTGGAATGGCTTGCCGATGCTGGGCTCATCACGGCGGTTCGCCTTAATGCTGCCGGTGGTGTGCCGCTCTCTGCGTACGATGACCTCAAGGCATTTAAAGTCTACTGTCTTGATGTCGGCTTGCTGCGCCGCATGGCAAGGCTGGATGCGTCCGCTTTTGCCATCTCGGATGCGCTATTTTCGGAGTTCAAAGGTTCGTTCGCCGAGAACTATGTGCTTCAGGCATTACTTTCACAGTTAGATGCTGCTCCGCGTTATTGGACAAACGAGAAACCGAAGCACGAAGTCGATTTTTTGATTCAAGTCGGAAACGAAATCGTTCCCGTCGAGGTCAAATCGGGAGAGGCCGTTCATTCCAAGAGCCTTAAGTACTATGCCGACAAGCATGCGGAGACGACTCCATTGAGGGTCCGCTACTCACTTAAGAACCTAAAGCTCGATGACGGGGTGCTCAACATTCCGTTGTATTTGGCTGATCGATCTGTCCCTCTTATCAAAAAGGCGCTTGATTGTGCGCATCTTGACGTTTAGATCCTGGGTGAGCTGACGGGCGGCGGCTAATTAATCGCTCCGTTACGGCCAGGGAGCTTGGGCCTTAGCGATGCTTGCTTCGCCAAGCCGTGGGTGTCATGCCGGTGTATTGTTTGAAGGCTTGGGCGAAGGCGGCTTGCTGAGGGTAGCCTAGACGCTCTGCCACCTGCGCTATCGTGAGCGCGCTATCGGCCAAAAGGTCCTGTGCTCGCTCCATACGGCGTCTGCGAATGTAGGCGCCGAGGGACTCGCCTGTTTGGGCCTTAAAGGTGGCGCATAGTTTGGAGCGGCTCGTGAAGAGTCCCTCGGCCACCTCGTTGATGCTTACATGCCTGCCCTTGTCGAGCGCGCGCTCAATCATTGCCGTTGCTTCTTCGGCAATGGTTATGCTGACGCGTGTGTCTGCCGCCTGCCGCGCCTGCTTGTGGGCCGCGCGCGAACAGGCGAGCTCCGCGACCATGGTCTCCACGATGCCCTGCATATAGACGTGTCCGCCTACGGTGCGGGCGCGGTCCTCGTTAATCCGGCGTAACGTGTGGCAGATGGCAGACGTCGCTTCCTCGTGCCATGGCTCGGCAAACGCCTCAAAGATTCCCGCGAACTCGGTGGGATAGCGGTGCTCCAGTTCGTCAAAATATCCAGGCAAAAAGAGCACCGAGCGCGAGTGATAGAGCTCCCCCGCAAACAGCGGGCTTAATTCCTCGCCACAGTTATCTTGGATAAAGCTGCAAACGGCATTGTTTGGCCACGGTCCATGCAATGGTTTGAGGTTCGCGGGCGTTATGCCAGCCTCGGGCATGCATGTAAGTGTGGGCGCGCTGACTTCGCTCACGCAGGCGTATGGCTCGGGTGTGTATTCGGCCAGGTACATATCGTGCGTCGGGGTGATGAAATGCTCCATGACGATGCAGGCAGGGGAGAGAGGCATGATCCATGCGCGGCCGTGCGCCCGGTCGTTTGCCACCTCGCCGGTAAAGACGGCGCCCTCGCCGGTAAGCTCCAGGCCAAACTGCTCAAACTGTGGTGCGTAGAGCTCGGTTATGCCGGTCGCTGCCCGCCGTATTTGCAAAAGCGTCCCTTTCCTTTGCAGAAACGTCCACGCCTGGCTTGATTGTGAGCCATGGCTAACACATCAATGATAAGTTGATTGAGGTTAACTCTCAAGCCGTTAGAAAGGAATCTCATGGCAAAGGGATCAAAAAGGGAAGGCGGCGGTATCGGCGAGCTGCTTGCATATGCCGGCGACCGTAAATTCCTAACGTATTTGGGCATGGCGCTCTCGGCGCTCTCGCAGCTGCTGAGCTTTGGCCCGTACGTGTGCATTTGGCTTGTCGCGCGCGATCTGATCGCCGTGGCACCTAACTGGAGCGAAGCCACCGATATCGCGATGTATGGCTGGTGGGCAGTGGGTTTTGCCCTGGCAAGCATCGTAGTTTATTTCGTGGGGCTCATGTGCACGCACCTGTCTGCGTTTCGCTGCGCGTCCAATATCCGCAAGACGACGAGCGAGCACCTGCTTAAGCTGCCGCTTGGCTACTTTGACACGCACGCTACCGGTGAGCTGCGCCGTATTGTAGACGGATGCGCCGCCTCCACCGAGACTCTGCTCGCGCACATGCTGCCCGATATCGCAGGCGCCGCCGCCATGGTCGCAGGTCTGCTCGTGCTGCTTTTCGCCCTCGATTGGCGTTTGGGGGTGGCATGCCTTATCTCGGTCGTCGTTTCGCTTGGCGCCATGACCACCATGATGGGCGGCAAAGGCGCCGAGTTCATGAAGGCCTACATGGGAGCGCTGGTCAAGATGAACAAGACCGGCACCGAGTACGTACGCGGCATCCCCGTGGTCAAGGTGTTTCAGCAGACGGTCTACTCCTTCAAGGCCTTCCACGATGCGATTGCCGAATACGCGGACATGGCACAAAGCTATGCGGGCACGTTCTGCCGAGGTCCGCAGGTACTCAACCTTACCGCGCTCAATGGCCTCGTGGCATTCTTTTTGCCGGTAGCGTTGCTGCTAGCTCCGGGCGAGACGGATTTTGCGCACTTTTTGGCCAACTTCACCTTCTACGCGATTTTTTCGGCCGTGGTGCCGACGGCCATGACCAAGCTCATGTTTGTGGGCGAGGCCTCTCAGATGAGTGCCGATTCACTGGCCCGTATTCGAAGCATCATGGATTCCAAGCAGCTCTCCGTGCCCGCCCAACCCAAGCACCCTGCCGGCGGCGACGTGCGATTTGAGGACGTGAGCTTTACCTACGAGGGTGCCGAAGCACCTGCTGTCAGCTATGTGAGTTTTAGCGTTTCCGCGGGTAGCACCCTCGCCCTGGTGGGTCCCTCGGGCGGCGGCAAGTCAACCTGCGCAAGCCTGATCCCGCGTTTTTGGGATGTTTCCTCGGGTCGAGTGCTCGTAGGAGGCGTGGACGTTCGCGATATGGATCCGCACGAGCTTATGGACCAGGTCGCCTTCGTGTTCCAGACCAACCAGCTGTTCCGGCAAACACTTGCCGATAACGTGCGCGCCTCCAAGCCTACGGCCACTGACGACGAAGTGCGTGCGGCCCTCTCCGCAGCTCAGTGCGACGACATTGTGGCCAAGCTCCCACAGGGCATCAATACCATGCTCGGTGCCGGCGGAGCATATCTTTCGGGCGGCGAGGTCCAGCGCGTGGCACTCGCCCGCGCGATCCTTAAAGACGCGCCTATCGTGGTGCTCGATGAGGCCACGGCGTTTGCCGATCCCGAGAACGAGGCGCTCATCCAGCGCGCTTTTAGCAAGCTGGCGGCGGGTCGCACGGTCATTATGATTGCGCACCGACTCTCGACTGTAGTGGGCGCAGACCAAATCGTGGTGCTCAATCAGGGCAGCGTGCAGGAATCGGGTACCCATGCCGAGTTGCTGTCCCAAAACGGTCTGTATGCCAAGATGTGGGCCGAATACGAACAGGCCGCGAGCTGGAAAATCACTGCAGCGACTGCGGATGCCGCCGTCACGAAGGGAGGCGAGGCCTAAATGTTCGCCTCATTCCAAAAGAAGTATTTCCTATCCGATAAAGGCGTCGCCGGCGTAAAACGCGGCATTTTCTGGACCACGCTCACCAATCTCATTACCATGGCCGGCATGGGCTTTTTATTCCTGGTTATGGCCGGCTTTGTCGAGCATCTCGCCAGCGGGGCTGACCTGCCGGATGCCCTGCCGATCGTGGGCGGCCTCCTGGTCTTTTTCGTGTTGCTCTTTGTCTCTAACTGGCAGCAGTATTACTACACCTACTGCATCTTTTACGAGGAGTGCGGCAAGCAGCGTATGGAGATCGCCGAGCGCTTGCGCAAACTGCCGCTGTCGTTTTTCGGTCGTCGTGATCTGGCCGATTTAACCGAGACCATCATGGGTGACGTCCAAGCCATGGAGCACGCCTACAGCCACGTGCTGGGAGAACTTTGGGGTGCCGTCATCGCAAGCGCCATTGTATTTGTGGCGTCGCTGTTCTTTTGCTGGCAGCTGGCGATCGCGGCGTTTTGGAGCGTTCCCGTGGCCTTTGCCGTGCTGTATCTAACACGCGGCCCCATGACTCCAGTGTTCGATCGCGTACGCGCTGAGAAGGTCAAGGTTACCGAGGCTATTCAAGAGACGCTCGACTGCGTTCGCGAGATCCGCGCCACCAACCAGGAGGCCCATTATCTTGAGGGACTCAACGTTGTGATCGATGCCGAGGAGCGTGAGACCACCAAGGGCGAGCTCGCTAACGGGCTTTTGGTCAACTCCGCCTTTGTCATCCTGCGTCTGGGCATTGCCACCACGCTGGTTACGGGCGCCGCGGTGGTCGCCTCCGGGCAGGTCGACTTTTTGGTGATGTTTGCCTTCCTGCTTATGGTGAGCCGTATCTATGCGCCTTTTGACCAGGCGTTAATGTTAATGTCCGAGCTGTTTGCCGCCGAGTCGTCTGCCAAGCGCATGCGTTCCATCATGGAAGAGCCTGTGGCGCGGGGCAGCGAGAAATTTGAGTCCGCGGGCCACGATGTGGTGTTCGATCACGTGGCATTTGGCTATGGTGTGGGCGAGGACGGCCGCGCCGGCGAGAAAGTTCTTACCGATGTGAGCTTTACCGCCAAGGAAGGCGAGGTCACGGCACTGGTCGGTCCTTCGGGTTCCGGTAAGTCTACGGTGAGCCGCCTGGCCGCGCGCTTTTGGGATGCCACTGCGGGCAAGGTTACCGTGGGTGGTGTGGATGTTGCGGGCGTCGACCCCGAGGTGCTCCTGCGCGACTACGCCATTGTGTTCCAAGACGTGCTGCTCTTTGACGACACGGTGATGGGAAACATCCGCCTCGGGCGTCGTGACGCCACCGATGAGGAAGTGCTTGCGGCCGCGCGTGCCGCCAACTGCGACGAGTTTGTGAGCCGTATGCCGCAGGGCTACGACACCATGATCGGCGAGAACGGTTCCAAGCTGTCCGGCGGCGAGCGCCAGCGCATCTCCATCGCCCGTGCGCTGCTCAAAGATGCGCCCATCGTGCTGTTGGACGAGGCGACGGCGAGCTTGGATGTGGAGAACGAGACCGTGGTGCAACAGGCACTTTCCCGTCTGCTCGCAGGTAAGACGGTTATCGTGATTGCGCATCGCATGCGTACGGTGGAAAATGCCGACAAGATCGTTGTGCTCAAGGATGGCGTGGTTGCCGAGCAGGGTGCTCCGGCGCAGCTCAAGGCGGCAGGCGGAGAATTCGCCCGCATGGTTGCGCTGCAAAAGGAAGCGGCTGCCTGGCAGCTGTAGGAATATGACAAAGGGACAGTCCCTTTGTCATATTGAGTCCATCCCCATAGTTTCCAAAAAGTTAGCCATTGTTGACCAAATAGTTATACTAAACTATTTTCAAAAGCGTGCTCGAGCAAACTAATGAACTCGGGTGCTAAGGCACCATGCCGCGCTTGTGCGGCAAAAGGGAGAAGCAACATGAAGAAGTCGACTTTTAACACCCTGCTTGTCGGTGGCGGTTTTCTGCTTGGTACGGCCGGCATCAAGCTGCTCACCAGCGCTCCGGTAAAGAATGCCTGCGTGCAGGGCATCGCGTGCGGTATGCGCGTCAAGAACTGCTACCAGGACATGGTCGAGCAGGCCAAGGCCAATGTCGATGACATGGTTGCCGAGGCTGCTTACATCACCCAGAGCGAGGCCGCTGCTGACGAGGCAGCCGAGTAACGCTCCCAGGCACAAACAATGAGATTCTCGATTATCAGCGAGATCCCCGGCAGGACCCGCCTTCAGTTGGCGGGTCCTGTGCCAGAGAGCGATCTCGATGCACTTCTTAAGCTCAGCGGCGATATCGACGGCGTGCGCAAGGTGCGCGTCTACGGCCGTATTGGCCAGATGGCGCTGGAGTACGACGAGCCGCGCCGCGCAAGCGTGCTCGACGCCCTAGGCGCACTCGATGCTCAAGCTATCACCGATGCCAAGTCGGGCTACGTGATGCAACTCGAGCCGCGCAAGCACAAACTCGTTATGGACCTGGCGACACTCGTCGGTGCCCATTACGTACGTCGCTGGTTCTTGCCGACGCCTCTGCGTGCGGTGTTTGTCGTGGCCGGTTACATGGCATTTTTGCGCGCTGCCCTTCATGAGCTGGCGCAGCCACGCCTGACCGTTCCTGTGCTCGACGCTTCGGCCATCGGCATTTCGTTCGTCAAGCGTGATGTCGACACCGCGGGGCAGACGATGTTCCTGCTCAACGTGGGCGAGCTGCTCGAGGACTACACGCGCGCCATGAGCGAAAACGAGCTCATCAACTCTCTGCTCGATGTGCCCGACAAGGCGCAAAAGGTCGTCGGCGACATCGAGGTAAGCGTTGCCGCGACCGAGCTTGAGCCCGGCGATCTGGTCGCCGTGCGCACCGGCATGTCCATCTGCATCGATGGCGTGGTCGAGCAGGGAAGCGCCATGGTCAACCAGGCGACCCTGACCGGCGAACCGCTGGCCGTCGAGCGCAGCGTGGGCGACGACGTATTCGCCGGCACCGTCGTGGAAGACGGCAGCATCTTGGTGCGCGTGCGCGCCAACACGGCGCAGACCAAGCTGCGCTCGATCGTCTCGCTCGTGCAGACGGCCGACTCGCTCAAGTCCGAGGGCCAGTCGCATATGGAGGACCTTGCCAACAAGATCGTCCCGTGGAACTTCCTGCTCGCGGGCCTGGTTGCGCTTACCACCCGCAGCCTCATCAAGACCTCAGCGGCACTGATGGTTGACTACTCGTGTGCACTTAAGCTCACGGGCTCCGTCGCCGTCATGACTGCCATGAGCGACGCCGCCAAGATGGGCGTCATGGTCAAGGGTGCGAAGTACTTTGAGTCGTTTGCCAAGGCCGACACCATCGTGTTTGATAAGACCGGTACGCTGACCGAGGCTCAGCCGCGCCTAGCTTGCGTGCTCACGACCGACGGCTGGAGCGAGGACGAGGTCCTGCGCCTTTCTGCCTGCCTGGAGGAACATTTCCCGCATCCGGTGGCGCGTGCCGTGGTCAACGCCGCCCACGAGCGCGGGCTCGAGCACCGCGAGCGCCATGCTGCCGTCGAGTACATCGTGGCGCACGGCATCGCTTCGTCCATCGAAGGGCGTCGCGCCATCATCGGTTCGGCGCACTTTGTATTCGAGGATGAGGGTGCGCAGCTCGAGTCCGACATTAAGGAGCAAATCGAGTCCCAGATGCAGGGCCTGTCGCCGCTGTATCTGGCGGTCGACGGCACCGTTGTGGGCGTGCTCGGTATCGAGGACCCGCTTAAGCCCGGGGTCCGCGAGGCCATCGCCGACCTGCACGCGTTGGGCGTTAAGCACGTGGTCATGCTCACGGGCGACTCGGAGCGCACGGCCGAGCGCATTGCTCGCGAGGCAGGTGTCGACGAGTTTAAGGCCGAGCTGCTGCCCGAGGACAAGTACGCGTATGTGGAGCGCATTAGGGGCGAGGGGCGCCACGTTGCCATGGTGGGCGACGGCGTCAACGATTCGCCGGCGCTGGGCCTGGCCGATGTGGGCCTGGCGATGGGTGGCGGAAGCGACATCGCCAAGGAGGTTGCCGACATCATCCTGACCGATACGGATCTGGCCGCGATCGTGCGCCTGCGCCGCATGAGCCAGGGGCTTATCGACCGTCTGACGAGTTCGTATTCCAAGGTGATGCTCACCAACTCGGCGCTGTTGGCATTGGGTATTACCGGCATGATCACTCCGCAGGCGTCGTCACTGCTGCACAACGGCTCAACGATCGCCTACAGCCTGGGCAACGCGAAGGCTTACCTGCGCTAGCAGACGTGTTCGCTCACGTTATCTGGCCTGCGCCCAGACGGCATCAGTGTCGTCCGGGCGCAGGCCTTTTGCATTTGACCATGTGCTAGCTTCTCTATATAGTGTTGCTAGCAGGGCTAGCAATTGAAGGGAGCGGGATCGACGTGGGTGCTGTTAGCAGCATGGCGCAGGTGAACGTTCGCGTGGATCGCCAGGTCAAGAACCGTGCCGAGGAAGCGCTGCGGCTTTCGGGCGGGTCACTGCCCGAGCTCATCAAAAAGGTCGTGGCCAAGGTCGCACAGGGTGGCGGGCAGTGTGAGGAAGTACTGTCTGCCGTTGATGGCCGGCAACAGACCGTCGCGCACGATACTCCGTTCACCGCGTCGTGGGCAGCGGCAGACCGGCTTTATGCAGATTTGGGCATCGCTATGTCGCCCGTATCCGACGATCGCGGTTGGGACACAATCTATTCCGAAGCCATGGATGAGCATTATCGCCAAAAGGGGATGATCCAGTGAGTGGGGCGCCTCTCAAGATCATGGTGGACGCCAACGTATGGGTCGACTCGTTTTGCGTCGACCATGCCGAGTCGCTTGCCGCGCGTGCGTTTATTGGGCAGGCGACGGAGGCGGGGGCATTACTGTTCTTTCCGGTGCATATTGCCAAGGACGTGCTGTACGTTGTCCAACACGAGCTGAAGCGTAGCGTTCTTGCCAGCGGGGGAGCGCTCGACGAGGCTTCTGCCCGCGCGATTGGCGATGCGGCGCTGGCGTTTGTTCGGAACATGACCGAAAACGCCACGGCCGTGGGCGCTGATGCGTCGGACCTTTGGCTGGCCGACAAATACTTAGCGCTCCATCGCGATTACGAGGACAACTTGGTGCTCGCCGCGTGCAAGCGCGCGCAGGTCGATTACTTGGTGACCAACAATCGTAAGCTGCTCGAACATGCCGATCTTGCAGCAAAGACCCCGCGCCAAATGATGCCGATTCTGGCTTTGACCGAACGTGGCGGCGCGGCTATCGGTTGACGCGAACTGTTTGCGGGCCTCTTGGACGACGATGCGCCAAGGGACCCGCGTCTGCTATTTACAAAAGCTCGGCCTTAATGGCGGGACTTTCTGCGAGCTTTTCGGCGGCCTTTTCGTCGGAACTGTCGAGTGCTGCCAGACTGCGGTAGACCCACTCGTTGACTTGGGTGTTCTTGACGCCTGCGGTCTGCATAAGGGCGCCTACCTCGCGGATTGCTGCGAGCAGATCGGCTTTGGGACCCGCGAGCTCGACCTCGACGCCGTGGTAGGCGGTCACGCCGCGGTTTTCGCTCACGTGGTCGATAAAGCCCTCGACGGTCTCAAGCTGCTGGGCGAGAGCTGCATTATCGTCGGCGTCCAGCGCGACGAGTGCGTTCGATACCGTGAGGGCGGGATGTCCGCAGGGGACAAAGCCTTCGATGACATCCATAGCTTCGGTAATGGTTGAGCCCAGGCCTGCGAGGGCATTGACGAGTTGCTGTTTGGTATCCATGACGGTCCTTTCGACGGGTCAATTTTGATTGGCGAAAATATACGTGACGCGATCGGTAGCAAAAGTGCGAAGTGCGGCGCACATTGGGGTCTTCACAGCTCGTGCATAGAACAGCTGTCCGCTTTCAGAACGTGGTAAGATAACACTCCACAAGCGGGGTTCGCCCCGCATGTTCCTTGAAAAGTCGACGGGTGTTGGGTGCTCGTGCCCAATGCCATCCAGACTTTCCCGGCATTCGGGGGCGACTGGTTTCGACACGATAGCTCTGAGAGAGGAAGCAAGCCGAGGTCTCCTCGCCTCGTTAAACAGGGGTACCGTCAAATTGAATTGACAACAACTCTTCTTTTGAGCCTATGGCTCTCGCTGCTTAGTTTATAGCGGCGCGTCAACCCGGTGATTTCCCCGACACCGGCGCGACGTCATGTTAGGGGAATGCTCCCGCGCACGTAATCGGTATGGCGCGGGCTAAGACCGAACCGGTTAGGACGCCGCGAGCGTGTCGCTGCGCGCAAAGCGTCCGAGACTAAACCAGCGACTGAGCTTGGAGATGCCAATCAGGGGGCTTTCGTGGACCGGAGTTCGATTCTCCGCGCCTCCACCAGAAGTAACAGGCAGGTAGATATTCGTATCTACCTGCCTTTTTATTTCTAGTCCGCACCGCGGAGAATCGAACTCTGTGCAGGGCGCGAGCGTTAAACAAACGCGGAGCGTTTGTAGCGAGCGGGCGAGGACGCCGGCAGGCGGCCGAAGCCGGTGCGGATTTGCGAAGCAAATACGCGGATTCTTCGCGCAAACTTCCGACTCAAAACGGATGCGATGTTATCGAATCTCAGCCTGCCATGCGCCGCATCAACGGAACCCCAAACCCGCGGAGAATCGAACTCTGTGCAGGGCGCGGGCGTTAAGCAAACGCTACGGCAACGCAGGGTGGGACGCGCTTTCCCAATGGCGGCCCAGGCGGAAAGTGCGTCCCGGAGTCCGCACTCAGACTGGGACGTGGTTTCCGGATGGCACATCAAGTGGAAACCACGTCCCGGAATCCTCATTCGGAATGGGATGCATTTTCCGGATGGGCTGTTGGCGGAAAGCTCATCCCGGAATCCGCGCTCAGAACGGGACGCGCTTTCCCAACGGCAGTCCAAGCGGAAAGCGCGTCCCGGAATCCCGCCTCAAACTGGGACGCGCTATCCGCTCCATCTTCTCAACTCCAAAACCTATGCGCCCTCCATTCCAAAACTGGGTAGAAGAAAGCCAAAACGCAATCGCAGGAGGTCAATATGACTGCAGAAGATAAGGCAAAGAACGCCGGCAAGGTCGCGCTCGTTCTGGAGGGCGGCAGCTTCCGCGGACAATTTACCGCCGGCGTGCTCGACGTTTTCATGGAGGCCGGCGTCGAGATTCCGGCGGTATATGGCGTATCGGCCGGCGCCCTCAACGGCGTGAACTACAAGTCGCACCAGATCGGCCGTGCCAACCGCATCAACCTGGCTTTCTGCAACGACAGCCGCTTCATGGGCGCCGCATCGTTTGCGTCCACGGGCTCTATTGTGGGTTACGACTTTATCTTCAACGATGTCCAGGACCGCCTGGATCCCTTTGACAACGAGACGTTCGACGCGAGCCCCATCGAGATGTACGCCGTCGCGACGGACATGCTCTTTGGAACCGCCGCGTACCTGCCGGTCAAAAGCGCCGTACTTGACCTCGACGCCGTGCGCGCATCGACGTCGCTGCCGCTGGTGACGCCGCCGGTCGAGATCGATGGGCACAAATACGTCGATGGCGGCGTGGCCGATTCGGTCCCTATCGAGCACGTGCTGGAGGAGGCGGGCTTCGAT
This sequence comes from Collinsella aerofaciens, assembly GCF_040926265.1. Classification (GTDB taxonomy): domain Bacteria; phylum Actinomycetota; class Coriobacteriia; order Coriobacteriales; family Coriobacteriaceae; genus Collinsella; species Collinsella aerofaciens_BB. The sequence continues at coordinate 40,156 of NZ_JBCOIL010000019.1, read as the reverse complement.
CGCGCGGTTGTCATTGTCACGCAGGACCGCTCGTACGAGAAAAAGCCCTACGAGTTTATGCCAGCCGCACGCGCTCGCTATGCCGACTACCCCTACCTGCTCGAGGCTATCGAGACGCGCCACGACCGCTACAACATCCAGCGCATGCATCTGTGGAAGTATGAGCGCGAGGGTCGCGCGCTGGTCGTTGCTCCGCAAAAGCCGGTCGAGGTCGGCCACGTTGAGCACGATCCGGCAAAGCTGCTCGACCTGTATATTCAGGGCCGCCAGGAGGCAAAGCGTCTATTGAGTGATATCGAGGCATTTGTCGAGCGCTAGTGTCGCAACGTCATGACCCATGGACGACATGTGCAGAAACTCTGGTCGGAGCCAAAATACCTGTTGACTCGGGCGGCGAGCGGGGTAATATGGACGGGTTACTTGCAGAGCCCCGTGAATCTCTGTAACAACACGTACTGTACATGGAGGAGTCTAAGTGATTTCGAAATCGACTCACTACGCCAAGCAGGGCGAGGTCCAGCGCAACTGGGTTCTCGTTGACGCCGATGGTGCTGTCCTGGGCCGTCTTGCCACCCAGATCGCAATGATCCTGCGCGGTAAGAACAAGCCCCAGTTCACGCCCAACAGCGACTGCGGCGACTTCGTTGTCGTCATCAACGCCGATAAGGTCCAGCTTACCGGTAACAAGGCCGACACGAAGACCTATTATCGCCACAGCGGCTACAACGGCGGCCTCAAGGCTGAGAGCTTCCGCCAGGCTATGGAGAAGCACCCGGAGAAGGTCATCGAGCGCGCCGTTCGCGGCATGCTGCCCAAGACCACCCTCGGCCGTGCCCAGATGACCAAGCTTAAGGTCTACGCTGGTGCCGAGCATCCGCACGCTGCCCAGAACCCCACGAAGATTGAGCTGGAGGCTTAAAGATGGCTGAGAACACCGTTGTCTACCAGGGTACCGGCCGTCGTAAGAACGCCGTCGCCCGCGTCCGTCTCGTCCCCGGCACCGGCAAGGTGACCATCAACAAGCGTGACGCCGAGCAGTATTTCGGCCGTCATCAGCTCGTTGAGAACGCCCTTGCTCCCTTCAAGGTGACCGACACCGCCGGTCAGTTCGACGTTATCGCTCTGTGCGATGGCGGCGGCATCTCCGGTCAGTCCGGCGCTCTGCGCCTGGGCATCGCTCGCGCTCTTCTGAACGCTGGCGATTACCGTGCTGACCTCAAGAAGGCCGGTTTCCTTACGCGCGATGCTCGCGTGGTCGAGCGCAAGAAGTACGGCCTCAAGAAGGCCCGCCGCGCTCCCCAGTTCTCCAAGCGCTAAGGTTTTATCTCCTTACGAGATACAATGTACAAGCGGGGCCTGCCGATTGCTCGGCGGGCCCCGCTTTTCTTTTTCGACTAGGGTGGGCGACTGCGTTTTGCCCACTTGGGAAGGAGCGATCCTATGCCCCAGAACATCTTCGGTACCGACGGCGTCCGTGGCGTCGCCAACGCCGACCTTTCGTGCGACCTCGCATTTCGCCTTGGCCGTGCGGCGACCAAGTTCCTTGGTCCGGACATTTGCATCGGCCGCGACACGCGTCTTTCGGGCACCATGCTCGAGAGTGCTCTGACCGCCGGCATTATGGCCGAGGGCGGCCGCCCGCACTGCTGCGGCGTTATCCCTACGCCGGCCGTGGCGCTGCTCACCGTCCAAAACGAGCTCGATGGCGGCATCGTCATTTCTGCTTCGCATAATCCGCCGGAGTTCAACGGCATCAAGTTCTTTAGCCGCAAGGGCATGAAGCTTCCCGACGCGGTTGAGGAAGAGATCAGCGCCTGGGTCATGTCCGAGGAGGCCATGGCTGCCGACACGCTGCCGACCGGCGCCGGTGTGGGTCACATCATCAAGATGAAGGACGCCCGCAAGGCATATGTCGATCATGCCATCAGCACGCTCGACGGCCTTAAGCTCGACGGCCTGGTTGTTGCCGTCGACTGCGGTCACGGTGCTTCCTGCCAGACCACGCCCGCCGCGCTGCAGCGCCTGGGCGCCACGGTCCATGCCATCAACACCGATTACTGCGGCACTGACATTAACGTTGAGTGTGGCTCCACGCACCTTGAGCCCCTGCGCGAGCTCGTGCTGCGCACCCACGCCGATATCGGCCTTGCCCACGACGGCGACGCCGATCGCGTGCTGTTCGTGGACAGCGAGGGCAACGAGATTGATGGCGACTACATCCTGGCTATCTGCGGCTCCGACCTTGCTGCTCGCGGCAAGCTCGCCAACTCCGAGATCGTCTCGACCGTCATGTGCAACCTGGGCTTCTCCATCGCAATGAAGGAGCAGGGCTTTGAGATGGTCCAGACCGCCGTGGGCGACCGCTATGTTCTTGAGCGCATGCTCGAGGACGGTGCTGTTATCGGTGGCGAGCAGTCCGGCCACATCATCTTCCTGGAGCACAACACCACCGGCGACGGTCTGGTGACGGCTCTGCAGCTGCTGGCCGTGCTCAAGCGCACCGGCCGCACCCTTACCGACCTTGCCGGCATCATGAAGAAGTATCCGCAGGTGCTTGTCAACGTGCATTCGGACAACAAGGCCGGCCTGGACGATTGCCAGCCCATTTGGGACGCCGTCGCTGCCGCCGAGAAGGAGCTCAACGGCCGCGGCCGCATTCTGGTACGTCCGAGTGGCACCGAGCCGCTGGTCCGCGTGATGGCCGAGGCCGAGACGCACGAGCTGACCCAGCGTGTGGTTGACGACATCGTCGAGGTTGTCAAGCGCGAACTTCCCTAATGGTCAAAAACCAGTGCCAAGTGGTAAACTAGCAAGACTGTATTTGATTATTGGTATGTCCAAGGGGGAGCATGTTCACTAAAGTCCTAAGGTCTTTTGGTATGCGTGGTCGAGTCCTTACGCTGGATGCTCCCATCTCGGGCGACGTCATTCCGCTTTCCGAGGTAAACGATCAGACGTTTGCCACCGGCCTTTTGGGTCAGGGCGTGGCGATTCGGCCCACGGGCACGCGTGTAATCGCGCCTGCTGACGCTAAGGTCGAGGCGATTTTTCCCACGGGTCATGCCGTTGCGCTTAACACGGTTGATGGCCTGGACGTTCTGATTCACGTTGGCCTGGACACTGTTCAGCTCGAGGGCAAGCACTTTACCGTGCATGCGCAAGTGGGCGATATTGTCCATAAGGGCGATGTACTCATCGAGTTCGATCGCGAGGCAATTGCTGCCGAGGGCTACGATGTGACGGTTCCCATCTTGGTGTGCAACTCCGTTGAGTTCTCGAGCATCAAGGGTTCCGTTGGCGAGCATGTCGAGGAGATGGACCAACTCATCGTCGCTCGCGAGCGCTAGCAAGGCGCTTTGCCTTTAGCCTACAATTCAAACACGTTTACGGAGGGCGCCCTTGAAAGAGGACGCCCTCCGTGGCAAGATGGGATTTGTCCGAAGCTAAACAGCTTTGGGTCACCGTGGACGGGCAGGGGCCTCGACGCGGGTAGACACGAGACATATACATTACGCGACCTCGCCCTGGTGGCCGCACACGTTGGTTGCGGCCGACGCGGGCCGCGGGCAAGTGCTTGTAAGGGGAGCCTTGCCTCTCTTGTACGAGAAAGGACGCGTAATGAAGATCATTAAAGCTAAAGACTACGAGGATATGAGCCGCAAGGCCGCCAATATCATCTCGGCCCAGGTTATCCTCAAGCCCGATTGCGTGCTGGGTCTTGCCACCGGCTCCACCCCGATTGGTGCCTACAAGCAGCTCGCCGCTTGGTACGAGAAGGGTGACGTCGACTTTGCCGAGGTCAGCACCTACAACCTGGACGAGTATCGTGGCCTTTCGCACGACGATCCCCAGAGCTACCACTACTTTATGCGTGAGAACTTCTTCGATCACATTAACATCGACCTGAACAACACGCATGTGCCCGATGGCTCCAATCCCGACGCTGCCGCTGCCTGCTCTGAGTACGACAAGATCGTCGCTGCTGCCGGTTACCCTGATCTGCAGCTGCTCGGCATCGGTAACAACGGTCACATTGGCTTCAACGAGCCCGATGACCACTTCTCCAAGGGTACGCACTGTGTCGACCTCACCGAGAGCACCATTCAGGCCAACAGCCGCCTGTTCGACAGCATCGACGACGTACCCCGTCAGGCCTACACCATGGGTACCCAGACCATCATGTATGCCCGCATGATCCTGGTCGTCGCCAACGGCGAGGCCAAGGCACAGGCCGTGCATGACATGTGCTATGGTCCGGTTACCCCCGAGTGCCCCGCCTCGATCCTGCAACTGCACACCAACTGCGTTGTCGTTGCCGACGAGGCCGCCCTTTCGCTCTGCAAGTAGCGAAAGCCTATCACCTCGACATAGCTTTGCCGAAGGCCTCCGCTTTGCGGGGGCCTTTTTGCTGAGCGTGCGCCGTGTGCTTGACGAAAATCTGGCCGCGAACTGGACGGGTGCGTCTGGTGCAGCATGATTCATTCCATAACAGATACTATGCATAAATGCTATGAAAAGGTCGCAGACGGTAGCTGGCGTTAGGTGAGTTGCGCAACACAATTGAACAGCGCTCATTTGAGGTACACTGCCAAAGGATGGGACAAGCTGGCAAGCGCATTGACCTGCACAAAGACTGATTGGTTGGGGGATAAGTTTCAATCGGACCACGCTGAACAAAAACTTGCCATTTGCGTACCAACAAACATCCTAAACCGTAGTATCGCTCTATTCATCTAGCGATACATAAGGTCTAGCGTTACGGTGTCCATGTGGTCGAGTTGAGGAGCGGGCATGGTTAACGATTTGGGCAATACGGACGACCTCGAGCTTATGCCGCTGGGCAGTAGTTATACGGTGCGGCGCGATCGCTTGATGAACGAACTTATCGCCAAGGGCCGAAAGGCCGGCATCGTAGTCCTCTACGCGCCTGATGGCTTTGGGAAAACCTCGGTGCTGCTGCAGTATGCCCAAGAGGTTAAAAACGATCCGACGCGAGGTCCCGTGCGGATCATTGAGGCAGACCGCGCCATTGGGCGCGAGGTGTTTATGCAGCTCGAGGTCGTTACCGAAGAGCTTAAGGACAAGCCGCACTCCCTGATCGCAATCGATAACGTGCCTAACCTCAGCCAGAGCGAGACCGAGGAGCTGATCGACCGAATCCGAAGCCTGCGTGCTATGGGGGTTGGGGTCTTTATGAGCTGCCGTCCTTCGAATCGCCAGCTGATTCATGGACTGGGCGATTCGATTAAAGTCAACGCGCAGATGCTCAAGGTGCATGCCTATGAGTATTCGGCGTGGGCATCGGCGTTTTCGATCAGCACATCGCTCGACTTCTATCAGCTTACGCAGGGCGTGCCCGAGCTCGTCTCGGCTATGCAGTCGGGACTATACGGGCAGGGAGACGTTGCCCAGATGCTCGAAAACGAGATTGTCAATATCTACGGTGCGGCACTTGTTGATCTGGCGTCGCTCGAGAACAACGCCCTGTTTAGTGTGGCATGCTTGATGGTCTTAATGGGTGAGGGCAATATTTCGGAGCTCGAGGCTTGCGGTGTTAGGCTTTCGGCGATTGACCAGTCCTATCTTGTCCGCGATTATCCCATTTTTGGCGTCGATCCGGCAGACCGGAGCTTTACCTGCTTGGGTACCGAGGATAATGCACGTCTGCGATTGCGCAAGCTGGTTGCCGAAATTCGCCCCGAACTCGTTGTGCGGGCGGCACGTATTTTGATTAAAGCAGGGCGCTGCGATACCGCGATGGACCTCGCCGACGCGTTTTTGGACCGCAGTGCGGTGTTGGAACTTGCCGGGCAGTATGGGGTCGATCTGGCTCTGACGGGGCATGGAGGGGATGTTTGCCGCGCGGCGCTGGGAAAGACCGAGTCAGATGGCCAGGCATCGGAGCCAACGCCTGACGAGGCGCTCGGCATCTATCTGGCGGCGGTGCGCGTCTCCAATACAAAGCTCGCGCGGTATATGGCCTCAATTATCGAGCATGCGGGCGAGCAGGCGATTTGCGAGCTCGATCCCGTGTCGTGGAAGGTAGCGCACGCGTTTACGGCTGCCTGTTATGGAGATGGTGGTCTGGGGCTTCCGGCAAGCCATGCAACGTTGGAGAGTGAGGCGTCTTGTGCCGCACTCGACATGTTGTCCGCACATGTCGAGATAAAGCAGTGGCTGACCGAGCGGGCGAAGGGCGGCGAGATCCTCGCGGGGCTCAAAACGGATAAGGCCTACGATTGCGAGCTCGATATCGCGGGGACGTTTGTGCGGGCGGACCGCATGTTGACGGAGCTGTTTGATGGGTCGTATGCAGGGACTGACGAGCGTGATGACGAGATGGCCCTGACGCTCGAGGCACTCGAAGCGCGTGGAATCCGAGCACTCGCCATCTGGGTGCGCATGGTATTATCGGCGCGGCGCCTGCTTGCCGGCATGCCGGTGACCGACGAGCAGGCATTCAACGAGCTCGACCGTTTTGCCGTGCGCGTGCGTGACAATCAAGTCCAGTTGTTTGGCTTGATACTGGAAGGCTGGCAGTCGCTGGCTGAGGGGCGTCCGGTCAATGCCAAATTCCGTGCGGTGCAGGTGCTCAGACTTGCCGAGGAATCGATTGGATACATACGCGACAACGCACTGCTGCTAGAGCGCGCGGCGTACTTACGCAATACATCGATGGTATCGGTGCGCGAAGAGGCAGAGCTGCTCGATTTGAGCCGAACGCAGGTCGGTGGTGCCGAGGCATGGATGGTGGCGCTGCATTTGGCCTCCGCGGGCCGCGATAGCGACCTTGCAGCCTGGATGTCCATGAACCGCCCAGGGATTTTGGATCCGTCGTATCGGCTGTTTGCGCGTCTTGCGATGCATTGTCTGGGTGAGCCGGCTGCTAGAATTCGAAAGAAGCTCCCGGTGCGCGAGCTGTCGCGGTATTCGCTGCGTGTCGACTTTGAGGGCGAAGGCGAGCGTCTGTTCCAGGCCGGCGATGCCGAGGGTGTCGATGTGATTGGCCATATCGAGATTCGCATGTTTGGGGCGTTTCGTGCCGAGCGCGACGGGTTTCCCATCACGGATAAGATGTGGCGCCGCAAGAAAGCGGCGACGCTTGCCGAGCGGCTTGCGCTGGGCATGGATGCACTGGTCGACCGCGAGACGCTGGCTATGGAGCTGTGGCCCCACGCCGAGTTCAATAGCGCTCGTAACAATCTGTACTCGACGATATCGCGCCTGCGTTCGGCCTTGGGGCCGACACCGGACGGCAAGTCGTGTGTGCTGATCCAAAACGAGTGCATTGGGCTTAACGGCGATTACGTCAAGACCGACGTGCGGTTGTTTGATCAGATAAGCCGCGAAGTTTTGGGAAATCGCACGGGTGCGCGCGGGCCCCATCTGATCGAGCTGTGCCTTAAGATCGAGCAGCTCTACGCCGGCCCGTTGTATGTTCCCAATGGCTGTAATCCCACCTACTTTTTGCGTATGAGGCGCATTATGGAATCGAAGTATATCGACTGCATGATTCGGGGCGCGAATGCCGCCCTAGAAGAAAACGACCTGCAGTCGGCGGTATGGCTAGTGGAGTCGGGGCTGCGGCAAGAGACGGCGCGCGAGGACATGGTGCGTTGCGCTATGCGCGTCTACGGTGCGGCGGGGCGACGACGCGATATCGTCGAGCTGTACAGTGGGCATATGCATCACCTGAGGGAGCAGGTCAATGGTGTGCCCGAGCCCGAGACGCGGCGTCTGTACGAGCGCTTGGTGGAGGGCAGGCTTAACCGCGTGCTCGTCGAGCGATAAAAAATGAGCGTCCGAATTACTCGGACGCTCGCAAGCTTGATGTATGTTGGCTCGCCGGATTGTTGGCTCTTAGACGAGCTTAATCTTCTCGATGTCCTTGCGCGAGGACTCGCGATACAGCGAGAACTTGCGGCCGATAACCTGGACGACCTCGGCATGGCAGCGGTCGGCGAGCTCTTCGGCGGCCTCGCGGGCGGAAAGGCTGGAACCGTCGAGTACGGAGCACTTAACGAGCTCGTGCTTCTCCAGGTAGGCGACCGTCTGCTCGACGGTGCCCTCGTTGATGTCGGACTTGCCGATGATGATGGCGGGGTTGAGGTGATGGGCCATGCTGCGAAGCTGCTTGACCTGGGCTCCTGTCAGTGCCATGGGTTCTCGCTTTCTATGTTATGGGGCGCCCCGCGATGGGGCCTTAATCTACGTGAGCTGTCCCACGATAGCGCAGGAACGGCGTGGTGTGGGGCGTGTTTGCCCAGTTCAAAAAGAATGCGGATGCCGAGCGGGAGAACAGCGCGGGTTACAGGCGGACGTGTACGGCAGCCGAAAGCGGTCTATGGACAGCTCGAAGAGACCGGCTCCCATGCAATAAACGCCCAACGGACCTTGCGGACGTGGTCGAGCATGTAGCGCCCCTGCGGCACGCCCTTGGACCCTGGCTCGCCGGCATGGGGATTCTCAATCATATGCTGAGCGACGTAGTCGCGTAGTCGGTCAATCTTATCCTCGTTACCGTGCTCGAGCATGCGGGAGAAGTCCGCCACGCCTGCCTCAAGGCTATCGAAGGTATCGCGACGAGGCGATTCAAAGTACGTAACCTGCGGCAGGGCACCCATCTGAATGAGGATGTTAAAGGCATACACAAAGCCATTACTGCAGGTAACCGAGGCACCGATGGCGTTCATCAGGTGCAGGTCATAGCGCGGGCTGGAGTTGGCGACCATCGTGACAGCACAACGCCGACGAGCCGTTCGATCAAGCTTGGCAAGCGCGCCTTTTAGGTTGGTCGTGGTGACAGAGCGACTGGCAAAGGCAACATCTACCGCTTTCGCGACCGGTCCAACCAAATCCCAGTCATCATCCCAAGCAAGCTCAAGCGGTGTAATGCGATCTTCGAGCCCATAGTACTCAATGCCAGCATCAAGCGTGCCCAACATAGCAGGGGAAAAGTCAGCAGCAATCACAGGATGCCCGTCTTGCGCAAGCGGAATAGCAATCGACCCAGCCCCACATCCCATATCAAGCACCGATTCACCAGGCTTTAACGCCAACAGCTTTATAAAATCCCGGGCATACGGAGCAGTCTCAAGCGGCCGAAAATGCCGAGCACGCTTATCCCACTCAAAAGAATCATCAGCCCGATGCCGAGCGGCCTGCAGACGCATCCATTCGCCATTCCAATCAGCGGAAAGCAACTCAGAACGAGCATCCCCATCAGCCACGGGCCAACCTCCTAGCAACAAAAAAGCGACCCCCCCAAAAAGAAGAGCCGCAACCAGCATATATCAGAAAAAGAACCGTTCCAATGCCAAACCGCCATACCAGCAAAGTAGGGCAGAAGCGAAGCGACTGCCAAAGGGATAGAACTCAACCGAGGTCCCGTTGTGCGGGAGCCCCGCCGCCGGGCGGCAGACATATAAGGTCGATCGCGAGTTCCGCACGAGCCGGAGAGCACTAAATGTGCTCTCCGTGCGAGTCAGGACTGTCCGAGCAGGCGACCTTATATGTCTGCCGCCCGGCGGCGGGGCTCCTCGCCCGAACCCCTCAGCTAGTTCTTCAGCGAGTTCAGCGGCGCCGGGAAGCGTCCACCGCGGTGGGCAAGCACGGTGCCGGCGTTGGGGTTCACCGGCATGATGGGCGCACGGCCGAACAGACCGCCGTACTCGACGCAGTCGCCCACGCCCTTGCCGATAGCAGGAATCACGCGGACGGCCGTGGTCTTGTTGTTGATGACGCCGATGGCCATCTCGTCGGCGATGATGCCGGCGATGGTCTCGACCGGGGTGTCACCGGGGATGGCGATCATGTCCAGGCCAACGGAGCACACGCAGGTCATGGCCTCGAGCTTCTCGAGCGAAAGCGCACCGGCCTCGACGGCGGCGATCATGCCGGCATCCTCGGACACGGGGATAAAGGCGCCGGAGAGACCGCCCACGCTGGAGCTGGCCATGACGCCGCCCTTCTTGACGGCATCGTTGAGCATGGCGAGCGCGCAGGTCGTGCCGGGGCCACCGCAGGTGCCCACGCCGATGATCTCGAGGATGCGGGCAACGGAGTCGCCGATGGCAGGCGTGGGAGCCAGCGACAGGTCGACAATGCCTTTCTCGACACCCAGACGGCGGGCTGCCTCACGGCTCATGAGCTCGCCGGCGCGGGTGATCTTAAAGGCGGTCTGCTTGATTTTCTCGGCAACCTCCATCATCGTGGCGGAGTCGGGGAGCGTCTCCAAGGCAGCAGCCATAACGCCGGGGCCCGAGACGCCAACGTTGATGACGGCGTCGGCCTCGCCACCGCCGTGGACGGCGCCCGCCATAAACGGGGAGTCCTCGACCATGTTGGCAAAGCAGACAAACTTGGAGGCGCCAACGGAATCCTGGTCGGCCGTGAGCTTGGCGGCATCGATGATGGTCTGGGCGGCCATGAGCACGGCATCCATGTTGATACCGGCGCGCAGGCTGGCGACGTTGACGCTGGAGCAGACGCGGCTCGTGGTGGCGAGCGCCTGGGGGATGGACTGGATGACGCGGCGGTCGGCGTCGCCGATGCCCTTCTGGACGAGTGCGGAGAAGCCGCCCAGGTAATCGATGCCGAGCGTCTCGGCCGCGCGGTCGAGGGCATGCGCGATGGGGGTGAGGTCCTCATCCTTGCAGCACGCGGCGATCTGCGCCACCGGGGTGACGGAAACGCGCTTGTTGACGATGGGGATACCGTACTCGCGCTCGAGGTTCTCGGCGGTCTCGACCAGATGCTCAGCCGTGTGCGTCACGTGGTCGTAGATCTTCGTGCACATGCGGTCGAGGTTCTCGTCACCGCAACCCATGAGCGAAACACCCATGGTGATGGTCCTGATGTCGAGGTTCTGTTCCTCAACCATGCCGCGGGTTTCCGCGATTTCTGCGGGCGTGATCGCCATCCTTGCGCTCCTATCTGCCAAAACGAGCATAATCTTATCTATTCTAACGTGCCGCACGTGCCAAGTGGCGCATGCGGCACGTTTTGGTGCTCGGTTGTTTCCGTTGTGTTACTGCCCAAAGACCTCTTCGGCGATGCGCGCGCTCTCGGCGGCGTCCTTGGCGTAGTAGTCCGCGCCGATCTGCTTGGCGTATTCGGGGGTGAGTACGGCGCCGCCCACGATGATCTTGACGCCCGGCACCTCGGAATGAAGCAGCTTGATGGTCTCCTCCATGGCGACGACCGTGGTAGTCATAAGCGCCGAGAGGCCGACGAGTTTGATATCGCGCTCCTTGACGGTCTTGAGTACCTCCTGCGGATCGACGTCGCGGCCCAGGTCAAAGACGGTGTAGCCGTAGTTGTCGAGCAGCATTTTGACGATGTTCTTGCCAATATCGTGGATGTCGCCCTTGACGGTGGCCACGCAGATCTTGCCCTTGTCGGCAATCTCGCCGGCGGGCATCAGGCGCTTGATGGTGTCAAAACCAACACGTGCTGCCTCGGCCGAGGCCATAAGCTGCGGCAAGAAGAACTTGCCCTGGTCAAAGAGGACGCCAACCTCATCGAGGGCGGGGATAAAGTGATTGTTGATGAGGTCCATGGCGTCGTGATCTGCCAGCAGACGCTCGGTCTCGGCAGCGATCTCGCCTTTGCGGCCCGAGACGACCATGCGACGAATCGGGTCGTCGTTGCCGTCGGTGCCGGCGGTGCCAGCAGCGGGCACAGCGTCGGTCGATACTGCCTGAGCAGCTGCCGGGTTGGCGGCGATCTTGTACGGATCGGTCCAGCCGGCATAGCGCTCGATGTATCCGGTCGAGCCCTCGTCCTCAACGCTCAACACGCGATAGCTGTAGACGGTATCCATAAAGCGCTTGGAACCCGGGTTCATGATGGGGGCGTCCAGGCCCGCGCCGAAGGCGGCAGCCAAAAAGACCGAGCCCAGCAGCGGGCGGGCAGGCAGGCCAAAGCTGATGTTCGACACGCCGAGCGCGCATTTGACGCCCAGGCGCTCCTTGCACAGGGACATGGCGCGCAGGATCTGCTCGGCCTGGCGTTGATTGGTCGAGGCGGTCATGACCAGGCAGTCGATGAGGATGCGGTCCGGTCCGATGCCGTAGCGGGCAGCCTCGGCCACGATGCACTCGGCGATGGCGAAGCGAGCCTCGGCGGTATCGGGGATGCCGCCTTCGTCGAGCGTAAGGCCGACAACGTTGGTGCCGTAGTGGGCGACCAGCGGAAAGATCTCATCCATGATCTGCTGCTTGCCATTGACCGAGTTGATGATGGGCTTGCCGGCGTAGCGGCGCACGGCGGCCTCGACAGCGGCGGGGTCGGTGGAGTCGATCTGCAGCGGCAGCAGCGTGGAGCCCTGGAGCTGTTCGGTCGCCTGTTGGATAATCTTGACCTCGTCGATCTCGGGCAGGCCCACGTTGACGTCCAGGATGTCGGCGCCCTGCTCCTGCTGGCTGATGCCCTGGCTCACCACGTAGTCCAGATCGCCGTCGCGCAGGGCCTGCTGCAGGCGCTTTTTGCCGGTGGGGTTGATGCGCTCGCCGATGACGGCGATCTTGTGGCCGTCGCGGGGAAGGTCCACGACCGTTTGGGCGCTCGTGACCGACATGCTGGGCTTGCAGTGGCGTGGACTGGGCGTGTGGTTGTCGATAAGCGTGCGCAAGGCCGCCATGTGCGCCGGCGTGGTGCCGCAGCAACCGCCCACGACGCTCACACCGTCGGCGATCATGCCGGCGACGGCCTCGGCGTATTCGGGGGCTTGGATATCAAAGACGGTGTTGCCGTCGTCGTCTACATGGGGGAGTCCTGCATTAGCCTGCACCATAACGGGCTTGTCGGTAACGGTGAGCATACGTGCGGCGAGTCCTCGAAGCTCGGCCGGTCCTTGGCTGCAGTTGATGCCCAAAACGTCGGCACCGATGGCGTCGAGCGTGATGGCGGCGACCTCGGGGCTCGTTCCTAGGAAGGTACGGCCGTCTTCCTCAAAGGTCATGGTGGCAAAGACGGGCAGGTCGGAGTTCTCGCGGCAGGCGAAGACAGCCGCCTTGATCTCGGCCAGGTCGGTCATGGTCTCGATAATAAAGAGGTCCACACCCGCGGCGACGCCGGCGCGCACTTCCTCGGCAAAGAGGTCGTAGGCCTCGTCGAAGCTCAGAGTACCCAGGGGGCGAAGCAGCGCGCCGATGGGGCCGATATCGCCGGCGACGTAGCGGGCGCCGGCCTCGCGGGCGCAGGTGACGGCCGCGGCAAAGACGTCTGCCACGGTGGCAGCACCGTCGAGCTTGTGGGCGTTGGCGCCAAAGGTGTTGGCGGTGATCACGTCACAGCCAGCCTCGACATATTGACGTTGGATATCGGTGATAACCTGGGGCTCCTCAAAGTTGAGCAGCTCGGGCAGGGCGCCGGCCTTCATGCCGGCCGCTTGCAACATGGTGCCCATGCCGCCGTCGAACAGCAGGTGTCCCGTGCCCTCGATGGCCGCACGCAAGCGATCGTCCTTAATGCGCAGATCGCCGATCGTGCGCGTCTTGTACGTGGCACCGTTGCGACGTGCGGCATCAACGGGTGCCGCCAATGCAGTGCCGTCAGAATCATGAGTGATAAGCGGAGTAAACATTGAGGGCTCCTAATGGCTGGAATAGCAGGTGGTGTGGGCGGCGCGGAAGCGGCAGTGCTCGCGCATGCGGCAGATATTGCAGGTGGGGCGGCTCTGGGCGTCGTGGACTTCGCCGTCGAATAGGCCGATCACCGCGGTCACGCTTTTGGTGGGCATGAGCAGGCTGGTGGGTGTGACGGTAAGCCCGATGAGCCGCGTGGCGTTGAGCGCATTGACGATCGAGCGCTGGGCCGAGAGCGGGCAGTCGCCGTAGCCGGGACTAAAACGCCAGTTGCCGGCGAGCCCATGAACGGCGGCGTCCGTCTTGACCTGCTGGTCCATTTGCTCAACGGCGGCTTCCACGTAAGCGGAGCACGCGGCGTCGAGCACGGCGCCCTCCAGGGGATGTTGGGCTCCCGTGGTGCGCAGGCGACGCTCGGCGTCCATGCCGAGGGTGCATGCCATGAGCGCGGCAAAGCGGGCATCTTTGAGATGTCGATAGATATCGCGACCTCGCAGCTCAACGTTGGTGCCGACCAAGCGAATGCAAGGCTCACTTTGTTCGTCCACGCCCGTGGCATCGACGGCAAACACGCGGCGCACGCCACGGGGCTCAATGTCCAGTTCCAGACGTTCAACGACAAGCTCAATACGTCGTGACAGTTCGGGCTCAATCTGCTGGCCGCCGTAACCCAGATACCGCAGCATCTCGGCACGGTCGACACGGGGATGGTGCGCGGCATCGACACGGTAAAGCGCCGGCGACGCAAGGTCGGCCGGCACTTCGACAGCGGTTGTATCGATGTGCGGTTTTTCCATTACCCCAGGCGCTCCATAATGGTCGCGGCGATCGCAGGACGGTTCATAGTGTACAGGTGCAGGCCGTCGGCGCCGTGCTCCTTGAGGTCGCAAAGTTGGCGGGCGGCATAATCTACACCGGCTGCCTGCAGGCTCTCGGGGTCGTTCTCGTACTTGGCGAGAATCTTGATGACGGGGGAGGGCAGCGACGCGCCGCACATAAAGACCATGCGGCTGATCTGGGACTTGCCCATAAACGGCATGATGCCCGCGGTAATGGGCACGGTGATGCCTACCTTGTCGGCAAGCTCGCGGAAGCGGTAGAAGCACTCGTTATCAAAGAAGAGCTGCGTCACAAAGAAGCTTGCGCCGGCGTCCTGTTTTTGCTTGAGGTGTTCGACCGAGAGGTTGAGATCCTCACAGGCAATGTGGCCCTCGGGGTAGGCTGCGGCGCCCACGCAAAAGCCGGCGTCGACGAGCTCGGGGATGAGGTCGCGGGCGTAGGCGTAGTCGGAGGCGGGCTTGTCGTCCTCGGTCGCGCCGGCAGGGAGATCGCCACGCAGGGCCAGAATGTTTTCAACGCCGGCGGTGCGATACTCGTCGATCTTGGCGGCGATGTCGGCGTGGGTGCGGCCCACGCAGGTGAGGTGTGCCACCGAGGGCGTGTCGAATTCGCTCGAAATCATATGCGCGATGGGGGCGGTGGTGGCACCGTTGCCCGAGCCGCCGGCCGAGCAGGTGACCGAGACAAAGCTCGGCGAAAGCTTGCACAGATTGCCTGCCACTTCGCGAGCCGTGTCGAGGGTGAGCTCGCCCTTGGGCGGGAACATCTCAAACGAAACGGGCGCGGTGCCCTGGGATGCTGCCTGCTTAAAAACCTCGTCGACGCGCATATCGTGCTCCTCTAGATACGTAATAGTGTGATGTGTTGTAAGGATTCTACAGCACCACTGTGTCACGGTGGAGTTTCACTCGTTATTCGGGGATACCAATCAAAGATGCCTTGCTATCGGCTTTCTCTATAACAGAGCGGCTAATCTAGGCACGGACTATAAAGACTGGTATCTGATGCAAAATACCAGTTAATAGAGCTCCATCCCAAATTGACTACCCTTAAACCATGGGGAGAGGTCTGCAATTTATGCAGTTGATTGGCTGTTGAGGGTGGCAACGCCGCCTCGATAGGGTAACCTCATTGATTGGTTTCGCGACAGCAACATAACGGTAATGTCGCGGAAACACGGCGAGTCTAAGCTATGACTCGTTCGTTAGTAATCAACACCGCTTCTCACGCGGTGCCGATACGAAGGGAGTTCCGTATGGCCGAACTTACTGACCGCTTCGGGACCATGGTGTTCTCTGAGGAAGTCATGAAGGACTACCTCCCCAAGGACATTTGGAAGCGCCTTGCTGCAACCCTCGAGGGCGGTGAGCCGCTCGACCTGGATGTGGCCAACGCCGTTGCCCATGCCATGAAGGTTTGGGCCATCTCCAAGGGCGCGACGCACTACGCGCACTGGTTCCAGCCGCTTTCGGGCATTACTTCCGAGAAGCACGACAGCTTCCTCGAACCCAACCACGACGGCACCGCTATTACCAAGTTTACGGGAAAGAACCTCATCCAGGGCGAGCCGGACGCCTCCAGCTTCCCCAACGGCGGCCTGCGTGCCACCTTCGAGGCCCGCGGCTATACCGCTTGGGATCCCACCAGCCCCGCCTTTATCAAGGACGATGTCCTGTGCATCCCCACGGCTTTCTGCTCCTACACGGGCGAGGCCCTGGACAAGAAGACCCCGCTGCTGCGCTCCATGACCGCGCTCTCGCGTGAGGCCAAGCGCGTTTTGGCGCTGTTTGGTAAGACCCCCAAGAAGGTCGTTCCTTCCGTGGGCGATGAGCAGGAGTACTTCCTGATCAAGAAGGACGCTTACCGCAAGCGCAGGGACCTGGTCATCACCGGCCGCACCCTCTTTGGTGCTGCTCCCTGTAAGGGCCAGGAGCTCGAGGAGCACTACTTTGGCGCTATCCGCCCCACCGTCTCGGCCTATATGAAGGACCTGGACGATGAGCTGTGGGCGCTTGGCATTCCCGCCAAGACCAAACACAACGAGGTCGCTCCCTGCCAGCATGAGCTCGCCCCCGTCTATGGCGAGGTCAACGAGGCCATCGACCAGAATCTGGTCATGATGGAGAAGATGAAGCTCATCGCCTCCCGCTACGATTTGGTCTGCCTGCTGCACGAGAAGCCCTTCGAGGGCATCAACGGTTCGGGCAAGCACAATAACTGGTCGCTTGGCACCGAGTCCGAGAATCTGCTCGATCCGGGCGACACCCCGCTCGACAACCTGCAGTTCATCGTCTTCCTCACCGCGGTGATCGAGGCCGTCGATAACTACCAGGAGCTCCTGCGTGCCTCCGTTGCCTCGGCCGGCAACGACCATCGTCTGGGCGCCAACGAGGCTCCTCCGGCGATTATGTCCATCTTCCTGGGCGACCAGCTTACCGAGGTCGTCGAGAAGATCATCGATGGCAAGGCTTCCGTCCATGCCACGCACGGCGTGCTCGACCTGGGCGCCGATACCCTGCCCAAGCTGATGCAGGACAACACCGACCGCAACCGCACCTCTCCGTTCGCCTTCACCGGCAACAAGTTCGAGTTCCGTGCCTGCGGCTCCGAGCAGAACGTCTCCGACCCCAACCTGGTCCTCGATGCCGCCGTGGCCAAGTCGCTCAAGTCCTTCGCCGACGCACTCGAGGGTACGCCCGAGGATAAGTTCCAGGACGCCGCGCTCGAGTACTGTAAGAAGGTGCTGACCGATCACCAGCGCATCCTGTTCTCCGGCGACGGTTACTCCGACGAGTGGCCCATCGAGGCCGAGAAGCGCGGCCTTGCCAACAACAAGACCACGGCCGACGCTCTTCCCGCCTTTGTTTCCGATAAGGCTATCGCGCTCTTTGAGGAGACGGGCGTTCTGACCAAGGCCGAGGCTCAGTGCCGCTACGACTGCAAGCTCGAGAAGTACAACAAGCTCATGAACATCGAGGCTACCACGATGATTCGCGAGGCACGTCGTACCTATCGTCCGGTCATTACCGCCTATGCCACCAAGGTCGCTAAGGGCCTTGAGACAATTCGTGCCGCCGGTGCTGAGGCCGCCATGCAGTGCGAGCAGAACACGCTCAACAAGCTCTGCAACGGTATCACCGCCATCAACGACTCCATCAAGGCGCTCGATGCCGTGCATCAGAAGGCCGAGGCTCTCGATGGCCAGGAGCAGGCCAATGTGTATGCACACGAGGTCGTTCCCGCTATGGATACGCTGCGTGCCGCCGTGGATGCCATGGAGGAGATCGTGGCCGCCGACTACTGGCCGGTCCCGACCTACGACGACATTCTGTTCTACGTGTAGAGCGTAACTGACATATCGTTACGGTAATGAGCCGGGGTCCGCATCATGCGGGCCCCGGCTTTTTCGTGGGACAGATTCACTTGGACAGCGTCCGCTCGTGTCGTTTATTAGGGCAGAGGCATGCGCGTTGCCGTGTCGTGGAAATGGAAGATGCTCGGAATATAACGCGCCTCGACGTACTCAAATTGAGTTCCGGTTGAGTCGAATGTCTGGCTGGTTACGACTGCCAGATACGAAGAAGAATCGACGCCAAGCAACCGGCAGTCCTCGGTGTCGGGCTGGGCGAGGGTTATCGTTCGTTTGCTCACGGCAATGGTGAGCCCGAGCTCATCCTCGATGTAATGGAAGAGCGATAGGGTGGCATTCTGCTCGTTTAAGCCGGGGACGGAAGAAGTTAGGAAGTAATGGCGGTCGACTGCGACTGGTTTATCGTCGAGCATACGGACGAGCTTCAAATGCGTAAGATCTTCTCCCTCGGGAAATCCCGTCAACTGAGCTAGGCGCTTATTGGCGCTTACGTGTTCGAAATAGACGATTTTTGACGTTGGAATCGCTCCGATCGCGTGTGCTGATTCGCTGAACGAAGAAAGGTCACTTACGGTGAATGCGCCCTCTTTGCTGGCGTCTGTAAGTGATGTCTCGATTACGAGGACTCCCTTGCCTTTAATGGACTGAACTAGACCTTCATTTGCGAGAAGTGAGATGGCTTTGCGCACCGTCATTCGAGAGCAGGAGAACTCTTTGGAAAGATTTTGTTCGGAAGGAAGGAGCGATCCCACGGGATGCTTGCCTTCGATAATCCGCTCTCGAAGGCTGCGGTAAATTTCGCTGTACAGGACCCTTGCCAAAATGCTCTCCTTATTGAGGTGTTCGAAATGCGTCAAATCGGCGCGATAGTTTGTTTCTACCAATTATAAGAAGTGAAGACACTTAAAACTGCCGCTTACCGCCAAAAATCAACCGTTCGCCCGTGTGCATAACCTGTCTAGACAGATAGCAAATCACTGAGGCTATAATTCAAATCGTCAAGTACATGTCTAGACAGGAGGACTAATAATGGCAAAACAGAGTTATGCGGTTACGATCGCGGGAGGCGGAAGCACTTATACACCGGGTGTTGTTCTGACACTTCTCGCGAAGCGCGATATGTTCCCCATCAATAGGATTACGCTCTATGACAACGATGCCGAGCGTCAGGGGACGATTGCCAAGGCATGCGCCATCTACATTAGGGAGAATGCTCCAGAGGTAGCCTTTAACTATACGACCGACCCCGAGGAGGCCTTCACAGGTATCGACTTTGTACTTGCCCAGATTCGCGTTGGCAAGTACGCTATGCGCGATAAGGACGAGAAGATTCCCCTGCGCTATGGTGTTCTCGGCCAAGAGACCTGCGGCCCTGGCGGCATTGCTTATGGCTTGCGTTCTATTGGCGGTGTGCTCGAGATCCTCGACTACATGGAGAAATACAGCCCTGACGCGTGGATGCTCAACTACTCCAACCCCGCGGCAATCGTTGCCGAGGCAACACGCCGTCTTCGCCCAGATTCAAAGATCATAAACATTTGCGACATGCCTATTGCCCTTATGGATATCATGGCTCAGATGTGTGGTCTCAAGGACCACAACGACCTCGTCGTTGGCTACTACGGCCTCAACCACTTTGGTTGGTGGACAAAGATTCACGACCGTGCTGGCAATGACCTTATGCCCACTATCAAGGCCCAAATGGCTAAAAACGGTTATGCCGGCGAGGATTCCGGCCTTGAATTCGTCGATGCATCTTGGGATCAGACGTTCCGTAAGGCTAAGGATGTTTACGCGCTCGATCCGAATACCATCCCGAACACCTACCTCAAGTACTATCTCTTCCCGGACTATGTGGTTGAGCACACCGACCCCAACCACACCCGCACCGATGAGGTCCGCGAGGGTCGTGAGAAGCGCGTTTTCGGCACGGCCCGTCAGATTATCGAGAAAGGTACGTCTGAGGGCTTTGGCCTCAAGCCGGATACCCACGCTGAGTACATCGTCGATCTCGCGCGCGCTTTGGCTGAAAATACTCGTGAGCGCTTCTCGTTGATTGTCCCCAACGGTGGAGCCGTGTCAAATTTTGACCCGACAGCTATGGTTGAGATTCCCTGCATCGTTGGCAACGATGGCTACGAGAAGATTTGCCAAGGCGAGATTCCGCAGTTCCAGAAAGGACTCATGGAGGAGCAGGTCTCGGTCGAAAAGCTCGCGGTGTCTGCTTGGGTCGACCATTCCTATCAGGACCTTTGGCAGGCGCTGACCCTTTCGAAGACGGTCCCCTCCGCTTCCGTTGCGAAGAAGATTCTCGATGACCTCATTGAGGCGAATAAGGAATTCTGGCCGGAACTCCACTAGTACGGAAGCTAAATAAGTGAATGATGGCGGGCGGCCGACCTTGGACAGGTCGCATGGGAGGAAAACCATGAGCGAAAGCAAAGAACTTGCAAATCGCAAGCTTGGCGAGGACGTAGTTGGCCTCGTTGGCGGTAAGGAAAACATCCTGAGCATCTCGCACTGCATGACGCGCCTGCGCTTCAAACTGCGTGACGATGCGAAGGCCGATACTAAGGCAATTGAGTCCCATAAAGGCGTCATTCAGGTAATCAACGCGAATGGCCAGTATCAGGTTGTCGTTGGCATCAACGTGATTGAGGATGTTTACGATGCTGCGGTTGCTGCCTCTGGTGTCGAGGGCCTGGGCGAGGTCGATCTTGATGGTGAGCCTGTCAAGAAAGGAAACGCTGTTAGTGCTCTTATCGACACCATCTCGGGTGTCATCCAGCCGATTCTTGCGGTGCTGTGCGCTGCGGGCATGATTAAGGGTGTTCTAAGCATTCTCGTCGCCCTTGGATGGATTACGGCGACAGATGGCTTGTATCAGATTCTATATGCGGCTGGTGACGGCTTCTTCTACTTCCTGCCGATCATCCTTGGCTATACTGCGGCAAAGAAGTTTGGCTGTAGTGAGTTTATTGGCATGACGCTCGGCATCGCACTTACGTATCCGGCGATGGTCAACATTACATCGGGCGATGTCTTAGGAACGGTGCTTGCTGGCACTCCCTTTGCTATGAACTATTACACGACTTTCCTCGGTATACCCGTTATCATGCCGTCTTCGGGTTATACGAGCTCTGTCATTCCGATTATCATCTCTGTTTGGTTTGCGGCAAAGCTGGAGAAGTGGTGCCGCAAGCACTTCTCTGAGTACGTTAAGTTTTTCTTTGTGCCAACGTGCGTGCTCGTCGTGATGGTTCCCGCTACCTATCTGATTATCGGTCCTATTGCCACCCTGATCACGAACCTCATGAGCCTGCTGTTCAACTCGCTCTACAGCCTGCCCGTCATTGGCGGCGCGCTCGGCGGCATCGTTCTTACCGCCATTTGGCAGCCCATGGTCATCTTCGGCTTCCACTGGAGCGTCATCGCCCTTATGCTGGTGAACATTGCCTCCCAGGGCTGGGATATCGTCATGGCGCCGTACATGGTTTGCTCGTATGCCCAGTCCCTTGCCGTCCTCGCCATTCTTCTTAAGACTAAGGACGAAAAGCTCAAGCAGCTTGCTTGGCCGGCGTTCATCTCGGGCTTCTTCTTCGGTATTACTGAGCCCTGCATCTACGGCGTGACCCTTCCGCGCAAGAAGCCTTTTGTCATGAGCTGTATCGCTTCTGTGCCTGGCGGCCTGATCATCGGCGCTCTTGGCACCAAGATGTTCGCCTTCACCGGCGGCGGCTTCTGCGCCTTCCCGGGCTTCATTGATCCGTCTGGCGCAATGGGCGCAAGCTGCCTGATCTACGTAATCATAGCCATTGTGGTTTCCAGTGTGATTTCGTTCTTGCTTACGTATGCGACGTACAAGGAAGACGTGCCGGCGGTAGAGGCTGCAAAGTAGCCAAAGAGGCGGGGCCGCGGGATAAGTATTTCCCCCGCGCGCCAGTAATCAGACAAGGTCGTCCTCGGATAAGCACTGAGGGCGACCTTGTCTTGCGCTGGTTTCGTTTGAGAGGCAGTGGTTGAGAGTGTCTAATATTATCTTTGACAATAAGATGGGCGAGGCGTGTCTTGCGGCATGGAGGTCCGCGGGCGTGGAAGTCCGTTCGGTCGTGGTCAGACAAGATGGTGAAGTCGTCTTTGAGCACGCGGCTGCGCCGTTCGCCCTCGAACACGTTCACCCGCTCTATTCTGTGACTAAGTCCTTCACCTCGGTTGCTGTCGGGATGCTGGTGAATGAAGGACGGTTGTCTCTGACTGATCGTTGGATTTCATACTTCCCGGAATATGAAGGCGAAGTTGCTGACGAGCGTTTTCGAGATGTAACGATCCGTAATTTGCTGACCATGACGATGGGGCAGGAGAGCGACCTTTCGTATATCGGCGCGCGAGACGACTGGGCACTTGAAGTGCTTCATCGTGAGTTTGACTGGAAACCTGGCGAGGTCTTTCACTACGACTCGCTGTGTTCACATTTGTTGAGCATGCTTGTGCAACGCATAAGCGGAACGAAAGAATCCGATTATCTTGCCGAGCGCTTGTTTATGCCGTTGGGTATCAGGAGTTGGTGGTGGGAAGAGGACCAGGCCGGTCATACGACCGGAGGTTTTGGTCTTCATCTTTCGACACCGGATTTGGCTAAGTTTGGTCAATGTTTGCTGGATGGCGGCAAGTGGCGTGGGGAACAGATCATTCCCGCGGAATGGGTTGCCGAGGCGACGAAGATTCAGATGGAAACGAGCCCCTTTTATCCGTCTGAGGCGACTGAAGACAGCAATGGCTATGGATACCAGTTCTGGATGTGCCGGCGTGGCGGGTTCAGATGCTCTGGCCTTTTTGGGCAGCTGTGCTACATACGGCCCACAGATGGCCTTGTCATCGCCTGCTCGAGTTCCACGACAGGAAGTAAGGCGCTGCTTGATCCGCTGTATGAGGTATTGTTCAAAGAGTCTAATGTTCGGGAAACGGTGGCTTCCGAACGTGACTTCGATAGCATTCCCTTGCCAGTTGGGTTGGCTTCTGGCGGACGTTTGAGTTCATTACGCCTCGAGGGCATTCATCGTTGCATTTTCGGGGATTTTGAAGAGATCAATATTCGATTTCATGAGAATGAGCTGAAATTGTCTCTGTTGCGCGATGGTCGCGAGTACGGCGTGAGGGCTGGCTACGAGTCTTGGGTTTGCAAATCGGGCGATGGGGCCGGAGTCGGAGACCTCTTTTCCTTCGTGACTCATGAAGCTGAGAGGGACGATGCCCCCGCATGGGATGTTCGCAAGTTGTTTGCAGCGTATGCCTGGACTTCGCCAACAAATTTACAAATCGAGACCAGGGAACTGGACTACACGCGGCGCTGTTTTATCGATGTGCGGATCGGAGGTATTTATGCTGTGTGCAGGGTGCGAGTTGAGGGAATGTACTGTTTCCCGGCACCCTCGGAACTCACAGCGATTTTGAAGTTGGGATAATTTTCAAGACGTGCGATTGATAAGAAAGATTGCCAACATCACGGCTAATGGAGACGGAGCTGTCTCCGGGCAATGTTTTTCGATACGGACGTTTCAGATATCGTATTGCTAGGGACTAAGTTAATCACTTGTTAGGGCCGAAGCGTAGGTGCGTTTTCTCGGCTCTGTACCCTGTTGGGCTCGAAGCCCGGCGCATGGCACCATTTAAACTGAGAAGCCCGCTATCGTGAGGATAGCGGGCTTCTCAGTTTAAATGGTGCCCCACCCAACGGGATATTCGCGTGCGGCTGGCATTGCCCGCTTCCGCTGCGTCGCTTCGCTTCTTGCGTGCCGCCGTGGACGCCATGGAGGAGATCGTGGCCGCCGACTACTGGCCGGTCCCGACCTACGACGACATTCTGTTCTATGTGTAACAGACGCGTTTGATTTTGCGTGCGCAGGGGTCTCGCCAGTGCGAGGCCCCTTCTTTTTATGTCGCTCGGACCTGCTTTGAACTTGCAGCCGAGCGGGCGTTTCGCGCGGGGCATCTTGAAAGTTGTAACCTGTTTTGGCATGCGGACGTTTCGGGCGTTTGTTCGTAAAGGGGAGGATTATCCGATGAAGGTATTTGATATCGTGTTTAGCCCGACCGGCGGAACGGAAAAGGCGTCTGGCTACATTGCCAATACGTTGGAAGGGGAAACCGTTGCTGTAGATCTGACCGATAGCGGGCTTGGTTTTCGCACGGTTGCGATGACAAAAGAGGATGTAGCCGTGATCTCGGTGCCCTCGTATGGCGGGCGAGTCCCGACTGTGGCCGCGGAGCGTTTGGGTATGATGCGGGGAAACGGTGCGCAGGCGGTTCTGGTTTGTGCTTACGGAAACCGCGCGTATGAGGACACGCTGGTCGAGCTTGAAGACGCGGCAAAGGGCGCGGGCTTTCGGGTGATCGCGGCGGTTTCAGCCATCGCCGAGCATTCTATTGTTCGCCAGTTTGCCGCCGGCCGACCAGACCGACAGGACGCTGCGCAGCTCGCTGGGTTTGCGAATCAGATTCAGCAAAAGATATCTGCAGGTGATGCTTCTGAGCCGGCAATTCCGGGCAATCGTCCCTATAAGAAGACAGGGGGCACCGGTATGGTGCCCAAGGCCACAAAAGAGTGCACCGCTTGCGGGGCTTGTGCCGCAGCGTGCCCTGTTGGCGCTATCGATAAAGACGATCCCAAGCGGGTGGACAAAAAGGCCTGCATTTCCTGCATGCGCTGCGTTGCCGTATGTCCGCGGGGCGCTCGCGCGGTAAATCCCGTCATGCTCTCTGCGGCTACCAAGATGTTGAGCAAAGCCTGCTCTGAGCGAAAAGAATGCGAGCTGTTCATCTAGCGCAAGGGCATTGAGTGCTTTTCGTTTTATAACGGCAAAAAGAACGAACCCGTCGGACCTTACATCCGGCGGGTTCGTACATTTTAAAGTTGGTGCCCCCAGCGGGATGTCCGCGTGCGGCTGACGCCGCCCGCATTCGCTGCGTCGCACCGCTCCTTGCGTGCTGCGCTGGAAAACGCTTCGCGTTTCCTCAGCTCCGCACCCTGTCGGGTTCGAATCCCGGCATAACGGTAGCAAAAAGCCCGTCACCGCGTGGGCAACGGGCTTCTCAGTTTAAATGGTGCCCCCAGCGGGATTCGAACCCGCGATATCCACCTTGAAAGGGTGGCGTCCTTGGCCGCTAGACGATGGGGACAGCGGGAAAGAGTATAGCAGACTTTTTTGCCGGCGCGTATATCGTTGGTAAACTGGAAAACCACCACACAGGAGCCGACTCTCTATCCCGATCTTCAAACATCTCAACCTGTAACATCTGGGCGGGCAAATCGGCTCTATCTGTTACAGATCGAGACAGACGGCGGGCGTCGGGACGAACATCTCAATCTGTAACAGTAAGACGACTTTTAACGGTCTAAATGTTACAGATTGAGACAAACTGCCGTGGCAGATCAAAACCGCCACAAAGGTGCCTGTCCCCTTTGTGACGGTGGGGCGTTAGGGAAGGAGCTTCATCGCGGCGTCGTGGGCGGCGTGCTCGTAGGTGTCGTCGAGGGGTTTGAGCGGCAGCAGGGCGGCGGCCTGTGCGTCGCCACGGCGCTCGAGGGCGTGGGCGATGAGCCAGTCGGCGAACTCGGGGTTCTTGGGCAGTGCCGGTCCGTGTAGGTACGTGCCGATGACGCCCTTGTAGATGAGGCCCTCAAAGCCATCGTCGCCGTTGTTGCCGGTGCCCGTGACAACGGACGTTCCGAGCGGCGTGGCCTCTGCATCGAGCAGGGTGCGGCCGCCGTGGTTCTCAAATCCCACAAAGGGCTCGGGTGCCAGGTCGGTCTTGACGGCGACGTTGCCGATCAGGCGGTCGGAGCCGCGCACAGTCTCGGCGGCAATGACGCCCAGGCCCTCGATGCGATTCTCGCCCATATAGTACGAACGGCCGAGCAGCTGATAGCTGCCGCAGATAGCAAGCAGCGATCCGCCATCCTCAACATAGGCCGCGACCTTGTCTTTTTGAGCGAACAGCTCGTGTGCCACGGCCAGCTGGTCGCGGTCGGAGCCACCGCCCATCATGACGATGTCGGCGTCGGTGAGATCGAGCGTCTCGCCCATGCGGACCTCGTCCACGCGCGCGGGAATGCCGCGCCAGGCGCAGCGGCGCTCGAGGGCAATGACGTTGCCGCCGTCGCCATAGAGGTTGAGGGCATCGGGATACAGGTAGACGATGCGCAGCGGGCGCGAAAGCTCAACCGGCGCAATATCGGTGGGGACAGCGCTGCCATTGGCGCGTGTTACGGCGTGGGAGGTGACCGAGCTCGCATCGGCGCCCTTAAGCTCGTCGAGCTCCTTGACCAGTGGTGGGAAGGCCGTGTAGTTGGCGACGGCGTAGAAAGTATCGCCAGCCTCCTCGTCTGCCACGGCGCCGATCGCCTGCTCGATATTCGAGATGATGGCGGCGTCGATGCCGGCGTACTTCAGGCGTACCTGCATATCGTGCGCGCGCGTACCTCCGACAAAGGCGACAAGCCCTGGGGTATCGGCGATGCGCTCGAAGTCGACGTCGTAGATCCACGAGACATCGTGACCGTCGGCGTCGTTGTCGTTCAGGAAGAAGGCACAGAGCCTGCCGCCTGCCGTTTTAATGGACTGGATCTGGCGATCGAAGCCCACGGGATTTTTGGCCAGGTTTGCCTCGACGGTACGGCCGGCGATCTCCCAGCGGCCCATGCGTCCGCCGGCGGGGACATAGGCATCGAGCGTGGGCTGCAGATGCGCCGCGTCTACGCCCAGCTCGCGCGCCGCAAAGAAGGCGGCGGCAACGTTGTAGACCATGTACAGGCCGTTGTAGCGCGTGGCGATGTGCGTTGTGGGTGCGTCGGTATCGGGTCCAAAGTTCAGGTCAAAGCCGTAGCCGTTGCAGGTGAGCTCAACGTCCGTCACGCGACGGACAAGCGCAGGGCGGGCCCAGCCGCACGAGGGGCAATGGTAGGCACCGAGCTGGCCGTATTGCACGTAGTCATACTCCAGCGGCGCGTTGCACTTTGAGCAAAAACGTGAGTCGCTAATACGGTCGGACTCGGTGTTGGTGGCGCCGTCGATGCCAAAGGCGATGCTTGCATTGGGAACGCGTGCGGCGATCGCGGCACACAGCGGGTCGTCTGCGTTGTAGATGAGCGTCGTTGCCGGCGAAAGTTCCAACGCGTGGGCGATGACCTCTTGGGTGTGATCGATCTCGCCATAGCGATCCAGCTGGTCGCGGAACAGGTTGAGCAGCACGAAGTACGTCGGCTTGAGCTTGGGCAGGACGCGCACGGTGTAGAGCTCATCGCATTCAAAAACGCCCACGCGCTTGCCGCCGCCGGCTCGCTTGAGGCCGCTGCGCGCCTCGAGCAGTGCACCCACCACGCCCGGCTCCATGTTGTTGCCGGCGCGGTTGCATACCACGGTGGCGCTGCTGGCGGCAACGGCGTCGGCGATGAGGTTGGAGGTGGTGGTCTTACCGTTGGTGCCGGTGATCACCACGCTGCGGTCGACAAGGCCGGCGAGGTCGCTTAGCAGCTCGGGGTCGATCTTCATGGCGATGCGGCCGGGGAGTACGCCGCCCTGGCGTTTGAGGACAGAGCGCAGTCCCCAGCGAGCGATATCACTCGAGGTACAGGCGAGAGATGAGCGGAGGTTCATGAAACCGTTCCTAACGTAAACGACATGGTCGGGTCGAGTGCGTCACTAAAAACCGTAGCGGCGCGCAAATTCCTGGGCAAGCTGTGACACGTCTTCACAGGCATTGGCCCAGGGGGCAAAGTCGGGAGTGTCCGAGATAATACCGTCCGCTTCCCAAACGGCCTGGTGCGAAAGATCCCAGGGATCGCGCGGCTCGGGCCGGCAGGGAAGGTACGGCGTCTGGTACATGGGGTTCAGCAAGAAGAACGCGCCGCCCTCGCAACGGTTGGCAAACTCACGCAGCGCGCGTGTCGCCGGGCGCATCTTGTTTGTTTTGAACAAGAGGATGGTGCGGGCGAGCAGGTACCAGGGGGAGTTCTCGAGTGCATCAGCCCCGATCTCTTCCTCGAGCTGGTGGGCCAGGGCAAAAAAGCCGTCCTGGTCTTCCAGGCGAGCGAGGGCGAGCAACACGGTGCCTGCGGCTCGGGTGGGGTAGCCTTCCGCCTTAAGGACGCGGCGGGCGTAGTTGGCAGCAGCGCGGTAGCGGGCGCTCGCCATGCACAGCTGCGAGATGGCCTCGAGCGTGTGGAGCCACCCGATAAGAGCCGGCTCGCTCACGGTAAGGTCTGCTGCGGTGACACCGTCGGTCAAAACATTATTGGCCCAGTAGTGCGGGGCTTCCATGTCGAACCCGGGCACGCTTTGCTGCAGGTAATCGGCCGTGGTCGCTTCGAGCTTCATCAGGTCGCCCAGGCAGGCGTCAACGGGCGTGTCCGCCAAAATGATGGCGAGCAACTGGGCGTCGAGGACATGCGCATCGACGCGGACGATCTTGAGCAGCTCATCGCGCATATCGTCGAACAGACGATTGCGCGTCTGCTCAAACTCCTCGTCGCTGCCCATGTCTTCGATGCGACGAAGCTCGTCAAGCAAGTGACGATGAACGCCGGCATAGGACAGCAGCGCTTGGGCATGCTCGGTCTGCGCATACTTGTGAGGGTTTGCGCTGATGTCGTTATGGACAAGCTCGCGTGCTGCATCGGTGAGTTCGGGGTGCGACGCCAGATAGGTGCGTTCCAGATAGGCGGGGATGTAGACGCTCGGATCCATTAGAGGTCTCCTCCCTTAAACGGCAATCCCTGTTCGGCCGCGCGCAGGATTCGTTCGTCGATCTGGGAGCGCACGATGTCGTTGGTGGCGACCCAGGCGGCAAAGCTGGCGTTGTCGGGCGCGCCTAGGCCCTCCTGCAGCACCGGCGTCGCCTCGGACAGGGCAAGGACAAGCTCATCGGTGGAGCCCGGACCTACGTTGACGCGAGCATAGACGCCATCGGGAAACTCGGTTTGGAAGTAGAGTGCTTCGGCCGCGTGCGGGCATGAGCGCACCAGGATGCGCAGGTAGTGTTCGGCGCCCTCGTAATCCAGCTCGCGCCAGGCTGCGCTCATCAGCGCGATGAGCGTCCACGGGTCCAGGTCGCGCTCCGCGTCCTTGGGACGGCGGCGCAGCGGCGTGTTTGCAAGATAGGGCACGGAGTGGGCGGAGCGAAAACGCTTGAGCTCCTCGGCAGGGTATTCGAGCTTTGCCATGGCAAGCATCGCGGTATGGCGGACACCGGCGGGGTCGTTGGGCGCAAAGTCCAGGCTGCGATTCGCGGCATCCAGCGACATGCGGTAGCGGCCGCTAATGAGCGCGCGCGATGCCAAGGCGGCAAGCCAGCGCAGGTAGGGACGGCGGGTCAGGTCGCCTGCGGCCTCACGCTCGTAGGGGTCCTGCGCCGAGGCGATCTTGAGCGCCAGATCGTGCTCCACCTCGTCGCACTTGGACACCAGATACTGTACGTATTCCTCGTTGGATTCGGCGGTGAGCGCCGTCAGCATGCGCTGGGCATCCCAGTTGGCCGGATCGAGCGCGGCTGCCTCGCGGAGCATGTTCTCGGCAGCGGCCTCTTCTTGCTCTGCCTGGGCGTCGTCGGGGATAAAGGGGATGCGGTAGTCGACAGCCTCGACCACCTTGGCAATGAGATGCCCG
This sequence comes from Collinsella aerofaciens, assembly GCF_040926265.1. GTDB lineage: Bacteria > Actinomycetota > Coriobacteriia > Coriobacteriales > Coriobacteriaceae > Collinsella > Collinsella aerofaciens_BB. The sequence goes on along the minus strand of NZ_JBCOIL010000019.1, from coordinate 10,697 downwards.
GCGCGGTCGCGGTCGTGCACGATGAGCGGCGCGGGGTTACGGGTGAATTGTTCCATCAGACGCTCTACGGCGGCACCGTCGGTGAGCGGGATATTGTCGCGGCGCAAGGCCTCAAGAACGAGGCGATGGCAATCCTCTTGAATGGGATCGAATGCCATGGAGCCTCCTTTGCTGCGGTTAGGGTTCAAATGTTTCTATATAAGGTTCTAGTTTACCCGCATGTGGCACACCGGGGGTGCCGCACTTGGACATGCACCTTTGCACCACGAAGACGGATGTCGCACAAATGTCGGCACCTTGGACGACTGAGTGGTATCACGGTGCCGCAAACGGTCGATTTTTGGCGGCGAACGGGGCGCATTTGGGAGTGGCACCGTCCTGCCCGGGATATGTGGTCAACCTTGATAAAACGTTTGCCCAGCTTGGGAGTATGAATGCCCCACAAGGGTCTTCAGGGATAGAAAAAACGTTTCATCATTGTCGGCTTTAGGTGAATAACTGACCAACCAGAACGGTAGAATAGTGTTTGTCTGAGCGTTGAGACGTTTAGACATCGCGCATTGTCATCGCCGGCAACGCGCAAAACGGTCCTAACGGAGCCAATCGGGTGCTCCGTTATATACGCAAGTCTAAGAGGGGCTTGTTTAGGAGGCACAGTATGGGACGTTTTACCAATCCTCGCGATCTGTACTTTGGTGAGGGCGCTCGCCACGAGGTGAAGAACCTCAAGGGCAAGAAGGCCATCATCGTTTCTGGCGGCAGCTCTATGCGCCGCGGCGGGTTCCTGCAGGACGTTGAGGCCGACCTCAAAGAGGGCGGCTTCGAGGTCAAGCTGTTCGAGGGCGTCGAGTCCGATCCCTCCATCGAGACCGTCATGAAGGGCGCAGCCGCTATGCGCGACTTCGAGCCCGACTGGATCGTTGCTATCGGCGGCGGTTCGCCCATCGATGCTGCTAAGGCCATGTGGGTCTTCTACGAGTATCCCGAGGAGTCCTTCGACAACATTATCCAGCCGTTCAGCTTCCCCGAGCTGCGTCAGAAGGCTCACTTCTGCGCCATTTCCTCTACCTCCGGCACTGCTACCGAGGTCACCGCATTCTCCGTCATCACGGATTACGAAAAGGGCATCAAGTACCCGCTGGCCGACTTCAACATCACCCCTGATGTTGCCATCGTCGACCCCGAGCTCACCTACACCATGCCCGCCAAGCTGTGCGCTCACACCGGCATGGATGCTCTGACCCACTGCATGGAGGCCTACGTTTCCACCTGCGCCTCTATGTTCACCGACGCCAACGCTCTGCACGGCATCCGCGAGATCGTCGAGTGGCTGCCCAAGTCCTATGCTGGCGACCATGAGGCCCGTCAGCACATGCACGAGGCTCAGTGCATCGCCGGTATCGCCTTCTCCTCGGGCCTGCTCGGCATCGTTCACTCCATGGCTCACAAGACCGGTGCTGCCTTTGAGAACGGCCACATCATCCATGGTGCCGCTAACGCCATGTACCTGGGCAAGGTCATCCAGTGGAACTCCAAGGACCCGCGTGCTGCCGAGCGTTACGCTTACGTGGCCAAGGAGATCCTGCACCTTCCCGGCAAGACCAACGAGGAGCTCATCGCTGCGCTCGTCCAGAAGATCCGCGACCTCAACGACCAGCTCAACATTCCGCAGTCCATCAAGGATTACGCGAATGGTGGCGTGAAGGTCGACGCCGAGAACCCGCAGATGGTTTCCGAGGAGGAGTTCCTCGCCAAGCTGCCCGAGATCGCCGCGAACGCCGAGACCGACGCCTGCACGCCGGAGAACCCGCGTGAGACCAAGGCTGCCGACTTCGAGAAGATCCTCAAGGCCTGCTACTACGACACCGACATCGATTTCTAATCGACTCTTGTTATCGTAACGAGGGGCTCCGCACGTATCTGTACGGAGCCCCTTTCTTTTTTCTTTTAGAGAATGGGATAGTTATGGCTGCAATTTTCAATAGCCCCAGCAAGTACATCCAGGGTCCGGACGAGCTCGCCAAGCTCGGCTCCTATGTCGAGCCGCTCGGCGCTAAGGCCCTCGTCATCGTGACGCCTTCGGGCAAGAAGCGCGTCGGTGCCAAGATCGAGGGCGGCTTTGTCGAGGCTAAGGCCGAGCTGCTGTTTGAGGACTTTAACGGCGAGTGCTCCAAGGGCGAGGTCGATCGCCTGGTTGCGCTCGCCCGAGACAACGGTTGCGACATCATCGTCGGCGTCGGTGGCGGCAAGATCCTCGACACCGCGAAGGCTGTTGCCTATTACCTGGAGTCCCCGGTTATCATTTGCCCCACCATCGCTTCGACCGATGCACCGTGCTCGGCACTTTCGGTGCTCTACACCGATGACGGCCAGTTCGATAAATATCTCTTCCTTAAGGCAAACCCCAACATTGTCCTGATGGATACGATGGTTATCGCGGCGAGCCCGGTGCGCCTGACGGTTTCCGGTATGGGCGATGCGCTCGCAACCTATTTCGAGGCCCAGGCGACGCACGATGCCGACGGCGGCACCTGCGCTGGCGGCAAGGGCGGCATGGCCGGCCTGGCGCTCGCCAAGCTCTGCTACGAGACGCTTATGGCCGATGGCGTCAAGGCCAAGGTCGCGCTGGAGAAGGGCGCGCTCACGCCTGCCGTCGAGCATATCATCGAGGCCAATACGCTGCTTTCGGGTATTGGCTTTGAGAGCTCGGGCCTTGCTGCTGCTCATGCCATCCACAATGGCCTGACGATGCTGCCCGAGTGCCACGGCATGTATCACGGCGAGAAGGTCGCCTTCGGCACCATCGTCCAGCTGGTACTCGAGGATGCTCCGACCGAGAAGCTCGAGGAAGTCTTGGGCTTCTGCATTGAGCTGGGTCTGCCGGTCACGATGAAGGAACTTGGCGTTGCCGAGCTTACGCGCGAGCAGGCCATGATTGTTGCCGAGGCCGCCTGCGCGCCCGATGACACCATGTGCAACATGCCGTTTGAGGTGACGCCCGAGATGGTCGCAAACGCCATCCTGGGTGCCGACGCACTGGGCCACTACTATCTCATGGATGAGTAAATCAAGCTAAGGAAGGGGCAAAGCCAACAGATGGCTTTGCCCCTTTTTGCTATGGTGCAAAGGGGTCAGGGTACTTTGCACCCATCGTTGTTTGATGAAGGGTGGATTCTCGTATGGCGCTTCCTATGGTTTATGGCGGCCCCGGTCGGTATGTTCAGGGACCGGGGGAGCTTTCGCGCCAGGGCAGGTATTTGTCATGGTTGGGCTGCGCTGCCTATGTCTTGTTTGACCAGGGCACCGAGGATCGGCTGTGCAGGCAGATCGTCGATGGATTTCTGGATGAAGATCTAAGCGAGCCGTTCTTTAAGATTTACAACGGTCCGTGTACGGAAGATGCCGTTGTCGAAATGGCCAAGGAAGCCCGGGCCGAGTATTGCGACATGGTGGTGGGCATTGGCGGCGGCAAGATGCTCGATATCGCCAAGGCCGTTGCGTTTTATGCTGAGCTGCCGTTGTGCGTATGCCCCACGGCGGCCTCAATGGATGGTCCGTGCAGTGCGATTTCCGATGCCGATCTGCAGAGTGTTGCAGATGCGGTCTTTAGAAACGAGCGTAACATAGCCAACGAGCAGGCCAAGGTGACCAAACAAAAGCTCGTGCAGCTCATGTGCGAGGCATAGTTTGGCGCTTGATTGACCTTGTGCAATCGAGGCGGCGATAGGCCATAGGCTATTTGTCCCAAAGGTGCTCCGCGTGTAATTTGCTCGAGGCACGGGCCGATGGCGTATCATTATTTCTTGCTTGTTTGCACTGCTCAGGGAGGGGCCGCGCATGGCGCAGGAACACGATCTGTTTGATGACATTATCGAGATCAGCAAGGGTTTCGACTTTCTTAAAAACCCGCTTGGCGGCGTGACCGATGCACTCGATCCGTCGGCGCCTCAGTGGAATCCTGCCGACTACAAGGAGCGTCCGCGCGGCAACACGATTCCGTGCCTGACCTGCAAAAACGAAAAGAGCGGCTGCACCGCGTGCATGGACGTGTGCCCGGTCAACGCTATCGAGGTCGAGGAAGACGCCATCGAGATCCTCGACTCCTGTCGCAAGTGCGGCCTGTGCGCCGCTGCCTGTCCGACCGAGGCGATCATCTCGCCGCGCCTGGCGCCCAAAAACCTGTATGACGATATCGTCTCTGCTGCTACGAGCCACGAGACCGCCTACGTCACCTGCACACGCGCCCTCAAGCGCATGCCACGCGAAAACGAGGTCGTCGTCGCCTGCGTGGGCGATATTACGGCCGAGACCTGGTTCTCGGTACTGGCGGACTATCCCAACGTGAGTGTGTACCTGCCGTTGGGCGTGTGCGATAAATGCCGCAACACCGGCGGTGAGGACATTCTGGGCGAGGCCATCGCCACTGCCGAGGAGTGGGCCGGTACGGGCATGGGCCTGGAGGTCGACCCCAAGAGCCTCAAGTGCCATAAGCTTCGCGAGTACGAGCGCAAGGAGTACATGGAAAAAATCGCCCGCACCACGGGCCTAACCGTGACTAAGCTCAACCCGGCGACTGCGGCGTTGGCCTCGGTGACGCAGAAGTTGAAGGCCCACCGTCACCAGATCACGCAGCTCGAGCGCACACTCAACACCATGTGCGGCACCACGACGACTAAGCGTCGCCGTTCGCTCACCCATGGGCGGCAGCTGGTGCTCTCGACACTGCAGAACCATCCCGAGCTTGCCCAGAACATGCAGGTGAGCACGCCGGAGTGCGATTTTGACAAGTGTACGTCGTGCGGCGAGTGCGTCAATGTATGCCCCACGTTCGCCTGCGATTTGGTGGGAAGCGGTCGCTTTGCACTGGAGTCCACGTATTGCCTAGGTTGCGGAGCCTGCGTCAAGGTGTGCCCCGAGCATGCGCTCAAGCTGGTTGAACATGATGCATCCAACCTAGTCGTCGTCGATCCCGAGGCCGAGGAAAAGGCCGCCCAGAAGGCTAAGGCCCACGAAGAGGCCCAGAAGGCCAAGGCCGAGGCAAAGGCTAAGCTCGACAAGATGCTCGACCAAGTGGAGAAGCTCGCGGACTAGCTAGCGACCCAATCTCTGCTTCATTTGCGCTGCCGCGGTGTCCGGATTCGCCCGGATGCTGCGGCGGCGCTATACTTATACGGTTTGAAGTACCTGTACCAAAAGGAGCTGTCGTGTCCCTTTCCATCGGTATCGTGGGCCTGCCCAACGTGGGCAAGTCGACGCTGTTCACCGCGCTTACCAAAAAGACCGGCCTTGCCGCCAACTACCCGTTTGCCACGATCGACCCCAACGTGGGTATCGTCGACGTGCCCGATAGCCGCTTGCAAAAGCTCGCCGACATCGTCAACCCGGGTCGCATTGTGCCGGCTACGGTCGAGTTCGTCGACATCGCAGGTCTGGTGAAGGGCGCTAACGAGGGCGAGGGTCTGGGCAACCAGTTCCTGGCAAACATCCGCGAGACCGATGCCATCTGCGAGGTCGTGCGCTACTTTAAGGACCCCAACGTCATGCGTGAGGTGGGCCGCACGGGCGAGTTCGTCGATCCCGCCGGCGATGCCGACACCATCATGACCGAGCTCATCCTGGCCGACATGGGCACGCTCGAGAAGCAGCTGCCCAAGCTCGAGAAGGAGGCCAAGCGCGACAAGGAGCTCATGCCCAAGTTTGAGGTCGCCAAGCGCCTGCTTGCCTGGCTCAACGAGGGCAAGCGCGCCGCATCCATGGAGATGACCGACGAGGAGCGTGCCGCTGCCAAGGGCCTGTTCCTGCTCACCATGAAGCCCATCCTGTATGTGGCCAACGTGGACGAGGATATGCTCAACGAGGACCTGGCGCCCATCGATGGCGTCAAGCCGTTGCCCATCTGCGCCAAGATTGAGGCCGAGCTTTCTGAGCTCGATCCCGAGGACGCCGCCGACTACCTGGAGAGCTTGGGCCTGGAGCAGCCCGGTCTGGACGTGCTCGCGCAGGCGGCCTATAAGCTGCTCGGTCTGCAGTCGTTCTTTACGGCCGGCGAGATGGAGGTCAAGGCCTGGACGGTTCGTCAGGGCGCGACCGCCCCGCAGGCCGCCGGTGTCATCCACACCGACTTTGAGCGCGGCTTTATTAAGGCCGAGGTCATTGGCTATGACGACTACGTCGAGCTCGGCGGTGAGCAGGGCGCCAAGGCCGCCGGCAAACTGCGTATTGAGGGCAAGGACTATGTTATGGCCGATGGCGACGTCGTGCACTTCCGCTTTAACGTGTAAGGACGACGCGCATGTTTAAATATGGCAAAAAAGCTGGCTACATGGGTATTGCGCTGCTCGTACTTGCGGTGATTCCGCTGGTGGTCGCAGCGTGCGTTATCCCCAACATTGGTCCCGAGGTGGCAACGAAGTTTAATGCCGCCGGCGAGGCGACGCGCTGGGGTAAGAGCTACGAGCTGTTGGCGCTGCCGGTACTCAATCTGCTGCTGAGCGTGGCGACGTACTTTACGGCGGGACGCCAGGCAAAAAATAATGATGACTCCGCCGCCATGGCGCGCATCGTGTGCGAACGCTACCTGCGCAACGGTTGCATCACGGGTGTGTTCCTCAACGTGATCAACGTTTACTTTATGTACTCGGCGATTACCGGAACGGGCTTTGGCTTTGGTTTCTAGCTTGTCCTTTTAGGCAACGAGCCTGCACGCATATTCAATGGCTGATGCGAGGCCGCCGCTCGATCGTGGTTGAAAGACTACATCGGCGGCGGCCTCGTTTTCGTATCCGGCGCCGCGAAGGGCGAGTGCTATGCCGGCTTCTAAAAGGAGCGGCAGGCCGCGTTGGCTGGTTGCGATTACGGCAGCCTGATTGAGCGAGCAGCCGTGCGTTTGGCATTGGATGGCAAGTTCACCTTTCGCCGGGCAAGGGACCAGAACGGCGACGACGCGACTTGATAGCAATGCAAATGCTGTGCGCTCATCGGGCGAAAGGCATGCAGCTTCAACGACGACGAGCTTGGGCGGCGCGCTGTTTGTGCGAAGCGTGGCTCGGTACATGCGGACCGAAGAACCCGACATAGAAAACTCCTGTGTATTCGGCAAAACGTAAACTATAGTTTACGTTTATGTTCGACTCCATTTCAAACTCGGCTGCATGGACGAACGTGCGAAACAGATTCTTGGCAGGCGGGTCGAAGAGACACGCAGGGACCTTGGTATCTCCAAGGTTGATTTTTGTGTGGCGACAGGAATCAGCCGACCCTACCTCGACCGAATCGAAGATGGGACGGCAAATTTCACGCTCAAGGTTCTATTTAAGATCGCGCCCGCACTCGGCATGACGGTGTCAGAGCTTCTCGAGGGTATCGAATAGGGCGTTCCCCCGCTGTATTTGACGCTCTTTGGGCGGGTCCCCCTGGTTGCGATGTGCAAAATCGCGAGTATTCAGCACCAGTTCGGCCGTAGATGGTAGCTCGAGCGGCTGGCTTTGCCTTTTTGACAGTAGATAATCCACACGCTAAATAAAAATGAGGAATAAATATTTACTAGACGGACCCTTCGTCCTAAAAGTTCGTCTAATAATCGGCCGATTCTATGTCTCCGGAGGAGAAATTGCAGAATACTCCGATTTTTGCACGGCCCGAGGGGGACCACCTGTCGTTTAAGGCTGCGATAATCGGAACTGCCTTAGGGATTAAGCCATCGGGATGCGGTCGTGGTTGACTTGGCTGTAGAACAGGCGCTGAATCTCTGCCGCATCGCGTGACTGGCTGAGTGCCCACATGGTCTTGGCCACGAGCGTCTCGGTGGTCATGTCATCGCCGCGCAGAATGCCCGGATGATCGGCGTAAGCGCGGCCGACCTCATAAACGCCCAGATCGAGACCCTCTTCGGGGACCTGCGTGGTCATAACGACGGTGCGGCCCGAATCGACCCAGCGGAAAATCGCCTCCTGGAATGACTCGCCGGACTCGCCAAACTCGGGAATACCGCCAATGCCAAAGGTCTCAAGAATTACAGCATCGTAGCTATCGGCTAGGGCGTCCAGGATACCCGGGTTCAAGCCGGGCGTAAGCTTGAGTACAAACACGCGCGGGTCGATGCTGTCGTAGAAACGCACCGGGTTTTCGCCCTGATGAGTGCCGTGGAGCCCGTTGCGCACGATGCGGTCGTTGCGGATGTAGGCAATGGGCGGATAGTTGACGCTAATGAACGCGTTAAAGCTCATGGTGCGCTGCTTGCGGGCGCGCGTGCCGGCAATGGCGACGCCACCAAACACAATCGACACATCGTGCGAGTGCTCGTCGAGCGCATAGAGCAGGCTCTGGTACAGATTGAGCTTGGCATCGGTAAAGGGATTGCCCATGGGCTTTTGCGAGCCGGTGAGTACGATGGGCTTGGGGCTGTCCTGAATCAGGTAGGAAAGCGCTGCCGCGGTGTAGCTCATGGTGTCGGTGCCATGCAGAATCACGAAACCGTCGTGGTCGGCATAACCCTCGACGATGACGTCGCGGATACGCATCCAGTCGCTCGGGCGCATATTGGTGCTGTCGATGTTCATGGGCTGCACGACGTCGAGCTCGCAGAGGCCCGAGATCTCGGGGACGCTCTGGGCGAGTTCCTCACCGGTCAGGGCGGGGGAGAGGCCGTTGCCGTCCTCGGTCGATGCGATGGTGCCACCCGTGGCGATGAGAAGGATGCGCTTCATGCTGGTATTCCTATCGTGTTTGCCGCCCCAGAGGCGGAGTCGTTCGGCAGTATTGTGGCACAGGGCGTCCAATGTTCAAACGTATTACATCATCTGTAACGTTTGGTAACACTTCAATTGCCGTCAAATAGGGGCCCAGGTCGTGCGTTTGCCGTGCGCTGATGGCTGCGAGGGACGAGAAACCCCATATAACGTGTACACTATGGAGGTTATTTTCGTTCATTCACGCGGGTGGGCACCGGCTCCCCGCCAACAAGAGGGGGAACCATGGATCAAAAGGCTTCCGCAAAGGTCCTCGTACTCGACTTTGGTGCGCAGTACGGTCAGCTCATTGCCCGTCGCGTCCGCGACCTCAACGTGTATTCCGAGATCGTCCCCTGCGACATCTCGGCCGATGAAATTCGCGAGATGAACGCCTCTGCGCTCATCCTTTCCGGCGGTCCGGCCTCCGTGTACGCCGAGGACGCTCCGTCCATCGATCCTGCCATCTTTGACCTGGGCCTTCCCGTCCTGGGCTTTTGCTACGGCCATCAGATCACGGCCGTGACGCTCGGCGGCAAGGTCGGCCACTCCGAGGTGGGCGAGTACGGCCGCGCCACTATCACGCGCACGGCCGGCGCCAAGCTCTTTAACTCCACGCCCATGGAGCAAACCGTGTGGATGAGCCACCGCGACGCCGTTTCCGAGGTGCCCGAGGGCTTTACCGTTACCGCCAGCACCGACGTGTGCCCGGTTGCCGCCATGGAGTGCGTCGAGCGCAAGATCTTCACCACGCAGTTCCACCCCGAGGTCAAGCACTCCGAGTATGGTCAGCAGCTGCTGAGCAACTTCCTGTTTGAGATCTGCGGTCTGGAGCCCAACTGGAGCATGGACAACCTGGTCGAGACCATGACGGCCGAGTTCCGCGAGAAGGTCGGTGACGACCGCGTGATTCTGGCCCTGTCCGGTGGCGTCGACTCCTCCGTCGTGGCCGCCCTGGGCGCCCGCGCCGTGGGCAAGCAGATGACCTGCGTGTTCATCAACCACGGCCTGCTGCGCAAGGGCGAGCCCGAGCAGGTGGAGGAGGTCTTCACCAAGCAGTTTGACGTCGACTTTATCCACGTTCACGCCGAGGACCGTTATGCCGAGCTTTTGGCCGGCGTGACCGAGCCCGAGGAGAAGCGCCGCATCATCGGCACGCAGTTCTGGAAAGAGTTCTTCGCGGTGGCGCAGCAGCTCGAGACCGATGGCAAGCCGGTCAAGTACCTGGCTCAGGGCACCATCTACCCCGACATCATCGAGTCCGGTGCTCGCAAGACGGGCGGCAAGACGGCCACCATCAAGAGCCATCACAACCTGATCCCGTTCCCCGAGGGCGTGCACTTCGACCTTATCGAGCCGCTCGATCACTTCTTTAAAGACGAGGTCCGCGCGCTTGGTCTGGCGCTCGGCCTGCCGGGTCACATTGTCTTCCGCCAGCCTTTCCCGGGCCCGGGTCTGGCTATCCGTATCATCGGCGCGGTCGACAAGGAGAAGCTCGAGATTCTCAAGAACGCCGATGCCATCGTGCGCGAGGAGCTCGACGCCTACAACCAGCGCCTGTTTGAGCAGACCGGCGAGCGCAACTCCGAGCACAGCTGCTGGCAGTATTTCGCGGTCCTGCCCGACATTAAGTCTGTCGGCGTTATGGGCGACGAGCGCACCTATCAGCGCCCGATCATCCTGCGTGCCGTCGAGTCCAGCGATGCTATGACCGCCGACTGGGCCAAGCTGCCCTACGACGTGCTGGCCCGCATTTCCGGCCGCATCGTGGCCGAGGTTCCCGGCGCCAACCGCGTGTGCTACGACATCACGTCCAAGCCGCCCGCGACCATCGAGTGGGAATAGTAAATAGCTCTTTGCGAGGGAGGTCGGATACGGCCTCCCTCGTTTTTTATTTAAGACTTTAGTCTGCTGGCCGCGCAGCGGCCAGCTTTAAACCACCCGCTACGCGGGTGGAGACAAACGGCTTTA
>NZ_JBCOIL010000018.1:10996-52614 GCF_040926265.1 Collinsella aerofaciens | reverse complement strand
TACGAGCTCCTGTGCGAATTGAAGGGAGCTCTCCCGCAAACTGCCTCTTGACAACTTATAGGAGCGTCGGTTTTATTTTCCGTTTTCCCGGCATGGTTGAGGGTATCCAATTAAACGTAGTAGATAGGCCCGTTTTGTGGCATACGACCCATTCAAGCCCAATCTCGAAGGCTAAAGAGAGCCTCTCATCCACGCCTGCGAGCGAAAACCAAATAGAATGGAAGGCAAATGGAAAGCCCGTTTGACGAGCGGAGGACATATGCGCGACGTAGCCGAAAGCGACTGGAAGCTGTTTAAGAAAATGCTTCCCCAATGGCAAGAACGTTATATGGAAAAGCTCATCGGCCAGTACGTTGAGATGCTGAACGGCGACAGCGAAGCGTCCAGTAGATTTTGGGCACTAGAAGAGCGCCTCAATAGAGACAAGCTGTCCTCAGGCGTAATTGCAAACGACATTCGCCGCAGTACAATGCACCACGAGATAGCCAATTTGCTTATCGACAGCGTGATCACCCTTGACGACCTTGACGGTTTTACCGAAGACATTAAGAGCTATGCGCAACACTGGATTGGCCAGTAAGAGCACTGAACGACAGACATCCCCAGCAAAACGGGGCAAACGCCGGGCCACCTAATGGTTGTCCGGCGTTTGCCCAGATAAAACCTGTCAAAATAAACCTATCCCTTTTTGGCAGGCTACTCGGCGCTCTTGAGGGCGCCGACCATGTCGATCTTGTTGAGGGTACGATTGGTGGCGAGGTTGACGATAAACGTAAAGCCAAAGGCCAGCAGCACGGATAGCACGTAGCTCAGCGGCTCGACCTCGACGTCAAAGTACAGCGACGGCATCTGCAAAATGTACGTAAAACTCTCGGCCAGCAAGCCGCCCAGTGGCACGCCCAGCGCGGCGCCAATTGCCGTGAGGATCAACGTCTCCTTGTTGACGTAATGGTGCACCTCGCCACGGCGGAAACCAAGCACCTTGATGGTCGCCAGCTCGCGCTCGCGCTCGGAGATATTCGTGTTGGACAGCGTAAACACCACCACAAACGACAGGCACGCCGCCATAAAGGTCACGAGCACCACGACGGAATTGATAATAGTGAAGTTCGCCTCAAAGTTCTCCCAATGCTCGGCCGTGCTCGAAATCGAAAGCCAGCCGTCACTCTTAAGCTTCTTGCTAAACGCAATCTGGTCGGCCGACGAACCCTTGAGCAGCGCAAAGATGCCATTGAGGCGAACGCTGCGCCCAAACGCGCGCTCATAGGTGCTCTGCGTCATGTAAAGCGTGTTGCCCAGATAGTTAAGCGAAATGTCGCTGACCTTGACCTTGGCGACGTTGAGTGACGAATCCTGGACGTGCGCCGTATCGCCCGGTTGAATCCCCAGCACCAGCTGTGAACTCTTACCCAGATACACGTCTCCGTCACGCAAAGACAGTGGCTCTTTGGACTCATCCTCAAGGCGAACATAGTCGTCCAGATCGTTCGTGCGGTCATCGGGCACCACGATCAGCTGCACGGTCTCGCTCTTTCCGCCGAATGTAAAGGTGACGTTGTCGGTCATGATCGGCAGCGTCGAAGTTACGGTCACACCGGAATCCTTGACCGCGCTTCGCTCGTCGAGCGCCGCGCACGTCTGCGAAAAATCGTCGGGATTGGCAACCGCCAGCAGGTCGTAGCGTGTGATGTGGCCGTACTGCTTGGGCGAAAGCGCGACCGACGTATCACGAATGCCCATGCCGCAGATCACGAGCGCCGTGCAGCCGGCGATGCCGAAGATGGTCATAAAGGCGCGCTTTTTGTAGCGGAACAGGTTACGCGCTGCCACCTTGTTCAAAAAGCCCATGCGGCGCCAGATAAATCCGATACGCTCGAGCAGAATGCGTGAGCCGGCACGCGGCGCCTTGGGGCGCATGAGCGAGGCAGGGGTCTCGGCCATCTCGTGGCGGCAGGCGATAATCGTGGCGCCCACCACGCCCACGGCAAACAGCGCCACCGAAACGATCGAGGACACGATGTCGTACGAAAGTAGCATCTGGGGCAGCGAGTACATGTCGTCGAACACCGTAAACAGGAACAGCGGCAGGCCCACAAATCCGATGATGTTGCCGAGCACGCCGCCGATCAGACAAGCCCACAGCGCATAGTCCACGTATTTGGACAGGATGCGTCCGCGCGAATAACCGAGTGCCTTATACAGGCCGATGAGCGTGCGCTCCTCCTCGACCATACGCGTGGCGGTGGTAAGGCTGATGAGCACGGCGACGATAAAGAAGATGAACGGGAACACCGTGGCGATGGCCTCAATTGACGAGCTATCGCTCTCCACGCTCGAGTAGCTTGCGATATTGCCGCGGTCCTGGATGTACCAGGTGCATTCACCAAGGTCAGAGAGCTCGGCGCGGGCATCGGCAAACTGCTGGTCGGCGGCGGCACGGCGCTGGTCCAGGTCGGCTTGCGCCTGCGCACGCTCGTCGCTGCCCTCGGCCATGCGATTGATGTTGTCCTGCTCAATCCCAAAGAGCATATTCGCCTGGCGCTCGGCCGCATCCAAGCTTGCCGGCGTGTCGACCGTCAGTTCCTGAGCGCGCGCTTTCTCACGCTCCTCGCGGATCTTCTCGATATTGCTCTTGACCTCATTGATCTTTGCCGCGTAGGAATCCGAATAGGAGTTGAGGCTCTTGGCTCCCTCGACGATCACGTGGACCGCGGAGTAGAAAGAAGATGTCGCGGCGTCCTCGCTCACATAGAACTTATAGTCCGCCGCCGAAGCAGCGCGAAAGGCGTTGACTGTCGAGTCGGAGCTCACATCAGTGGGATCGAGGACCTCGGCCGTAATGGTGTAATCGCCCGCGGCAAACTGATCCTTGGCGCTTTGGTTCGACGAGCTCGCGTCATTGGCGGCAAAACTCACCGTATCGCCGAGCTTTTTACCCGAAGCCTTCAGGAACTTCGAAGTCACCGCGACCTCATCGGCGCTCTCGGGCAAATCGCCGTTCACGAGCACCGGCTGATCGATGTTCTCCTTGGAGAGACTTTGCACGACCACGCGCTCGCGCGTTGTGCCCACGGCGGTGTAGGCGGTCTCGGTGTAGATGCCTTCGGCCGTTTCGACGTCATCGACCTCTTGGATGGCGTCGAGATCATCGTCAGTCAGGCCATAGGTCGACTGCACGTTAATGTCATAGACATTTTGCTGGTCGAAGTAGGCGTCAACCGAATCGCACAGGTCCTCGCAACCCGCCTTAAGGCCGCACATCACGCTCACGCCAAGCGCGGTGATGACCACGATTGACAAGAAGCGCTTAAGACTGCCTCGGATTGTGCGGTAGATGCCACGGCGAAAAACCGTCGGCACCATATCGTTTGAGCTTTGGGCAGTGCGGTAGGTCGTAAAATCCTGCTCGCACTCCGTGTTCTGCGCGTCGCGGCGTAGGCTGTTTTGGCGGTCCTGATCCATGGGCGCTACCACTCGATCGTCTCGATAGGCACGGGATTTTGCTGGACCGTCTCGCTCTCCACGCGACCGCTCTTAAAGCGAATCAGGCGATCGGCCATGGGCGCGAGCGCGGAGTTGTGCGTGATGATGATGACCGTAATGCCCTGCTTGCGGCAGGTATCCTGCAGCAGCTGCAAGATCTGCTTGCCGGTTTTATAGTCGAGCGCACCCGTGGGCTCGTCGCACAGAAGCAGCTTGGGGTTCTTGGCCAGTGCGCGGGCGATGGACACACGCTGCTGCTCGCCGCCCGAAAGCTGCGCCGGAAAGTTGCCCAGGCGCTCGCCCAGGCCAACCTGACGAAGCGTTTGCTCGGCATCGAGCGAATCGGGGCAGATTTGCGCCGCAAGCTCAACATTTTCGAGCGCCGTCAGGTTGGGGACCAGATTGTAGAACTGGAAGACAAAGCCAACGTCGGCGCGGCGGTATTCCACGAGCTGCGCCTCGTTAGCGGAGCTCACATCGCGCCCGTCCACCGTCACGGTGCCGGAAGTCGCCGTATCCATGCCACCCAGAATGTTGAGCGCCGTGGTTTTACCGGCGCCCGAAGCGCCCAGGATAATGGCAAGCTCGCCACGCTCAACAGAAAAGCTCGCACCGTCGAGCGCATGGATGCGGGCGTCGCCCTCGCCGTATGCCTTGATGACGTCTTTGAATTCGATATAAGCCATCGATTAATTCCCATCTGGTCGGATAACTCTTTAGTATTACCCATTTCGCACCGACCAAAAAGGGACAGGTTCATTTTGGCAGGTTTTAGAGGCGGACGGTGAAGGTGATCTGGTTGCCGTGGCCGCAGACAGAAGCGCTCCCACCATGGGCTTCGGCGATGGCACGCACCACGGATAGGCCCACGCCCGAGCCGCCCGTCTTGGAGCTGCGCGACACGTCCGCACGATAGAAGCGGTCGAACAATCGATCTAGGTCGCCTTCGGGCAGCTCGTCCACGGCGTTCGAAACGACAAGCTCGGCCGAACCTTTGCCTGCACCGCGTGAGACGGCACGCAGACTCAACTCAATTACACTGCCCTCACTCGCATAGCGCGTGGCGTTATCCAGCAGCAGCTCAACCACCTGCGCCACCGCTGCAGCATCGGCATGGGCCCGCACGCCACTCGCAATCGACGTCGACAGACGCTTGCCACGCGAAACCGCCACCGACTCAAACGGCGACGCCGCCTTGTCCACTGCCTCCGAAAGATCGATCGATATCATGGTAAAGCCTGCCGAACCCTCGTCCATGCGAGACAAAAACACCAGACGCTCCGTGAGCGCCGTCAACCGTGCAACCTGTTCGTGAATGCTCTGCGTCCACTCGCTCTCGCCGCTCTCGATCTCTTGCACCTCATTGGCGGCATCAATCACGGCCAGCGGCGTCTTGATCTCGTGGCTTGCATCGGTAATAAAGCGCTTTTGCTTGCTGTAGCTCTCGACCATCGGCCGAATCACCGCGCCCGAGGCACCCGCCACAATTGCCAACACCGCCAGCCAGCCAATGCAACTAATCGCCACGCTCGCGCTCAAAAACGAATGAAAGCTTGCAAGCTCGCGCGAGCAGTCCACAAACACATAGGTGGTCTCGTCGCCCTGAACCGTAACCGTATAGCGGTAGTTACCAGAAAAGCCCGAGGTCCAACCCTTGGAATATAGTCCTGCAGCGATGCGTGCAGCACGCTTGGCACCCACCGCGGCAATGCGGGCCGTGTTGACATCGGTCACCTGCCCACCGGCAATCGACACCGTAAAGTAGCGCGTGTCGAAGGGAGACTCCGCCGTCATACCTTCGAAGTGCCCGGTGCGCATGACCACCCTGTCACCGGCAGCGGTCTTACCGGCGCCCACATCCTCGCCGAGATCGGTCTTGGGCTCATCCGTCCAATCGATGCCGTCCTTGCCCGCCAAGATATAGTCCAGACGAGCGTCGGCCATCTTGCAGACATGCGAGTAGTTGACGATATTGATGCCGGCGATGATAAGCGTAAGCACGGCGGTCACGGCACCCATGGCAACCAGGATGAACTTACGACGCAGGCGACGTCCCATTGCACTGGCAGCATCGGCGCGCCCCGGATTACCCGAGTCCGCGCCCATGCCGAGCTTTGCCGTCGTGCGCTTCCACCACGCACTCGCGCTCACGCCTATTCGCCCTCCTCAACAACCTCGAGCGAATAGCCCTGGTTGCGCGATGCACGGATGGCCACGTTGGCACCAAGCGCCGTCAGCTTTTTGCGCAGGTACGAGATATAGACCCACACCACGTTAGCGCCTTCGGGCGCGTCCTCACCCCAAACTTCGAGCATCAAACGCTCGGTGGGCATGCGCGTGCCGGCGTTGCGCATAAAGAGCTCCATAAGCTGAAACTCTCGATTGGCCAGGTGCTCCTCGCCCAAAGGGCCCACGAGTGTGCACGATGCCGTGTCGAGGCGCACGTTGCCCACGCTGAGCGTCGTGGCGTCAATTGCCGTCGCGGCACGCGTCATGGCGCGAATGCGTGCGAGCAGCTCCTTGGCGGCGAACGGCTTGGTCAGGTAGTCGTTGGCACCGGCATCCAGGCCCTCGACCTTATCGGACACCTCGCTTTTTGCCGTGAGCATGATGATGGGCAGTCGCTTACCGGCGGCGCGTGTGCGCTTGAGTACCTCGATACCGTCCATGCCGGGCATCATGATGTCCAGAATTGCGGCGTCATAGTCGTTGGCGAGCAGATACTCGAGCGCCGTCAGACCATCGAGCGCGGTATCGACCTCGTAGTCGCTATGTTGAAGAATCGCGGTAAGGGCGCGGGAGAGGCCGGGTTCGTCCTCGGCAAGCATCAGTTTCATGGTTGCTCCTTTGGCGCGCGGCTATACAGATTTCGATATTGCCGATGATAGCGCACCGCCAGCCGCCTTAGCGCAGCCTTAGCTGCTCAACCTGCACGTTTCTAAAAACGCTGGATAGGGCTTAGCCAAACTTAAGGCACATATGCCGAGCGCTTGGACGCATGCCGGCCGCGAAAGGACGGCGACTCGTTCTTTCAGGGTGTCTTGGCCATGCAAAGTGCTTGAACGTTAGTCCTCGTACGCGCCCTCAAGCCGAAGCAACCACTCCTTGCGGTCGAGGCCGCCGGCATATCCGTTGAGCGAACCATCGGCGGCAACCACGCGATGGCACGGCACAATAATCGAAATGGGATTACGCGCGACCGCGGCCCCCACGGCACGGGGAGACACAACGGGTGCCTCATTTCCCGGCACACGATGTCGAGCCGCAACACGCTGGGCGATCTCGCCATACGTGGCGACCTCGCCACGCGGAATAGAAAGCAGCTCGTACCAAACTTCATGCTGAAACGCCGTGCCAATCAAATGCAACGGCGGCGTAAACCGAGGTTCCTGCCCCGCAAAATAAGCATTCAGCCAAGCCCAGGAACGCTCAAGCACCGAAGAGGCCGCACCATTTGCGGGACTTACCGACGACATGCCACCGGTACCGGAAACCGCGTCGGCGCCTTCAACATGTTCGGAGTCTTCCCGGAGAAGCGTGGAGCCAAAATGCTCCTGCTCCTCAAACCAAAGCCCCGTCAGGCCGCGGCCATCAGCGGCAAGCAAGATTTCGCCCAAAGGCGAAGCAAACGTCGTCGTGACCACCAGCGGCTCCTTTCAAAACTCCGCAACATAATACCGCGAACTGTGCAGACAACCCCAATCGACCCCAAAGTCACCCAAAGCAGCAGGCGCGCAGCGCCGCAGCTGCCGCACGACCCCAAAGTCCCCACAGGCAGCAGGCGCAACGCGCCGCAGCTGCCGGCCGCGCCCCACAGTCCCCAAAGGCGGCAGGCGCGAAGCGCCGTGGCCGCCGCCGGGACTAGGGCCCGCAACAGCCACGCGCCCCAACATCAGCCCAGCGGCCCCAACCAGCAACGGCCCCATCGCAGGCCGCTCGCAACAGCGTCACCGCAGGCGGGGGCCGGGCCCAGTTTTCAGAACACTCCGCAGACCAGTGTGGCGCCTTGTCCGCGGCTCCGAAGGAGCAGGACAAGGCGCCACACATGGTCGAGGACGTTCTGAAAACTGGGCCCGGCCCCCGCCGGACAGGTCACACTACTCGCAGAGCAGCTTAGCGATCTGGACGGCGTTGGTTGCCGCGCCCTTACGGATTTGGTCGCCGCAGCACCAGAAGGTGATGCCGCGCGCAGCCTCGGGGTTCGAGATGTCGCGACGCACGCGGCCGACCCAAATCAGGTCCTGGTCGGACGTATCCATCGGCATGGGGAAACGGTCGTGCGCATCCTCGGCAGCCATATCGTCAACCAGCTTGACGCCAGGAGCAGCAGCCAGCGCAGCACGGGCCTCCTCGACCGTAATATCGCGCTCAAACTCGAGCGTAATGCTCTCGGAGTGCGAACGCAGCACGGGCACGCGCACGCAGGTGCAGTTCACGCGCAGCTCGGGCAGGTGCATGATCTTGCGGCCCTCGTTCTGCAGCTTCATCTCCTCGGAGGTAAAGCCCTCTTCCTTGACGCCGCCAATTTGCGGAATCAGGTTGCTCGCGAGCTGGGCGGCAAATGCGCGCGGCTCGGGAATCTCCTCGCCACGGCCCAGGGCGGCCAGCTGAGCCTCGAGCTCGGCCATGCCGGGAGCGCCGGCACCCGAAGCCGCCTGATACGTCGAGACGATCATACGCTTCACGCCGGCGAGCTGATGCAGCGGCCAGGTGGGAACCAAGCCGATGATGGTCGCGCAGTTGGGGTTGGCGATAAGGCCGTGATGCCACTTGATATCGTCGGCATTGATCTCGGGCACGACCAGCGGCACCTCGGAATCCATACGGAAGGCATGGCTGTTGTCGACCACGACGGCGCCGCGCTTGACGGCCTCGGGCAGCAGTTCCTTCGCGATATCGTCGCCAGCGGCTCCGAGCACAATGTCGCAGCCCTCAAAGGCCTCAGGGCAAGCCTCTTCAATCACGATCTGCTCGCCGCGGAACTCGACGGTCTTGCCCGCAGAACGCGCGCTCGCCAGCAGCTTAAGCTTGCCGACCGGGAACTCCTGCTCGTTGAGGCACTCGAGCATCTGGGTGCCCACGGCTCCCGTCGCGCCCAAAATAGCAACCGTGTACTGTTTCATGCTTCCCCCTTTAAAGGTTTTGGCTTTTGCCCGCACGCCGAGCAGGCTGATTATTGTTGCCAGTGTATACAAGAACGGGGCGGACACGAAACCCGCCCCGTCGAAACGAAACCGAAACGAAACGCCCCGCCGTAGATTTTTGGCACTTGTCCCAAAAATGCACCGGGACGGCAACTACTTGCGGAGCGCGGCCAAGGCGGGATCGACCGGTGCGGGGACCTCCAGGTCGGAGACCTTCACAATGCCGTTCTCATCGGAGAAGGCACGGTAGATGGTCTGAATCGCCAGGTCGAAGTCCTTCTCCTCGACACCGATAATGATGTTGATCTCGTCGCAGCTCTGCGAAATCATGCGCACGCTCACGCCGGCCTGGCCAAGCATGCCAAACAGATGGCCCGAGATACCTGCGCGGCCACGCAGGTTACGGCCGACGGTCGCGATGAGCGCCAGACCCTCGACAACCTCGATCTCGAGCGGCTCGACCTCCTGCTGAATGTCGCCCACGAGCGAGTACAGCGAGTCGTGCACGTCCTGCTCCTGCACCACGGCGCCAAAGCGGTCGACACCGGTGGGCATGTGCTCGACGGAAACGTCATAGCGCTCGAAGACCGAAAGCGCGCGGCGCATAAAGCCAACACGGGGCTTGGTGCGGTCGCGGGCAACGTTGATGGCGACAAAGCCGCGCTTGCCGGTCACGCCGGTAATGATGGGCTCTGCCTCACCCTCATCAGCCGTCTCGCTAATGATGGTGCCGGGGTCCTGCGGCGCATTGGTGTTCTTGATGACCAGCGGAATACCCGCCTCGCGCACGGGGAACACGGCCTCCTCGTGCAGGACGCTTGCACCCATGTACGAAAGTTCGCGCAGCTCCTCGTAGGTAACGCGCGCAATGGGCTGAGCCTCGGGCACAATGCGAGGATCGGCAGAATAGAAGCCCGAGACGTCGGTCCAGTTCTCGTACAAGTCGGCGCCCAGGCACTTGGCCAGGATCGAGCCGGAAATATCGCCGCCGCCACGGTCGAGCAGCTTGATCTGGCCCTCACGCGTCGCGCCGTAGAAACCGGGCATAACAAAGCCGCCCTGCTGGCCGTACTCCTGCACCAGCTCGGAGGTGCGATTCATGCTGAGCGTACCGTCATGATGGAACGCCACAACCGTCGCGGCGTCCAGGAACGGCAGGCCCAGGTACTCCGCCATCAGGCGAGCGGTGAAGTACTCGCCACGGCTCACGAGCTCCTCGGTAGAGTAGCCGCCCGAGCGGGCGCGCTCGGCAAAGGCCGCGAACTCCTCGCGGATGGGATAGGTGAGCTCCAGCTCGTCAGCGATATCAAAATAACGCTGGCCAATGTCCTCGAGCAGCTCCTCACACGACACGTGATACTTAACGTGCGCGTTAACCAGGTAGAGCAGGTCGGTCACCTTGGTGTCGCCCTTAAAGCGGCGGCCGCAGGCGGAAACCACCACAAAACGGCGGGCAGGGTCGGCATCGACGATGGCCTTGATCTTCTTGAAGTGTTCGGCGTCGGCGACCGACGAGCCGCCAAACTTGGCAATCTTAATCATGGGCTTGAGGTTACCTTTCTAAAAGCCTCTGCAAACCTGTTTTGCGCGCTCTGATACCATGGTTTCACCGATTGGGACCAAGGCATCCGAGGAGCAGTGTTATATGGGAACTTATCATAGTACACGAGGACGCACTTTATCGTGCTCAAGTAAGGTGGCAATCCGCACCGGCATCGCTCCCGACGGGGGTTTGTTTGTCTCGGACGAGCTCGGCACCCAGCAGGTCGATATCAGCTCGCTTGCAGATAAATCGTACTTTGAAATCGCTCAAGATGTGTTGGGAATGTTACTGAATGATTACACGGCCGAAGAAATTTCGGCGTGTGTCGACGAGGCATACCGCGGCACGTTCGCGAGTGAAGAGGTTACGCCGCTCGTCAAACTCGACGCTGCGCCGGGCGCTGACGCCCCTCAGACCTATGTGATGGAGCTCTTTGGCGGCCCCACAAGCGCCTTCAAGGACGTCGCCCTGCAGATGCTCCCCCGTCTGATGGCCCGCACTTCCGCCAGGGACGGCGGCGCCGAGCGCATCATGATCGTCACCGCCACGTCGGGCGACACGGGCAAGGCCGCGCTCGCCGGTTTTGCCGACGCTCCGGGCACGGGCATCACCGTCTTTTATCCCGAGGGCAAGGTCAGCCGCGTCCAGAACCTGCAGATGTCCACGCAGGAGGGCGACAACGTCGCCGTCTGCGGCATCCGCGGCAACTTTGACGACGCTCAGAGCGCCGTCAAGCGCATCTTTGCCGATAAGGAGCTTGCCGAGCGTCTGGAGGCCGCCGGCACGGTGCTTTCGAGCGCCAACTCCATCAATGTCGGTCGCCTGGTACCGCAGGTCGTCTACTACTTTGCCGCCTATGCGCAGCTGCTGCGCGTCGGCGCCATCGAGGCCGGCGACGCCGTGGAGTTCTGCGTACCGACCGGCAACTTTGGCGATATCTTGGCCGGCTACTACGCCAAGCGCATGGGTCTGCCCGTCGCCAAGCTCGTCGTGGCGAGCGACAAGAACAACGTGCTTGCCGACTTCCTGACCACCGGCGTTTACGACCGTAACCGCCCGTTCTTCACGACCATCTCGCCGTCGATGGACATCCTCATCAGCTCCAACCTCGAGCGCATGCTCTACTTCCTGTCCGATGGCGACTGCGAACTCGTTGCTAGCCTTATGGAGCAGCTGGCACAGACTGGTCGCTACGAGGTTCCCGCCGACCTGCTAGCAAAGATTCAGAGCGTCTTTGGCTGCGGTTGGGCCAGCGAGGACGAGGTCCGCGCTGTCATCAAGAGCTGCTGGGACGCGAACGGCTACGTGATCGACCCGCACACCGCTTGCGGCTATCACGTCTTTGAAAAAATCGCTCCCGCCGAGGGTGCCAAGGCCCGCGTGCTGCTTTCGACCGCAAGCCCCTACAAGTTCCCGCGCGCCTGCTGCGACGCCCTGGGCCTCGACGTTCCCGAGGATGATTTTGAGGCTATGCGCGTACTCGAGCAGGCCACCAACACGGTCGCCCCGACCCAGCTCGCCGAACTCGAATCCAAGCCCGTCCGCTTCGAAGACGTCTGCGACGTCGATGAGATGGCAAGCTACGTCGAGTCCGCAGCAAAAAAGATGGCTACCAACTAAAACCCCTTATAAGGCGCCGGCGAAAGCCGGCGCACCTTCTTTCATCAGATAATCCCCGGGATGATGACGAACGCGCACAGCGTGCCTGGCTGTTTAGTTCGTCGCGAGTTCCGCACGCAAAGGAAAGCACTTAATGTGCTTTCCGTCTTGCGCAGGACTGCCCGAGCAGCGAACTAAACAGCCAGGCACGCCAGGAGGACTCACATGATCAAGATCACCGTCCCAGCAACAAGCGCCAACTTGGGCATCGGCTACGACACCCTCGGCATGGCCGTCAGCCTCTACTCGCACTTCACCTTCGAGCGCGCCGACAAGCTCACCATCACGGGCTGCCCCGAGGAGTTCCAAAACGAGAATAACCTGGTCTATGTGAGCTTTGTCGATGCTCTGGCCGCGTGGGGCGAGCCGGCTTTTCCCGTTGCTATCGACATTCAGACCGACGTGCCCGTCGCCCGTGGCCTGGGTTCCAGCTCCACCTGCGTCGTCGCCGGCATTATGGCCGCCGCCGCACTGACAGGCCACACCGTCGACCGCGCTGAGCTTGTCCGCATTGCCACCGAGGTCGAGGGCCATCCCGATAACGTCGCCCCTGCTATCCTGGGCGGCGCCGTCTGCTCCTTTACGCCGACCGATTCGCTCCCCCAGTGCCTGCGCTACGAGGTGAGCGATCGCTTGCGTTTTATTACCGTGATTCCGCCCTACGAGGTGCATACGAGCGAAGCGCGCAAGGTTGTGCCGCAGGAGATTCCACTCTCCACCGCCGTATGGCAAATGGGCCGCATCGCCGGCATGACGCGCGGTCTGGAGACCGGCGACCTTGACCTGATTGCCGCCGCCAATGACGACCGCATCCAGGAGCCCTATCGCCGCCGCCTCATCCCCGACTACAACGCCGTGCGCGACACCTGCCTTAACGGAGGCGCCAAGACCATCTGGATCAGTGGCTCCGGCTCGACCCTCATGGCCGTGACTGACGACACCATCGTGGCAAAGTTCCTGCAGGTCAAGCTGCGTGAGCAGTTCCCCAAGTGTGACACGCATATTCTGACGTGCGACACGGAAGGCGCCCAGATCGAATACCTGTAGTCGCCGTCCCGTATACTCGCCGGGGAGGCCAGGGGCTTTGCCCCCAAATCGTCCTCGGACATGGCAGGACCCCCGCTGCGCACTTCGTGCGGCGGGGGTCCTGCCGTCCTGCGGAAAGATTTGGGGGCAAAGCCCCTGGCCTCCCCTACGTTAGCTTCGCTGGCGGCGGCTACAGAGACCTACGCTCTGGAAAGTCGCCGGGCTGATAATCTGGCTTTTTATTGGTAGGGGCTCTTGCTAGGCTGGAGCACTTCCTAGAGGCGGGCATCGGCTGTGTGCTTGGTTTACGCTGCGTTTGTTTCTTTGTATTCGAAGACTGGCTCTAGGAGATCTTCGATGTTGCAGTGGAGGGCTTTTGCTATGGCTCTTACGCTTGTTACCGAAGCTTCATTGATGTTTCTCTGGCGCTGCTCGTACATTTGGATTGAGCGGAGTGACACACCCGATTCGTATGCTAGGTCTTGTTGGGTTTTCTTAAGCTTCTTTCTTGCTAACGCAAGTTTGGTTTGCCTGGACGCTTTTTTCGCCATATCGCAGACGAGGCGAGCCACGCGTTCCTCCGAGGCTTCGTGCCAGGGATAGTACAGACTGCGCAGTGCGTCAAACGGAACGACATGCAGCAGGTCTTCGAAAGACTCCCCTAAACGCCACTGCAGATATGCCAGTATCCAGCCTGTCCAATACTCTGGCGTCTTCTCAAAACGATAGGTGCGATCCGGTATAGACCCGCTCTGATAGCCCGACCTTTCGGCGATAAGCGCGAATAGCTCAACGCCCGATTTTCCCGATACGACCCATGCGTTGCCACGCTCAAACTCACGGGCTACGCCGCTCAGGCAAAAGAGTTCAGCGACCTCAGACCCTTCCGCTCCATAGTCGTTCACGGCATAGTCGAAGCAGTCGCCGAGGTTGTTCATTGCATCCTCGAGGTAGTAGACGGGGTATGTCCTACTCGGCCCACAATCCGTTAACTCTTGGATCATTTAAATCAATCCTCCCTGTCATTAAATCCCTAATGTAGACACCCTTAGAGTCGAATCCATTCACAGTTTCCAGGTACTTGCGCCGCGCGTTCTGCTCTCGCTTAAAGCGCTTGGGATAATACTCAGATCCCAACGCCTGCCTCCATTCGCGGAATCTGATTGCTGAAAACGCACGCTCACTCATAAGAGCGTATTGAATGCCCAAATCCCCCAAAAACATAATGCGCTGCAATTGCCTGAGCGAGATCATGCCGTTGACAAACTGTCTTGCAAACGAGAAATAGGAATCGTCGGCGCGATAACCTCGAATTACGTCATAGGGAGAAATATCAATCAGGCAGTTATCCAGCAGATAGCGAAGTCCTTCGCGCGCCAGCGGTGTCGAAACATTGAACTCCCTATTGTTAGCCAAAATCGCAAGCCAATTGAGAATTGAAAACTCCCCGGACTCCAAGTCTAAGACCGCAAGGCCATCCATATCGAGCTCATATCGATTCGCGATACCATCGGACTCGGTCCGACATGCCCACTCCATTGCCATTTCCTCATGTGGCGTGCAATAAAACCCACACCCATAGTCATTGAATTGTCTGCATTTACCCAACGACGGATGCTCGACAACAACCTCCGACCCGTGCCAAAGCTCCATATCGACCTCCAAACAAAAATATCACCCCAGCGATAGTGTACCAATAACTATCACTGGGGTGATATAGATAGATGCAAACTATTGCCTGCCAAGAGCCCTTACTAGAGGCAAGCCTCGGCGATGCGCTTTTTGAGTTCGTCGATGCCGGTGCCGGTCTGGGAGCTTGTGATGATCACGTTCTCGGCCGGAACGTTGAGTTGCTTTTTGATGGCCGCTGCCTGGCGGGCCTGCTGGGTGCGGCTGAGCTTGTCGGCCTTGGTGAGGCAGACGATAAAGTTGAACTCGTTGCCCTGCAGGTAGTCAATCATGTCATGGTCGAGCTTACTGGGATCGTGGCGAATGTCCACCAGCGATACAACCAGGTTAAAGCTGCGCTCCGAGTCGAAGAAGTCGCCGATAAGTTCTGCCCAACGGTCGCGCTCGGCCTTGGAACGACGGGCGAAACCATAGCCCGGCAGGTCGACGAAGTACACGTCGTCAGCCTCAAAGAAGTTGATGTTGCTCGTCTTGCCCGGCGTGCTCGAAACCTTGACGAGATTCTTGCGGCCAAAAAGCTTGTTCATGATCGACGACTTGCCCACGTTGGAGCGGCCGACGAAGCTCACCTCGGGGCAGGTGGACTCGGGAATCTGCGAAACCTTGCCATAGCTGGCAACGAACTTGGCAAGCTGGTAGTTAATTGAATCGGCCATGGACACTCCTTGGTCGTAGGTTCTTACAAAAGAGCGCGCTAATAGGTAGCAGCGATACGGCGAACGATATCGAGCGTAATGCCACTCGCGGTACGAGCATACTCGAACAGATCGAACTCGCGGTCGCAAATCGCATCGTACGCCTCGTCACAATTATCGCTGATAGCG
Source organism: Collinsella aerofaciens (assembly GCF_040926265.1). Lineage (GTDB taxonomy): Bacteria > Actinomycetota > Coriobacteriia > Coriobacteriales > Coriobacteriaceae > Collinsella > Collinsella aerofaciens_BB. Next base: position 37,246 of record NZ_JBCOIL010000018.1, on the reverse strand, counting down.
CGCAGCACCAGGCAATCGACACCATTTTTGGTTGCGACATGGGCAATTGCCGCGCCCTCCATGCCGACACAATCGGCATGCGTCGCCTCGATAGCGTCGTTGCGCATGGCGGCGCCCGTCACAAAGCGGTTACCCGTGGCAATCGTGCCGACCAGGAACTGCTTTGTGCCCTCGTTCGAGGCGGCTGCATTTGTCGAAGCGTTGACAAAGCCACGCTCAGCAAGCACATCGGCAGCAATATCGACCAGCGCAGGCGTCGAGCCAAACTCCTCGAGCCCCGGCGCAGACTCGGCGATAAGCGCGGTATCGGTATCCAGATAGCGCAGGCATTTGCCGATGACCACGTCGTCGATATGGAGCTTAGGGTTCAAACCGCCCGCGATACCCGAAAGCACAACTGCCTGTGGAGCATACTTGCTAATGAGGTGCTGTGTTGCGGCAGCAGCGTTTACCGTGCCCATACCTGCCGTCGTGGCGACAATCGACAGACCGTCGAGCCCGCCGGTCACAACGTTCAAGCCCGCCTCCTGTACCATGCAAACGTTACTCAACTCTTCCTTAATCTGCATGATCTCTTTTTCGAGCGCACCGATAATCGCGATGGTAGCCATGCCATTCCCCAAACCTATACGAAATTCTCAACCACGGTATGGTACCAGCATTTTGTTTGACCTCGTCAAACGAACACGCTAGGCCAGCGCAGCTCGCGTATCAAACAGAGCCTTTGCAATCGCAGCCGTAACCTCGCTCGAGCGGTCGCTCCACGGCATCGATGTCATGATGCTCATGACATAGCTATGGCCGTCGACGTCGATCAGTCCGGCATCACATGTCGAATAGCAACCGTCCTCGCTGATCCAGCCTGCCTTGTTGCGCACCGAGACCTGATCGTCCGCAATGCCATCGCGAATAAACGAGCGCGATGTTGATGCCAGAAGGCCCGACAACCACTGTGAAGTCTCGGTATCCGTGCTCAGATACTCGCTCATCTCACGCCATAACCTAGCAGAAGTGCGCGGGCAATAAGTGGGAAAATCACTCATCGGATCGAGCGCGGTATCGTAATCGATGCCAAGACTGACAATCCAATCCTCGTAACCGGCATGGTCAAACGCCGCGCGTAACGCAATAAACGAATCGTTATCCGAATTAACGACCGCGGCCTCGATTAGGTCGCGCACCGTCTGCCAGCCCATGTTATAGCCACCATAGGTGCCAAGGGAATCATCGAGTGAGACCTGACCCGTCTCGACCAGGGATTCGCAGATGTACAACGCATAGAGTGCCTTGTAGCTACTCGCGCCGTAAACCTCGACATCGGCGTTATACGTCACGCCCTTGCCGCTCGACAGATCGTAAAACACCACGCCCACATCGCCCAATTCCTGGGCCTGATCAAGGACATCTTGGAGCGCGGCGAGGCTCCCATCCTCCAGGGCGGTGATCTGGTCATCAACCAGTGAGAAGGTCTGCACGGTATCGCCTGAGGGGATATCGTTAAAGTCCGCCTTCGAAAGCCTCGTCTTAAGGCTCGCTGTCGACAGGGTTTGACTTGCGGTGGCTTTAGATTCAGAGACCTTTTTGTTTTGCGTCTGTACCGTTGACGCATCTGAGTGTGCCATTCGCTCCGACGCGTAGGTTTTGGCGGTAATTCCGAGGATAATAACCGCCAACGTTAGCATCCCAACGGCGGCAATCTTCATCACGCGGATGCGAACGTCAGCGAGGCCACGCGAAGGCGTGCCCTTCGTCTCATATCTGCTGCCATGCTGCGGCACATACTCGTCCCGCGATGCGTTGCTTCGCACGTGGTCTCCTGACTGCTACCGTTTATATACGAGCAGCATAATACCGAGCAGGCATTTCTTTCCAAAGATATTCAGCGGCGTTTAAGGTGTCTTTAAAGAAACCACAAGCGTATTTATCCAAATGGCACGATTCTGTTGCGCATCTCTACCCAAATTGCACTTACGGTGAAATAGTTCCTGTTTGGGCGGCATAAGCCGAAAAACAAGAGCTATTCCACCGCAACTTGACGGGGCTCTTTAGCAATCAACTAGGTGCCCGGGGGCACTCATTTAAGTCTGTCCCCAATGAGTGCCCTTGGGGGCGAAAATGACTCGCTAGCCGATGGCGTTTTTGAGTTCCGCGCGGCGCTTTTTCATGCCCGTCATGACGGCGCTGCGCAGCTCGGGCATGCGCGCGGTATCCATCTGTGGAACGCCCTCGAGCTTATAGGGAATCCCCAGCTGCTCGTACTTGACGACACCCATCGTGTGATACGGCAGCATTTCCAGACCGACCACGTTATGCCACGGGGCGATTAGACGACCGAGTGCCTCGCACTCCTCAACCGTATCGGTAATGCCCGGCACCACCACGTGGCGGATAACGACCTTAATCTTGCGACGCGCGAGCTCATCACCAAACGCCAGAATGCGTGCGGGATCGCAACCGGTCAGCTTTTTATGCTCGACGGGATCGGCGTGTTTAATGTCGAGCAGCACCATATCGGTCTCGTTGAGTACGGCATCGAACTTCTCGGGATGCGCGGGGTCGAACGCATAGCCGCAGCTATCCAAGCAGGTGTGCACGCGACCATCGGGGTTGTTGTGCATGGCGCGGAACAGGTCGGCTAAAAACGCGGGCTGCAGGAGCGGCTCGCCGCCGGATACCGTAATACCACCGCTGCGGTAAAACTCATGGTTGCTCTGGAACTCGTCCATCAGGTGCTCGACGGTCACCATGGTGCCGCCGTTCACCGACCAGGTATCGGGGTTGTGGCAATACGCACAGCGCATGGGGCAGCCCTGAACAAACACCACAAAGCGGATGCCGGGTCCATCGACCGTTCCCATCGTCTCAATCGAATGCACGCGGCCCAGGGCAAACGCAGAGTCCTCGGGACGAGCGTCCACACCCTCGAGCGTCATCTCAGCCATTCCCGCTACCTTGCCTCTCATTGGTTTTAGCTACATAAATGCCAGAGTCATTCTAGCCCATATGCATGATGGCGAAACGGTATAGCGGTCAATTGGGTTGTTCTATTTGGCCCCACGCAAGAGCGGCGGGAAGGTTGTCGCAACCCGCCCGCCGCCGAGGCAATAGAAATCGATAGACGCCAGGCCTTACGCTTTAAGCGTGAGCACCGCACCGAAGGCGGTCGGGCCGCAATGGCTCGAGATGACACCGCCGACCTGAGTCCAGGCAACGTCCTTAAAGCCCAGGTCGTGCGCATAGACTTCCATGTCGTCGCGCAGCTCCTGGGAAAGGCCCACCGAATACGCCAGGCCAATGTGCGAGTAGTCGATCTCGCCTTTCGCAACCATGTGGTCAATAAAGGCACGGGCGCACTTGAGCATAGAGCCGCGAAACTTCTTGGTCGCCACAAACTTACCGCCCGTCACCTCAATGCAGGGCTTAATCTTGAGCAGGTGGGCGCCAAGGAATGCCACGTTGGACAGACGACCGCCCGCCTTAAGGAAGACTAGGTCGGTAGGAACAAAGCCCAGCAGCACGCGGTCCATGACGGAATTCGTAAAAGCAAAGATCTCGTCGACGGTAGCATCTGGATGGGCTTCGATATACTTGGCGGTCTCGACGACAACGAGCGACTGGCCCACCGAGACAAAACGCGTGTCCATGGAGTAGACGTAGTCGCGGCCCTTGGCGGCGATCTTCGATGATTGATGCGAGCAGGTCGTGGCCTCGGAATACGCAAGATGCAGAATGGTCGCATCGGGCTGCTCGGCGTGGATACGGTCGTACACGTGAGCAAAATCCGCAGGCGCGCAGCCGCTGGTCTTGGGCATTACGCCAAACTCGTTGCAGCGTGAATAAATCTCGAGCGGATCGATCGAACCGTCCTCGACGGTCTCGTCACCAATCGTGACATGCATGGGCACGCGCACGATGCCGTAGCGCTCGCAGAGCTCCGGCGTCACATCCGACCCAGATTCAACCACGATTACGTACTTGCCCATTCTTATCACGACCCATCTCGAAATTGGCTTTTTAATATGTGACGCACGTCCGCCGTCCTGCTGCAGAACGGCCTCCAAGCGCCAAAGAGACGCCGTCCCTTGCACATAGCAAAGGACAGCGTCTCCCTGGAAAACTCCGTGCTTAACTGAGATTTTACACGGTTTATAAATGAGTGTTACTTACTCCGCAAACGGTAGCTATACACGATAAACGGTAGTTCGCTGCGGCAACTGCGACACATTCCACCCGGCAAGTCCAATCGTGCTCCACGCACGGTTAATGCGCGAGGCGGTAGAAATCCATCGACGCCGCACCCTCGGCATGCAACCCCATCGCCGAAACCGCCGGCGAATAGGTACGGCTCGTAAGTGCCGCCTCGCCGCTGTTGGCAAAAATCTCGACCATCGTAGTGTCCGAAAGCACGCGCAGGTCGCGAAGCTCGCTGAGCTCGATCGACCTTTGGTCGCGCCCATAGCCTTCGTCACCCATGTCGAGGGTAAGCATCCCGTCCGCATAACGTACAAAGACACCCTTGCGGATTTCGAGCTCGACCATCTTGGCGCCCTCACAGGAAACCACAAGATCAAACAGGCGTCCCGGCTCCTCAACGGTTTCACCGCCTGTCGCGCGAACGCAGTCGCCGCGCATCCTCTCAATCTCGTGCGCCGGCTGCTGGCAGAGCTTACCATCGCGCATGCTCAGCTCTCGCGGCACCGTCAACGCGCACTGCCACCCGCGCGCCACCGTCGGGTTTTCTGCCGTCGCATCGGGGCAACCCGACCATCCGATCATCAAACGCCGGCCTGCAGCATCCTCAAAGGACTGCGGAGCATAGAAATCAAAACCGGCATCGACCATCGGGGGCATGCCCTGCCCGACGATTTTAAAGCTCGGCGCCTCCCAATCGGCCTCGATGGGGAACCACACGCACTGATGCGGATTGCGGTAACGCCAACCATCGACAGGCACACCCTGCGGACAGCAAACGAGAATAAGCTCGCCATCGAGCTCAAACAGATCGGGGCACTCCCACATAAAGCCAAACTTCTCGCCCAACTCAATGCGCGTCGCATAGCTCCAGTCCTCAAGATTGCGCGAGGTATAGACAAGCACGCAGCCACGGTCGTCTTTCATACGAGCGCCCAGAACCATGTAGTAGATACCATCGTGCTCAAGGATCTTGGGGTCGCGCACGTGCGTACCGATATCGTCGGGGTAATTGACCGGTCCAACAGCTATGCACTTCTCGCCCAATTCGTCGGGATTCTCGGCAACCATATGAATCTGGTTTTGCTCACGGCCCGTCAACACGTAGTCGTAATCATCGCGGTCAAAATGCTTGACGTTGCCGGTATAGAAGTAGTGAATCTTGCCATCGCGTACAAAGGCAGAACCAGAATACGCTCCGTTCGAATCCAAATCGGAATCGGGGAACAGCACAGGGCCGTGATTCTCGTACGTCACAAAATCCTTTGTCGTCAGATGGTTCCAAAGCACTGGACCGCCATGCGCAGCATCGAACGGATCGTATTGATGATAGATGTGATACGTATCACCAATCTGAACCAAACCGTTGGGGTCGTTGAGCCAGCCAAGCTCAGGCTCCACATGGAACAGGAGCCTATCGGGGTCGGACGCGATGCGACCAGCCGTCTCATCCTGTCCGGCACGCCACTGCTCATAGTCCGCGCGTGTCACCTTATTTTTTTGATTAAACATCGCCATTGACTTTCTCGTCTATAGGGAAGGACGCTCGACTCGCACGAGCCGAGCGCCCTTCCTCAAATGGACTTATCCGCACATTACGCTGAACGGCTCAACTAGAAGCTGACATCGAAGCCAGCACCAGCGCCCTCTTCATCGGTGGTCGGAACGCCCTTTGCCTTGTTGTAGGCAAAGATCAAGACGATCGGCACGATAAAGGCGATAAGATTACCAGCCACATACCACACGAGGGTCTCGGGCGTGACGATGAGCAGGCCGAGAACGCCGGTCAGACCCTGACCGATAGCGCGCACCTCAAAGAGTTTCACGAAGGCACCGCCGCAGCCTGCACCGATGCATGCGCAGATGAACGGAATAATCGAGTAGCGCATGTTTGCAGCAAAGATAGCGGGCTCGGAGATACCGACCAGCGTCGGGATAAAGGACGACATGCAGATGTTGCGCTCTTTGGAATGCTTCTTATGAATGAGGTACATGCCGATGGCGCCGCCGCCCTGGGCGATGATGGAAACCGACCAGATGGCCTGGATGTAGTTGAAGCCAGTCGTGGCAACAAGGTTTGCCTCGATACCCTGGATGAACTGATGCGTACCGGTAACGACGAGCGGCTGCAGGAACGCGGCGAAGACAAAGGCACCAAAGACACCCATCCTGTTGTACAGGATATCGATTACGCCGGCGAGGACGTCACCGATCAGGTTGCCGAGCGGGCCGAACACGGTGAACAGGGCAACGTTAGCAAGAATCAGGGTAACGGTCGGGACAAAGACGAACGAAACGACCTCGGGGATGTACTTCTGGGCAATCTTCTCGACCTTGGCCATAAACCAGGCAGTCAGGATTGCGGGGAACACACCGCCCTGGAAAGCAACCATGGGAATGGATAGCGGACCGAAGTTCCAGTACTCAGCACCCGTCGGGTCCATAACGAACGTATTGCGGTTCATAAGGCTCGGGTGAACCATGACGATACCGACGAGGATGCCCAGGATCGGGTTACCGCCAAAACGCTTGACCGCGCTGTACATAACCAGGACAGGCAGGTAGTCGAACGTGGTGGCGATAATGGCAAAGAAGCTTGCGAGGTTCTTGAGGAACTCGCTGTGATCGGCGAGGCTGCCTTCCATGCCAAAGAGGCCGTTGGCAACGATCAGCGACTTAAGGCCGATGATGATTGCAGCGCCGACGAAGGCGGAAATGATGGGGATAAAGATGTCCGAGAATACCTTGAGGACCGAGAAGAACTTGCCCTTCTTGTCCGCCTCGGCGCCCTTGACCTCGGAAGCGCTGATCTCCTTAACGCCCGTCAGAGCCATAAACTCATCGTAAACCTTGTTGACGGTACCGGTACCGAAGATGATCATGAGCTGGCCGCTGTTGTACAGCACGCCCTTGACGCCATCGATGTTCTCGAGCTCGGCCTTGTTGTATTTGCTCGTATCCTTGAGCACCAGACGCAGACGGGTCACGCAATGCGTGGCGCCCTCGATGTTCTCCAGTCCGCCGACGTTGTCGACGACTTGCTGGGACACTGCCTTGTAGTCCATGTTCCTCTCCATTCCTTTTCTAAATCATAAAACGGTTCGTTGCCGCTACAGAGACGCGATCGTTGCGTTTGCGCACTTGAGCGCACCGTCGGTGACGGTAAGCGCCACACCCTGGCCCTGCTTGTTGCAGAAGCGAGCGTTGAGCGCAACGTCATCGACAAAGATGGTCGCGATGTCGTCGTCGACGACCAGACGCACATGGTGAGTGCCCTCGCCCTTAAAGAACAACGGACGCTCGAGGCCCATGTTGTTGACCTGGAACCACGGGTACTGGGGAGCCGGCGCGAACTCGAGCTTGCCCTCGCGCAGGTTGGCGCGGAACTCATAGGCAAGACCGGTCTCGGCGTCCTCGGCGAACTTGACCGAGAAGCCGGCAGCGTTACCGCCGAGCTCAATGTCGGCATCGAGCAAGTAGGTGGAGCCGGCATCTGCGGCGAGCACCTGCTCGACCTTGCCCGACTCGCAGGAAAGCTCAAAGGTCTCGACTGCCTTAGCCTCGCCAAAGGCGCCAAGCATGCTGTCGGGGAGCTTGGTGCCGAGCGTTCCGTCGGCACGCTGAACGATCTCGAGGGGCATAAAGGTGCCACCCCATAGGTAAGAGCTGGGGTCGCCGCCCTCGTCACGCGTAGGAACCCAACCAAAGAGAACGCGACGCTCGCCATCGAATGCGGTGCGAGCGGCGTAGTACGCGCGGCCGTCGAAGGAGTCGTCAGCGGGGGTAATCCAAGGACCGTTGATGGACTTGGACATGCGGTAACGGGTCTTGTTGCCGTCGCTGTACTCGGAAAAGACGAGGTACCACCAGTCGCCCATCTTAAAGAGATCAGGCATCTCAAACATGGTGTACAGGCCCGGATTCCACCAGTCGCCCTGGAACTCCCAGTTGGTCAGATCCTTGGAGGTGAACTTGACCAGGCGGCCGGTCATCAGACGCTTGTCCTCGCCCACACGCGTGCCGAGGATGAGCATGTACTCTTCGTTCTCCTCATCCCAAAGCACAAAGGGATCGCGCCAGTTGCGGTCATCGTAACCCTCCTGGGGCGGAAGCAGCGTCTCGGCGATGTTCTTCTCCCACTTGACGGCGTCGTCGCTCGTTGCGTGAAGAAGAACCTGCTTCATCAAACGTGCGCGGACCTTATCGCGATTGCAACCAGTGTAGAGCGCATGGTACTTGTCGCCCACCTTAAACACCGTGCCGGCATAAATGTACTGGTCGACTTCCTCGTCGCCGCCACGCTCAAGGCTCTCGCCAAAGTCCTTGTAGTTGACGAAATCCTTGGTCGTAGCGAGTGCCCAGCCAAACGGCTCTCCGAAAGGTTCGGGGTTACGCGTGTCACGCTGATGATAGAGATAGAACGTGCCGTCCTCGCCGTACGGCATGATGTCGCCTACCCAAATTCCCTCAGGCTGGTAATACACCTTGTGCATCCGAGACTTCCTTTCCACGACATACTAACTCGGTACAATGGCAAGATATGTCAATCGTTTTCATATGTCAAACGTTTTCACACCAATACGTCTTTTCGCAGTTCCAGTCGTCGGCAAACGGTTGACATATGCCGGTGAACGGTCATCAGAGGCGTTTGAGGATTTCTTTTGGCACGGGATGAACTACGCGGTTTTGCCCTCAATGAGTTCAACGGGGAGCTTGATATTCGATTCGGGATTATCGCCGTTAATAAGAGCGATGATGGATTGCGCCGCGAGCTCTCCGATGCGATCGATATCTTGACGTACGGTTGTTAAGTCAGGCATAAACGTCATAGTTCGGCGGGCACCATCCGCGCCCACGACCTTAATATCGTCCGGAGCGCTCAAGCCGCGCTGCTTCATCACGTTGAGACAGATGGCCGCCATCGTATCGTCTCCCGCAAAGATGCCGTCAATATCGGGGTTCTCATCGAGGATCTTCGCAACGACCGCGCCCTTTTCGTCGTCGGGCTTAACGAACTCAACCTCACGGACAAGCGCGGACAAACCGGCCTGCTCAACAACATCGAGGTAGGCATCGGTACGCTTATTGGCAGGCATGCGCATGCGGCTATTGCTGCGCAGGCACAGGATACGCCTGCAGCCGTCATCAATCAGACGGCGCGTGGCGAGCTCGCCGATGCCATAGCTGTCACTTGCAATCTGGACAGAGCCCTCGCCAAGATCGCAGTCGATGCCAACCAGGCTCAAGCCCATCTCGGCATATGCCTCGGCACCGATATTGAGGGAGTTGACGATGACACCGTCGACCATATTGCGGCGGAGCATGTCAATATAGGAACGCTCAAGATCGGGTCGATTGGCGCTGTTGCACAGCAACATCTTAAAGCCGTTTTCCGCTAACGTGCGCTCGACCGCCTGCACAACCTGAGCATGGAACGGGCTGCTCACAAAGGGAACGATCATACCGATAAGATTCAGGCGACCGTTGAGCATGGCACGGGCGATATCGTTGGGCGTATAGTTGATGCGCTCCATCGCGGCATGGACCTTATCGCGGGTCTCTTGGCTAATATAGCCGCGATTATTAAGCACGCGAGATACCGTAGTAGGCGAAACCCCCGCCACCGCCGCAACTTCCTTGATGCCAGGCTTAGCCGTATCCTTAGAACGAGCACTCTCGCGAGCCATAGCACCCTCCCCCATCAACATGTCATACGTTTACATACGAACAAAGCATACCCCAACAACAGCGGGAAGACGGTAACAGCACAAGTAAGTAAACGACTCATCCAACTAATTAGGAGAGTTCCGCCTAAAGGGTGACTACACAGGACCCCCGCCGGGCCGCTTTGGGTTACTTTCCAAAACATTTCCGCAGGACGCAAAGGGCTCCGCCGCGCGAAGCGCGCAGCGGAGCCCTTTGCATGTCCGAGGACGTTTTGGGAGGTGGCCCAAACAGCCCCGGCGATCCTGCGGGAGTTAAACCCCTTTAGAACTTGTTGTGGAAGGTACGCGCAATGACCTCGTCCTGCTGCTCCTTGGTGAGCGTGTGGAAGTTCACGGCATAGCCGGAAACGCGGATGGTCAGCTGCGGGTACTTCTCGGGGTGAGCCTGAGCGTCGAGCAACGTCTCACGGTTGAAGACGTTGATGTTCAGGTGGTGGCCACCCTTCTCGGCGTAAGCGTCGAGCATGTGGACCAGGTTATCGGCCTGAGTCTCGGAAACTTCAGAAACCTTCATAATGTGTCTCCTTCGATCGATAGGCGCCGGCCGAAACCGGCGCACTAATCAGTAATCGTTATTGTTAGTATAGCACTAACAATAGTTACTCGCCCAGCTGATCAAGGTCGATATCGCCAAAGAACACCTGGTCCTCCTTGCCGAGCGCACTCGGGATGATGGAGAAGGTGTTGGAGATGCCGTCCTGAGCATCGCGGAACGGGAGCTTGGAAACCGAAGACAGCGAAGCGATGGCGCCATGGCTATCGCGCTTGTGCATGGGGTTAGCACCCGGGGCGAACGGCTGGCCAGCCTTGCGGCCGTCGGGCGTGGAGCCGGTCTTCTTACCGTACACGACGTTGGAGGTAATGGTCAGAACCGAGGTCGTGGGCACGGAGTTGCGGTAGGTGTCGTTCATGCGGATGTACTCCATGAACTGGTGCACAACGTCGTGAGCGATCTGGTCGACGCGGTCGTCGTCGTTACCGTACTTGGGGAACTCGCCCTCGGTCTCAAAGTCGACGATGATGCCGTTCTCGTCACGGACGGGGTGGACCTTGGCGTACTTGATAGCGGACAGGGAGTCAGCCACGACGGAAAGGCCAGCGATGCCCGTAGCGAACCAGCGGTGCACGTGCTTGTCGTGCAGAGCCATCTGGATGCGCTCGTAGCAATACTTGTCGTGCATGTAGTGAATGATGTTCAGCGAGTTGACGTACACGCCAGCAAGCCACTTCATCATGTCGTTGTACTTGGCCACAACGTCGTCGTAATCGAGCGTATCGCCCTCGACGGCGCGATACTTGGGGCCGACCTGCTTCTTGGAGACCTCGTCAACACCGCCGTTGAGTGCGTACAGCAGGCACTTGGCCAGGTTGGCGCGAGCGCCGAAGAACTGCATCTCCTTGCCGATGCGCATGGAGGACACGCAGCAGGCAATGCCGTAGTCGTCGCCGTGATAGACGCGCATGAGGTCGTCGTTCTCGTACTGGATCGAGGAGCTGGCGACGGAAGTCTTGGCGCAGAACTTCTTGAAGTTCTCGGGCAGACGGGTCGACCACAGAACGGTCATGTTGGGCTCGGGGCTGGTGCCCATGTTCTCGAGCGTGTGCAGGTAGCGGTAGCTCATCTTGGTAACGAGCGTACGGCCGTCGACACCCATGCCGCCGATGGACTCGGTGACCCACTGCGGGTCGCCGGTGAACAGGGCCTGGTACTCGGGGGTACGGGCAAACTTGACCATGCGGAGCTTCATGATGAAGTGATCCACGAACTCCTGGATCTGCTCCTCGGTGAAGGTACCGTTGGCAAGGTCGCGCTCAGCATAGATGTCGATGAACGTAGAGGTACGGCCGATGGACATAGCGGCGCCGTTCTGCTCCTTGACGGCAGCGAGATAGGCGAAGTACATCCACTGGATGGCCTCCTGCGTGTTGGTGGCAGGGTTGGAAATATCGAAACCATAGGTCTCGGCCATCATTTTGAGCTCGCCGAGGGCGCGGATCTGCTCCTGCAGCTCCTCGCGGTCGCGGATGTTGTCGGCGGTCATGACCGTCGGGGTGGAAGCCTTCTGGGCCTCCTTGTCCTTGATCAGGTAGTCGACACCGTACAGGGCGACACGACGGTAGTCGCCGATGATGCGGCCGCGGCCATAGCCATCGGGCAGACCGGTGATGATGTGAGCCGAGCGGCAAGCACGCATCTCGGGGGTGTAAACATCGAAGACGCCGGCGTTGTGGGTCTTGCGCTCGAAGGTGTAGCGCTCGACAACGTTCTCGTCGACCTTGTAGCCGTGCTGGCTGGCAGCCTGGCAAGCGATGCGGATACCACCGTTGACGTGCAGCGCGCGCTTGAGCGGCTTGTCGGTCTGGAGGCCAACAATGGTCTCCTTGTCGCGATGGGCATTATCGATGTAGCCAGCGGGGTGGCTCACGATACCCGTGACGGTCTTGGTGTCCATATCGAGGACACCACCCTGCTCGCGCTCCTTAAGCAGCAGGTCGAGAACCTCGCCCCACAGCTCCTTGGTACGCTCGGTCGGACCTACGAGGAACGACTCATCGCCCTCGTAGGGGGTGTAGTTCTTCTGGATGAAGTCTCGGACGTCAACCTCTCCCGTCCAGATACCTTCCTTGAAGCCTTCCCATGCCTCCTGCATTGTGTAACCACGCTCCTAGTTACGTGTAATGCGGCGCTCTCTCACACCGCTGCTTATTGAATTCTTGAATTTTCGGCTTGCACTACCGGTTTCTTCCGTTCTTCACCACACGTTGGTGCAGGAAAAACGTTTGTCCACCTTGGAACTACAACCCAAAACCCAAGATTTCATCCGTTTGAGAAGGATAACATAGCGACCCTCTCCATCTGGGCTGTTATATGTTTCTTTTTTTATATCATAAAGGCGTTTTTTACAAACCCGCAGGAAATGCGAGCGCGAACAACTACCGTTCACCGATTTGTATGTTATTTTTCCTTGCCTTTGTACGACGTTCGCTCTAGCTGTTATGCCAGCTTTAGCAGGGTAAAGTGCCTCTGAGTAGGCTTTAGGACATGCCTAACGATCTGCCCCTAACTTTGCTGGCACCGACGGTGTACGGAGGTCGCCTAAAGGTAGTTTTCTAGACATGTCCCAAAATCTACCGCATAGGGCACGCGTGCAAGGGTATCATCTTTCACCGAAAATAGTTTCTAGTGTTAGGGGTTTTCGGTGGAAGATACCGATTTCCATGAGCTTGGGCGTCAGCTCCTTACCGAGTTTGGCGGCATTCACCAGCGCGTTTCGCGCTTTGTGGACAAAGCCCTCAGCGGCGAGATGGCTGTCATGCGCGCCCTCATGCTCGCTGGCGGCTCGCTCACGCCGAGCGAACTCGCTGATCGCGCCTGGGTCTCGAGCGCCCGCATCGCCAATATTCTGCGCGCCCTCGAAGCCAAGGGCTGGGTCGAGCGCGAGCACTCAAAGACTGACCGTCGTCGCGTACACGTCATAGTGACCGACAAGGGATTCCAGGATCTCGAAATCAAACGTCGGGAATTCGAGGCCCGCACCGCGGCTTTCCTCGAGCAGCTCGGCGAAACAGATACCCAAGAGATGGTGCGCCTTCTTAGGCGTGCCAACGAAATTATCGACCGCAATCAAGAAAGGAGAGATGCCGAGTGAGGATTCTCAAGCTCTTTAAAAAGCATATCCTGGCACTGTTCGCAGCTATCGTGCTTATCGTAATCAGCTGCAACGCCGATCTGGCGCTGCCTACCTATATGAGCGACATCGTCGACGTGGGTGTGCAGCAAGGCGGCATCGCCTCGCCCGTACCCGACACCATCCGCGCCGAATCGCTCGACGACCTTGAACTCTTTATGAGCACCAAGGACGCCAAAGCTGTGGAGGCCGTGTTTAGCAAGGCTGACAAAAATGGCATTCGAACGTATAAGGATACCGAGGAAGAGCGTGCCGATGGAGGCAAGATTGCCGACATTATGAGCCTGCCCGAGACTGTCGTCCTTTCGCTCGACCAGGGCATTGACGCCGACTCCATGGGCGACATGACCGGCGCATCCACCGAGGCAAGCGATGGCGGCGCCGCTCAGGCCATGCCCACCCCCGAGCAGATGGCAGCGATGACGCCCGAGCAGCTCGCCGAGATGCAGCAGAAGGCCGCAGCCGCGCAGAGCATGCAAAAGCAGATCGACGCCGACGGCGGTAAGATCACCATGAAGAGCCTGCGCCTGGGTGTCGAGGGCGGTCTGGTAGACCAAAGCAAGCTCGTCGAGGGCGCCAACCAAATGGCGGACAAAATGGGCTCCATGTCTGGCTCCATCGTCACCCAGCGCGCCGTGAGCTATGTACAGGACGAGTACAAGGCACAGGGCATCGACCCCGCCGACGTGCAGAACGCCTACCTGAGCCACATGGCGACCACGATGTTTGGGCTGTGCCTGGTGTCGCTCGTCGCCACCATTCTGACCGGTGCCGTGGCGTCGCGCACCGCCTGCTCCATCGCCCGCGACCTGCGCCGCGAGACCTTCGACAAGGTTATGCACTTCTCGCCGGCCGAGGTGGGCAAGTTTAGCCAGGCCTCGCTCATTACCCGCTGCACCAACGACATTCAGCAGATCCAGATGGCCGCAACCCTGTTTATCCGCATGTGCCTGATGGCCCCCGTCATGGGCATCGTCGCTGTCATGCGCGTCCTGGCCAACCACACCGGCCTGGAGTGGACCATCGCCGTAGCCATCATCGCGGTCTCGGCCGTCGTCGGCGTGCTCATGGGCCTCACCATGCCCAAGTTCAAAAAGATGCAGAGCTTTGTGGACCGCGTGAACCTTACCGCCCGCGAGCTGCTCGACGGCCTTATGCCCATCCGCTCGTTCAACCGCGAGGAACATGAGCTCGAGCGTTTTGACAAGGCTTCGCTCGACCTGATGACCACGCAGCTCTACACCAACCGCGCCATGAGCTTTATGATGCCGCTCATGATGCTCGTCATGAACTGCATCACCGTGCTTATCGTCTGGTTTGGCGCGCAGGGCGTGTCCGACGGCGTGATGCAGGTCGGCAACATGATGGCGTTTATCTCCTACACCATGCAGATCGTCATGGCGTTTATGATCCTCACCATGGTTTCGGTTATCCTGCCCCGTGCCGAGGTCGCAGCCGAGCGCGTGGAAGAGGTCATCACTTGCCCCACCAGCATCAACGACCCCGTCTCGCCCAAACTGCCCGCGGCCAGCGCGCCGCGCGGCGAGCTCACCTTCCGCGACGTGAGCTTCCAGTATCCCGATGCCCGCGCCGACGTCATCAGCGGCGTGAACTTCACCACGCATGCCGGTCAGATGCTCGGCATTATTGGCTCCACGGGCTCGGGCAAGTCCACGCTCGTGCAGCTGATTCCGCGCCTGTACGACGTCACGGGCGGCAGCATTTCGCTCGACGGCATCGATGTGCGCGACATGACACTTTCCGAGCTGCGCCGCCGCATCGGTTATATTCCGCAGCAGGGTCGTCTATTCTCGGGTACCGTCGAGAGCAACCTCAAGTTTGCCGGCGACATGGTGAGTGACGAGGATATGCGCCAGGCAGCACGCGTCGCCCAGGCGGAGGACTTTATCGCCGAGCGCGAGGACGGGTACGACTCCCCTATCAGCCAGGGCGGCTCCAATGTTTCGGGTGGTCAGCGCCAGCGTCTGGCCATCGCCCGCGCGTTGGCCAAAAAGCCCGAGGTCGTGGTGTTCGATGACTCGTTTAGTGCCCTCGACTACAAGACCGACGCGCGCCTACGCGAGGAGCTGGCCAAAAACGTTACCGACGCCGCGCTCGTGGTCGTGGCCCAGCGCATCGCGACCATCATGCACGCCGACCAGATCATCGTGCTCGACGACGGCCACGTAGTGGGCACCGGCACGCACGAGGAGCTGCTGCGCAGCTGCCCGGCGTACCTGGAGATCGCACAGTCGCAGCTTTCCGCCGAGGAGCTGGGGCTTACCCAAGAAGAAATTGCAGCCGTCATGGAAGGAGGCGAGCGCTAATGGCAGACGAGACCAAGACTCAGATTCCCAAACCCACCCGCCAGCGTGGTCCCATGGGCCGCATGGGCGGCATGCGTCGCGGCGAAAAGGCCAAGGACTTTAAGGGCACCATGAGGCAGCTGCTCGGCTATATCGGCCAGCACAAGATTGCCGTGTTTGCCGCCGTCGCCTTTGCCGTGTGCTCGGTCATCTTTAACATTGTGGGACCCAAGGTGCTCGGTCAGGTTACGACCAAGCTGTTCGAGGGCCTGGTTGCCAAGGTCAACGGCACCGGCGATGTCGACTTTGACTGGATTGCCAAGACGCTCGGCTTTTTGCTCTGCCTGTATCTGGCGAGCTCTGCCTGCAGCCTGATCCAGGGCTGGCTCATGACCGGTGTCACGCAAAAGATCTGCTACCGCATGCGCAAGGAGATTGCCGCCAAGATTGCCGTCGTGCCGATGAGCTACTTCAACGGCCACAGCAAGGGCGATGTGCTCAGCCGCATCACCAACGACGTCGATACACTCGGCCAGTCGCTCAACCAGAGCGTGACGCAGCTTATTACGTCCGTCACGCAGATTATCGGCGTGCTCGTCATGATGCTGTCGATCAGCCTGCCGCTCACCGGCGTCACCGTGCTCACGCTGCCGGCAGCCGCAATTATCTTGATGGTGATGATTCACTTCTCGCAGCCGTACTTCCGCGAGCAGCAGCAGGTCCTGGGCGCCGTCAACGGCATTATCGAGGAGGACTTTGCCGGTCAAAACGTCATTCAGGTGTTCGACCGCGCCGAGGCCTCAATCGAGGAGTTCGACCGTCAAAACGACCGCCTGTTTATTAGTGGCTGGCGTTCGCAGTTCCTGTCGGGCCTGATGATGCCGCTTATGAGCCTGGTGGGCAACATGGGTTACGTGGGCGTTGTCGTGGTGGGCGCGCAGCTCGCGCTGACCGGCAATGCCACGCCCGGCGACATCCAGAGCTTTATCCAGTACGTGCGCAACTTTACGCAACCCGTGCAGCAGCTGGGCAACGTGAGCAACACGATGCAGTCGATGGCAGCTGCCACCGAGCGTGTGTTTGAGTTCCTGGCCGCGCCCGAGGAGGAGCAGAAGGCCGACGCGCAGATTCCCGAGAAGCGCCCCGGCCACGTGGAGTTTGACCATGTGAAGTTTGGCTACACGCCCGACAAGACCATCATCCACGACTTTAGCTGCGAGGCGCAGCCCGGCCAGACCATCGCCATCGTCGGCCCCACCGGCGCCGGCAAGACCACGCTCATTAAGCTGCTGCAGCGCTTTTACGACGTGGACGGCGGTTCGCTGCGCGTCGAGGGCATCGACGTGCGCGACTGGGACCGTGCGGCACTGCGCGGCGAGTTTGCCATGGTACTGCAGGATACCTGGCTGTTTAACGGCACCATCCGCGAGAACATCCGCTACGGACGCCCCGATGCGAGCGATGCCGAGGTCGAGGCCGCTGCGCGTGCCGCGCGTTGCGACCACTTTATCCATAGGCTCGCCGGCGGCTACGACTTTATGATCAACGAGGAGGGCACTAACCTGTCGCAGGGTCAGCGCCAGCTCGTGACCATCGCCCGTGCCATTTTGGCCGACCGCCCGGCGCTGATTCTGGACGAGGCGACCTCCAACGTCGATACCCGTACCGAGGAGCTTATTCAGCGTGCCATGGATGCGCTGATGCAGGGCCGTACCAGCTTTGTTATCGCGCACCGCCTGTCCACGATCCGCAACGCCGACGTGATCTTGGTAATTCGCGACGGCGACATCGTCGAGAAGGGCACGCACGACGAGTTGCTCGCCCAGGGCGGCTTCTACGCCGACCTGTACAACTCGCAGTTCGACGAGGCGGCGTAAATTCTGCCGCAGGGAACGAATAACGCCCGAGAACGGGGGGCGCAGGACAACCTGCGCCCCCGTTTTTGTTCTGCGGCCCTTGAGCCGCCTCCCCTGGGACCTGATTGACAGCCCCTTCGAGGCCCCGTGGGCAAAAAAGGGCAAATATGAGTACTGTTACCTTTTTAGTAACAGCCAAAACCGCCTCAAACGACCTCTTTGCGGGCTCTATACGCCTTCAAATTAATCAAAACGCCCGTTAGCAGGCTTCTGCGTGCCAACGTTAATGAACATATTTATCACTTTGTCTATTATCTCGCTAGACGGATATGTTATTAGGTTAGCAACATTACTCATATTTGGCATTTTTTGCCCGCAGGGTGTTTCCTGGGGAACCGACAATAGCCTTAGGGTCCCGCGCGACGCCACTCCCTCCCGACATCCGCCGACGTTTACCCAGATAAAACCTGCCAAAATAAACCTGTCCCTTTTTGGCAGGTTTCGGGGTGGCAAGGGCTTGCACTTTAGCGTGCGACAGCGGATAATGCCGAGCACTCGACAATACGCTTATTGCTCTTTCTATAGATTGAGGAGGCCCCTATGGCCATGGAATTCAAACGCAGGCTGCCGATCCCCATGGAGATCCGCGAGGAAATGCCGCTTTCTGCCGAGCTTACCGCCAAAAAGCAGGCATTTGACGCCGAGGTCGCCAAAGTCTTTACCGGCGAGGACGCACGCAAGGTGCTCATCATCGGCCCGTGCTCTGCCGACCGCGAGGATTCGGTCCTCGAATACATGAACCGCCTGGCCAAGACCGCCGAAGAGGTCAAGGACAAGCTCATCATCATTCCGCGCGTCTACACCAACAAGCCGCGTACCAAGGGCACCGGTTACAAGGGCCTGCTGCATAACCCCGATCCCGAGGCCCCCGACGACCTGCTCGAGGGCGTCAAGGCTATCCGCCATATGCACCTGCGCGTTATTGAGGAAACGGGCTTCTTCACCGCCGACGAGATGCTCTATCCGTCCAACTACCAATACCTCGTTGACCTGCTGAGTTACGTTGCCGTCGGCGCGCGCTCGGTCGAAAACCAGGAGCATCGCCTGGTGTCGAGCGGCATTTCGGTACCCGTCGGCATGAAGAATCCCACTGCCGGCTCTACCACCGTTATGCTCAACTCCATTTACGCCGCGCAGGCGCACCAGAGCTTTATCTTCCGCAACTGGGAGGTCGAGTGCGACGGCAATCCGCTCGCGCACGCCGTTATGCGTGGCTACATCGGTCTCGATGGGCGCACCTACCCCAATTACCACTACGAGCACCTGGAGCGCCTGGCCGAGCGCTATACCGAGCATGCCGGCTACGCCAATCCGGCAGCGGTCATCGACTGCAACCACGACAACTCGGGCAAGCGTCCGCTGGAGCAGTATCGCATTTGCAAGGAGGTGCTCGACAGCTGCCGCCGCAACGAGTCCATCTCTAAGCTGGTCAAGGGCTTTATGATCGAGTCCTACCTGGAAGACGGCAACCAGCCGGTCGACGGCGGCGTCTTTGGTAAATCGATCACCGACCCGTGCCTGGGCTGGGAAAAGACCGACTACCTCATCCACGAGATCGCGGAGCGGGTGTAGGTTACGGCGTTTTACCAAACGCCGTAACGGCTCGACGCTGCGCGGGCCGCATTTGGACAATCTGACGTTCAACTTCAAGGGCGCGACCAGAAGGTCAGCGCCCTTTCGTTTGATGCGGCAGTTAGGGACACTCCTTTTCTGCCGGCAGTTTGGGACACTCCTTGGGTAGCCGTTTAAGAACGTCCCCAACGACTACCCGGGGGAGTTGCCTTCCCTCGTGGCGGTCTTCTAGCAGAAAAACCAAGTGAGTAGGCTTTTTGCAGGAGGGCAAGCACGCCCCAAAACGCCACAGTTCTGACCTGCAGTTTTATAGATCATTTGTCGCGATGTGCTCGGCAGGTTCAAAAAAGTCTACTCACTTGTATCTGAGACGCACCAGATTGGCAAAAACCGCCGCGGAGGAAGGGTTACGCGGTTTTACCAAACCGCGTAACGGCTCGACGCTGCAAACGCCCCTAAGCGGCAATCTGACGTTCAATCGTCGGTCGCGTACCGAAGTACGCTTCCCTCCTCTTTCACGTCACCTTGCTCGCTTAGGGGCGTTTTCGCTGACCTATGCTCAACCTACGATAATTCCAAGCTGAACGAGTTACTCGCTATAGCGGGTGGCGATGGCGGCTCGCACCATGCCGGTGCTCATGAGGTAGGTCACCAGGAAGTAGCCACCGTATGCTGCCAGGAAGATTGCACAGGTGAGGCCCACGGTGCCACCGATGCTCATATTTCCGAAAATGCTCACCAACTCGATGATCACCTTAAGTGCCACAAAGGAGTGCGCCAGGCCCACTGCCAGCGGGAACAGGAAGAATACCGCTTGCTGTGCCATCACCGAATGGCGAATCTGGCGGTCGTCGCAGCCGATCTGTGCCAGCACACGATAGCTGCGGCTGCCGTCGGCCACGTTGGAGAGTTGCTGAATCGACAGAATCGCCGCGCATGCAACGACCAATACAAAGCCGATGTAGATGGCTAGGTAGCTAATCAAGCCGTTCATTTGCGCTGCTTGCGTGTACATCTCGGAGCGCGTGTTGAAGGTTCTCCACGCCCCCGGCTCCTTGCCGTCAACGAGCAGATTGTCGAGCACAGTGTATTTAATGCTCTCGTCTGCCTCGGTCGTATCCATCCCCTGTTTGTAGTTAACGAGCAGGCTACTGGAATACGGCTGCAGATTAAGTTGGGACAACAGCTCGTCGGCAACGACGACGGTACCCCCATTACTGCCCATCGCCGAGTTGGCGATGGCCGCCGTATCTTCGTCCGACTTATCGGTTGCGGGCTTGAGCGTATGCCCGCCCAAGGTAAGGGCATGGCCGCCAGCCATATACTTGGTGTACAGGTCGACCAGCTCGCCGCCCATATCACACGTGAGCAGATACTGGTCGTGACCGATGTGCACCGGCTCCTCGCCCATCATCTGACGCAGTTTGTTGTACTGACTCGCCGGCGTCACATACAGACCCATCGCATCGGCATTGCTACCCCCGAACGCCTTGGGAAGCTTTTCGCCCATGATCTTGCACATCTCACTTGGGGTCACCGAAGGATTCGAGCCGCCAACTGGGTAACTCAGATACGAATCGATCTGCACATGCTCACCGGCAACATCGGCGATATTGACCTTCTTGCCGGTCTCGTCGTTGTTGCCCGCCGACTTGCCCTTACCGTGCCGTGCGGGGTACAAATCGACCGTACTATCGGCCAGCACCATGCGATCGGCTTCAGACGGATTGATGTACTCTTTGTAGTAGTCGAGCGTATCGGGCGTGTAATAGGCATACGTCTGAGACACGTCAACAGGGTTATAGCGCTCCAGATTCTCATTCATCACGTTGGCGATCGACATACCGCAGGTCACCGAGGTGATGGCGAGGAACAGAATCATCGCGATGACGCCCATCGAAAAGCACACCGTATTGACCTTGGCCGAAAGCTGACGCACGGTAAACATATTGAGGCCGCGCCAATACACGCTGCGCAGGCTCTGCAGCAGCTTGATGAGCATGCCCGAGAGTCCCCAGAACAGGGCAAAGGTGCCCACGGTAACCATAGCGGTCGTAATACCAAACTGGTTCATGGCCTCTTGCAGCTTGCTGTCCGTCGCGGTTAGCGGGAACCCATCACGTAGCAGACGGTAATAGGCCACGCCCACAAGCACCACGCCCACGGCAAAGATGGCAATCGCGATCCAGGGGTTGCGTGTCTTGATGCTCTCGTTGCGACGCTCGGCACCCATAAGCTCGATGAGTTTGGTACGACGCACGGCGCGAAGGTTCAACAGTAGCGTGAGCACAAACATTACGAGCATGCAGGCAAGGGTCAGATTGAACGCATGCACCGAGAAAAAGAAGTGGAAATTGGCGATCTGTGTCTTAAGGAGCGAGGCCGTAAAGAACGTCATGAGCTGGGAGAGTCCCACACCCAGCACAATGCCGGCGACAAAGGCCACGACCGATACTATCACGGTCTCGAGCGCCATGATCGTGGCGACGCGCCCGCGCCCCATGCCGAGCACCTGGTACAGGCCAAACTCCTTCTTGCGACGTTTCATGATGAAGTTATTGGCGTACACCATCAAAAAGGCCATGACACCGGCCAAAAAGTACGTCAGGTCGCCGAGTATGCTGCCCATAACCTGCGCCAAGCCCTCTTCATCGATTCCGGCGATGTCGACCTGCATCGAGATGGTGTTAAAGGCATAGAAGACCGTGGCGCCCAGGGTGAGCGTCAAAAGGTAGACGAGGTAGTCGCGGCCGGCGCGGCGGACGTTGCCCCAAGCGAGTTTACAGAGCATCGGAGCCCTCACCGCCCATCATGGCAACGACCTCCATAATGCGGTCGAAGAACTCTCGGCGGTCGGTGTCGCCGCGGCGCAGCTCGGTGAAGATCTTGCCGTCGCGAATGAACAGCACACGGCTCGTGTAGCTGGCGGCAAAGCTGTCGTGCGTGACCATGAGCACTGTGGCGCGCAGGCGGCGGTTAAGGGCCTCCAGGCTCTCGAGCAGCAGGCGAGCGCTCTTGGAATCGAGGGCGCCGGTGGGCTCGTCGGCCATGATCATGGTGGGGTCGGTGACGAGCGCGCGAGCCGCGGCAACGCGCTGCTGCTGACCGCCGGACATCTGGTAGGGATACTTGTCGAGCACCTGGCTGATGGACAGGCGCGCGGCCACATCCTGCACGCGAGTCGAAATCTCTGCCGAGTTTGTGCGGGCGATGGTGAGCGGCAGGGCGATGTTCTCGCGCGCCGTGAGCGTATCGAGCAGGTTGGAATCCTGGAAGATAAAGCCGAGCTCCTCGCGGCGGAACTGCGAAAGCTTAGCCTGCTTCATGCGTGTTACGTCCTGCCCGTTGATGCGGATGGTGCCGCTCGTGGCGCTATCGATGGTCGAGACGCAGTTGAGCAACGTCGACTTGCCCGAGCCCGAGGCGCCCATGATGCCAACGAATTCGGCGCGGTTGACGGTAAAGCTGACGTCGTTGAGCGCGCGGGTCACGTTGCCCAGCGCTCCATATACCTTTTCGAGATGCGCGACCTCCAGTACCGGGGTCGCCATGTGCGTGGTTTGCATACCGAGTCCTTTCTTGCAATTAGTCTACGGCATCTATAGTCGCAAGAAGACGAGTCGGCTACCATCGATATGGCTTACGCTTGCCTTACCGTTGTGTAAGGTACGGGTAGCTAGCCTGTCACGTGTTGATGTTGAGAGAGGACTCCTGTTGAAGACTGTTCATGTTGCCGCTGGGATCATTCGCAAGGAAGGATCCGACGAGCTACTGGCCGTGCAGCGCGGCTATGGCGACATGCAGGGACTTTGGGAATTCCCCGGCGGCAAGCTCATGCGCGGCGAGACGCCCGAGGACGCCGTACGCCGCGAGCTTATGGAGGAGCTGCAGGTAAAAGTCACCAACCTGCGCGATTTCTACACCGTTGAGTATGACTACCCCGATTTTCATCTCTCCATGGAGTGCTACTACTGCTCGCTCGCCGATGAATCCGATAAGCCTCAGAAGCACGACCGCCAGCTTGATATCCGCTGGATTCCGCGCACCTCGCTTGCCACGGTGGAATGGATGCCCGCAGACAAGGGGCTCATCGATGCTCTGATTGAGCTGAAGGAAGATCGGCTTGAGGCCAACGGCACTGCCAACGACGCCGAGGCCACCACGACCGACGAGCCCGCCACCAAACCCAAGCGCGCACCGAAGCGCCGCAGCAAAAAGCGTCCCAAGCCTGGCCTGCTGGACGGCATCGACACCTCGGACCTTTCCGCCGACGAACGTGAACTCGTGCGCCGTCGCGCCGCTATAAAAAAGTCCATGAAGGGTAACAAGCGCGCCAACACCAAGCCCGAGCTGCTCGTACGCCAGCGCCTGCGGGCAGCAGGTCTTACGGGCTATCGCTTGGAATGGAAGGTTCCCGGCAAACCCGATATCGCCTTTCCCGGGCGCAAGATCGCCATCTTCGTCAACGGCTGCTTTTGGCATCGCTGCCCCAAGTGCAACCCCAGCCAGCCCAAGCGCAACGTTGAGTTTTGGGAGGCAAAGTTCCGTCGCAACGTCGAGCGCGACCACGCTGCCGTGGCAGCACTCACTCAAATGGGCTGGACGCCCATAACCATCTGGGAATGCGAGCTCAAAAAAGACCGCATCGACACCACGATGGAAAAGGTCATCGAGCAGGTGCGCGCCGCAGAGCCGCAGCGCTAACAGCGAGCATTCACACGCTCCGCACGTCCGCGCCACATCCACGTCACAAACCTTAGAAAGCCCTTAAGCTCAAAACCTTTCAAGAGTGTTACTCGATAGCTTTTACCTGCGGTTTCATCGCAACGTCAAACCTCATTAAGCCTTTCTTTAGCACTTCCTTATCTGCACCCGCGGCATAATGTAGCCAACGCACGGGACCTAGCAGCACACCCCGCGCGCAACCTTTTGGTGGACATCGAGGAGGCCGCATAAGCATGCATTCTTCCAATGACGCAGCACAGCAGCCATCCCTAAATCATGCAAACCTTTTCTCCTTCCCCCCGACACAGAGAAACGGCCTCCTCGACTCCCCCACCACAAAAGCCAAACGGTCAACCGACCAGAGCCACAACTTGCGAGCATCCTTCGAAAAGCTCCAAGCATCCCTAGACAAGGCGTTCCCCGAACAGGCAAGAGCAATCTAAGCCCATCGCGCTTTATACTGATGCCATGCGAAACATGGATCACATAGAATTGCACCGCGGAGGACGCGAGGAAGCGTTTCCCGAGACCGCCGAAGACTGGCCCTATATTGCCGAACGCGCAGAATTCGCTCGCTATCCGGGCAATTCCGTCCCCTGGCACTGGCATTCCGAAGTTGAGCTTTTCTACATGGAGCAGGGAGCGATTGACTATCGAACGCGCGCGGCTCATGAGCACGTACGCTTTGAGGAAGGGTCCGCCGGCTTTATCAACGGCGGCGTTTTGCACAGCACGCTGCAATCACCCAATTCGGCACCAGCCATTCAAATGTTGCATATCTTTCAGCCGTCGATGCTCGGCGATCCCGCGGGACGCCTTCAAAAGCGCTATATCAATCCTTTGCTGCAATGTCGAGGCGTCGATGTGCTCAAATGGTCGCCCACCAACCCCGACGATATGCCCTTTATCGATTTGCTAAAGAGTTCCTTTAACCACGACCTTCAACGGCCGCAGAACGAGATGGCGCTTCGAAATAGTTTGTCAGAGCTCTGGATTCAGATTTACGCCAAGGCCGAACCGCTCTTTTCCTCCGACAACGCCTCTTGGATGACCAACCGCGACGTACAGTTCAAGGCAATCCTGGACTATATCCGCGCAAACTATGCAGCCGCTATAGATGTGCCCCAGATGGCATCTGCAGCCGGCGTAAGCGAAAGAGAGTGTTACCGCATTATCGAAGCTTGCGCAGGAACGACCCCGGCGGCATATCTGCGCGCATACCGCGTAAACCGTGCTTGCGAACTTTTGGCACACACCACGCGAACGGTCCAGACAGTCGCGCGCCAATGCGGCTTTGCGACAGCAAGCCATCTTGGCCAGGTATTTAAAGAACAAATGGGATGCACTCCCTCGAGCTATCGAGCAGCGAGGCAGAATCTCGATAGCACCAGGCAGAAATCCCGCTAGCCTTTCTTCTGTCACCGCATCAAACTTGCAGGCAAACAACAGAGAGGAGCAATCATATGAAGCACTTTGACCATATCGTATTTGACGTTGATGGGACATTGGCAGATACAGAAGAAAGCGTTCTATCATCGCTTGTCCAGATTGTCCAAGAAGAGACCGGCAAAACGCCCCCCCCGACACGAGCTTGAATTTGCCCTCGGCATACCCGGCAAGGATGCCCTTGAGAAACTCGGAATCTACTCGCAGGCAACGTTGGATCGCTGGTGCCAAGTTGCCGCCAGCTTTAAAAGCACCATCAGCGTGTTTCCAGGTTTGCTTGAAGTCATCGCAACACTCGCCGATAGCGGCTGCAAACTTGGCATCGTCTCCTCACGTGCGCGCGACGAATACGCAAAAGAAATTGCACCCCTTGGTTTCGATAAATATTTTGAGCGCATCATCCTTGTCGAAGACACAACCGAACATAAACCCGCACCCGCACCCATGCTCGAATATCTCCGGCGTACGGGCGCGAATCCTGGCAACGTCGTCTACGTTGGCGACACCGTCTACGACGAACAATGCGCAACTTCGGCAGGGGTCAGTTTTGCCAGAGCGGCATGGGGATCACACCAAGACATCCCAAACGCCACCTACAACCTCAAAACCCCCAACGACCTACTAACCCTAACAACCAAATAACCCCCGAGCCTAACCCTTTCAGCCCCAACACCACAAG
>NZ_JBCOIL010000018.1:2795-10899 GCF_040926265.1 Collinsella aerofaciens | reverse complement strand
ACGGGCGACGACCTCGAGTAGGTCAACCTGGGAGGGACGAGGGCTTAGTTCCCCAATCTTTCCGCAGGGGGCAAAAAGCAACGTCTTATTTTTCCGACACTAACGCCACAAGGGCGATCGAGCAGGACGGCTTGGGCGGGTCCCGTACTTAGTTTCCAAAATCATTCCGCAGCGCGAAGGCTTCTTATTATTTTCAGACCTAACGCCACAAGGGCGACGACCTCGAGTAGGTCAACCTGGGAGGGACGAGGGCTTAGTTCCCCAATCTTTCCGCAGGGGGCAAAAAGCCTCGCCGCACGAAGTGCGCAGCGAGGCTTTTTGCGTGCCCGAGGACGATTGGGGAACTAAGTCCTCGTCCCTCCCCGGGATATGTAGCGAGTCGGAGTACCCTTGCTGTTACTCTGCTTTGCCCACAGAGTTGAGGTTGGTCATGCGGATCTTAACCAGCTCGGTGATCTCACGCATGCCCTCCTTGGCCGGCTTCTTGGGGTCGAAGCAGGCGGGGTTCTCGGCCATGTAGGCCATGAAGCCCTTGGTGTAGGCCTGACGCAGCTCGGTGGCGTAGTTAACCTTGCAGATGCCGTTCTTCACAGCCTCGGCAACCTGCTCATCGGGCACACCAGAGGTGCCGTGCAGAACCAGCGGCACGTCGACGGCGTCGCGGATGGCCTTGACCACGGACTGCTCGATGTGCGGATCGCTCGTGTACACACCGTGGCTGGTGCCAACACCAATAGCGAGGGAAGTGCAGCCGGTACGCTCGACGAACTCCTTGGCCTCAGCAGGATCGGTGTAGGGGCTCTCGCCCTCAACCGCGGGACCGTCGTCCTCCTTGCCGCCAACCTTGCCGAGCTCGGCCTCGACGGGCACGCCCATGGCGCGGCCAGCGTCGGCGACGGACTTGGTCAGGGCGATGTTGTCCTCGAAGGACTCGTGCGAACCGTCGATCATGACAGAGGTGTAGCCCGTGCGGAAAGCCTGCATGCAGCGGTCATAGCCATCGCCGTGATCGAGGTGCAGAGCGACGGGCACGGAAGCGCGCTCGGCGGCAGCCTTGACCATGCCGTAGAAGTAATCCAGGCCAGCGGTCTTGATGGTGCCCGGGGTGGTCTGCATGATGACGGGGGACTTGGTCTCCTCGGCAGCGGCCAGAACGGCCATAACAAACTCGAGGTTCTCGACGTTGAAAGCGCCAACAGCGTAGTGGCCGGCCTGAGCGTCCTTGAGCATCTTTTCGGTGGTAACAAGTGCCATGAGCGTTTGCTCCTCTCCCTCGCCCGCATCTGGACATCGGGCGTAGTTGTTCACAAGGCGTTTTACCTTGCGTTTTTCTGCGCTCATTGTATGAAATTCAGCGGCTTTACACGCGCGAGATATTGAGCCCATGCAGGTCAATACAGTCGTTTTTGAAAAGTAAACGGAAGGAATATGAGCCGAGTGGACATGTTCGATATTGAATTTTGGGCGTTCAGCGTCTTTCTTTTATAGAAAAGATAAGTAATCGAAAGGTGTTTTCTTACTCAAAAAGAAAATGAACGAAAATAGACTCAACACAATTCCTACAAATTTAGCCGAGAATGGAGCAAACATGGCCCACGCAACAACCCGATCTTTCGCCGATGAGCGTCGTTCCGCCATCATGGAGATGCTCGAGCATAACGCCTCGGTGCAAGTGGCAGAAATCGCCCAGACCTTTGGCGTGTCCTCCGTTACCGCCCGCGCCGACCTGGACGCGCTCGCCGAGTCCGGCAAGTTGCGCCGCACGCATGGTGGCGCCGTGTCTCTCCAGAAGCGACTGACCGTATCCACCCAGGATCGCCGCATCAACGTCAATGTCGCCGCCAAGCAAGCCATCGCGCAAAGCGCCATCGAGCTCGTCGGCAATGGTGACACCCTGCTCGTCGACTCCGGCACCACCGCTCTCGAGTTTGTCCGGCTCCTCGATCAGCGCGACGGCATCACCGTCATCACGGCCGACATTACCATCGCCGATTATATCGACGAGAGCATGCCCTCGGTCGATGTCGTCATGCTGGGTGGGGCACTACGCAAAGGTCATCGCTATCTGTACGGCCCACTTACCATGCAGGCGCTCCAAATGGTCCACGCCGACCTTGCCGTCATGTGCCCCGGCGCCTTTGTCCCCCGCTGCGGCTTTACGACCGACTTTCCGCAGATGGCCGAGACCAAAGCGGCTATGGTCGGCGCCGCCCGTCAAAGCGTCGCCCTCATGGACGCCAGCAAGGTTAACGGACGTGGCATGTACCGCTTTGCCGAGCTGGCAGATGTCGACACCATCGTGATGGACCGTGACCCCGATCATGCCGTTGCCACCTCAATCGCCGAGATCGTCGACGACGCCCGCCCAAATCTCCTCATCGCTGACGCTTAAACAAAAACCACCACAAAGGTGCCTGTCCCCTTTGTGGTGGTTGAGCGTCAAAAGCGAAATATCGCTACTTGGAAAGCTCGTCGGCGAGGGCCTCGATCTGGGCGCGCGATGCGTCGTTGAGCGAACCCAGGACGGTCACTTTGTTCTGCGCCAGGGTGATGTCCTTCATGCCCTCGAGCTCCTTGGTCATAACCTTGGCAGCAGCGGGCGCCCAAGAGCCGGCCTCGACGAGCGCCACGGTGCGGTTCTGGTAGGCATGCTCGGCGAGCGTATGGATAAAGGTGCTCATGAACGGGAAGATCTCGCCCTGATAGGTAATGGAGGCGAGCACCAGACGGTCGTAGCGGAACGCATCCTCAACGGCCTCGGCCATGTCGTCACGAGCCAGGTCAAAGACGGAGACCTTCTGGCCGCGAGCCTCAAGCGCAGATGCGAGCTCCTCGACGGCAGCCTTCAGATGCCCGTACACACTCGCATAGGCAATCGTGATGCCCTTGTCCTCGGGCTGATAGCTCGACCAGGTGTTGTAGGTGTCGAGGTAATAGCCCAGGTTCTCGCTAAGAACAGGACCGTGAAGCGGACAGATGATCTGGATGTCCAGATCGGCGGCCTTCTTGAGGACGGCCTGCACGAACTTGCCGAACTTACCGACGATGCCAAAGTAGTAACGGCGCGCTTCGCAAGCCCAGCCCTCGGGATCCTCGATGTCGTTGGCGCCAAACTTGCCAAAACCGTCGGCACTAAAAAGCACCTTGTCGGTGGACTCGTAGGAGAAGAGCACCTCGGGCCAGTGAACGTTGGGGGCGCCGATAAAGGTCAGGCTGTGGCCGCCCAGGTCGAGAACGTCGCCCTCTTTGACGACCATCTTACGCTCGGGGAAGTCGGTGCCAAAGTAGTTGACCATCATGCGGAAAGCACCCATGCTGGCAACAATCTGCGCCTGGGGATAGCGCTCCATAAAGGCGGCTATACCGGCGGAGTGATCGGGCTCCATGTGATGGATAACCAGGTAGTCGGGCGTACGTCCATCGAGCGCAACCTCGAGGTTGTCGAGCCACTCGTCGACAAAACCACCGTCGACCGAATCGGCGACGGCGATTTTATCGCCCAAGATAACGTAGCTGTTGTATGCCATACCGTTCTCGGACACGTCGTACTGGCCCTCGAACAGGTCAATGTCGTGATCGTCGACACCGATGTAGCGGATATCCTTGGTGATCTCCATCAGGCAAAGCCTCCTAGATAGACAAAAGAACCCGTCTATCATAACACTCGGCTGCATAGCCACGGCTATCCGCCAGCATCCTTATCGATTGTTATTGAGGCGGAATATACCGCCGTTGACCTGCACAAACTATGCGCGCAGTATCGCCGTGCTATGTCGAATAATGAGCTGGCCGGGAATACGGATGGCAACGGTTTTGCCCGCCGTACCCGCCTCGGGAACCGCATGCTCGAATACCTCGCGTCCGCGCTGATGTAGATCGAATCGCACGGTCGTGAGCTCGTTGTGTGCTACAAAATCATCGAGCGAATCGTCGACGCCCACCACACTTACGTCCTCGGGCACGCGCAGGCCGCTATCACGCAGCGCGGCAATCGCGCCATTTGCCATCTGATCGTTTGCCGCGTAAATCGCCGTCATAGTGCGGTCATGCTCGGCCAGGTACCTGCCGGCCTCGTAGCCGCTGTTGGCAGACCAGTCGCCCTCGAGCGGCTCAGCCGGCTCGATGTGTTTACGCTCGAGTGCATCCTGCCAACCGGCGCGACGAAATTGCTCGTCGACCGAGAACGACGGGCCGCCGATATAGCGAATTTGCTCGTGCCCCAGCTCAAACAGGTGATCCATAAGCAATAGCGAGCAGCCGTAATGGTCGGAGTCGACCGTGGTCACCCGCGGGTGCGCGTACATGGTAACGATGACCGTGCCAATACCCGGCAGTGGATCAAACGTCTCAAAATCGGGCGCCATGCGGCTCATGCCGATGATGATGCCGTCCACGGGCAGCGCGGCCATACGACGCGTGGCCTCGGCAAGCGAAAACTCCTCGGTCTTGGACATCTCGACCAGCGTGATGGCGCAATTATGCTCGCGAGCAGCGCTGGCGATGCCGTCGATCATAGAGAGGTTGCCAAACTTGGTGACATCGTTGACGCACAGGCCGACCGAATGGTAGCGACCGTCGCGCAGCGAGCGACCGGCATAACTCGGACGAAAGCCGAGCTCTTGCATAGCGGCCTGCACGCGCTGGCGCGTCTGTTCGTTAACGTTGGGCAAGCCGTTGGCGACGCGCGAAACCGTCTGCTGCGAAACGCCGGCAGCGCGGGCGACGTCGGCCATGGAGACTGGACGCGTACCTGTATCGTTGGACGGGCGCCTTGCCACAGGATCACCTTCAACCTTGCGAGATCTGAATAGCGTGAATGCCGGCCCAGGCAGAGATGCACCCCGCGCCGAGGCCCGCTATCGTCGGACGCATGTTAACGTACTCTACTTTTTCTATCTGCATCTCTTCTGCTTTATAAGTCCATACGGCAGTACCGTTCACGGCTGTATTTCTACCGATTACCAGATTCTCAAAAAGTGACAAGCGTTGTGTTATGAGTACGTTAACATAGCCCGTAACGTGCGGCATCGTGAACACTTAGTTCATGCCGCTTCAAGTTGTTAACGTACTCATAACGACGCAAAACCCACCCGGGCGCGCCAAGGAAAGGACCCCCATGACCACCCCCGACGAAAAGACATTCGCCACGCTCACCAAGCTGTTCGAGGAGGAGTTTGGCCCCATCGGCGACCGCCAGGTGCTCTACGTGCACGCGCCCGGCCGCTCCGAGATCAGCGGCAACCACACTGACCACGAGGGTGGCCACGTTATCGCCGGCTCGCTCGATGTCGCCGTCGACGGCATCGCCGTGGCAACCGATTCAAACAAGGTTCGCGTTGCCGACGAGGGCTATCCTACGTTTGAGATCACGCTCGACACGCTAGACGTTCAGGAGTCCGAGAAGGGCACGTCCGCGAGCCTCGTCCGCGGCATGGCCCACGAAATCGCTGCTCTGGGCGTTGAGCCCCACGGCTTCGACTTCGCCTTCACCTGCTCTGTCCCCTCGGGCGGCGGCCTTTCCAGCTCCGCTGCTGTCGAGGCGGCATACGGTCGCGCCATGGAGACGCTCTGGGGCGCACCCGCCATCGAGCCCGTCGCGCTCGCCCAGATGAGCCAGCGCACCGAGAACAACTACTATGGCAAGCCCTGCGGCCTGATGGACCAGGCCGCTGTGTGCCTGGGCGGCCTCGCCTACATGGACTTTGAGGACCAGGCTCAGCCTAAAACCCAGAAGCTCGAGCTCAACTTTGAGGATCACGGCTATGCGCTCGTGCTCGTTAAGGTCGGTGCCGATCACGTGGCAGCCACCGACGACTACGCCGCCGTTCCGCGCGAGATGCAAGACGTCGCCGCCGAGTTTGGCAAGGCACGCCTGTGCGAGGTAAACGTGGCGGACTTTGACGCCAAGCTCCCCGAGCTGCGCGCCAAGCTGGGCGACCGTGCCTGCCTGCGCGCCGTTCACTACTGGTACGAGAATGGCCTGGTCGATAAGCGCTGGGCAGCGCTCAACGCCGGCGACATCGATCAGTTCCTGGTCCTGACGCGCGAGTCCGGCGCCAGCTCTGCCATGTACCTGCAGAATGTCGTTGCCAAGCTGGGCTCCGAGCAGCCTTCCATGTATGCCCTGGCGCTGGCCGAGCACGTGCTCGACGGCCGCGGCGCCGTTCGTATCCACGGTGGCGGCTTTGGTGGCACCATCCAGGCCTTCGTGCCGCTCGACCTGGTCGACACCTTCATCGCCAAGATGAACGGCTGGCTGGGCGAAGGCTCTGCCCGTCACTACGCCATCTCTGACAAGGGGGCTTACGCGGCATGGCTGTAATGACTGACGTGCGCGAGGCCGCGCAGAACCTGATCGAGTACGCTATCCACCGATCGATGGTCGGCCAGGACGATCGCATCTGGGCGTACAACACCATTCTCGAGTGCATCGGTGCTACGGGCCCGGCGCTCGACATGGCCTGGGCGCTCCAGGTCGAGAAACTCTCGCTCTTGCACCCCGATACCCTGCCCGACTTTGACCTGGAGGGCACGCTCGCCGCGCTTGCCGAGGCCGCCGTTGCCAACGGCGCCGCCGAGGACACGGCGTCGGGCCGCGACCGCATCGCCATGCGCATCATGGGCGCGCTGATGCCGAGGCCTTCGGTTGTAAACGAGGAGTTCAACGGCCGCATGGGCGTCAACGAGCCCCGCGCCGCGACCGACTGGTTCTACGGTCTGTGCTGCGACGCCGGCTACGTGCGCCGCGCCGCTATCGCGCGCAACATCAAATGGAGCACCCCCACCAACTGGGGTGACCTGGAGATTACCATCAACCTGTCCAAGCCTGAGAAGGACCCGCGCGATATCGCCGCGGCCGGTGTGGCCAAGAACACGGGCGAGAAGTATCCCGCCTGCCAGCTCTGTATCGAAAACGAGGGCTATCCAGGACGCTCCGCAACAGCCGACGGCGGCGCCCACCCCGCCCGTCAGAACCTGCGCGTTATCCCCATTCAGCTCGACGGCGAGCGCTGGGGCTTCCAGTACAGCCCGTACGCATACTTTAACGAGCACTGCATTGCTATGAGCTCCGAGCATCGCCCGATGCACGTCGACCGCAAGGGGCTGACCTGCCTGCTCGACTTTGTGGACCTGTTCCCGCACTACTTTATTGGCTCCAACGCCGACCTGCCCATCGTGGGCGGCTCAATTCTGTCGCACGACCACTTCCAGGGCGGCGCACACGAGTTCCCCATGATGCATGCCGCCGAGGTCTCGCAGTTTAGCATGCCCGGATTTGACCAGGTCAGCGGCACCGTGCTGCAGTGGCCGCTCTCGGTGCTGCGGCTGCGCTCGCATGACCGTGCTCAGCTGCTCGACGCTGCCGAGAAGATTATCCTCGCTTGGCGCGAGTGGACCGATGAGTCGGTTGGCGTCGTCGCGCGCACAGCCGACGGCGTTGCGCACAACACCGTGACGCCCGTCATCCGCCGTGTCGACTCCCGCGGCAATGCTGGCGGCGAGATCTACGAGGCCTACCTGGCGCTTCGCTGCAACATCACGACCGACGAGCATCCGTTGGGCGTTTTCCACCCGCATGCCGAGTATCACCATATTAAAAAGGAAAACATCGGCCTGATCGAGGTCATGGGCCTGGCCATTCTTCCGCCGCGCCTGGTTCCCGAGCTCGGCGCTGTCCGCGAGCATCTGCTGGCAGCCAAGGCCGATGCCAGCTACGACCTTGCCGGTGCGCTCGAGGGCGATGATCTATGCCGCAGCCACGCCGCATGGGCCGAGGATGTCTATGCCCGCCGCGCCGACGAACTTACGGCCGACAACGCCATCGATATCCTGCACGAGGAGGTCGGCGTGGTGTTTGGCCACGTGCTCGACAACGCCGGCGTTTTCAAGTGGGACGAAGCCGGCCGCGCCGCCCAGCAGCGCTTTATCGACTCGTTGTAATGATCCCTTGGGGACGGAGGAAAACGAATCATTTCGTCTTCAAGACAACGGCGCCCGCCGGCAACATCGCCGGCGGGCGCCGTTTTATTAGCTAGTCGTTGGGGACGTTCTTAAATGACTAGTCGTTGGGGACGTTCTTGTTTGACTAGTCATTTAAGAACGT
>NZ_JBCOIL010000018.1:0-2744 GCF_040926265.1 Collinsella aerofaciens | reverse complement strand
GTCAAACAAGAACGTCCCCAACGACTAGTCATTTAAGAACGTCCCCAACGACTACTTGCGACCAGGGCTACGTCGATGTTTTGGCCACGACAGCGAAAGCCCACCAAAGCGAGCAAGGTGCCTTGAAGCGAGGCGGCATTGACCTTCTGGTCATGCCGCCGAAGCTGAAAGGCAGATTGCCGCTCTGGCGGGTTTGCAGCGTCGGCCGGTCCGCCGTTCGGCAGAACGGCGGAACCTGAGGTGCAGCGTCGGCTGGTTACGCGGTTTGGTAAAACCGCGTAACCCTAAAGCTCCGTTACTTCAACGTTGTTGTAGATCTCGTCCCAGCGATCCATGACCAGGTGGCCGGTCTTGGGATCCATGGCGTTGAGCTTGCCGCAGGTATTGGCGGTCTTGAGCACCGTGACGTCGTCGGCGCCGGCAGCAATGGCATGCGCAAAGCCGGCGATGGTCGAGTCACCGGAACCCGTCGCGTTCACAGCCGCAATCGCGGGCGTCTTGGCGCGGAACGCGCGGCCCTCATGGAAGCCCACCGAACCGGCAGCGCCCATCGAAACGACAACCCAGGGGATACCGGCAAAACGGTCATCGGCGGCAAGTGCCTCGCGCAGGGCATCGACATCATCGGTCGTAAAGGACGTACCCAGCAGTCCGTTAATCTCGGTCAGGTTGGGCTTTACGAGCTCAGGCTTAGCGTCGGACTCCAGCGCGGCCTCCAGCGATGCGCCCGAGGTGTCGAGCAGCACCTTGGCGCCCGCCTCCTCGGCGATCTTGACGAGCTCGGCATAGTAGCCGGCATCGACGCCACGCGGCAGCGAGCCCGAAAGCGTCACGACGTCCGCCTTCGCTGCAAGCTCGGCGAACTTGGCCGTAAAGGCCTCGAGCTCGGCCGGGGCGATCTGCGGGCCGCTCTCCAGCAGCTCGGTCTGATTACCCTCGTGCAGGATATTCAGGCAGATGCGCGTCTCACCGGCAATAGGCACAAAGTCGTTCTTGACGCCGTCGGCATCCATAAGCTCGGCCATATAGGCACCCATGTGGCCGCCGAGCAGACCGGTCGCGAGCACATCGTCGCCCAACTGCAGCAACACACGGCTCACGTTGAGGCCCTTGCCGCCAGCGGTCTTTTCGGGCGTCACACGGTTAACATCGTCGATGATCAGCTTGTCGAGCTGATAGCGCGTATCAATCGACGGGTTCATGGTAACGGTCAGAATCATATTGAACTCCTGTTTAGAAAACCGGCCCGCGCCCCCTCACAGAAACGCGAGCCGTCAATAGAAGAGCTGCAGAATGCCGGGTACCGCCAAAAACGAAGCACCCAAGCTCAGCAAGCAAAAGTGTTATCAGAGCAGCT
The DNA here is from genome assembly GCF_040926265.1 of Collinsella aerofaciens. Classification (GTDB taxonomy): domain Bacteria; phylum Actinomycetota; class Coriobacteriia; order Coriobacteriales; family Coriobacteriaceae; genus Collinsella; species Collinsella aerofaciens_BB. Next base: position 1,387 of record NZ_JBCOIL010000018.1, on the reverse strand, counting down.
CGCCCGCCAGATGGCTTCGCAGCGTCGACTGGTCTGGCGTTCGGTAGAACGCCGGAACCTCCTTAGTCATGGTATTCGCCGCGGTCCCACTTCTCCAGGAACTCGTCAAAGAAGTGCGGGTCAGCCTGAGCCTCGGCGTCGGCCTTGTTGCAGGCATCGATCTTGGCGATCAGGGCATCGTGCTCGGGGGTCTTCTCGTAGGGCTCCTCCAGGAAGGCAAGCATAATGTCGGCCATCAGGAACTCGCCGGTGATCTTGCCGCCAAAGCCCACGATGTTGGCGTTGAGCTCGCGACGGGCATACAGGGCAGAGGTCATGTCGCGAACCAGGGCGCAGCGGGCGCCGGGAACCTTGTTGACGGCGTTAGTGATGCCGATGCCGGTGCCGCACAGGGCCACGCCAAAGTCAGCCTTGCCGCTGGCAACAGCCTCGCCCACGGCCTTACCGTAGATGGGATAGTGCGTACGGGTGTGGCTGTAGGTGCCGCAGTCGAGCACCTTGTAGCCAGCCTGCTCCAGGCGGTCGGCCAGATAGATCTTCTCGTCCGTAACGATATGGTCGCAACCGATTGCGATGGTCTTCTTCATCAGAACGTCCTTTCGTCTGAATTCACAAGTTGAGGTAGAAGTTCGAGTTCTCGGTGGCTCTCGTTAGGCCATCTTGTTGAGCATGTCGACACGGATCTGGTGACGGCCGCCGGCGTACTGGGCGCGCAGGAACTCGCGGGCGATCTTCTTGGCGACCTCGGTGCCCACAACGCCCGGGCCCATGGTGACCATGCGCGAGCCGTTATGCTCGCGGGTCATGTAGGCGGAGCGCTCGTCGGAAATGTTAGCGACGACCATTCCCTTGATCTTGACGGCGGCCATATAGGAGCCGACGCCGTACTTATCGAATGCAAAGCCCTGGGAATCCTTGTGCTCCAGCAGGTCCTTGGCAACGGCGGTGGCGGAATCGACAAAGTCCGCGGCAGGGGTCTCGGAATAGTCGACGACCTCGTGACCGTCGGCGATGAGCATCTCCTTGATGGACTCCTTCATCGACATACCGTCGGCATCGGAAGCGATTACAACCCTCATGACATCCTCCTTGAGAGATACGCTGGCGCGTAGTTTCTGTTTGGAAGTGTTGAATCGCGATCAGGTCCGGGCATCTGAATGTGCGGTTCTTCACTGTTCATGTTTATTTGAACACATTCGAACATCGACTGCAACAACTATTTGTTTGTCTTTGTTCTTTTTTGAACAAAGACCGTTCACGGATGATTGTTGACCGTTTGGGATCGTGAAAGCTTCGTCCTGGCACGTCTTCAACAATCAGAACCACCCTTAAAAAGGGTGGTTTGCTCTTAGGGTATAACCCACGGGCCCCGGGCTCGCGTCTAAAG
>NZ_JBCOIL010000017.1:0-53735 GCF_040926265.1 Collinsella aerofaciens | reverse complement strand
GCTGCGACGCGGAAATCGCGCGCTGTCGCCGCGCCCCGCAGTGCCCGCTTCCCCCGAGAACAATTATCAGTGCAGGTAGATGAGTCGTTGGTTTTTAAAAATGACAGGTATGGTTGCGAGGTGCTGATTCGGCGCCGTAATTCGGCATAGTTTTGAAACGGGCTGTTCTTGCAAGGTCCGACGACAGTCCTTCCTATCGCAAACCATAGCTTTTACCTTGGGCTTCGCCTGTGTGCGGGGCCCTTTTGCGTGATACCATAATGACAGTAATAATCGATGGCCTAGATGGTGGTGCGGAGACGCACGAATGCGCGGTTTTCCTGCGTGTTTGGGAGAATCGGGGTGCAAGTCCCCGGCTGTACCAGTAACCGTAATTCCTCTTGGCCCGGGATGGTCACGTCGCAGATCGGACGGCGCGCCCGGGTCGGTAAGGTTAAGTCGGATCGCCTCCCATCTTGTACGTGGCCGCGGCGCATGCCGCCGGTACGCGTTGGGCTCTGGAGGGAAGGGGGACCCCGATGGGGGTACTCGAGCGCAATATGCGCAATGATGTGGGGCAGCCGCTGGGCAATGCTCCAAGAGCAGACAGTAGGAGACAAATGGATATGTTTGAGGACGAGAGCCAGCGCGCCTCGTGGCGTCGTCATGGAGCGATTGCCCGTGGCGTAGCCAAGCGCGGTCTGGTGGCGTTCCTGGCTTTTGCCATGGCTTTTGGCACCACGCCGGCGCAACTTTGGGCTGAGGGTGCCGAGGGCATTGCCGAGGCCGTTACTTCGCGTGATGCGGAGCCGACGGGGGAGGATAGTTCCACGGCGACCGGTGCTGACCAGGTAGCGACCGAGAGTGAGAAGCCTGCAAAGGGCGCGGATGCGAGTGATTCTGCCGCTTCTGCAGATACGCAGGAGAGCGAGTCGCAGGATGTTTCGCAGCCCGCTGCAAAAGTGGAGGCTGCCGCCGAGGCAAGTGCCAAAGCCGAGTCCGCTGTGTCGAGTGATGATGACGAGTCGGATATCGCTACCGCAGCATACGTGACGGTCGACTCCGTCAGTCTGTTGAACGCCAAGGGCCAGGACATCGTCGATGGATCTGCGTCCAATACTGCTCTTAAGGTTGGCGATACGATTAAAGTTGGCGCCTACTACGAGGACGACTGGGGCGACGACGAGGAGATTCTCGATTCCGAGTACGCGCAGCTCAAGTATCAGTGGTACGTGGGCGAGAAGCAGAGCTCGGCTCCTACCGCCTCGGGCTACACGCCTATCGACGGCGCAACGTCGCGCGAGTTCAAGCTCACGGCCGCTCAGGCGGGCAAGTATGTTGCCTGCAAGGTGACCTATGGCTCGAGCAAGTGGGACTACAAGTTCACCGCAAGCACGAAGCTGGCGATTGTCGAGGACGAAGGCGCCACCACGCCTGCGACGCCCGATGCCAAGACGCTTGCCGAGGCCAAGCAGAAGCTCTCCACTTGGAAGCCGAGCCCGGTCTATGGCACCGACACCAATATCGTCGACATGCTCTCGGCCAAGCTCAAGGCGCTCGGCTACGCGAACGTGAAGCCGACTCTCAAGTCTGTGACCTTCGGTGCGACCGACCCGGCCCAGCAGGGTGGCATCGCTGCAGATGGCACCATCACGTACTTCTTCCTGTCCAATGCGGAGAAGACCGTATCCGCGGATTGGTCGGTGCTACGCCAGTTCAAACCTACTTATACGCTGACGCTCGGCAGCGAAATCGTCGAATTCACGCCCTCGTCCAGTTCTTCGCTCGCGTGGGATCAAGCCAAGGTTGAAGCGTGCCTGAACGAGCAGCTCAACGCCGCGACTCTTACCGCCTCGGTCAAGGCGGGCATCGCGCCTTCGACTGCTAAGGAAGAGGTGCTTCCCGGCGCGCTCTATGTGGGAGGCAAGAAGGTTGCCGACCTCACCTGGACGTCGAGCGATTCGTCTGCGGCCAAGCTGACTTCGAGCTACGATTCCAATTACAACACGGTCTACAAGGTCGCCTACACTCATGGCAATGGCGACAAAAACGTGACGTTTACCGTGCGAGCAACACTATTTGCCTCTGGTTACGGCAACTCTCCCTCGACTGCAATTACGCGCGGCTACCCGGTCAAGGTAGCCTCCAAGTCCGCCGAGGACATCGCTGCCGAGAAGGCCGAGCTCGAAGCCTCGCTGGCTAAGATCGACGGCCTGGTGAAGGACTACGCCGACTCGAGCAAGACGGTCGACCTCTCAGCGGTCGAGGGCGACTTTATCCTGCCTCGTGCGAGTAAGATCAATGCCGGCTCGGCGAAGCTCTCCTATGCGTCCAGCAATGGTTCCGTAGCAAAGTTAAAGGGTTACCGCGTTATCGTTACTCGCGACATCGCAGGTAGCTCCAACACCGCAACCATTACGGCCACGCTCACGCGCGATGGTATTACCGCCACGCGCGACATCACCGTGACGGTCAAGCCCATCGACGAGTCCGAGATTGACGCCGCCGTGGCGCAGATGCAGGCTGTCAAGGACGCCTACGCTACTTCAATCCTGGGCACCAACACTTCCGCTAACGCGGTGAGCACGAACCTCAGCCCCTGGAGCTCTGCCACGGTTGCCGAGGACGGTACCATTTCGTATTCCAAGAAGTACGAGACGGGCCAGATTCATGCGGACGATCTGCCTGGCTATGATTCCATGGCAGGCACCAGCTGGCGCACCTACCGCTCGAGCGACACCTCTATTATCGCCGATGAGACGCTGCGTGTGACGCAGCCTGCGGCAGACACGCTTGTTACGGTGGAGAGTTCGCTCACCTACGAGAAGTACGCAGCGCTCGCCAAGGCCCATCCGGATAACGCCAAGCTTCAGAGCCTGGTCAATCAGCCAGTTAAAGCGACGTATCGTGTGGTGGGCACGACCGACCACTCCGATCCTCAGATTTCGGTCAACTTCAAGCTCGTGGGTGTTAGCGCCGACGGCAGCGATGAAGTTTGGTTCGACGGCGCGCAGAGCGTTGGCTACGGCTCGACTGCCGATGCCCTGATTGAGCAGATCTTGGATGCCCAGGGTCTCGCTCACACCTCCAGTACCACGGAATATGGTTACTATCTCTCCGATATCACTTCAAGCGATGGCCGTACGCTTGGCTATGATGCCGCCACGCATAAGTACTGGCAGCTTTTCGTAAACGGTAAAGCATCCGAGGTTGGCGCCAGCAGTGTGACGCTTGGCGCGGGCGACTCTATCGCTTTGTACTACTCCGCCTTTGGCGCAAGCCTTGACGATGCGAATAAGGCTACCGTCAAAGCCTCGGTGAGCTTCATCGGACCGGATGAGAACGGCGGCAACTCCGTATGGGCGTTTGCCAGCGACGTCAAGATGTCCGATGGATCCACGGCAGCCGATCTTACCGAGCAGGAGCTTAAGGCCGCAGGTCTCATCTATGACAGCCAGGGTACGTCCGGTGCATCGTTCTACCTTGCCAGCATTACGCACGCAGACAAGACGTATGGCTGGGACCAGTCGACCGGCAGGTACTGGCAGCTCTATGTCAACGGCGAGTATTCTCAAAAGGGTGCGGGCCAGGTTACCCTCAAGCCGGGAGACAAGGTTCAGTGGGTCTACGCTGCAGATAACGAGAAGCCCCTGGAGGGCCTTGTTGTCAATCCCTTCGCTTCGCGTCCGGACTGGACTGCAAGCTGGAACGGCTTTGGCAATGCGGGCGGCACGACGCTCGTGAACACGCCGACGCCCACCGAGTCTGCCGCGGAGCTGTGGAAGGTCAATTTGGCCACGGCTGCCGATAAGTGGGTTTCGCTGGGCGACCCCATCATTGCGGGCGGCTACGTTTTTGTTACCACGGACTCAGAGCTCGTCAAGATCGACAATGCGGGCAAGGTTGTTGCGCGCGTTTCCAAGGGCGGGATCACTTCGTATTTCTCGCGTCCTGTGTACACGGATGGTCTGATTATCTCGGCAAACGACGATGGTTCCGTGTACGCCTTTTCTGCCGAGACACTTGAGTGCGTGTGGAAGACCTCTGCACTCGAGGCTCCTGCCGCGGGCGGGCGCTATCAGGCGAATTCGACGATGACGGTGGCAAACGGCTGCGTCTATGCTGAGTTCGAGGCGGGCGCCGGGGCTACGGGCACCGCAAGTGCGGGCGCCATGGTTTGCGTTGATATTGCGACGGGTCAGGTTAAGTGGACCAAGTTGACTGTCAAGAGCGATGACTCTACGGGTGAAGGATATTACTGGGCAGGCGCTGCCGCGTCCGGCTCCGATCTTGTCATCGGAGACGAGAGCGGTTGTGTGAAGCTGATCGACGGCAAGTCCGGCAAGGTTAAGTCTTCCGTGAGCCTGTCCGGAAATCCTGTTCGCGCAACGATCGTTTCTGCCGGTACCGAGGGTGGCAACCCGGTCTTTTTGGCGATCGGTCGTCAGCCGGCTACGCTCTATAAGATTGTTCGTGAGGGCGACATGCTTCGTATTGTCGACTCTTGCGCATTTGCGAACACCTCGACTTCGACGCCGGCCGTGGCAAACGGCAAGGCCTATATCGGCGGAAGCGACGCTTCGAACAACGGCCAGTTCACCGTTATCGACCTTGTGTCTATGACGGTCGAAAAGTCGCTTGACATGGGAAAATATGCTGAGGTCAAGGCTTCGCCGATTGCATCTGTGCAGGGCAGCGATGTCTACGTGTACTTTACCTGCAACAAGACTCCGGGCGCTGTCTACTGCTTTAACCAGTCAACTGGCGAGGCTGTGGAGATCTATACGCCGTCTGGCTCCAATGCGAACTATTGCACCGCAAGCGTGATAGCCGATGTCCAGGGCAACCTTTACTACACCAACGATTCCGGTACGCTATTTGCTCTCAAGGCTGCTCCGGGTTATACGGTGGCCTTCGATACGCGCGGTGGCAGCACGGTTCCCAGCGCTATGACCGCACAAAACAAGACCATGGTTGCCCCTGCGAACCCCGAGCGCTCCGGTTATACCTTTGCAGGCTGGTATAAGGATGTCGATTGTACTCAGGCTTGGGATTTCTCCAAAGACGTCGTGACGGGCGATATGACGCTCTACGCCAAGTGGACCAAGAATGCCGTTAACCCTGGCGGTAACGGTGGCTCTGGCTCCAATAGCGGCAATGGCGGTTCCAATGGCAATGGCGGTAACTCCGGCAACGGCACGGACGGTCAACAGCCTGGCGGTGCCGTTGCTCCGGTTCAGAAGCCGGTGTCGTCGACCGCGACCTCGACCAAGACCAAGGACGGCAAGGATTCCAAGAAGGGTTCCGACAAGTCCGACAAGAAGGACGGCAAGAAGGACAAGAAGTCCGGTAAGTCCAGCTCCAAGTCCGATACGGGCTCGGCTGCCGCGACTACCGCTAAGAAGTCCGCTGAGGCTCCTGTGCAGCAGTCTGGCTTCAATCCGCTTGCCATCGTTGGTGTTGCGGCCGGCGTGATCGGGCTTGCGGTCATCGGCGTGTTCGTGTTTACCAAGCGTCGGTAGGTGAGGGTTGTGTCCAATAAACCTCAGGACGCCGACTCCAAGCAACTCGACTCGTCGTTCATTCAGCTCGACGATGCAAAGCAAAAGGGCGCCGCTTCGGCGGCGTCCGCCCCTCGGCGCAAGGCGCTTGTTGGCGCCCTGACGGCCGTCTGTATTGCACTCATCATCGTCTCGTTGGGTTTTGTCCATCCCTCTACCAGCGGTGCATGGTCCATCGACTGGATTGCGCGGGCTGTGACAGGGGAGAGCGTCGTTGCCAAGGATGCTTCGCTTTCCGGCTCGACTACCGCTTCGGGCAAGGCTGCGCCCAAGGACTCCAAATCTTCGGACAATGCGAAGGACGGGTCGAAGGACTCAAAAAAGGATTCGAAGGAGAAGAAGTCCGAAGGCAAGGGCGGCAAGAAGTCCAGCAACACGTCTGCCGGACAGGGCTCCGAATCCGCTGGTGGATCGAGTTCTTCTGACGGCTCTTCTTCGGGCGGTGGCTCGGCGACCGGCGATGGGTCTGCATCCAACAGTGGCAACGCCTCTGCGGGCAATCAGGGCGGCTCGCAGGAGTCCGGCTACGTTACGGTGACGGTTTCGGTCACATCGAGCGCTGTGGGCAATCCTGTGTCCTCTGGTGGCACCTTTACCTTTAACGAAGGCGCTACCGTCTACGACGCCCTGTGTGCGCTGGGGCTTTCCGTCAATGCGCAGGGTTCGTCGTACGGCACGTATGTCGCCGCTATTGGCGGTTTGGCCGAGAAGGAGCACGGCGGCACGAGTGGCTGGATGTACTCCGTCAACGGCACAACGCCCATGACGGCCTGCAGCAACTACGTTCTCTCCAATGGTGACAACGTGGTCTGGTATTACGTAACGGGCTAAATGCCTCGACATAACATGCCAAACGGGCGGTTCGGACAAGCATCCGAGCCGCCCGTTTTTCATGCGAATGGGACGCCGTTTCTCGCCTCGTGCGCCCTCCTCGGCGGCCTTGCAAACAAAAAACCGGCTGGAATGGGAATTCCAGCCGGTTGCGAATGCAAGGGTATGTCTGACTGACTGCTACTGCGCGCCTTCGAGGAAGAAGCGACGGCTAAAGTAGTTGTACCAGGTGACCAGGAACGTGGCGATGGCCTTCATGGCCTGGTAGCCGATGCTCAAAAACGTGACGCCCACAAACATGTACAGGTCGTTGAGGCCCAAACCAATCACCGACAGGATGGTGAAGATCGTGAACTCGCGCTTGCGGCTCATGCCCTCGCGGTGGTCGAACACGTACTTCATGCTGAGCCAGTAGTTGACCACGACGGACGTGATAAACGAGATCGTGGTGCTCATCAGAAAGTCGAGATGGAACAGCTCGACGAGCGCAATGAGCATGCCCCAGTCGATGCCAAAGGAGATAAGACCCACGACAGCGAACTTGAGGAATTGCTTAGTATGAGGTTGTGCCAGTGCCTTGCGCACGTAATCACATCCAATGCGTTGACGAATCGAGCAGAGGATACTTTAGAGCTTTTGCAAGGGAAACGTAAGGGCTTTGCCAAGAACTATACGAACTCGTCAAATTTGCAAGAGACAATCCGCAAACGTCGTAAATCCTTCCGTAAACGAGCAAGGCCCACGAACAACGCAGCGTTCGACGCGCGCCGTCCGTGGGCCCCGTAGTGCAAGGAGGAGGTCGAGCTACTTGGTCTCGTCGCCCTCCAGGAAGATCTTTCGGGTCACAAAGTTGTAGACCATAACAAGCGCGGTGGCGCAAATCTTGGCGATATTGGCCTCGAGCCCCAGGCCGGCGTTGAGCGCCAGCACGATACCGTCGTTGAGCGCCAGGCCGATCACGGACAGCACGACAAAGATAATGAACTCGCGGCGGCGGCTCATGCCCTCCTTGTGCGCAAACACGTACTTCATACTCGCGACGTAGTTAAAGATGAGCGAGACGATAAAGCCGCTGGTATTGGCGATCAGGATGTTAAGGCCCAGGCCGTAGTGGAGCAGATTCATGATGCCAAAGTCGATGACCGTGGCGACGACGCCGACGACGCCAAACTTCATGATCTGCGCAAGGAGCTTTTGCATGGTACCTGCCTTAGGGTGGCGCCATAGCGCCGTGGGGATGACGAACTCAGCAAGTTTAGCCAATCCCCACGGGTGGAGCTAGGCGCGCTCCTCGATAGCACCGTTTCTATATGCATCGAGCAGTTGGCGTAGGTCCTGGATCTGGCTGCGGATCTTGGCACCGGTATCGGTGTCGCTCACCATGCGGCGACGGTCGGCCTGGTCAAAACGGTTGGTCTCGCTCTCGATGTCCACGTTGCGGGTAAGTGCCTCGGCAACCGTGGTAAAGGCTTGGTGCGACTTAAGGCGACATCCGCGCGAGCTTGAGATAAGCGTGTAGCCGGCGATACCCGTTTTGGGATGATAGGCGCGACAGAAACCGCCATCGATGACCAGCAGCTTGCCCTCGGCGCGAATGGGCTGCTCGCCCTTGGTGGTTTTAACGGGCGTGTGGCCGTTGATGATGTGGCCGGTCGGCGAGCATGCCATGGGCGCGACGCCAAACTCGCGCATGATGTCATCGCAGACAGAGGGCGACTTGGTAAGCGTGAAGTACGGGTCCATCGGCTCGACCCAGGTGCTCTTATCGGCGATATAGGCGCGCTCAAAGGTGCGCACCAGGCGACCGCTCGCGGGTGAGTTAAAGCCGATCCACAGGTACCACATCCAGTCGAGGGCGTCGCGGTCGCCCACGCGCCAGGCGCGGCGGGCGATACGGTCGCAAAAATCGAGATAATCGCGGCCTGCGTGCCAGGTGCCCAGACAGTTCATGCTGCTAAAGGTACCATCCTCGTTGAGCGGCACGCAGCCATGGAACAGCAGGTTGCCGTTGGTGACCTTGTACATCGAGCCGTGGGTGTAGAGGAAATCGATATGGCGATGCAGGTGATCGGCGGTGACAAACTCGGACACGAGCTTGTCGATGATATGTTGCTCCTGGGGCGTGAGCGTGTAGGGGTCCGTCGGGTCGACGGTGGGGAAGTCGTTGGTCGTGAGCGGCCACACGCTGCCGTCGGCAAGCGTGACCGTGCCGGCGTCGTAGTCGATCTTGTCGAGCAGCAGGCGGTCGGTCATGTCGAACTCGGGGTGGCGCTGGATAATCTGGCCCTCGAGTTTAAAGAGCAGCACGTTGATGGCCTTGATCAGCGGGGTGATGGACTCACCGGCGGTGTAGGTGGCATCGGCAAAGGCGACGAGCTCGCGCAGCGAGATGCCGTAGTCGTTCTCGAGGATCTCGTAATTGTCGTAGCGCAGGTTGTTGCGCAGCACCGTGGCTATGCAGGCGGGCTCACCGGCCGCAGCGCCCATCCACAGTAGGTCGTGGTTGCCCCACTGAATGTCGAGCGAATGATAGGTGAGCAGGCGGTCCATAATCTTGGCAGCGCCGCCGCCACGGTCGAATATATCGCCCACCAGGTGCAGGTGGTCGACGGCCAGGCGCTTGATGAGCGAGGCGAGCGACTCGATAAAGTCGTCGGCGCTTGCGGTCTCTAGGATGGACTCCACGATGCGCTCGTGATAACGCACGCGGTAGTTGTTCTCATCCGGATGCGTGTGCAGCAACTCGTCGATGATGTAGGCGTAATCGCGAGGGATGGCCTTGCGCACCTTGGAGCGGGTATAGCGGCTCGAAAGCGAGCGGGCGACCACAATGAGCTGGTCGAGCATGGTCTTATACCAGGTGGGCGAGTCCTCGCGCCGGCTGCGGACAAGATCGATCTTCTCGCGCGGATAGTAGATGAGCGTGCACAGCTCGCCCTTTTCGTCAAAGGAGAGCGTGTCGCCAAAGATCTCGTCGACATGCTCGCGCACAACGCCCGAGCAGTTGTTGAGGATGTGCATAAAGGCTTCGTACTCGCCGTGCACATCGCTCATAAAATGCTCGGTGCCCTTGGGCAGGTTGAGAATGGCCGAGAGATTGATGATCTCGGTGAACGCGGATTGCTCGGTAGGAAATTGTCTCGACAGCAGACGCAGATACTTAAAGTCTTGCGGGTTGCGATCGAATGCGACCATGAAACACCTTCCGATATGGTTGGTAAAACTGATAAACAGCGTCAAACGTTTATCAGTATGCGCTGGCTTTGTTTCGATTTTGCGCCGGCGGCTGAATTGTCGGCTGAACGGTTTGGTAAATCGATTTAGTTGAGGTTGATGTGTCGGTTGGGTGGAGACGAAGGGGGTGATTTCTCAGATATTCATACGTGGGGTCGGTGGAGACGATGGTGGTAAAGATATTCAATGCAAATGGTTCGAATTGGTAAATAGTGGACGTTTGTATCGTATTTAGGCTTGCTGTGCGATAATTTGCGCAGTAGTACTTAAGGAGCCTCATATGAGTGATTTTGTCCTGACCTGTGAATCCGCCGCCGACCGAACCCGTGAGTTCTTTGCGTCGCGCAATATCCCTGTCGTGTGTTTTCATTACGAGATCGACGATGTTGTCTATACGGACGATCTGTATCAGTCGATTACGCCGGACGAGTTTTTTGCCCAGATTGCCGCGGGCGCCATGCCCAAGACGTCTCAGGTGAGCGTGGGTGAGTACGAGGAGTTTTGGGAGCCGTTTGTTGCCGAGGGTAAAGACGTGCTGCACCTGGCGTTGTCGTCGGGTATTTCGGGCACGTATGGATCGGCCTGCGTTGCGGCACAGATGCTCGCGGATCGCTATCCTCAGGGCGGCAAGGTGCGCGTCATCGATTCGCTGGCGGCGTCTTCGGGCTTTGGCCTATTGCTGGAATATGCCGCCGACGTGCGCGATAGCGGCGCTTCGCTCGACGAGACGGCCGCTTGGATTGAGGAGCATAAACTCAACCTTCACCACTGGTTCTTCTCGACCGATCTGTCGAGCTACCTGCGCGGCGGTCGCATTTCGGCTGCGAGCGCGATCATCGGCACGGCGCTTAAGATTTGCCCACTTATGACGGTCGATTGCGAAGGTAAGCTGTCGCCACGTGAGAAAATTCGCACTAAGAAGCGCGCGATTTCCGAGATGGCTAAGACCATGATGGCACACGTGCAGGGCGGTACGGATTATTCGGGTAAGTGCATCATGTCGCACTCGGCGTGCCGCGAGGATGCCGAGGCAGTTGCGGCGCTGATTGAGGAACAGGTTCCGCAGCTTAAAGGCAAGATTGAGATCAATGACATCGGTACTCTGATTGGCTCGCATACCGGACCTGGTACGGTGGCGCTCTTCTTTATGGGCGACAAGCGCGTGGATTAATTTGCCCCATCACGTTGCTGCATGATTGCTCAAACGAAAACGGCCCGTCTCACGTTTGTGGGGCGGGCCTTGCTGTTGCGGCTAGCGTTTCTTTCCGCGGAAGAAGAAGCCGTGCAGTGACGGCTTGAGGCCGCGATTGGCGCGATGCTCCTCGACGCGCTCGTGGATCGAAGCGACGCGCTCGATGACTTCGTCGGGAATCGGCACGTCGGGATTCATGTTCTCGACCTGGCTGACTTCGGCGGCGGCGACCTGGTCGATAATGGGCACATCGTCGCGCGAGATGACAGGTGTGGCGTCTTCCTTCATCTTGCGATAACGCTGCATCATGTCGGCCTGTAGCTGCTGGGCCGAAGGCGGCGTCCAGATGATGGCGTTGGCGCCGGCGGCGATGGTCTCGCGAATGCTCTCGGGCGTCTTGCCGCCCGGTGCGATGAGCGGCAGGTTGGGATAGTGCTCGCGCAGTTCACGCAGGACCTGGGGTGTGTTTTTGCCGGCGGCGATGTTGAGAATCTTGGCTCCGGCGCGCACTTTGGCATGCGCATCATCGTCGCAACGTACGACCGTGGCGATGACGGGGATGTCGGCGATGTTGGTGATGTGCTCGACCATCTCGGCAGTGGCGGGGGAGTTGACCACGCAGCCCGCCGCGCCCTGCATCTCGGAGACGGCTGCCATCTGCACGGAGCGCTTGCCGGTCGTAGTTCCGCCGCCCACGCCTACAAAGACCGGGCACTCGGCGACGGTCAACAGTGCCTGCGTAATGGCGGGCTGCGGCGTGAAAGGGTAGACCGCAAAGACGGCGTCGGCGTTGGAGTTGCGGATAACCGCGACATCGGTGGTGTAGATGAGCGATTTGATACGACGGCCGAAGAGCGTAAAGCCGCTGGCCTCCTCGATCTCGTCGGGCATGCGGAGGGCCGCCTTGCGCAAACGCCCGTCGATGGGCAGTGGCTCCATGGGGAGCAGTCCGTTGGGAGTCACGGCTACCTGGGGCTCGGTGAACTCGTCTGCGAGCTCGACCTCGGAGAAATCGACCGAGGCGACGATGTCCTCGTGAACCTCGGCGGGTACATCGATGGGAGCTTGGTCGTTTGCCGCGGCAGGCGTGTCGAAGGAGCTGGTGCCGACAAAGGCGTCGACGCGTTCGTTTAGGTCGTTGAGGGTATCCATGGAGGCTCGATTCTATGCGATGGTGGCCGGCGCGATGCAGCCGGAATTGCGAATGCTAAATCGTTTGACGAGTTGATTTTTCCCCGCCGCACCATCCGTTAGACCGAAGGGCGGGAGAACGTGAAGGAGCTGTGGTGGCGAGGATCGAGGTGCTATCTTGAAAGTCCCGTTTAAAAGAGAGGTGACGCGGTATGGAATTGACAGCAATGTTTGGCTCGATTGGCCTGTGCGTGGGCGCAATCGTTGCCGCCGCGGTCATCTACTTTGTGGTCACGGCCATTAAGGGCAAAAGGGCCGAACGCAAGGAGCGCGCGATGCTTAAACAGCATCGCGACCAGCAGGGCAAACGCGCACAGAGATAGCTTGTTGAGTTTTTGATCCGTGCGCTAGCTGCGTTTTCGGATCAGGGCAATGTAGAAGCCCTCAAAATCGCGGCTAGGCGGAATGGTCAGCGTGCCGGGCATACCGTTGGCGATGGCCGAGACATGGCCGGCGGCGATGGCCTCGGTGAGGGCGTTGCACTCGATATGCGGCTCCTCGCCGGCATCCTGGGCGCGACGCGCTTCACTTTCGCTCGGTGTGCCGTCGAGGGGGATAAGCTCGCAATCCATGTGCTTGTCGAGGGCCTCTTGCAGGGCGTCCTCGTTTTCCTGCGGCATGATCGAACAGGTGGAATAGACGAGCGTGCCGCCCGGTTTGAGGGCTCCCATGGCGCGGTCCAGAAGCGCGCGCTGCGAGCGGGCGCACTTGACGAGCAGCTGCTCGGTGAGGCCGCGCAGGCTTTTCTCGTTGCCACTGATGACGGTGCCCGTGCCGGTGCAGGGAGCGTCGAGCAGGATGCGGTCAAAGCGGAAGAACTCGTCGAGCTCGCGTGCGTCGATGCGCATGACGGGCACGTTTTTGGCACCTTGGCGGTGGAGGTTGGACTCAAGCTTTTCGGCGCGGGGAATGCTCATCTCGCAGGCCGTGAGGTGTGCCTGGCCCTGGGTGAGGGCGGCGATCTGCGTCGTCTTGCCGCCAGGGGCTGCGCACATGTCCAGGATGTCCTCGCCTGCCTGGGCGCCCAACACCAAAGGCGGCATCATGGACGACAGGCTCTGTAGGTAGATCTTGCCGTCGCGGTAGATGTCGAGGTCCCATAGGTCGGAAACCTGGGCCTCGGGCAGGATAAAGGCGTCCGGATACCAAGCGACGGGGTTGTGGGCGATGCCGGCGGCACCGAGCGCCGCAGCGATGTCCTCGGCGGTCGCCTTGAGCGTGTTGGCGCGCAGCGTGACCGGGCGTGTGGCCGCGGCGCCGAAGCCCTCGATCATGAGCTCGGCATCGGCGGGCGCATAGGCGCCGGCGACCGTGTCGACCATAAAGCGCGGCAGGTCGGCGGCGCAGGGAAGGGCGGCAAGCTGGTCGGAAAGCTCGGTAGCGGCAAACTGCCTGAGCTTGAGCTCGGGCTTAACCTGCTTTTTCTGCTTACGACGACGCGGCTTGGACATCCGTCTTTCCTTCCACCTAAATGATTATTCTGGGACGGGGATTAAATAATCATTCCATGACTCCCGTCACAAAAAGACTGTACTGTGGCGCCCGGGAATGATTTTTTAATCCCCGTCCCAGAATAATCATTCCCGGGCGCGTTGCTACTAGCGTGCTTTAGTACTGGCTCTCGTGCTTGCTGAAGAAGTCGAAGCGCGGGGGCAGCGGCTTCACGCGGTGGTCGCCGGGCTTCTCGCCCAGGCTCTCTACGAACTCGTCCGTGGAGGCAAAGATGTTATCCCAGCTAAAGAAGGCGACCGGATCGACGTCGAAGTACTCGCAGATGAGTTCGCAGCCGGCCGGGACGATACCGTGCATCAGGACGGTCGCCACGCGCAGCTCGGTAAAGGCATCAACCAGGGCCTGCGTCATCGCTGCGTTTGCTTCGTCGCCCTCGAGCTTGTTGGCGGCCTTGGAGGCGTCGCTCCAGCGCTTGTTGGCGGCGCGCAGGTAGTCGTCGCACACGGCAAGCGCGCGGTGCGTCTCGAACTTGTACATGGCCTGCTCAAAGGCAAGAGCTGCCTGCTCGGCAGCCTCGACCACGGCGGCAGAGGCGGCACCGGCGGGGATGCAGCCGTTGCGATAGGGGCTCTCGTCGCCTTCCTTGACGGCGACGCCGTAGAAGCAGCTGCGGGCCAGACGGTTGAATACGCCGGTCAAAAGGGCGCTCTCCTTAAGGGCCGGATCGATAACGCGCTTGTCGTCGCAGGCGCGCACCTCGTTGCCGTCCTTGTCCTTGCCGGTCACACGCGTGTCGTATGCCTTGGGGCTAAAGCTCACCGGCTTTTCGGACAGGCCGAGCGACAGCCAGTGCGCGCGCATCTGCTCGCAGGTGTAGTGGTTGAGTAGGTCGTCTGCCGGCGGGGGAGGCGTCTGCGAGGACGAGCTGGCCTTTTTGCCCATGTAGAGCAGGTGGTAGCAGGCGCTGACGGTGCTCTGCGTGAGGTCCCAGCCCAGGGCCTCCCACATGGCGGTCTGCGCGATGCAGTAGAAGTAGATGTTGTCCTGACCGATAAACTGGTAGATCTGTGCGTCGTCCGAGCACCACCAGTCGCGCCAGTCGAGCGAGCTGTGCTGGTAGGTGGGCGCGGGCACCTGTGTGGAGTCGGCAGCGGGCTCGCCCATGAGGGCGGCATCCTGGGCGGCGACGCCCTCGGTCACGCCGGCGGCCTTGGCATCGCGCGCGAGCACGGTACGCGTATAGCTGATGGGCGCCCACAGGCTCTCTGGCCAGCACCAGCAGGTGACGTCGGAAACGCCGTCGACCTGGGGCACCGGAACGCCCCAGTCGATGTTGCCGGTGATGCGGAAAGGCACGAGCGCTTTGCCGCTGCGGAAGCGCACGCCGCCGTTGGCGAGCACCGCATGGGCGTCGTCGCGCTCCTTCCAGCTGGGGAAGGTGACGGTAAAGCTGCTCTTGTTTCCCTCGGGCTCCAGCACGGTGTGCTCGGGCAGCTGGTCCTCGACGGCATCGAAGGCCTCGCGGAACTTGTTTTGGATATAGAGCTGGGCCGGCAGCAGCCACTCCTCCATGGTCTTGGAGACCACGGAACGAACCTGCGGGTTCTGGGCGAGCTTGGCGGTATAGGTCTTCATAAAGTCGAGGTAGGCCGGCAGGTCGAAGTAGAGGTTGTCTACCGGGCGCAGCTCGGGCACCTCGCCGGTGAGCTGGCTTTTGGGCGCGATGAGCTCCTCGGGCTCAAACTGGTGACCCAGGTCGCACTCGTCGGCATAAGCCTTCTCGGACTTGCAGCCCTGGATGGGGCAGCGGCCGATTACCTGACGGCCGTTGAGGAACGTGCCGGCCTTGGCATCGTAGAACTGCAGCGTGGAGCGCTTGGAGATGGTGCCCTGCTCGTGCAGGCGCTTGATAATCTCGGCGGTCACCTCGTTGTGAATCTGCGCGGCCGGCTCAAGGCCCGAGCCGCCGTAGATATCGCAGCTGATGTTGTAGTTGTTGAGGGTCGCGGCCTGGCGGGAGTGATTGGACTCGACATACTCGCCGATGGACTTATCGTAGCCTTCGTTCTCCTTGAGCTTGCGGTAGCTCTCCATGATGGGCGAGCCGTAGCAGTCGGTGCCCGAGGTGAAGATGACGTTCTCACGGCCCAGGCGGTCGCGCAGGAAGCGGGCGAAGAAGTCGGCAGGGACAAAGACGCCGCCAACGTGGCCAAAGTGAAGGCCCTTGTTGCCGTAGGGCTCGCCGGCGGTAACGATGGCGCGGCGAGGCCAGCTGGGACGGTCGTTCATGGAGTATTTGGATGCCATGGGACTCCTTCGCATATGGTGAGAGCGCGGCCGGGCGCAAGGCCTGGCGACGCGGTGGTCAATTCGTGCATATCGTTCGACATTATCGCACATGCGGACGGGTACGTGGCAGGGGCGCTATCCTAAGATGCTATGAATGAGATTTCCAACATACATGCGTTTGAAGACGAGGATTTTCTGCACGCTTGCTTTGTGTGGGGGATGGTCGTAGTCGGCGTGTTTGCCGTGTGCTTGGTGCCGGTGTTTATGTTGCTGGGTGGGCCTGCAGACTTGGATGCGGCTGACGCGGGCGGCTGGATGGCTGTCGTGGGCTGGATAGTCGGCTTGGCTGCGATCTCAATGGCGTCGTTCGCCGTGCACGAGCTGGTGCACGGTGTGTTTTTTAAGCTGCTGGCGCCTGCGGGCGCGAAGGTGACCTTTGGGGCGAATCGCGAGACGGCGATGATCTATGCCTGCGCCGAGGGCGTTGTGTATTCGCGCCGGCGGTACATGGCGGTTTGCCTGGCGCCGACGGTTGTTGTGACGGCGGCGCTTGCCCTGGGGTTTGCGTTTTCGGGCTATCCGCTGCTGTGCTACCTGGCGGCCGGCTTGCATTTGTCGGGTTGTGTGGGCGATTGGTATTACGTGCGGACCATTTTGCGCGACCGCCGCATTGTCGCCTGCGAGGATACGTCCTTTGGCGTGCGCTTTTTTGGGTGAGGAGATGTCGATGAAGTCGTTGTTGCTGCATGCGTGCTGTGCACCATGCTCGCTTGAGCCGGTTCGCCTGCTGCGCGAGGAGGGGTTTGAGCCCACGATTTGCTGGACCAACCCCAATATTCAACCGCGCGATGAATGGCAGCGCCGCTTGGACGAGCTGCGCCGGTGGTGTGCCGATGGCGACATCGAGCTCATCGAGGCAGGGGAGGACCGCGATCGCTGGGAGACCGGCGTGGCGCCGCTGGGTGCCGACCGAGCCCGTCGCTGTCGCGCGTGCTATGCCCTGCGTCTGGCCGAGGCGTGCCGCGTGGCCCAGGAGCGCGGGTTTGAGTTTGTGGGCACGACGCTCGCCGTCTCGCCGTACCAGTTGTTCGAAACCTGCAATGATGTGTTGGAGCGTCTGGCTGCCGCCCGCGGTCTCACCCCGGTGATTCGCGATTTTCGCCCGTATTACCCCGAGGCGACACGCCGTTCGCGCGAGCTTGGCATGTATCGGCAGAACTACTGTGGTTGCCGCTTCTCGGCTGTCGAGGCGGCCATGGACCGCGCCCGTATCCGCGACGAGCGCAAAGCCGCCAAAAAGTAGTTCATTTGGGCTGGGGCCTTGAGCTGTCTGTGCGGTACGGTCGTTTTTGGGAAAGTCGATTTAATTAAGCGTGTGATCGTGGCTCGCTTGATACCAAACGACGACTCCTATGATTCTAATCCTCCGTTTGTTAAACATCAGATCCGGACTTGCTGTTGCATATGAATGGGACGACAGCACAATCATGTCGTTTCCTTCTGCAAATCGCCTAATTACCGGTGTTTTACCGTCTGCGAGCGCCAATACAGCACAGCCGTTCCAAGGCTTTGCGGTGGTATCGACAAGTAGTAAGCTGCCGGGAGGGTAAATGCGGGACATTTCGTCACCTTTGATTTTAACGAAAACGCTATGTGGGTGACGCTTGGCTACGTCTACGGGCGCGCAAGCATTTTGTTGGCTGTGCGTGATGCGGCGCTTTTGCGATTCGATATCGATGACGGGAAATGCGCCCTCCATTTCGTGGATAGCAGGGTCTTCGTCGGTGACGATTCTTTTATTTGCGAGCTTTACGGCCAAACCGTTTTCCTCGCCAACAAGTTCATCGCGGGTGCAACCGAAGAGCGCTTGTAACTTTTCAATATGGCGCTCACGGGGGGCATACCGACTTTTTTCCCAACGACAAACGGTCTCTTTAGATACCCCCAACATCTCTGCAAGTTGCGCCTGACCAAGATGCTCCATGGTGCGGAGTTTACGAATATTTGCCCCGAAGCCCATGGCTATAGATCCTCTCGCCACAGGGGGAGGCATAGACAGTTTGTGCCACCATAGCCTTTGGTGAGCTCGTCAATGGATAACGGGAATAATTCCATTCCTGCTTTCTCAAGCGCTTCGTTGGTCCAAACGTTTTCTTCATATACGCATAGTTTTCCTGGCGAGAGCGCAAGGATAGACGTTGCGTTGTTCCGGCGCTCTCTTTCGTAGGCGGTTTGATTCCCGCCTCCGCAGTCAATTACTTTTATTGGTTCGCAACAGGCTGCAGAGAGTATTTCCGGAATCGTGCGATCGATAGGAGTGATCGTAAGGCCCTTTCCGGATCGTTTTAGTTGAATGCTGTATGCATCAACGGCATTGCATATCTCACGATCGATGAGGAACGCGTCGTGATCAATTCTACTTATGAACGTATCGAGGTGGATACGCAGCCCGTCAGAGGGGACTCGAATCGCAATTAGCTCGGTGGTCTGGAATTTATTTGAGGTCAGGAGCTCTTTTGCAAGTGACTCGACGGCGGCGGGTTCAGTTCGGTCAGAGATTCCAACTAAAATTGTCTTAGCACTGATAACAAGAATGTCTCCGCCTTCGATATGGTAACTACTCCTGTTCAAATCACATACTGGGGTTTCTCCCATGATCTTGTGGTGGGTGAATATCTGCCGGTATAAGGCGACCTCACGATCACGCTCAGGCCAATACATATGATTTAGGATGATGCCGTCTCCGACTACCACAGCAGGATCACGAGTGAAAAAAAGCGTGTTGAGGGGATTGACCAAGAGCGAGGCGGGGTCAAATTGCTCGTGCACGAGCGCTCGTAGTGTTTCCGACTGGTTTGAACATAGCTCAGTGTCTCCAAAGCGAATGCCGTTAAGTACTATATTCACCAATTCCTGGGTGTTCTTAGCGTTCTCAAACAGCTGGGTTATTGTCTCGAGGAACTCTCTGCCTGTTGCTCCGCTGCAACGGAGGTAGTCATCAATAAAATATTTAAGTGATTGGGGCTCAGTTTCAAGTGAGTCTTCGAGAAGGTCCCTAATTTCAATGGTTTCTACGCCATGCTTCTTAAGCAATTGAACCATGGAATCGTGCTCATATATTGCTTTGTCGAGGTCAAAACGACCGCTCCATTTTCGCAGGGAGAAAACTTGGCTGAAGTCGGCATCAGGGTAGTTTTGTGTTTCAGCTCCAGGTCGATGGACAAGTACGGCTTTTAAATGACCGATTTCATTTGTTATGTGTACGCCTTGCATGTCTGTCTCCTGTCCTGCTGGTTTTTATATAAGGCTAAGGCAGGTTCCTTGTTGTGTTGCGGAAAAGTTAAAAGACGTATGTAATTGATAAATAACATCAATTGTAAATATCAGATTGATTAATAACGTCACTTTAGCTGCCGTTCATAGGTGAAAAGCGACACGATGGCGATGGTTGGCCGACCAACGCTGAGCAACCTCATACATTTATGGTGCCAGCTGGATAGATGGGAAAAGGAATGAAGGAGGAGAAATGGCAGCGGAAAGTTCGAAAGGCATCAAGCAGTTCAAGGTCCCGCACGTATATGCGATCATCTTTGCACTTATGGTCATCTTCGCTGTTCTCACGTGGATTGTTCCCTCTGGGTCCTATCAGCGTCAGGAGGTGAACGGTCGTGAAGTCACTGTCGCAGGTACGTATGAGCAGAGTGAAAAGACATATATTGACGAGGAAACCGGGGATGAAGTAGATCTCAGACAAGGCGTCTTCGATGTTCTTCAGGCTCCAACGCGCGGTATACAAGAGGCAATTGAGGTCGTTGCATTCATCTTGATTGTGGGCGGTTCGTTTCAGGTTATTACTAAAACGGGCGCTATCACGAGCGGAATGGGTCGTGTCGTTCGCCGCTTTAAGAACAAAGACATTCTAATTATTCCTATTGCGATGGTTCTCTTTGCATTGGGCGGAACGAGCTTTGGCATGGCGGAAGAAACTCTTCCGTTCTTTGCGATCTTCATGCCAATTATGATGGCTATGGGCTTCGACTCGATGACGGCGTTCATGGTCGTGTTCGTTGGAGCGCGCACGGGTTACATCGCCTCAACGATTAATCCGTTTAATGTTCTCATTGCGCAAGGTATTCTTGGTATTCAGGGCAACCCCCAGCTGTGGCTGCGTATGATTGCCTGGGTTGTTTTGACCGCCGTTGCAATTACTTGGGTTGTCCTCTATGCACGAAGGGTAAAGAAGAACCCTGAGGCATCGATCACATTTGAGGATGATATCGCCAAGAAAGTCGAGTTCGCTGCCGATGAATCTGCCCTTGACGCGGAATTTACGGGTCGTCAAAAAGGCGTGCTTGCGGTATTTATCGCTGGTATGTGCCTTATCATCTGGGGACTTGTGACCCAGGGCTGGTATATGAACGAGATTTCTGCGGTCTTTTTGGCCATGGGCCTGTTGGCTGGTGTTATTGCGGGCTTTAGTCAGGACGTCATCGCTCAGGAATTTGTTGCGGGTATCGCTGACTTTGCTTTCTCGGCAATTGTCGTTGGACTTGCGCGTGGCATCCTTGTCATTGCCTCTGACGGCATGATCATTGATACCATCCTCAATGCGCTCGCTACTGGTCTGGGCGGCATCCCGGCGGTTCTCTTTACTACGCTTCTTTATGCGGTTGAGAACCTCCTGGCGATTCTGGTTCCCAGCTCATCTGGCCTTGCAGCACTGACCGCTCCCATTTTTGGACCTTTGACCGAACTCATGGGCCTTAATCCCGAGGCTGCCGTGTGGGCTCTCTCCATGGGTAGCGCGACGATGTCTTTGATCTGTCCTACTAGCGCCATTCTTGTAGCGGGTTTGGGCGTGTGTAAGATCAAGCTTGGCCAGTGGTGGAAGACCGTTTGGAAATTCTTCTTGGTCGTGTCGCTCATCAATATCGTATTCGTAGCAATCTCGGGACTTATTGCCCTGTAGGTTTCATGGCTGAAATGGAGTAACAGGAATGTCTAAAGGACTGAATGTACACAGCGAGATTGGTAAGCTCAAGAAAGTTGTGCTTCACCGCCCCGGTCGTGACCTTGTGAACGTAAAGGCGGAAGAGTTCGAGGATGTCTGGATTCACGACTGTTTCTATCTTGATGTGGCTCAAAAGGAGCATGATGCCTTTGCGGATCTTCTGAGGAGCGAAGGTGTTGAGGTTCTCTATATGGAGAAACTCGTTGCTGAGGCGCTGGATGCATGCCCCTCGGCTCGCGCTGAGTTTACCGATACATTTATGGCTGAGAGCGGGATTGTCAATCCTCTGCTTGAGCAGGCTGTTCGTGAAAAGCTCGACGCTATTTCAGATTCGTATCAGTTTGTACTTGAGGCTATGGGGGGGTATCGTTATCGTGACCTTGAGCTGCCTCGCGTCTCGACTACGCTTAGTATGATGGATAATGAGGATGCGAAGCCCGATGATTTGGTGTTGAAGCCTCTTCCGAGCTCGTATTTCTCTCGCGATCCTCTTGCTTCCGTGGGCAAAGGCGTTCTGCTTCACCATATGTATTGGAAACAGCGAGATCGTGAAGTGCCCTTCTATGAAGCGATTTTCAAATACCATCCCGATTATGTAGGGACTCCGATTTGGTACGACCATAAGAATCCCTGGCATATCGAGGGCGGTGATGTGCTTAACATTAACGCTCATACCTTGGCTATTGGAATTAGCCAGCGAACTGAGGCGGCTGCGATTGAGGAGCTTGCAAAGAATTTGTTCTGGGGATCTGGGAATTCTGAGATCGATACCGTTTACGCTATTAAAATCCCCAACGGCTATGCTTACATGCATCTTGACACCGTTTGCACCATGGTGGATTTCGATAAGTTCACAGTTTATCCCGGTATTTTTGAGACCCTTCGTGTTTATCGTCTGACTCGTGGTGACTCTGAGGGAATGGTCGCTGTTCAAGAGATTGATGACACGCTTGAACATATTCTTGAAATGGCTACTGGCGTGGAGAAGGTGCAGCTTATTGAGTGCGGTGCCGGCGATATGGTTGAGGCATCTCGCGAGCAGTGGAACGACGGGTCGAACACTCTTGCCGTTGCTCCTGGTAAAGTCTGTGTTTACGAGCGCAATGTTGTCACAAATGATGAGCTCTACAAGAACGGTTTGGAACTTTTGGTCGTTCCCTCCGAGGAGCTGTCCCGCGGTCGTGGCGGCCCGCGCTGCATGAGCATGCCCTTCTGGCGCGAAGATATTTAGTTGCAAATCCACTGTGATAGGAGATGGCGAATATGGGTGTTAACATCGCTGGGCGCAGTTTTCTGAAGCTGCTTGATTACACGACGGAAGAGATTGAGTATCTGCTTGAGCTTTCTGCTAACTTCAAAAGCATGAAGCGTGCCGGTGTTCCGCATAAATACCTTGAAGGTAAGAATATTGTTTTGCTATTTGAGAAGACTTCCACGCGTACTCGTTGCGCCTTCGAAGTTGGTGCACTTGACCTTGGCATGGGTGTAACTTATTTGGATCCGGGCTCGTCCCAGATGGGCAAAAAGGAGTCGATTGAGGACACGGCTCGCGTCCTTGGCCGCATGTATGACGGAATTGAATACCGCGGCTTTGAGCAGACGAAGGTTGAGGAGCTTGCTGCAAAAGCTGGGGTTCCCGTTTGGAATGGGCTGACTACTGAATTTCACCCGACTCAAGTGCTTGCCGATATTCTGACCATGCGTGAAGAGTTTGGAGAGATTAAGGGCAGGAAACTTACATTTTTTGGTAAGGCGGCCGGAAACGTCGCCGATTCGCTCATGGTCATTTGCGCTAAGCTCGGCATTAACTACTGTTCTTGCGGCCCAATCGGGGGAAATTCGGAGGGGGCTACATCCTATGACCCTGAACTCCTTGCAGAATGTAGTCGTATTGCGGCCGAGCATGGATCGACGATTACCATTACAGAGGATATTGAGGAAGGCGCTCGTGATGCCGATGTAATTTACACGGATGTTTGGGTTGGCATGGGTCAGCCCGCAGAGCTGTGGGAAAGCCGCATTAAGCTAATGTCGCCGTATCGTGTGACCGCTGAGGTGATGTCTATGGCAAAGCCCGAGGCGATTTTCCTCCACTGCCTTCCGAGCTTCCACGATACTAATACTACTGTTGGTGCCGAAATTGCTGAGAAGTTTGGAGTCACCGAAATGGAAGTCACGGACGAGGTTTTTGAGTCCGATAAATCTCGTGTTTTCCAAGAAGCGGAGAATCGCATGCATACGATTAAGGCGGTGATGTACGCAACGCTTAAGTAGCGGGGCGTTGAGAAAACAGTCGCAAATCTGTTTGCCATACTATATTTCTCTCAACAAGCTGATAGGATACAGGGGAGAATGATGCGCGCGTCAGTCGATTTTTTCGACTGACGCGCTTTGTGAAAGAGGCAAAGATGCGTACCGATGATTTTGACTACAACCTTCCTGAGGAACTGATCGCCCAAGCTCCTGCCGAGCCGCGCGATTCCTGCCGATTGCTGGTGGTGGATCGCAAGGGCTCTCAGGCGGGAACGCCGCTAAAGCATGGCGGTACCGTTGAGCACCGCATCTTCCGCGACATCATCGACTATATCGAGCCGGGCGACGTGCTCGTCATCAACAAGACGCGCGTGATGCCGGCCCGTCTTATCGGTCGCAAGGCGGGCTCGGGTGGCGTGGTCGAGACACTGCTGCTCAAGCGCCGCGAGGATGTTGACCCGCTGGGTCACGTTTGGGAGTGTCTGGTCAAGCCGGGCAAGCGCCTGAAGCCCGGTGCTCATATTGAGTATCGCGCCGGTGGCGCCCATGCGCCCGAGGGGGCTCCCGTGGTGCTGACGGCCGAGGTTGTCGACTTTGTCACCGATAGCCGCGGCGGCCGCCTGGTGCGTTTTGAGCCGGCCGGCTGCAATGCCGCCGGCGAGCCGCGCACGCTCGACGAGGCCATTCACGCCGCCGGTCACGTGCCGCTGCCGCCCTACATTACCGATTACGAGGGCGATCCCGAGAAGTACCAGACCGTCTACGCCATGAAGGAGGAGCACTCGGCTGCCGCTCCCACGGCGGGTCTGCACTTTACGCCCGAGCTCATGGCCGCTATCGAGGCCAAGGGTGCCAAGTTTGCCGCCGTCGAGCTCGAGGTGGGTATCGATACCTTCCGTCTGGTGGAGGAGGACGACCCCACGCAGCACGTGATGCACACCGAGCGCTACCACGTGTCGCAGGAGGTTGTCGATGCCGTGCACAAGGCCAAGGCCGAGGGTCATCGTGTGATCGCCGTCGGCACCACCGCGGTGCGCTCGCTCGAGAGCGCGTTTGACGCGGACGCGCCGGTGTCCGATCCGGCTGTGACGGCGCGCTATTTTGAGGGCCGCGAGGACGGGGCCGACACGCTCGGCCGCGGCGACATCGTGGTGCGCGAGAACGCGACAACGCAGCTCTACCTCATGCCCGGCTCGACCTATCACGTGGTCGACGCGCTGATCACGAACTTCCACGTGCCGCGCTCCACGCTCATGATGCTCGTGAGCGCACTTGCCACCCGCGACCAGATCATGGATGCCTACGCTGCTGCTATCGAAGAACGTTACCGCTTCTTCAGCTTCGGCGACGCGATGCTCATTTGTTAGTTACGCGGTTCTACGAACCGCGTAACCAGTTGACGCTGCAAACCCGCCAGAGCGGCAATCTGCCTTTCAACTTCGGCGGCATGACCAAAAGGTCAATGCCGCCTCGTTTCAAGGCACCTTGCTCGCTCTGGCGGGTTTTCGCTGACTTTGCCAAGGCATCGGCGCCGCCGTTGTTGGTACTTGGGGACGTTCCTTATGTGCCGGCACCTGGGGACACTCCTTGTAGTCTTTGGGGAGTGGTTACTTGCTCGCGAACAGCCAGACTAGGATGATCACCAGGATTGCAGCGACGATGCAGACGATGGCGCCGGTGAATTTGATGCGTGAGTCGCGGGTACGCTCGCGCACCGCGTCCTCGGTGGCCTCGAGCTGGGCGACTTCTCGCTCGGTCTCGGCGTGTTCGGCTTTGTCTCGGGCCAAGGACCCTGCAAGCGACTCAGTGATCTCTGGGTGGTCGTGTACCTCGGTCGCCTGTTCGATAATCGACTGCGCATGCGCGGCATCTGCTTGGGCGTTGGCGATGCTCTGCTCTTGGTCGCGGCGTGCCTTGTCCTCGGCAGCGATCTTCTCGCGCAGTTCGCGCTGGCGCGTCGCGGCGGCAGTCTTCGCCGTCTGCAGCTCGTCGCGCGCGGCATCAGCCTCAGTCGTCACGGCTTGGTGCGCGCGTTTGGCTTCGGCAATGGGGGCTTGAGCCTGCTCGACGGCCTGCTCGGCTGCGGCAAGCGAGTGCTCAAGGTCGGCGGTGATGCGCGGGACATCTTCTTCGGCTTTACGCAGGGCATCTGCCGTGTCGGAGATCTGCATCGAGAGCTCGCTGGTGCGCACCGTATAGTTGGCGGGATTTGCCGAGGGATTGCGTTGCAGCTCGGCATACTCATGACGCAGCGTCTCGAGCTGGGCGCGCGTGGCGTCGACGGTTTGTTGTGCGGCGGCAATGCCGGCGTCTCGCTCGGCCTTCACCTTGTCGCGGATGCGCTTGGAATCCTCAAGACGTCGAACGAGGCGGTTGCCGGTCTCGCGAGAGCTCGCCTCGCGGGCCTCCACGGCGTCGAGCGCGGCCTTCAGGCGGAGCTCAGTCGCGTCATCCTCTGTCTTCATTTGTTCGAACTGACCCTTGAGCTCTGTCGCTTTGGCGGCGTGGGCATCACGGTCAATCTCGGCGGCCGCTGCAGTCTTTTGGGCCGTGGCAATCGCCTGGCGCTGGTCGGCGACGATCTGGTCGTAGCGGCCTGCGATATCCTGGCGCGTCTCGAGTTCCTCGGCCTGATCGGCAATGCGCTGCTCAAGTTCGGCCAGGTGGGCGCGGGCATCGGCAAGTGCCTTTTTCGCGGCGTTCATCTCGCGCATGGCCGAGGCGCCCTGGGCAATAAAGGTGCCCACGGCGTTCGCGGTGTTCGAGACAGCGGTCCCCAGATCGCGGTTCGCGGCAGGGGAGTGCGAGGCGGTCGGGCGAGCGGTGTCAGCAGCATCCGCATCGGCAGCCTGCGGCACGGAGATGTTGCCGGTGCCGCCCTCGACCACAGAAAAGCCTGCTGCGTGCGGGTCGACCGCATCGGCGCCAATCGTGGGGTGCTCGAGCTGCAGAAACGAGGGCATGGTGCTGCCCTGGTCGGCAACCGGAGTCTCGCCGGGTACAAAGGTCGAGGCCGCCTCGGCAGCCTCCTCTTCCTCGGCGTCAACGTCAGCGTCGGCCACGGCGTCTTTCATCGCTTTGACGGCATCCATCATGGAGTCCATGACGGCGTCGAGCTCTTCTTCCGAAGAGACCTCGATGGGGCCCGCTGCTTGCGGGACGTCGTCCTGTACAGGGGCGTCGTCCTGAGCGGGCGCATCGTCGTTTTGCTCATCGGCGTTTTCTGCGGCAGGGGTTTCCGCCGTAGCGCTTTCGTCCAAGATGGGGTCGTCGATGTCGATACCATCGCAGGTTACAACGTCAGTATCTGCGATGACGTCTGCGGAATCATCAATATGCTGTTGAGTCTGGGGGTCCAGCTCGTCTGTCATAGGCATGTGCTCCTCATCGTTGTTTGTCACCCTATGATAAAGTTTCGCGCCGACATCCCACGCGCCGCAGCAAAGTTTCAAAACGTGTTCGATGGCTCGATTTGATAACAATAACTCGGCCGTTTTATCCAGTTTGTACTTGACAATCCCTTCGCCGAACGACGTGGTGCCGTTCGCCTACCGCGGTCTTTTATTTTCGCTTGAACACGCTAAAGTTGCATCTCAGCTTTTGGCGCGTGAAGTTGGATACGCGCAGTCGGCGGGCGTGCCCGTCGCGATTTGAAAGGACTTTGTATGGGACTTTTCACTGGTAAGACCGTGATCGTCACCGGCGGCGGCAAGGCCACGCTTAAGGACGGCTCCGCTGGTTCCATCGGCTACGGCATCGATATCGCATTTGCCAAGGAGGGCGCGAACCTCGTCATCACCGGCCGCAACGTCGCCAAGCTCGAGGCTGCCAAGGAATCCCTCGAGGCCGAGCACGGCGTCAAGGTTCTGCCTGTTCAGGCCGATGTCTCGGCTGGCCAGGACAACGAGGCCGTCGTCCAGAACGTCATCGACAAGGCCATTGAGGAGTTCGGCCGCATCGACGCCGTCGTCAACAATGCTCAGGCCAGCGCCTCGGGCGTGACCATCGCCGATCACACCATGGACCAGTTTAACCTGGCCATTTACTCCGGTCTGTATGCTACCTATCTGTACATGCAGAAGGCCTATCCGCACCTGAAGGAGACCAAGGGCTCCGTGGTCAACTTTGCCTCGGGCGCCGGCCTGTTTGGCAACTATGGCCAGTGCAGCTATGCTGCCGCCAAGGAGGGCATCCGCGGCCTGACCCGCGTTGCCGCCAACGAGTGGGGCAAGGACGGCATCAACGTCAATATCGTTTGCCCGCTTGCTTGGACCGCTGCGCTCGAGAACTTCCAAGATGCCTATCCCGAGGCGTTCAAGGCCAACGTCCACATGCCGCCGGCGGGTCACTACGGCGACGTCGAGAAGGAAATCGGCCGCGTTGTCGTTCAGCTCTGCGGTCCCGACTTTAAGTACATGAACGGCGAGACCGTCACCCTCGAGGGTGGTATGGGCCAGCGGCCGTAGGGTTACGCGGTTTTTCCAAACCGCGTAACGGCTCGACGCTGCGCGGTCACCAGGGCGACAACTTGTCATTCAAAGAGGGCGGCATGACCAGAAGGTCTATGCCGCCCTCTTTTCATGCCAATTTGTTCGCCCTGGCGACCGCTCGCTGACGTCGCCAGAGCATCGGCGTTGCCTTGGCTGTTGGAGATGATCTCGTAGTCGTTGGGGACGTTCTTAAATGACTAGTCATAAGGGACACTCTTGCCGGCACTTGGGGACAGTCCCTAAGTGCCGGCAGATTGGGACACTCCTTTGCAAGATGGCGCTGAAGATTGTCCTCGACGACTAGTCGTTTAATGCATCAGTTTCTGTCGAGTCGGTGCGGTTTGCTGGTTGCCCGTATAATGGTTTGCGTATGAACCGCAACCAAGGAGTTCCAGTTTATGGACCAGAGCCTTTTTAAATTCGATCTGATCGCCGAGGACCCGACGACGCATGCGCGTGCCGGCGTGCTGCACACCCCGCACGGCGACATCGAGACGCCGATCTTTATGCCCGTGGGCACCAAGGCAAACGTCAAGGGCATTCCTACCGAGACCGTCAAACAGCTCGGCGCCCAGATCGTGCTTGCCAATACCTATCACCTGTCCATGCGTCCCGGCGAGGACACTATCGCCGAGCTGGGCGGCCTGCACAAGTTTATGAACTGGCACGGTCCTATCCTCACCGACTCGGGCGGTTTCCAGGTGTTCAGCCACAACGACGCGGTCAAGCTCACCGATGAGGGCGTGCGCTTTATCGTCAACGATTACGACGGCCGCCACGTGTTCTGGACGCCCGAGGACAACATGGAAATCGCCATGAAACTCGGCTCCGACATCTGCATGCAGCTGGACCAGTGCCCGGGCTATCCCGCCACGCGCGCCTACGTTGAGCGCGCCGTTGAGCTGTCGAGTATGTGGGCCGAGCGCTGCTATAAGGCGCATACCCGCGACGACCAGGCGCTCTTTGGCATTGTTCAGGGCGGCATGCACCTAGATCTGCGCCTGCGCTCGCTGCGCCATTTGGAGGAGTGCGGCGACTTCCCCGGTTACGGCATCGGCGGCTACTCGGTGGGCGAGGACCACGAGACCATGTTCGAGACCCTGGCACCGCTCGTAAGCGAGTACATGCCCAAGCACAAGCCGCGCTACCTGATGGGCGTCGGCAACCCCACCACCCTCGTGCGCGGTGTGGGCGTGGGCATCGACATGTTCGACTGCGTGCTGCCGACGCGCACCGGCCGCATGGGCACAGCGTTCTCGAGCGAGGGTCGCCTCAACTTCCGCAACGCGCGTTTTGCGCACGACGACGGCCCCATCGATCCCACCTGCACCTGCCCGGTGTGCACGGGCGGCTACAGCCGCGCGCTCATTCGCCACATGGTCACGCAGAAGGAGATGCTCGGCGGCATTCTGCTGTCGATGCACAACATCTACTACCTGCTCAACCTTATGCAGCGTGCCCGCCAGGCCATTATCGAGGGCCGTTACGGTGCATTCGTGAGCGACTGGATGAACAGTCCTGCTGCGGTGGATTACTAAGGGCGACAGGCACGCTTGCAGAGCGTGGGCAACGGCAAAGGTTGAGCGGCAGCTGCTCGTCACATTCGCTGACGCCGGCTGCGCGGCGGCTGACCGATGCCTTGCAAGCGCTTGATGCAACGTGGGTACCATACCGAATAGTTGATGTTCGGGCGGGTGTTTGGCGCATGGCGTCGACCCCGCCCGCTTTTCTTTTTCTCGATAGGAGTACCCATGATTAAGAATGAGAACGTCGAGGGCGAGCCTGCCTACGACGAGACGTACCGACGCGGTCCCGTGGTCATGCGCGGTCCCATGATTCCTAAGGACAACACCTACGCCAACCTGCTGGCGCCCGAGGAGTCGACCGACTGGTTGCATGCCGATCCGTGGCGCGTGCTGCGCATTCAGGCCGAGTTTGTCGATGGCTTCGGCGCGCTTGCCGAGCTTGGTCCTGCGGTGACCATCTTCGGTAGCGCCCGCACGCCCAAGACCGATCCGCTTTACAAGGCGGCGCGCACCGTCGGGCGCAAAATCGCCCAGCGCGGCGTGGCGGTTATCACCGGCGGCGGTCCCGGCATCATGGAGGCGGCCAACAGGGGAGCGGCGAGTGTCAACGGCAAGTCAGTTGGCCTGGGCATTGAATTGCCGCACGAGCAGGGGCTCAATAAATACGTGAACCTCGGCATGGACTTCCGTTACTTCTTTGTGCGCAAGACCATGTTCGTCAAATACAGCTCGGGTGCCATCGTGTTTCCCGGAGGTTTTGGTACGCTCGACGAAATGTTTGAGGTGCTCACGCTGGTGCAGACACACAAGGTCAAGCGCATGCCGCTCGTTTTGGTGGGAACCGAGTACTGGCAGGGCCTGTTCGACTGGCTCAACGGCCCGGTGATGGACGCCGGTATGATCAGCCCGCTCGATCCCGAGCTCGTGCATATCACCGACGACCTCAACGAAGCCGTCGACATCGCCCTGAGCGGGCTGATGTAGGGCGCTGTGACTGTTGTTATAGTAATGTGAACGGCATACTGATGCTATTTAACATCAGTATGCCATCAAAACGGGGTATACTGATGCAAAAGACGAGGCGAGGAGGTCGCGTATGTCTACTGCAACGGTTAAGCCTACGACGGTTCGCATCGAAGAGGGGCTCAAGGAACAGGCGACTGAGTTCTTGGATTCGGTCGGCCTCAGCCTCAATTCCTATCTCAATCTTGCCGTTCGGCAGCTTGTAAATCAGCGAAAGATTCCTTTTGAGATTGTAGGAAGGGCGGAGGTGCCCAACGAGGCGACGAGGCGTGCCATGGTGATCGCCGAGGCTCATGAGTTGGGGATTTTGCCGGACGATAGCCCGTCATTCAACAACGCTGATGAGCTTATGTCATTCCTCGATGAGGAATAGCGATGTTCGAGATTAAAGTCGAGGCTCAATTTAGGGCGGACTACAAACGAACGATGCGCATGCATCCGCAGCTAAAGAGTGAGTTTAAGGCGGCAGTCGCAGAGCTTGCAGCTCACGGCTCGCTTCCCGCGGAATATGGCGCCCATGAGCTTTCAAACCCGGGCGGAAACTACAACGGCCACATCGATTTCCACCTATCCGATGGCTTGGTCGACGTGGTCGTTCTCTACTTACCGCATAAGACTAATCCTGTGATCCGGCTGGTCAGAATGGGCTCGCATGAGGAGCTGTTCCAGGGCCCGCAGGGCTGATTGCCGATTTCTAAGTTGCGGTGGAATAGGGATTGATTGACGGCTAATAAGTCAAAAACAGTCCCTATTTCACCGCAACTGCTGGGGGTACCCCGTTCGTCGCCGCGGCCTCCGGTTCCACTTTTCGCTGAATTTCGCTCAAAAGCTCGGCTGCGACTTCGCTGCTTTTGAAACGAATGCTGCAGTCTTCTTTCTTTGGGAAAGCCAGCAACGGAATAGCTCCGTACCAGACAGTTTCCTCGTCAATCACTGATGCGCACAGGCGTCCTTCGGCTTTGATGAGATAGTTGACGTTCATCTCGGCAAAAATCGCTTTCACGTCATCGCGTGGAGTTGAAGCAATAGAAATCTCAAGGGCAATTCCACGGGTAGCGGCATCCGCGAGTGCAGCGGCGAGCTTTTCAAGGCATGCGGCGGACGCGTAGGGTGCGGCAATAAAAATGCTTTTCGATGCGTTCTCGATGTCATTCACTAAAGCCTCCACGGCTCTTGCCGACCTAACGAGGATGTTTCGATCGTCCTGTCTGTTGTCGTTTGCCGCAAAGACTTCATACCCCAGCTTGGCGTAGGTCTTGAGCCTCTTTTGGTACATGCGCGCGAACATGGGTATCGACAGGTCAACATAGTCGAATATCTCAACCCGCTGTTTGCCCTCGTGGCTTCTGTGTAGCCTACCTGCCTGCTGCGTTATGCTGCCGTCCCAAGATATTGGAGTGGCAATGAGCAAAGTGTCAAGGTAAGACAGGTCGAAGCCCTCGCCCAGAAGACTTTCAGTTGCGACGATGATTCGATGATCATGCTCAAAGCTGGGAAGACTCTTCAGTATTGCTTTTCTTTCTTTGGCGTCGATTTCTCCGGTTAAGAGTATGGGTTCGTGTCCACGGCTTTGAAGTAGCCTGCATAGCTCTTCGGCATGCTTTTTTCTTTTAGATAGCACAAGCGGATGCCGGCCGTTTGATGCGGCCTCGAGGGCGTCCTCGATAATTGCTTCGTTTCTCGCGGCGTGTACACACAGGAGATCGAGAATTTGGTTAAAGGATGCTCCTGGTCCGTAGGTGGGTAATCGAATTCCGGTGAAACGCGGTCTAACAATGCGCTGAATCCCCTGTTGGATTGCTTGCGTTTTTGGATCGACGACATAGCGAACCGGGCCGCAGAGCATCGAGAGTGCCCGCGTGAGTCCGTCCGAACGCTCGGGCGTTGCGGAAAGGCCATATACATATTTGGCAGGAGCGGACTTGAGGACAAGCTCAAGCTGTGGCGCGGCCGCATGGTGGCATTCGTCACAGATGATGAGACTGTAATCGCGAACGAACTCCTTGGCTAATGACTCGCCGGTTTGGGGATCCTTGCCGGATAGCGACTGGAATGAAGCAATGTCGATGAGACGGCTTATGGCGGTCTTGCCTCCTCCGATTTGCCCAATGAGCGGAGGCTGTCTTTTGCTGATTCGTCCCTTTGGGGTTCGGACGGGCTCTCTGTTGTCCGTGATGTCGAGAAATCGTTCGAGTTGGGATTTCCATTG
Organism: Collinsella aerofaciens; assembly: GCF_040926265.1. GTDB lineage: Bacteria > Actinomycetota > Coriobacteriia > Coriobacteriales > Coriobacteriaceae > Collinsella > Collinsella aerofaciens_BB. Next base: position 21,494 of record NZ_JBCOIL010000017.1, on the reverse strand, counting down.
GGCAATGAGCGCAGTTTTAGGAACGATGACGAGCGTTGGAAGACCAATGGCAGCAATAAGATAAGCTCCGATGACGGTTTTGCCGAACCCCGTCGGTGCGGACATAATCCCGTCTTCATAGCTGAGCGTCTGTTCAGCGACAATTTGCTGTTCAGGGCGAAGAGTCCCTTTAAATGCCATCGCAATTGGATGGCTCGACTTGCGTTTGTCTGAATAGTGGGCAGAAACGCCGGCTTCTTGAAGCAGCCGCTCAAGTTGAACCTTGCAGCCTCTGGGAATCGCGACGTAGCCATCTCTAAGTTCGCTGAGGTCTATGAACCGCGGTTTGCCGAATACCGATTGATGCATAGATTGTGCGCGGAAGAATTCTGGGTTGGCAAATGTTGCAAGCCTGCGGACTTCCATTTGAGCTGCGGGACTCAGAGATTTTTCGGGGATATAGAGCATATCGGTCTGCGTGACGGACAGCGATGACGGGAAGTCCCGCGGTGTGAGCGGAAGCCGCTTTCGCAGTCTCTGGGAATGTGGCACACCGGTGTTTGCCGCCGCAACAGCTGCTATTCCATGTGACCTATTTTCGATGCTCTCGATCAGATTTTGCACCGTCACGCGCGGGATTAACTGGATTTGCGAAAGGTAAAGCCATTGATCGGGAAAGGGCTCAAATTGCTCGTCAACAAATACGCTGCTCCCTTTTCGCTGCGCTTTTCCTTGAAAAGGCAGCGCTATGAGATTTCCAAAGCCGCCCTCAGGAATGGTGGACTGCGCGGGCAGCATTCGGTCAAATGCTTTGAAGGTGATTGTCTTGTTCAGTATCGCCGCTTCGGTGATAAGGCTGCTTCCAAAATCTCGTGCGGTCTTTGCGCTGACGAGCTCTAGGAAGAAAAACCAGACATGTGCGCCGTCGCCCGATCTCGATCGCTCAACTGCGACATCGATTCCGTGGCTTTTTGCGACATGTCGAATGGCTTTCGTCGCTTCTTTCCAATCGGCTCCGTCAAAATCGATGACCAGGACTTTCGTGTTACTGTCTTTATCGAGCACATATTGGCCTATAACGTCTCGAAGCCTATCGTCATTGCCTCTGAAATGGGCGATGATCGCGGCATCGCTCAACTCGGGGAAGACGCGGCTGCTGCATTCCGTGCATTTGACTCTCTGGTGGCTTGCTTTGGGGCAAATGCCTGACTTCCACTCATTTGCGCAGGCGGGCGTATAGCCAATTCCTCCGTCTTTTCTGCGGTACCCATGAGCGTAGACATCTTTGCGACCAGTAAAGAGATTGCGGAAGAGCTCGAGTTTGTCGCGCGCTGGGCTTGCGCTGGTGACGATATCTTCGATCTGCGCCCGTCTATCGAAAGAATCGCCAGCTTTCTCCCATTCTTCCAGCGTTGTATAACGGATGTCTGGACCGCTGCTGCAGATAACGATTTGCTTGCGCGGATCCGAAGCGTGGACGACCGTTTTATTGAATTTGAATAGGGCGCTCCCGAAAAGGGCGTATTGATGCGTGCCGTTGCTCATTTGAAAGCCATTCTTATCAGCGTTCATTGGGATGAGGGTACGTCATTTCAGCTTTATGAGATACGCGACTTCGATTTTGGTTCGGTAATAGTGGGGTACCGATCCGTGAGTGGCAATCAGCCGGTGCCAAAACGTGCGGCGGCTGTTGTTAAAGGTTTTTGACGGCTATGGGGCGGGTTGGCGGCGTGGGGAGGGGTTTTCGAATGACCCCGTGGTCAAATAACGTCAAATGTGAGTACTGCTGTTAATGTAGTCTCATAATATTTGGCAAGAATAGAATACCAATTCGACATTATTCTATATATCTAACCCACCAAACACGGCATTTTGAGCCTTGGCAAGGCGTGAAATTAATCGAAACGATCGATTCCGGCGAGATTTTGCTGCTACTAATTTGGTGGCAGTACTCATATTTGCCATTTTTGTCCAGTGGGTACCGCGAGGGGGTCTGTTCGACTGGCCCAACGGCCCGGTGATGAGCGCCGGTATGATCAGCCCGCTCGATCCGGATCTGGTACACATTACTGACGACCTCAACGAGGCCGTCGACATCGCCCTGAGCGGGCTGATGTAGAGTAGCTAAAATGGGACGGGGCTAAAAAGACTGGTCTGAAACGTTTGATACCAGTCTTTTTAGCCCCGTCCCAAACGAACTGCTTCTAATTTGCGGTGGAATAGGGATTGATTGGCGGCTAATAAGCCAAAAACAGTCCCTATTCCACCGCAAGAGGTAAAGGTGCCCCTAGTGGATGGGCTGGTAGCGGGGGCAGTAGCTGATGGCGATGGCATCGACGCCCACGTGGGTGGCGATGGTGCAGCCGATGGGGCCGGTGCCGGCGTCTACGTAGTCCTGGCCCGCGAGTGCCTCGTTGACAAGCTCCTGCTCCTCGGCGGCGCCGGTCGTGAGCACGCGCACGCTGGAGCCCGGATACTCGGCCAAAAATGCGAGGCAATCGGCCATGGTGTTGGTAACGATGCGCTTGGCACCGCGGCCCTTTTTTATGGCCTTGATCTCGCCCGATTTCCACTCCGGCGAAACGGCCAGGCGAATGTTGAGCATTTGCGTGAGCTGGCCGGCGAGCTTGGGCGCGCGGCCGTTCTTAACGAGATTCTCGAGCGTGCGGGGAATCAGCAGCAGGTGGGCGTCGGGCAGCGTCGCGCGGATCTGCGCCTCGGTCTCGTCCAGGCTGCGGCCGTCCTCGCGCATGGCGAGCGCGTACTCCACCAGCAGGCCCTCGGCACCCGAGCCGGTGCGCGAATCGATGCAGCGCACGTCGAGCTCGTGGGTCTCGGCGACCAGGCATGCATTGGAATAGCAGGCGGACCACTCGCTGCACAGCGAGATAAAGATCGCGCTGTCGTGGCCATCGGCGCGCACGCGGTCAAACAGCGCCTTGAACTCGCCGGCACTCGGCTGCGAGGTATGCGGCAGCTGCTCGGAGCCGGCCATGCGGGCGACGTACTCCTGGGCGGTGATCTGTACCTGGTCGAGCAGGTCCTCGCCTTCGATAATCACATGCAGCGGAATGACGTAAATGCCGAGCTCTTGGGCGCGGGCGGGGGAGATGTCCGACGTGGAGTCGGTTATGATGGCAAAAGACATAATTGCACCTTTCGTTGGGGCGCGGCAGCGCCGCCTTCTGAGAGCAAAGTGCGACAAGTATAGTGGAGTCGTTCCACATTTATAGGTTCAATTGTTGAATAGTCAACAGTTTGAAGTGTCGGTGTGGAAATCGTCAACTGGGGAAGAGGGATGCCGATGGAGGCGCTGGAGATATGCAAGCGGCCGGTCGTGCTGTTTGATTTTGACGGCACGGTGGCAGATACGGGCCGGGCAGTGATGACCTCGACGCGCAAGACGCTGGCTGCGCGCGGGTTTTCGGAGGCGCAGATGGGTGATCTGCGCCGTATGATCGGGCCGCCCCTGTGGAAGAGCTTTCACGACTTTTACGGCTTTTCCCGCGAGGAGTCGCTTGTGGTGGCCGACGAGTACCGCGCCTTTTTTGATGAGCTGGGGCCGGAGGAGTACCCCGTGTTCGATGGGGTCCCCGAGCTGCTGGATGGGTTGGCCGCCCAGGGCAAGCGTATGGCCGTGGCGACGTCTCGCATGGAGGCGAAGTGCATCGATATGGTTCATGAGCTGGGGCTTTGCCAGTTCGAAGCTGTGGTTGGCATGAATCCGCCGCAGGGACGCGAGACCAAGGCCGATTCGGTTCGCGATGCCCTGGCGGCGCTCGGCGCGACGGCCGACGATGCCGTGATGATCGGCGATCGCTTTAACGATGTGGAGGGCGCGCACGCGATGGGCGTGCCGTGCATCGGCATCTATTCGGGCGCGGCAGCGCCGGGGGAGCACGAGGCCGCGGGCGCCGATGCGGTGGTGCACTCGGTGGCCGAGCTTGCTAAACTTTTCGCTATCTAATAGACATAATGTGAGGGGCGGGCGTACCCGTCGCTCATTGGTAAGGAGGTCGTTCATGAATCAGGTGGAGCAGAGCGTTGCCGAGTATGTCGACGAGGTCTGGGAGGATGTCGTTGCCGATATCGAACAACTGGTGAGCTATCCGTCCGTGGCCGTTGCTGCCGATGCGGAGCCCGGTGCGCCGTTTGGCCGCCCGGTCCGTGACGCGCTCGATTGCGCGCTCGGCATTGCGCAAAAGCTCGGCTATCAGACGAGCGACGACGGGGGCTATGTGGGAATCGCCGATATCCCGGGTCGCGGCGACAAGCAGCTCGCGACTATCTGCCACGTGGACGTGGTTCCCGCTGGCCCCGGTTGGAACACCGACCCGTTTGCGATGGAGCGCCGCGAGGGCTGGCTGCTCGGCCGTGGCGTGATCGACGACAAGGGCCCGGCGGTGTTGTCGCTCTACGCCGGCGCTTATCTGCTCAAACACGGCATTGTGCCGCGCTATACCTTCCGCGCGCTGCTGGGCTGCGATGAGGAAGTGGGTATGTCCGACGTTCACCATTATCTGGAGAACCACGCGAACCCCGACTTTCTGTTTACGCCCGATGCTGAGTTCCCGGTCTGCAATGCCGAGAAGGGCCAGTTTGGGGCGACGTTTGTGAGCTCCAAGATTGACGGCGGGCGCATTGTGTCGTGGAGCGGCGCCGAAGCGAGCAACGCCATTCCGTCGCAGTCTATCTGCGAGCTTGCGATTGCCGCCGATGAGCTGCCGGCGCCTGTTGAGAACGCCGACCGCCTGGAGATCACGGCGCTCGGCAACGGGCATGCGCAGATTTTCGCCCACGGCATTGGCGGTCATGCCTCGATGCCCGAGGGAACAATCAATGCCGTCGGCCTCATCGTGGCGTATCTGCGCGAGGCCGAGGATGCGTTTGGTGCGCGCGACGAGCGCCTGCTGACGCCTGCCGAGCACGAGTTTGTCAAGTTTCTGGCCTTTGTGCATGCGGACGCCTATGGCCGCGGCCTGGGTATCGACGCGACGAGCCCGGCGTTTGGCCCGCTCACCTGCAACCCCGGCGTCATCCGCGTGGCGGATGGCCATATCGAGCAGGTCATCGACGTGCGCTTCCCCGACAGCACGAGTGCCGATACCATCCGCGAGCAGCTCGATCCGCTCGTGGGCCGTTTCGGCGTGACGTGCCAGCTGGGTCGCGCGAAGGTGCCGTTCTCGGTCTCTGCCGATGATCCGGCCGTGAAGGCGCTTATCGATACCTATAACGAGTTCACCGGCAAGCATGCCGAACCCTTTGCCATGGGCGGTGGCACGTACGCACGCAACTTTGCCCGCGCCGTCTCGTTTGGCCCCGAAGAGACCGGCCTTGAGTTGCCCGAGTGGGGCGGCCAGATGCACGGTCCCAACGAGTGCGCCAACGAAGAGCAGCTCAAGCAAGCACTCAAGATTTACATCGTGGCAATCCTGCGTCTCAACGAACTCGAACTATAGTTACGCGGTTTTACCAAACCGCGTAACCAGTCGACGCTGCAAGCCCGCCAGAGCGGCAATCTGCCTTTCAACTTCGGCGGCATGACCAGAAGGTCAATGCCGCCTTGTTTCAAGGCACCTTGCTCGCTCTGGCGTAGTCATTGGGGACGTTCTTAAATGACTAGTCAAACAAGAACGTCCTCAATGACTACTTTGCTCTGGTGTAAAAAGCGTGCCATGCTTGGGTGGGGTTTGTTATCCGTTTGTAAAGGCTGGGCCGCGCTCGCGGTAAGGGTCTATCAGATGCCCGTAAGAAACCGCAGATAACGCGGCCGTCGCCCGATCGGGGCCGTATCTTTCCAAACAGCAAAGCGGGCAGGGTGCCCGCGAGTCGCATGTATGAAAGGAAGATCATGCTCGATCAGGCTTATTCTCGTCGTCAGTTCCTCGGCCTCGCTGGTGGCCTCGCCAGCTTCGTGGGCCTCGGCCTCGTTGGCTGCGGCGGCTCAGGTGCCTCCGGTGCCGCCGACAAGGGTAGTGCCGCCGCTGCCGAGTCCGTCTCCGGCGAGGTGACCTACGACGGTGCCTCCTCGTTCCAGGCTCTCGTCGAGGCTGCTGCCGAGAAGTTCATGGATGCCAACCCCGACGTCTCCATCTCCGGCTCGGGCAACGGTTCGGGCAAGGGTCTGACCGCTGTCGCCGCTGGCACCGTCACCATCGGTAACTCCGACGTCTTCGCCGAGACCAAGCTCGAGGCCGACCAGGTCAAGAACCTCGTCGACCACGAGGTCGCCGTCGTTGGCATGGGTCCCGTCGTCTCCAAGAACGTGACGGTCGACGACCTGTCCCTCGAGCAGCTCAAGGGTATCTTCTCCGGCCAGATCACCAACTGGAAGGAGGTCGGCGGCGACGACGTCAAGATCGTCGTTCTCAACCGCAAGGCTGGCTCCGGTACCCGTGCCACCTTCGAGGCCGCCGTTTTTGGCGACGAGGCCGTCGACTTTAAGGGCGACGCCGAGCTCGACAAGTCCGGCGATGTCCAGACTCAGATGGGCAGTACCGACAACGCCATCTCCTACCTCGACTTCTCGCACTTCGATGACTCCAAGTTCAACGCCATCAAGGTCGAGGGCGTCGAGCCCAAGAGCAAGAACGTCACCGACGACTCCTTCAAGATCTGGGCGACCGAGCACATGTACTGCTCCAAGGACGCCGACGAGGCCACCAAGGCCTTCCTGGAGTTTATGCTCTCCGACGACGTCCAGGGCAAGCTCGTCGAGGAGCAGGGCTTCATCCCCGTCTCTGCCATGAAGGTCGTCAAGGACGCCAGCGGCAAGGTCTCCGCTAAATAAGTAATCGCCCCGGAAAGGTTTGCAATGGCAAAACAGCTGCCAAAGCGCGACCTTGAGAACGTGGGCCTGGGCGTCACGGGCGCGTGCGTTGCGCTCGTGACGCTTGTCGTTGCCGCGCTCATCTTTATGGTCGCCCAAAAGGGCCTCTCGGCTTTTCTCAAGGACGGCGTTTCGGTCGTCGAGTTCTTCACCGGCACCAAGTGGGACCTGGCCAACACAGCCGAAAGCGGCCTGCCCTATACCGGCGCCCTGCCCCTGATCGTCACCACGTTTGCGGTCATGGTGCTCTCCACGCTTATCGCGCTGCCCATCGCTATCGGCTCTGCCATCTTTGCGGTCGAGATCCAGCCTAAGTTTGGTTCCAAGATCTTTCAGCCGCTCATTGAGCTTTTGACCGGTATTCCCTCGGTCGTCTTTGGCCTGATCGGTTTTCACGTGGTCGTCGGCCTCATGAAGAGCGTTTTCCACGCAAGCACGGGCTTGGGCATCTTGCCCGGCGCCATCGTGCTGGCCGTCATGATCCTGCCGACGATGACCACACTTTCGGTCGATGGCCTGCGCGCCGTGCCCGACAGCTACCGCCAGGGCTCGCTCGCGCTGGGCTACACCCGCTGGCAGACCATCTGGCACGTGGTACTCAAGTCCGCCATGCCGTCGCTCATGACTGCGGTCATCCTTGGTATGACCCGCGCCTTTGGCGAAACGCTTGCCGTGCGCATGGTTATCGGCGGTATCGAGGCCATGCCGACGTCACTGCTGTCGCCGGCATCCACCATCACCACCACGCTCACCACGTCTATGGCGGTCTATGCCGAGGGCTCGGCCCAGGACGATGTTCTGTGGGCGCTCGGTCTGCTGCTGATGGGCATGAGCCTCATCTTCATCCTGATCATCCACCTTATCGGCCGCAAGGGGGCGAAGGCTCGTGGCTAGCACGCGTATCCACATCGACGAGGCGAGGCTCGGGCGTGTCCAAAAGCAGGACCGCTTCGCCACGGGCGTGTTGACGGCGATCGTCGCCATCGTCATGCTCATCGTCGTCTCCATGGTGGCCTATATCCTGTTCGAGGGCATCTCGACGCTGTTCCAGCCGGGCTTTCTCACGGAGCCGTCGCGCGCCAACGGAACGCAGGGCGGCGTGCTCTACCAGCTGTTCGACTCGTTCTACCTGCTGCTGATCACCCTGATCATCTCGGTGCCCATCAGCCTGGGCGGAGCGGTCTTTTTGGTTGAGTACGCGCCGGACGGACCCATCCGCGACATCGCCTCCACCGCCATCGAGACGTTGTCCTCGCTGCCTTCCATCGTCGTCGGCATGTTCGGTTTTCTGGTGTTCTCGGTGCAGCTGGGCTGGAAGTACTCCATCATCTCCGGCGCCGTCGCGCTCACCATGTTCAACATCCCCATCCTGGTGCGCGTGATCCAGCAGGCGCTCGAGGACGTGCCGCAGGCCCAGCGCGATGCGTGCCTGGCCATGGGCCTCACTCGCTGGGAGGCCACGCTGCACATCCTGATCCCCGAGGCCATGCCTGCCATCGTGACGGGCATCGTGCTTTCGGCCGGTCGCGTGTTTGGCGAGGCCGCAGCACTGCTCTTTACCTCGGGCATGAGCTCGCCGGTTCGCCTCAACTTCTTGAGCCTTAACCTGTCGAGCCCTACTTGCGCCTGGAACGTGTTCCGCCCCGGTGAGTCGCTCGCCGTGCATATCTACAAGATCTATGGCGAAGGCAGCCCCGAGGCCCAGCAGATCGTTTGGGGTACCGCGGCACTGCTGATGATTTGCGTGCTGCTGTTTAACGTAATCGCCCGCATTGTGGGCAAGCAACTGGCAAGGAAGATGACGGCCGAATGAGCGAGATGAATGTAACGCCCGCAACCGAAGCGGCATCGTCCGACACCCGGGACTTCCTGTCGAGCGTGGGGGAGAGCGAGAAGCGCGTGCGCGTGAGCGGCAAGGCCGTGAGCGACGAGGTTGCGCTCTCCACCAAGGACGTCAACGTGTACTATGGCGACCACCATGCCCTGCACAATACGTCGCTCGACTTCCACAAGGGCGAGATCACGGCGCTCATTGGGCCTTCGGGCTGCGGTAAGTCGACCTTCTTGCGTAGCCTCAACCTCATGAATCGCGAGATTCGCGGCTGCCGCGTGGAGGGCGAGATCAACTATCGCGGGCGCAACGTGAACACCAAGACCGAAAACACCTACGAGCTGCGCCGTTCCATTGGCATGGTGTTCCAGCAGCCCAACCCGTTCCGCAAGTCCATTCGCGACAACATCACGTTTGCGCCCAAGCGCCACGGCATCACCGACCGTGACGAGCTCGACCGCATGGTCGAGGAAAGCTTACGCGGCGCGGCGCTGTGGGACGAGGTCAAAGACAAGCTCGATAAGAGCGCCTATGCGCTTTCGGGCGGTCAGCAGCAGCGTCTGTGCATCGCGCGCACGCTGGCGCTCAACCCCGACGTGATTCTGTTCGACGAGCCCTGCTCGGCGCTCGACCCCATCTCGACGCTGGCGATCGAGGACCTCATGTCATCGATCGTGGCCGACCGCGCCATCGTTATCGTGACGCACAACATGGAGCAGGCGTCGCGCGTGTCCAACCGCACGGCGTTCTTCTACATGGGCGATATGGTCGAGTACGACGAGACTGACGAGATTTTCCAACGGCCCAAGGATAAGCGGCTGAATGATTACCTCACCGGCATGTTCTCCTAGTCCGGGACATGCTTGAGGCCTGCAGCGGCCACGGTTGCCGCAGGACTGATTGGAGAGGCGGGTCATCTCTTGCGGGAGATGGCCCGCCTTTTGCTCTGCGACCGAAACGACCACCACAAAGGGGACAGGCGCCTTCGTGGTGGTTTGGGGTGGGGCTCGCTGCTATCATGGACAACGTTGAATTTCTACGAAGGAGCAGGGCATATGGCGATTCTTTTGGGATGCGATTCCGTCAGCCTAGAGTTTCCCACCAAGCATATTTTCGATAGCGTGACGCTCGGCGTGGGCGAGGGCGACCGCATTGGTATTGTCGGCAAAAACGGCGACGGCAAGTCGACGCTGCTGAGCGTGCTCGCCGGCACGCTGGAGCCCGACGACGGCCGCGTGACGCACCGTCGCGGCACCACGATTGGTCTGCTCGGCCAAAAGGACCAGCTTGTCGACACCGATACCGTGCATCATGCCGTTGTGGGCGACACGCCTGAGTACGAGTGGGCGTCGAGCCCCCGCACGCGCCAGATTCTCGCCGGTCTTATTAGCGATGTGCCCTGGGAGGGCACGGTTGGCGAGCTTTCGGGCGGCCAGCGCCGTCGCGTGGACCTCGCGCGCCTGCTGATTGGTGACTACGACGTGCTCATGCTCGACGAGCCCACCAACCACCTGGACATGCGCACCATCAACTGGCTCGCGCGTCACCTTAAGGCCCGCTGGCAGCGCGGTCAGGGCGCCATGCTCGTGGTCACGCACGACCGCTGGTTCTTGGACGAGGTCTGCACCAGCATGTGGGAGGTCCACGACGGCCAGGTCGATCCCTTCGAGGGCGGCTATTCGGCCTACATCCTGCAGCGCGTAGAGCGCGACCGCATGGCCGCGGTTACCGAGGAGCGCCGTCGCAACATGGCGCGCAAGGAGCTCGCGTGGCTGAGCCGCGGTGCCCAGGCTCGTTCCACCAAGCCCAAGTTTCGCGTGGATGCCGCTCGTGAGCTGATCGCCGACGTGCCGCCCGTGCGTGACGAGCTGGAGCTCAAGCGCTTGGCCGTGAGCCGCTTGGGCAAGCAGGTTATCGATGTGGTCGACGTGGATGCCGGCTATGCCGATACCGACGGCGCGCCCAAGCAGGTGCTCACCGATGTGACCTGGCTCATTGGTGCGGGCGACCGCTATGGCCTTTTGGGCGAGAACGGCGCCGGTAAGTCGACGCTGCTCGACGTGATCCAGGGCAAGATTGAACCCACGCGCGGCCGCGTGAAGATTGGCCAGACAGTGCGCTTTGGCGTGCTGTCGCAGCAGCTCGAGGAGCTCAAGCCCTACATGGGCGACACGATCCGCGAGGTGCTCGGCAACTATAAGAAGTACTACGTCATCGACGGCAAGGAGACTTCGCCCGAGAAGCTCTGCGAGCGTCTGGGCTTTACGACGCAGCAGCTCTGGAGCCGCATCGGCGATCTTTCGGGCGGCCAGCGCCGTCGCCTGTCGCTGTTGCTGACGATTCTGGACGAGCCCAACGTGCTCATCCTGGACGAGCCGGGCAACGACCTGGATACCGACATGCTCGCGATTGTCGAGGACCTGCTGGACGGCTGGCCCGGCACGCTGATCCTGGTGACGCACGACCGCTTTTTGATGGAGCGCGTGACCGACCAGCAGTGGGCGCTGCTCGACGGCCACCTGACGCATATGCCCGGTGGCGTGGACCAGTACCTGCGCCTGTGCAACGCTACCGCCGAGGGCGAGCCCGTGGGCGCGCCGAGCGCCAAGACCGGCACGTTCGACACCGGTGCCGCGGCAGCTGCGGCCGAAAAGCCCAAGTCGAGCGGTCAGCCCAACGGCCTGTCCAACGCCGAGCGCCAGAAGCTCCGCCGCGAGGTGAGTTCGCTCGAGCGCAAGATGGAGACGCAGCGCACCCGCGTTGAGGAGGCCGAGGCAGCAATGGCCCAAGTCGATCCCACCAACTACACGGCGCTCGGCGAGCAGCAGGCAAAGATCGACGAGGCTCACGCTGCCATGGACGAGCTGGAGATGGCGTGGCTCGAGGCGAGCGAAAAGCTCGAGGGCGAGGAGTAGGCGAGAATGATCAAAGCCGCGTTTTTCGATATCGACGGCACGCTGCTGAGCTTTAAGACCCACCGGATTCCGGCGTCGGCGCAGCAGGTGCTCGACAGCTTTCACGAGCAGGGGATTGCGTGCGTGATCGCCACGGGCCGTCCGACCTACCAGATGCCGGACTGGCTGTTCGACCTGGGCTGGGATGCGTACATTACGCTTTCGGGCCAGCACTGCTTTGATGCCGAGGGGGTTTACCGCAGCTGCCCGATCGATTCGGACGACGTCGCGGTGATTGTGGACCAGGTGGCGCAGGGGCGCTACGACTCGCTGTGCATGCAGGGCGAGAACTCGTTTGTGAACCGCCTGTCCGAGCGCGTGGTGACGGCTGGCAGCAACGCGGGAATCGTCTACCACGAGGAGCCGTTTGAGCACGCCTTTGACGCACCGGTCTACCAGTTTTGCGCCTTTGTGGACCCGGTCGACGAGCATATCGTGACCGACGCCGTGTCGCATTCGCTCACCACGCGCTGGTGCGACCTATTCTGCGACATTATTCCCGCTAACGGCGGCAAGGACCTGGGCGTGGCGGCGACGCTCGAGCGGCTTGGTATCGACGCGAGCGAGGCGATTGCCTTTGGCGACGGCGAGAACGACCTGTCGATGTTTGCCGCCGTGGGCACGAGCGTGGCCATGGGCAACGCGCAGGACACGGTGAAGGCTGCGGCGACCTATGTGACGACCGCCGTGGACGACGACGGCATCTACAACGCCGCGAAGTACTTTGGACTGCTATAGCTGCGGCTCGGCACTTGGGGACACTCCTTGCGGGGCGTGTTCCCATTTTGTTTTCGTCCCGCTCGTTTTGTGAAACACGGCTAACTTTTAGGCAAAGTAGTAAGACATGGGCAACTTTTGCGGTAAAGTAAGCCGTGGAAAGTATCCAAAGGCTAACTAGCAATCATCGCGAAAGGCGGCCCATGGCCCTACGTGAATCCGGAGAAGACTATCTCGAATCGATCTACGTTCTGTCGGAACGTCAGGGCATCGTGCGCTCGATCGACGTTGCGGAGTACCTCGGTGTAACTAAGGCGAGCGTTTCCAAGGCCATGGCGACGTTGGAAAGCAACGGCTATGTCGAAATGGGCAAGCGAGATGTTCATCTGACGGAGCGTGGTCTGGAGGTCGCTCGTCAAATGTGGGAGCGTCACTGCTTTTTCGTGGGGCTGCTAGAGGATGCGGGTGTTTCGGCTGAGGTCGCGTCGCAAGAGGGCTGCCACATGGAGCACTGCCTAAGCGAGGAAAGCTTCGAGAAGCTGAGGGCGATGCTGGGACGGGACGGTGCTTCGGCGCCAATAATGACCGACTAGCACTCCCGCAGCGGCGCGCCTCCCGCGCCGGAACGGCGCGGGACAGCGACCGAGACGAGTGGTCCCACCAACTAAGTCCAACTCAGACAAGGAACCCCACCAGCAAGCGATGCCCAAGAACCGCCAGCAACGTTACCGCAGGCCGGGGCCGGGCTTGGTTTTGAAAACACTCCGCAGCGCGAGGCCCGCCTTTCCGCTGCTCCGCAGGAGCAGGAAAGACGGGCCTCATGCGCGAGGACGTTTTCAAAACCAAACCCGGCCCCGGCCGGACAGCCCACGAACGCTACAGGTTCTTGACACCCATCGCGCGCATGGCGTTCAGGATGGCGATGATCGCCACGCCTACGTCGCCGAACACGGCAAGCCACATGTCGGCAATGCCCAGCGCTGCCAGCACCAGGATCAGCAGCTTAACGCCCAGCGCAAAGATGATGTTCTGCCAGACAATCGCCATGGTCTTGCGCGCCACGCGAATCGCGCGGGAAATGTTGGACGGCTTGTCATCCATGAGCACAACATCGGCGGCCTCAATCGCGGCGTCGGAACCCATAGCGCCCATGGCAATGCCCACATCGGCGCGCGTAAGCACGGGCGCATCGTTGATGCCGTCGCCCACAAAGGCGAGCTTGCCCTTGCCACTCTCGGTTGCAAGCAGCGCTTCAACACGCTCGACCTTGTCGCCCGGCAGCAGCTGCGCGTGGAACTCGTCGAGCCCCAGCCGCTTGGCCACCGCAGCAGCCACTTCCTCGCGGTCGCCCGTGAGCATGACGGTGCGCTTGACGCCGGCGGCGTGCAGGTCGCTGATCGTCTGCTCGGCATCGGCCTTGACGGTGTCGGCAATTACAATGTGGCCGGCATAGATGCCATCGACCAGCACGTGAAGGATCGTACCGACGACCTCGCAATCGGGCGCTTCGACGCCGGTCGCGGCGAGCATCTTAGCGTTGCCGACGACGACGTGCTTGCCGTCGACGGTTGCCGTCACGCCATGGCCCGCGTCGTTGGTGGAGTCGCTTACGCGCTTGGGGTCGACCTCGCCCTGGTAGGCGACACGCACCGACTGCGCGATGGGATGGTCGGAGAATGACTCAGCGAGGGCTGCGACCTCAAGCAGCGACTGCTCGGTATAGCCAGACTCGGGGTGCACCGCGACCGCCGAGAACGTGCCGTTGGTGAGGGTGCCCGTCTTGTCAAAGACGACGGTGTCCACATCGGCGAGCGTCTCGAGGTAGTTAGAACCCTTGATGAGGACGCCCAGCTTGGATGCGCCGCCGATGCCGCCAAAGAAGCTGAGCGGGACGCTGATCACTAGCGCGCACGGGCAGCTGACGACCAGGAAAGTCAGGCCGCGCAGGATCCAGTCGGACCAGGCGCCGGTGACCAAGCCGCCGCCGAGCGCGAGTACCGCGGCAGCGCCGGTGACGGCGGGCGTGTAGACGCGGGCGAAGCGCGTGATGAAGTTCTCGGTGCGCGCCTTCTTTTCGCTGGCGTTTTCTACGAGCTCCAGGACGCGCGCGACGGTGGACTCGCCAAATGGCTTGGTGGTGCGCACGTGGATGAGGCCCGTCATGTTGATGCAGCCGCTGATGATATCGTCTCCGGTTTTGGCCGGGCGGGGGACCGACTCACCGGTAAGGGCAGCGGTATCGAGCTGTGTCTCGCCTTCGACGATGGCGCCGTCGATAGGCACGCGCTCGCCGGGCTTGACCACGATCACGGTGCCGACGGCGATGTCATCGGGGAAGACCTGCTCGAGTGTGCCGTCGGGTTGCTCGACGTTGGCGTAGTCGGGCGCGATGTCCATCATGGCGCTGATCGACTTGCGGCTCTTGCCCACGGCGTATGCCTGGAACAGCTCGCCGACCTGGTAGAACAGCATGACGGCGGCGCCTTCGGCCATGTGCGGGTCGGTGTCGGGGAAGAGCACCATGGCAAACGCGCCGATGGTCGCGACGGCCATGAGGAAGCTCTCGTCGAAGGCCTTGCCGCGGCGGATGTTATTGAATGCCTTTTGCAGTACGTCGTAGCCGGCAATCAAAAACGGCACGAGGAACAGCACAAAGCTGGCGTAGATGTCGCCCGGGGTGCCGAATGCGGCAGTGAGGGTGCCGAGTTCATCGAGGGCGTACACCACGGCAAAAATGCCCAGCGCTACCAGGATGCGGTTGCGCTTATGCTCGAGTGATTCTTTTTTCTTGCGCTTCTTCTTTTTCTTTTTGGGGTCGGCGGTGGCCATGACTCGTATCCTCCCATTTGAATGTATGAACATTCGCTCATATAATTTCGCGAGCAAAGGCCGCAGCAAGCGCGGCCTTGCAGGTTGGCGTAAACCTTGGCTAGAGAATGATCTCGCAGTCCGGCTCGGCGTCGGCGGTGAACTCCACAACGCGGTCGAGGACCTCGTCGAACTCGGCGTCATCGGCCTCGAGCGTCAACTTCTGGGTCATAAAGTTGACCGAAACGGATTTGACGCCCTCGAGCTTGGCCAACTCGTCCTGAAGCTCGCGCGCACAGTTGGCGCAATCGATCTCATCGAGCTTGTACTGCTTTTTCATGGTGGGTTCCTTTCCCGTTTTTGCGGCTTGGGTGCAGGCCGCGCTGGTACCGTGGTTGGCCGCTATTCGCAGATATGGCTCATGCCCTGGTTGAGCATGGTGTAGACGTGGTCGTCGGCGAGCGAGTAGAGGATATTGCGCCCGTCGCGCCGGAATTTAACCAGGTGCGACTGCTTGAGTGTGCGCAGCTGGTGCGACACCGCGGACTGCGAGGTTTCGGTCGCTTCGGCGATGTCTGCCACGCAGAGCTCGCGGCCCATGAGGGCGTAAAGGATCTTGATGCGCGTGGTGTCGCTGAAGACCTTGAACAGGTCGGCGAGGTCGTAGAGAAGCTCCTCGTCGGGAAGGTCCTCGGGCGAGCAGGTGGTCGGGATCGCGGGTTCGGTGGCCTCGATGTCGAGTTTCGTTTCATCAACGCGGATGCTCATTGCAATATCCTTTCATATGAACATGCGCTCATATAATTTACTTTCGATTATATGAGTGCATGTTCATATGTCAATGACGTTCAGGTAATTCGTTGTACAAAATGATGGGGAATAGTGGACGAGATCCCGGACTGAGCGTTTTTTGATAGTCGATGCCAAGGTGGGTACCCTCGTGCCGTGCAAAAAATGGAGTATTCTGCAACTATAGGGGTCCGCTAATTTATTGCAGGTCATATAATGCAGTTCAAGAGTTATCTTAGGGTGTTAATCCGATGAGTTCTTCCTCAAATGTTGCCTAACGCTCTCACGCAAGAGTGATTTCGCTTCACATTTGGATCCACTCGAGGGTGATAGACACCCGACCCTGCTGAATACTCGCAATTTTGCACGTCGCTAGGGTACCCACCTTGTTAGCCGGCCTAGTCTCCGGCCCCGAAGACCCTGCCCTCGGGCGCGAGGCTGCTTGTTTGGACAAATGATGGGCTGTCGGATTCGACAGTCTGCATGTCATCGATTGCCGGAACTTTATTAATTGTCGGGTCATCCAGCGTGATGCCTTCGAGCGTTGCTTTTTCGAGGTCGATTCGTTGACGCTCTTCGGAATCCTGGCGAAGCTGCTTCTGAATTCGCTTTTTCTCTTCTATAAACCTTCTGAGCACAAACTGTCTCAGGTCCTCTTGCATGATTTGAAAGTCTTTTGGCAGACGCGAGGGGCGTACGCCCTCTTTCCGCTGGATTGCTTCCATGACCCTAACAAAAGAGCTGGCATGCATAAAGGAATAACGGCTGACGGTGATGATTCCGTACCCCATGGACGCAAGTGCATTCTTGCGCTCCTCATCGATCGCGCGGTCTTCTTCCGCGTCATGATAAAAACCGTTGTATTCAATGTCTGTGCGAGATTTCTTTAGATACGCATCCATAAAGAACTTTTTGCGTCTCGTGAGATTCTTTGCGGCAGTGGTGACCTGCACCTCGTAATCGGTCTCAATTCCCTTAATACCAAGCCCTCCTTCGCTTTTGGGCAGCGTTAACATCATGACAAAGGCTGTTTCCATAGGAGACCGGCATCCGTCGCGCACACATTGGATCGCCTTTCGGGCAAGGGCCAGACCGTCGCATCTGGTAATGGAATTAAAGAACTGCTTTAACCTCTCGGTCGAGGTGAGCGCGAAACGCTCGGTATAGGAGGTGGAAGAGTCGGTTCCAAGGGAATAAGCGCCGCACAGTTCAAAGTAGTACTCCACTAGTTCGCGAAAAGAAAGATAGGTGGCGGCCTGAAGTGCGCAAAGCTCAACGCCAACAATGAAGATGCCATCTTTGAGCTCTATAAAGCGTGAGTTCGAGAATCGTTTTGAAGAAACGTGGCATTGACAGTTCATTGCATAGCGCGCATTCCTGCGATCAAACACCATCACCTCGAGGGAATCATTTGTGTCGAGGGAAACATCATGCTTGGTGAGCCATTCTGCGGCTGCGTCAAGGAACGTTCCGGTGGGACATGATCCGTAAATCGCGGCAGGGCTACAGGACTCGATGCCTTTCGCAGACACCGAATGCGCGGCCTGGTAGACCGCTTTTGCAGTGGTATGTGACAATACGATACTCATGATATATATCGTGTCAGCTAATGCCGTGTTGACGGCGCTGAGTGGAAAAGCCGTTTTAGAGGTCTAACCAAATGCTGTCCAAAAGCTTGACGCAATTATGAGTTGGTATGCCCTAAATAAAAGTTTTCGCAGCTTAGCTATAGCATATAAATACTCAATTGCCGCACATTTGATATCGATGCATCGCCATCCGACAACGAATTACGTGTCGGGAATTGGCCGAAATCGTTCGCAATGAGTGTTCAGAATTTGTGATGGCAAATCTATCTGTGGAACGTAGGGCGGCCCCACTGCGGGGTTTCCCGCTGCGAGACCGCTCGTGATCTACGCCGGGGTTTGTCGCAGGCGTTTCTACTTGGCGAATAGGTTCTTGAGGTTGAACTCGGCCTGAACCGTGCGGAGCATGAGGTCGGTGTCGTCGAGGCCCAGGTGCTGCTCGTTGGCGTCGGCGGCGAGGGTGCCACGGCGGCGCGCCCAGTTCTCGAGCGCGGCGGGCGCGGACTCGCGGGGGAGCGAGCGGACGTCGGCATCCAGGCTGCGGCAGATCTGGCGCGAGTCGATGACGATGATCTTGCCGGCGCGGCGTGCCTCGGCGTAACCGTCCAGGTGGATCTTGAACCAACTGTCTTCGAACGCGGCGTTATGCGCCATGTACGGGTACTTCTTCATAAGTTTGAGCAGCTGCTTCTGCAGTTCCTTGTTCTCGCGGAATGGTTTTTTGCCGTCGATGTCGTCCCAGGTAATGTGATGGATGTTCGATAGCGGCACATCCTCGCCGCGGTAGATGTCGGGCAGGCCGCAGTAGTGTGCCTCGGCGTCATGCGGGACGGCGTCGCTGGTGAGCTCCATGATCTCCCAGCCCACGTTGATGATATAGCCGCGCTCGGGTGCACGGCCGGTGGTCTCGATGTCGATACCGAGCACGGTGCCCTGGATGGGCTTGCGGGCGTAGGCCACGCCGAGCGCGTCGCGGTCGCCGCGGATTTCGCGCATAACGGACGCGGCGGTGCGCTTTTGCATCTTGCCGATGGCGGCGCAGGTGTCGGCATCGGACAGGCCGCGCGAAAGCGTCGCGGGCGTCACGTTGCGCAGGCGTGCCTCGCCAATCTGGTCGCACAGGTCGCGGTTGCGGTCAGCCAGGTCGCGCACGGTGGCAAAGTCGAAGCTGGGGTCGCCCTCGGCGGTAAAGTACTCGGTTTCGAGCACCTTAAGGGCCTCTTCGCCCTTCTGGCGCTCGGACTCCATGGCGCCGTGATCGCCATAGATAAACATGGGAATAAACGGCTGGCGCTCGTATTCGAGTGCTTGTGAAACGTTCATATAACTGCTCCTTGGACGGGCCGCACCGCGCGGCTCGGGTTCATTGAGATGTGGCGAGATGATAGTTTACCATGGGCAACTATTGACATCGCGCCTAGGACAACTACAATACCCTAGTTGACCGATAGGACTTTTACAATGCTGCCGAAAGACATGAAAGGTTCCATCCGTCATGGATTTGCTGATTGATATTCTGCTCGACGCCGGCAAGGACACGCTCTCGCTGGCGCCGTTTTTGTTGGTGACGTATCTTGCTCTCGAGACACTTGAGCACGTTGCGGGCGACCGCGTCAACGGCGCTATCAAGCGCGCCGGCGCTGCGGGTCCCGTGGCTGGCTCGCTGCTGGGCATTGTGCCGCAGTGCGGATTTTCGGCCATGGCAGCAACGCTGTACGCCGGCCGTGTCGTGACGCTGGGCACGCTGGTCGCCGTGTTCCTCTCGACCTCCGATGAGATGCTGCCGCTGTTGCTCGCCGAGCAGGTGCCCGTGCAGACCATGGCGATGCTTTTGGCTTCGAAGGCACTGATCGCGCTGGTCACGGGCTTTATCGTGGACGCGGCTATCCGCGGCCTTCGTCGTAATGCCCGCGCGCATGCGGCGATTCGCCGTACCGTGCTGGGGACCGCTGCCAATCCGGCTCATGTGAACTGCGCGCACGACGACCATACCGGGGGCGACATCATTGATGAAGTGGCCGAGGCGGGCGTGAGCGCCGACCACATCCACGAGTTGTGCGAGCGCGACCATTGCGGTTGCGATGATGATGAAGATGAACACGAGCGCGACCACGGACACAGCCATGACCACGGTCACGCAAGCGAGCATGAGCACCACCACGGCCATGGGCACGACCACGGTCACTCCCACGAAGGTGCGCCCGTCCTGTCGATTATCCGCAGCGCGATCTCGCACACCGTGCAGGTTTCGGTTTTTATTTTCCTGGTGACGCTGATTCTAGTTGCCGTGCTCGAGACCTTCGGAGAGTCCGCGATCGAGCAGTTCCTGCGTGGCAACGAGACGCTCGCCGTCTTGGGCTCGGCACTCGTCGGCCTGATCCCCAACTGCTCGGCCAGCGTGGTCATTACGCAGCTGTACCTGGAGGGCGCGCTACAGCTGGCGCCGATGCTCGCCGGCACGCTCATTTCCGCCGGCGTGGGCTATCTTGTCCTGTTCCGCACCAACCGCAGCGCTCGTGAAAACGCCGTGTTCCTGGTCATGATGTACGTCATCGGCGCCGGCTGGGGCCTTATCCTATCCGCCTTCGGCCTCTAAGTAGGCTTAAAAAATGGGCTTCAAATAGCCATGCTCGGCGCCTGCGCAATGCGGCGACGCATGGCATTTTGAAGCCCGTTTTTTTGTTGAGCCATGGATTCCGAGCGCTCACACCGCTCAAAACAAAAAGGTAGATTTCCGGGCATGTCCCGAAAATCTACCTTGGTTAGCGCAGCAGCTCGGTGAGGTTGCGCTTAAAGCGGGCCCGGTCTTCGCTGGTAAATGCCGCCGGACCGCGAGTGCGACCGCCGGCGCGGCGCACCTTCTTTTCCTCGTGGCGAATAAACAGTTGCATGTCGATGGTCGCCTTATCGTAGACGCGCCCGCGTACGCCGATGGCGGCGGCATCGCGCCCGAGCACCATGCTCGCCAAGCCAATGTCCTGCGTCACGACTACGTCGCCCGCCTGCAGGCGTTCGACAATGGCAAAGTCGGCGCTGTCGGCGCCCACGCTCACATCGAGCGTCGTGACCCAAAATCCGCGTCGCGCATGCTCGACGTCGCGCGGATCGTCGCGGCGAATGTGGCGTTCCAGGTTCTGTGTGCTGTTGCCGGCGATAACGACGGCGACGCCCGCCCGCCGCGCGCAGTCAATCGACTCGCGCGTGACCGGGCAGGCGTCTGCATCAATAAAGAGCGTTCGCGGCATCTAGTGCACCAGTTTGCCAAATTGAATAGCGCGAACAATCAGCGTTACGCCAAACACCAGCAGTGCGGCGCCGCTAAAGATGACGAGCATCTTGGCCGACCACAGCGGATAGATAAACACGAACATGCCGGCGATGATGGAGAGCGCGCCGCTCAGGATGGCGAGGGCACGGTTGGACGAAAGCTCGGACTCCAGAATGGACATGACACCTTCGACGATCCAGCCAAAGCCGGCCACGATAACCACCATCGTGGTGAGCGTCGCGGTCGAGAAGGCCTGGTTGCGCAGGATTATGACGCCGCCCAAGATAATGAGTAGGTTGGAGATGATGCTCGTCACGCGCCAGCCGGTGGGCAGCAGTGGCTCGAAAACAGCGGTAAACAGCCTGATCGCGGCCGTGATCACAAAGTAGAAGCCCAAGACGGTCGTTAGGAAGACGAGGGACTTGGCGGGCGCAAACAGCAGTGCGATGCCGGCGACGAGCGCCAAGACGCCCGTGATGGCGTAAATCCAGCGTACGGCCTTGACGGCCTTGCCTGCCATGCTTTTCTCGTCAAATCCAAACTGGCTCGATTTTTGGTCATCATTCTTAAAGATGCCCATAATGTCTCCTTTCCGTGCGGCGTAAGCCTTGATCGTTACGACCAGTATCGCCTAAAGGCGCTGACGTATGGGTCGGGGGGGGTGCGGACAGAAAGTTGGACCGCGGGGCGGTCCGGACTGGAGGTTCGCATGTACAGCAGGGAGAAGGTCGAG
>NZ_JBCOIL010000016.1:0-56337 GCF_040926265.1 Collinsella aerofaciens | reverse complement strand
CAGTCCGGACCGCCCCGCGGTCCAACTTTCTGTCCGCACCCCCAAACAGGAACTATTTCACCGCAACTGCTGGGGGGATGGGTTAGCGCAGCAGGCCGGCTACTTCGCCGGCTAGGGTGATAGTGCCGGCTGCTACGAAGGACTCGCCCGCGGCATCGAAGGCAGCGAGGGCCTCGGACACACTCGGATATACGCCCGTGAGCTTATCGGCGTCCACAAGGGCGGCGAGCTCCTCTGCCGGCAGGGCGCGATCGGAATCGGTCTGGGTCACGACCACCCGGGGGAACGCCGGAACCAGAACGTCGACGATACCCGCCACGTCCTTATCGGCCAGCGCGGCACACAGCAGCGTGGGGCGATTCTCCACGCACGGATCGATCTCGTCCAGCGCGCTCACAAAGTTCTCGCAGCTCTGGGGATTATGGCAGGCGTCGATCAGCTTGAGCGGTTCGGTTCCCAGCACATCAAAGCGACCCGGTGTGGGGCAACCCATAAGCGACGCATCCAGCGCCTCGTGGTCAAGCTCACGGCCAAGATACCCTTCGCACAGCATAATCGCGCACGCAGCATTCTGCGGCTGATATGCTGGCTTAACCATGCTCGACGTATAGATCGCACGCGGAGTGGTGCAGCTGAACTCAACCGTATCGCCCACGTGCTCCGGCACCTTGGTCGTGGCATGGTTCACCACCAGCGGCACAATGCCGCACTCGCGACAACGGGCGTCCATCACACGCTGAACGCTAGCCTCATGCGCGCCCTCGCCCAGAACAACCAGGCGCCCAGGCTTAATAACCGCAGCCTTCTCACCCGCAATGGCCTCGAGCGTATCGCCCAAAATACGTGTGTGATCGAGCCCAATGCCCGTAATGGCAACGGCGACGGGATCGGTCGCACTCGTGGCGTCCCAGCGCCCGCCCATACCAACCTCGAGCACGGCAACATTCACGCGAGCCTCGGCAAACACCACAAGCGCAGCGGCCGTCAGCAGGTCAAACGGCGTGATGGTATAGGCGCGCTCCCCCGCCGCCACACGACGGGCATTCACTCGATGCCCCGCCTCAACAGCGGCCGAAACGCCACGAGCAAACGCCTCGTCGCTCACGACGCGTCCATCGACCTCCATGCGCTCGGGATAGCGCACCAGCTGCGGCGACGTATACAGCGCGGTCTTGAGCCCCTCGCCGCGAAGAATGGCAGCCGAAAAACGCGTGGTCGAAGTCTTACCATTGGTACCGGCGACCTGAATGCAATCAAAATACTCGTCCGGACGCCCCAGCTCATCGAGCATATCGATAACCGTCTCGAGCAGAGGACCAGCATCCCCAGAAATCCGCCCCGTATCAGCAGCCAGCCCCACAGCCTCATCAAACGAAAGCAGCTCAAACGAGAAAGGAACGACATACGACCCAGAACGCTTAGCCATAACCCAAAGTCCCCCATAACAGAAAAAGAGGCCCATTAAATAGAATGAGCCCCTCGCGTTCAAAAAATCAGCCAAACACCGCTTTGCAGCAACCTCAAGGCCACAACCCAGTGGCCCTAACATGCCGGGCGCAGACAACCACGTAAACGAACTGGGAGCGGTTTGGGGCTTTGCTCGATACAAGTTCCGCACGAGCCGAAGGCCACTTAATGTGGCCTTCGTGCGAGCAGGACTGTCCGCAGTAGCGAGCAAAGCCCCAAACCGCGTCCCCCAGTACCGCCTACGAGAAGTCAGCAACCTGCGAGTTCAGCGCCGCCAGGATCTCCTTGAGCTCAGCTGCACGGTCCCTCTTCTTCTGGACCACCGCAGGCGCGGCCTTGGCCACAAAGCCCTCGTTGGCGAGCGTCTTCTCGCAGCCGGCGAGCTCCTTCTGCGCCGCGGCGATCTCCTTCTCAAGACGCGCCTTCTCGGCCGAAAGATCGACCTTGCCCTCGAGCACCACAAAGACCTCGACGCCGCTGTCAACAACGGCGATGCTCGCGGCCGGCTTCTCAACGTCGGTGCCCATAACCAGCGAAGCCGTGTTCGCAAGCGGCTCGATGGTCGAACGCAGGCTCTCGAGCTTCTCGATGTCCTCGGCACCGGCGCGCACGACCACGTCGAGCTCGGCCTTGGGGCTCAAGCGATAACGCGAACGCGTGGCGCGGGCGGCGGAAACGACGGTGCGGCACAGCTCAAAGGCGCGCTCGGCGTCCTCGTCGACGTACTTGGCGTAGTCGGCGGGCTCAGGCCACTTGGCGATCATGAGCGCGTCGGCGCGGTCGACGTTGCCCTCGGCGTCCAGATCGAGCACGCTCGCCGGCATGTTGTCCCAGATCTCCTCGGTGACAAATGGCATAAGTGGGTGCATCAGGCGAATGGAGGTGTCGAGCACAAAAATCAGGTTGCGCTGAGCCTGTAGACGGCCCTCGCCCTTCAGGCGGGCCTTGGTGACCTCGACGTACCAGTCGCAGACCTCGTTCCAGAAGAACTGCTGCACGCCGCGGGCCATGTCGCCAAAGGTGTAGTTCTCGATGCCCTCGGTGACCATCTTCACAGCCTTGGCCAGGCGGCTAAACATCCAAGCATCGGCCGGCGTCTCCACGACGGGTTCACCGGGCGTGTAGCCCTCCATGTTCATGAGCAGGAAGCGGCTGGCGTTCCAGATCTTGGTCACAAAAGACTTGGCCTGGTCGGTACGCGGGCTGTCGATGAGCTTCTTGGTCTTCTTGTCGATGTTCGCGTCGAACTTAACATCCTGGTTGTTGGTGCACAGCGTCAGCAGGTTGTAACGCATGGCATCGGCACCGTACATGCCGATGAGATCCATGGGGTCAACGCCGTTGCCCTTCGACTTGGACATGCGGCTGCCGTCCTTGGCCAGGATCGTCGGGTAGATGACGACGTCCTTAAACGGAACCTCGTCCAGGAAGTACAGCGAGCTCATGACCATGCGGGCGACCCATAGCGCGATGATGTCGCGCGCGGTGACCAGCGCCGTCGTGGGATGATGGCCCTCGAGCAGCTCCGGCTTTTGCGGCCAGCCCTGCGTGGCGAAGGTCCACAGCTGCGAGCTAAACCAGGTGTCCAGCACGTTCTCGTCCTGATGCACGTGGTGGCCGCCGCACTTGGGGCACACGTCGGTGTCCTCGGTAAGGGCGTCCTCCCAGCCGCAGTCCTCGCAGTAGAACACGGGGATGCGGTGGCCCCACCACAGCTGGCGGCTGATGCACCAGTCCTTAAGGTTCTCCATCCAGGTGGTGTAGGTCTGCGTCCAGCGCGCGGGGTGGAAGGTGACCTTACCAGAATTGACGGCGTCGAGCGCCGGCCCCTTGAGCTTGTCGACGGCGACGAACCACTGCTCGGACAGCCACGGCTCCAGCGCGGAGTCGCAACGATAGCAGTGCATGACGGAGTGATCGAGGTCCTCGACGTGATCGAGCAGGTCGTGCTCCTCGAACCACTTGATGACGGCCTCGCGGCACTCGTCGCGGTTCATGCCGGTGAACTCGCCGTAGCCCTCGACGACCACCGCGTGCTCATCGAAAATGTTGATCTGCGGCAGGTCGTGAGCCTGACCCATGGCGTAGTCGTTGGGATCGTGAGCCGGGGTGACCTTGACAAAGCCGGAACCAAAGTTGGCGTCGACATGCCAATCCTCAAAGATGGGAATCTCGCGGTCGACGATGGGGAGCTTGACGGTCTTGCCCACGAAGGCGGCCTTCTCGGGGTCCTTCGGGGAGACAGCGACGCCCGTGTCGCCGAGCATGGTCTCGGGGCGCGTGGTGGCGACGACGATGTAGTCCTGGCCGTTGACCGGCTCGGTCAGCGGGTAGCGCAGGTGCCACAGGTGGCCCTTCTCGTCCTTGTACTCGGCCTCGTCGTCCGAGATAGCGGTGGTGCAGTTGGGGCACCAGTTGACGATGCGCTTGCCGCGATAGATCAGGCCGTCGTGGTACCAGTCGCAGAAGACCCTGCGCACGGCCTGGGCGTAGTCCTCGTCCATGGTAAAGCGCTCGTTATCGAAGTCGACGGAGCAGCCCATGCGCTTGATCTGCTCGACGATGATGCCGCCGTACTCGTGGGTCCAATCCCAGCAAGCGTCGACAAACTTGTCGCGACCGATCTCCAGGCGGCTAATGCCCTCGCTCTTGAGTTTCTTGTCGACCTTGGTCTGCGTGGCGATACCGGCGTGGTCGGTGCCCAGCACCCAGCGCGTGGACTTGCCGCGCATGCGGGCCATACGGACGATGGCGTCCTGGATGGAGTCGTCGGTGGCGTGACCCATGTGGAGCTTGCCGGTCACGTTGGGAGGCGGAATGGTGACGGTGCAATCGCCCACGCCCTCGCGGCGCTTGTAGTAACCGCCGTCGAGCCACTTCTGCAGGATCGCCGGCTCGTTAGTCGACGGATCGTAGTTCTTGGGCATTTCTTCCATATATCTCTCCCTGTCCCGCCGGCGTGTCCGCCTGCTTGGTTTTCGCTCGGTCAGGTCCTGGCTCGCACGAAGAGCACATTAAGTGCTCTTCGGCTCGTGCGGAATCTACGAAAACCAAGCAGGCGGACACGCCTTAGGTATCGATTACTTCAGTCTGAAGGTACTAACTTGACAATCTCACAGAATAGCACAGGCATACCTGCCGAAAAGGGACAGGTTTATTTTGATAGGTTTTATCAGGGGAAACGACATTTGCCCATATAAAACCGACCAAAATAAACCTGTCCCTAAATGGCAGGCCCCGCGGTGGTTGCCGCGGGGCCTGGATTCAAACTATTTACCCGTAGATGCGTTGGGGCTGTTCTTCGCCCTTTACGGCGGCTTCGGTTACGACGACCTTGGCAACGCCCTCCTCGCTGGGGAGGTCGAACATCGTCTGCTGCAGCACGTCCTCGCAGATGGCACGCAGACCGCGGGCACCGGTCTTGCGGGCAAGCGCCATGCGGGCGATCTCGTGCAGGGCGGCGTCCTCAAACTCAAGCTCAACGTCCTCGAGCTGGAACATCTTGCGGTACTGGCGCACCACGGCGTTCTTGGGCTCGGTCAGGATCGACATCAGGTCGTCCTCATCGAGCGCCTGCGTCTGGGTGACGACGGGCGTACGGCCCACGAACTCGGGGATCATGCCAAAGGCGTTGAGGTCTTGCGGGAGCACCTGACGCAGCAGGTCGTTCTCGTCGACCGAGGTAGGGCCGGCGATCTCGGAATTAAAGCCCACGCCCTTATTGCCCACGCGGTCGGCGATGATCTTGTCCAGACCCACAAAGGCACCGCCGCAGATAAACAGGATGTTGGTCGTGTCGATCTGCAGCAGCTCCTGCTGGGGATGCTTGCGGCCGCCGGTGGGCGGAACGCTGGCCACCGTGCCCTCAAGAATTTTAAGCAGAGCCTGCTGAACGCCCTCGCCCGAGACATCGCGGGTGATGGAGAGGTTCTCGGCCTTGCGGGCGATCTTGTCGATCTCGTCCACGTAGATAATGCCCACCTGCGCACGCTCAATGTCACCATCGGCAGCGTTAATGAGCTTGAGCAGGATGTTCTCCACGTCCTCGCCAACGTAGCCAGCCTCGGTGAGCGCGGTAGCGTCGGCAATGGCAAACGGCACCTCGAGGATGCGCGCGAGCGTCTGGGCGAGCAGGGTCTTACCGGTACCGGTAGGGCCGAGCAGCAAGATATTGGACTTGGCGAGCTCCACCTCGTCCATGTCATCGTCAAACTGAGCGCCCATGCCCGATGCCTCGTCAAGGGCGGACACTGCGGCACCGCCCTCGATCACGCGACGGTAGTGGTTGTACACGGCAACCGACATGGCGCGCTTGGCGTCCTCCTGGCCCATAACATAGGCCGAAAGCTCGTCATAGATCTCGTGCGGCGTCGGCACGTGCGTGATGACCTGACGGTCGTCCTCGAGCTCAAAGCCCTCGGTCTCGGGGTCAGCGGCGGGCTGGGACGCAGCCTGGCCGTGGTCGTTGAGGAAACCCGGGAGATTGCCGTTGCGGGCGGCGTCCATAAAGTCCGAAGCCAGCGACTCCTCAAGGATCTCGGAGCAGGCGGCGACGCACTCGTCGCAGATAAAGATGTTGGTCGGACCCTTTACGAGACGACGGACCTGTCCCTGTTCTTTTCCGCAGAAGGAGCAGCGGATGGGGTTGCCGTTCTCGTCAAAGTTGTCCTGCATGTTACCTGCCATCCTAGGCGTCCTTCGCGGCGAGGTCGCGCGAGGTGACGATACGGTCGATCAGGCCGTAGTCGAGGGCCTCGGCAGCGGTCAGGTAGTTGTCGCGCTCGGTATCGGCCTGGACCTTCTCGATGGACTGGCCCGAGGCATCGGACAGGATCTGGTTGAGCTCGCGGCGGGTCTTCTTGATCTCCTCGGCCACGATCTCGATCTCGGTCTGCTGGCCCTGGGCACCGCCGCTGGGCTGGTGAATCATGACCTTGGAGTGCGGCAGGCAGAAGCGCTTGCCCTTGGCGCCAGCCGAAAGCAGCACGGCGGCCATAGACGCGGCCATACCGACGCAGATGGTGGAGACCTGCGGCTTAATGAAGTTCATAGTGTCCAGAATCGCCAGACCGGAGTAGACCTCGCCGCCGGGCGAATTGATGTAGAGCGAGATATCCTTCTCGGCATCCTGGCTCTCAAGATGCAGCAGCTGGGCAACGACCAGGTTGGCGCTGACGGAGTTGATCTCCTCGCCCAAGAAGATGATGCGGTCGTTGAGCAGGCGCGAATAGATATCGTAGCTGCGCTCGCCGCGCGGCGTCTGCTCGATAACGTATGGCACGAGGGCGGAATCGAACTTAGCGATCATACGCATCTCCATTTCTCTTACGGACCAAATTGGTTCTAGACAAACGTACGGTGCCCGCATGCTATGCATTGGCTGGCACCGTACGAAGCAACCGGATAACCGGCTTATAACTTTACCCCATCACGGGCGCATCCATGCGCTCGCGGAAAAGGTGGCGAGAATTACTCGGCGTCCTTGGCAGTCTCATCGACCTCGGTCACCTTGGCGTTCTCGACCAGGTGATCGACGGCCTTGGAGCGACGGATGGACTCGCGGACGGCAGGCATGCGGCCATCGGCAATGAACTCGGCCTTAGAAGCCTCGACGTCCTTGACGCCGGCCTTCTCGAACTCGGCGTTGATGTCGTCCTCGGTGACCTCGATCTTGAGCTCACGGGCGAGCGCGTCGAGCGCCAGGGACTCACGGGCAACGTCGTTGGCCTGCTTGTGCAGGTCGCCGATGAACTGCTCCATGGTCAGGCCGGAAGCGGGCAGCCAGGTGTCCAGCGTCATGCCGCGGGCAGCGAGGTTGGACAGGAAGTTCTGGCCAAGCTCCTCAAAGACGGACTGCTCATAGTCGGCGTCCATCTCGTCGAGCTGCAGACGCTCGGCGAGAGCGGAGACGCAACGGTTCTCCTTCTCGGCCGGCAGGCGGGAAGCCTTGTCCTGCTCAATCTCGATCTTGATGGCATCGCGCATAGCGTCGATGCTGTCGAAGCCAAAGTCGGACTTGACGAGCTCGTCGGTGAGCTCGGGGGTGTTGCGGACCTTGATGCCCTTGACGGTGACCTCGACGGTGTGGGTCTCGGCCTCCTCGCCCTCCTCGACCTCGTCGGTCCAGGTGACGGTCTTGACGTCGTCAACGTTAGCGCCGATCAGGGCCTCGTTGAACTCCTTGGGGTTGCTGTCGCTACCGGCGATGAGCATGCGGCCCTCGGCGGCGAAGTTGTCGGCGTTCTCGACGGCCTTGAGGTCGACGGTCACATAGTCGTCAGCCTCGACGGCGCGACCCTCGACGTCCTCGAAGGTGGCGCGGTAGTTGAGGAGCATCTCGACCTGGTTGTTGATCTCGGACTCGGTGACCTCCGCGGGAGGCATCTCGATCTCAACGGCATCGAAGGAGGAGAGCTCGGCAGCGGGACGCAGGGAGAACTCGACGGTGTAGGTGTAGTCCTCGTGATCCTTGGCGAGGTCGAGCTCCTTGTAGTCACCGTTCTTGGTGGGGACGATGTCCAGCTCGTTGAGGACGACGGGCTCGTTGGCGGCAATCAGGTCGTTGGTGGCCTGAGCGAGGGTAGCCTCGGCGCCAAGAGCAGAGTCGATGACCGGACGGGGAGCCTTACCGGCGCGGAAGCCCGGGAAGCGGTACTTCTTGGCGGTGTCCTTGTAGGCCTTCTTGATCGCGGCGTCGACGTCGGCGGCCGGGATGGTGACCGTAGCGGTGAGCTTGGCGTCCTTGACGTCAGAAGCGGTGATGTTCAACACGTTCCTCCTCATACTGCCCAGCTTATCTGAGGTGCTGGTACCTTTATGCAACAAAGAGTCGCGACGGCAGGAGCCGACGCAGGTGCGTTGGTGCGGGCGAAAGGACTCGAACCTTCACGGGAATCCCACCAGAACCTAAATCTGGCGCGTCTACCAATTCCGCCACGCCCGCATGAGCGCACAGACTATGAATGATAGCAGATACGAACGGCAAGCGCACGCACACCTTTTACAGGCTCACGACCTCACCACGAGTGCAAAAGGCGGGGCGAGTTACCCCGCCCCGCCCATTACGACTTGTTCGCCGACCCGCTACTCCCCTAGCAGGGCCTTCTCGGGCGTGATCGGCAGCGAGCGAACCTGGTGGCCGGTGGCGTGCGCCACGGCCGAGGCCACGGCGGCGAGCGGCGTGTTAATGACGACCTCGCCGATCGACTTGGCACCAAACGGACCCGTCGGCTCGTAACTCGGCTCAAAGGCCACGCGAATGCTGCCGATATCCAGGCGTGTGGGCAGCTTGTAGCTCATAAAGTTGCCGGTGCGCAGACGGCCGCGGTCATCGTGCTCGACAATCTCGTAGAGCGCATGGCCAATGCCCTGGGCAATGCCGCCCTCGGCCTGGACGCGCGCGAGCGCCTCGTTGATCACAGTGCCGCAGTCAACGGCCGCCGCATAGTCCACCACAGTCACCTTGCCGGTAGCCTTGTCGACCTCGACCTCGGCAATGCCGGCCATAAACGGCGGAGGCGAAACGGGCAGGCAGGCAGAGGCATGCGAGGTGAGCGCGTCGCCGCCCGCGATGTTCTTGACGCACAGGTTGGCAAAGTCACGCAGCGTGAGGTAGCGGTTCTGCTCGCGCGCGGCGCGCTCGTCGGACAGACGCACGTACTGGCCATCGAAGACCACGTCGGCGGCGTCCACGTCCCACATCTGGGCGGCCTTGGCGCAGATCTTCTCGCGCAGCTCGGCCGCAGCGTTCTTGGCTGCCAGGCCCGTTACGTACGTGCCCGAACTCGCGTACGAGCCGGCATCGAACGGCGACACGTCGGTGTCCACGCCGCGCACCACGATCAGGGAACTCTCCACGCCCAGCTCCTCGGCGGCAATCTGCGCCAGGATCGTGTCGACGCCCATGCCGTTATCGGTGGCGCCGGTGCCGATGGTAATGAAGCCGTCTTCCTCCAGGCGCATGTCGATGCCGGCGATATCCACGTTGGAAATGCCCGAGCCCTGCATGGTGAGCGCGCAGCCCAGGGCGCGCACGCGATCGCCCAGGTCGACGGCCAGCGGCTTGTCGCGCCAACCGATCATGTCCATCGCGCGCAGCAGGCAGCGGTCGAGTGCGCAGGCGTTGAGCTTCTCGTTGTAGTACTGCGGCATGATCTCGCCCTCGCGCACAATGTTCTTAAGGCGCAGGTCGGCGGGGTCCATGTGCAGCATGTCGGCGAGCTCGTTGACGGCGCTCTCCACAGCAAACTGGCCCTGGGTGGCACCGTAGCCGCGATACGCGCCGCCGCGGTTAGTGTTGGTGTAGACGGCGTCCCAGCTAAAGCGGCTCGCCTTCACATGGTTGTAGATGGGCAGGCTCTTGTGGCCCGAAAGACCGATCGTCGTGGTAGCGTGCTCGCCGTACGCGCCGGCGTTGGACAGCGTGTGCAGATCGATGGCCGTGATGGTGCCGTCGTTCATGGCGCCCAGCTTGACGGTCATCTGCATCTGGTGGCGCGAGTTGCCCGCGGTGATAGTCTCCTCGCGGGTGTAGCAGCAGTAGCTCGGACGGCCAGTCTGCTGGGTCACGAACGCCACGAAGATCTCGCAGCAGCCCGTCTGCTTGGAGCCAAAGCCGCCACCGATGCGCGGCTTGATGACCTGCACCTGCGACTGCGGAATGTCGAGCGACTGCGCGACCATGCGGCGCACGTGGAAGGGCACCTGCGTCGAGGTGGTCACCGAGATGCGGCCGAACGCGTCGGTCGTCGCGAAGGCGCGGAAAGTCTCCATGGGCGCGGTCTGCGTGGCCTGGCTGGTGTAGGTGCGCTCAAAGACGATGTCGCTCTGGGCGAACGCCTCGTCAAGGTTGCCAAAATCGCTCGTGCCACTGCACACTAGGTTGCGCGGAACGTCGCCACCCTGCGGGAACATAAAGGTCACGTCGCCCTCGGGGTGTACCACGATGTCGTTATCGAGCGCCTGGGTAAAGTCGAGCAGGGGCTCGAGTACCTCGTAGTCGACCTTGATGAGCTTGAGCGCCTTGTCGGCGGCCTCCTCGGTCTCGGCAGCGACGATCGCCACCTCCTCGTTTTGATAGCGCACGAGGTTCTCGAGGATCAGGCGGTCGTAGGGACTCGGCTGTGGATAGCTCTGGCCGGCGATGGTAAAGCGGCGCTTGGGCACGTCCTCATAGGTGTAGACGCCCACGACGCCGGGTACCTTAAGGGCGCGAGACGTGTCGATGGAGCGGATCTTGGCGCGGGCATAGGGGCTGCGTTTGAGTTTGACGATGAGCGCGCCGGCGGGCACCATGTCGCCCGTGTAGACGGGACGACCCTCGAGCAGGGCCTTCGAGTCCTTCTTGGGCTGCTTGTGGGTAATCTGCTTGTACGCGACGCCGTCGCAGCTGGTGTCGTTGACCGGCAGCTCGGGCATCTCGAAGCCCACCTGCACGCCAGACTCGTTGAGGAAGCGGACGATGGCGCGCAGCTGGCTCTCATAGCCGCTGCAGCGGCAGAGGTTGCCGGCGAGCTGGCGCGAGAGCTCCTCGCGCGTGGCAACAAGGCTCGGGTCCTCCTTGGCGGCACGGGCGAGCGCCAGCACGTTCATGATGAGACCGGGAGCGCAAAAACCACACTGCTCGGCGCCTTCGGCAGCCATTGCGCGGGCGAGAGCCTCAGATTCGGCCTTGAGGCCCTCGAGCGTAGTGATGGAGCGGCCCTCGACGCGCACGGCGGGAACCGAGCAGCTCAGCACCGGGTCGCCGTCGAGCCACACTGTGCACAGGCCGCAGTTGGTGGTCTCGCAGGCACAGCGCACCGAAGCGCAGCCCTGCTCGCGCAGCAGCGCAAAGAGCATGGTGTCGGGGGCAATCTGAACCTTGACCTTACGGCCGTTGAGCGTAAAGGAAAGATCGATGAGTTTGGCAGCCATTAGCGCACCTCGCTAGAATCGACGCCGGGCACGCGGCGGCAGGAATACTCGTCCGTGGCAAACTTGGGGACCTGCACGGTCTCGAGCTCGCGGGCAAGCGCGGCAGAAAGCTCGATGCCGGCGGCGCGGCGCACGGCCTGGATGGCGAGCGGGGCCGAGATGCGGCGACGGTAGTCGGCCGAGCCCCACAGGTTGGTGCCATAGCTCAGTGCGCGTACGGACGCGGCCAGGGCGCGAAGCTCGTCCTCGGAAGGCTGCTCGGCAGTAAGGCCGCATGCCTCGCCCTGCAGCAGGGTCGCGCGCAGCGGGCGGGCGCCCACGGTGACATGCCAGCTGTTGTCCCACCAGGCGGCGGTGACATTGAGCGAGGGGAGGTCGGTCGCAGCCTTGCGCACGGCCTCATAGCTCGCGCGGTAGTCGTGTTTAACGACCACGATGTGCTCGATCACGTCGCGCACGTAACCCATATCGACGAACTCGGCGAGCGGCACGCGGCCGGCGCCCGTCAGCTCAACATACGAATCGAGCGCGAGGAAAGCGGAGAGAACGTCCGAGAAGCCAAAGCGGCCGTAGATGCTGCCGCCCACCGTGGCGGTATTGCGCAGCTGCACGCCCACGATATCGTGAACGGCGAACTCAAAGACATTGTTGACAAGCGCGTTGAGCTTGGCATGGCGCTCGAGCTGGCGCAGGGTACACATGGCACCGATGCGAAACTCAGTCTCGGTCTCCTCGATCTGATCGAGACCGCAGGCCGAAAGGTCAATTGCCGTCGCCACGCGACGCGAACCCAGGCGCATCCAGATGCCGCCGCCCACAATCTTGTTGTTGCGGTTCTTCTGTAAGAGCTCATAGGCTTCGGCCGCGTTTCCAACACGGACGTAGGTACCGAACTTGAGCACGTTCTCCCCCATCTCTTCACTTGTCCAGTACTTTTAAGTGTACCAAACGAGGAGACGCACACCGTTTTAGGACAAAATCCACCCATCCATCCATAACTTGCGGTGAAATACGGACTGTTTAGCGTCCCAGAACGGCTAATCAGTCCGTATTTCACCGCAAGTTATGAGGAGTCCTCCTGGATAGAAAAGGCTCCCAGCCAGATAGCTGGGAGCCTTATCACATGCTATGCCGAGCGAAGATTTAGCAGACGCCCTGGGCGAGCATGGCGTCGGCGACCTTCAGGAAGCCGGCGATGTTGGCGCCCATAACGAAGTTGCCCTCCTGGCCGTACTCCTTGGCGGTGTCGTCCACGTTGTGGAACATGCCGCGCATGAGCTGCTCGAGCTTGCCGTCGACCTCCTCGAAGGTCCAGGACAGGTGCTCGGCGTTCTGGCTCATCTCCAGGCCGGACACGAGAACACCGCCGGCGTTGGCAGCCTTACCGGGCATAAAGGCAACGCCGTTCTCCTGGAAGTAGGTCGTGGCCTCGATGGTCGTGGGCATGTTCGCGCCCTCGCCGACCACCTTGCAGCCGTTGGCGACGAGCGCCTGGGCATCCTCGAGCAGCAGCGTGTTCTCGCGAGCGCAGGGCAGCGCGATGTCGCAGGGCAGCTGCCAAACGCCGCGGCCGTCGCCCTCGTGCCACACGGCGTTGGGCTTCTCGTCAACGTACATGGCGAGCGTAACGCCCTTGTCGTGGCCAGAGCGCTTCTTGTTGTAGATGTGCTCGAGCACGGTGTAGTCGATGCCGTCGGGATCCTCGACCCAGCCGTGGGTATCGGAGCAGGCGAGCACCTTGCCGCCGAGCTGAGTGACCTTCTGGACCGCGTAGATAGCGACGTTGCCGGAGCCGTGAACGACGACGTTCTTGCCCTCGAAGGAGTCGCCGCGGCTCTTGAGGTACTCGTCCACAAAGTAGGCCAGACCGTAACCGGTGGCCTCGGTACGGGCGAGCGAGCCGCCAAAGGAGAGGCCCTTGCCGGTAAGAACGCCGGTCCACTCGTTGGTCAGGCGCTTGTACTGACCGAACAGGTAGGCAACCTCGCGGCCGCCAACGCCCAGGTCGCCTGCGGGAACGTCGGTGTTGGGGCCAATGTGGCGATAGAGCTCGGTCATGAAGGACTGGCAGAAGTGCATGATCTCGTTGTTGGACTTGCCCTTGGGGTCAAAGTCGGAGCCGCCCTTGCCGCCGCCCATGGGAAGGGTGGTCAGGCTGTTCTTGAGGATCTGCTCCAGACCCAGGAACTTGAGCATACCCAGGGTGACCGTCGGGTTAAAGCGCAGGCCGCCCTTGTAGGGTCCAATGGCAGAGTTGAACTCGACGCGGTAACCGCGGTTGACCTGGACCTTGCCCTGGTCGTCGACCCAGGGAACACGGAACATGACGATGCGCTCGGGCTCGACGAGGCGCTCCAGTAGGGCGGCCTCCTCGTACTCGGGGTGGGCGTCGAGCGCCGGCTGGATGGTGCCGAGGATCTCGGTCGCGGCCTGGATGAACTCAGGCTGCTCGGGATAGCGGGCCTTGAGCTCGTCGAGAACTTTCTGCGTGTAGCTCATGCTTCCTCCAATTGATGGAAAAGAAAGGTGTCGTTCGCGGCACCCTATGCGCCGCGAACTTTATCGAGTATGGATAATATCGCACTGTTGCAGCAAAGTTTCGCATAAGCCGACGAGCGGATGTTTCGTTTTGATTACGATGCAGGTAGAAGCGTTTTTGAGAGTCTGACGTGCAAAACCCGTGTTTCAAACCTGTTTCGTCCACGTGTTCCAAACCACCACATTGGGGACAGGCACCTTTGTGGTGGTTTTGATGGTTAGAGGACGAGCTGATGGTAGTCGGCGGGGGTTATGCGGCCTTCGGTGGCAGCACGGAAGGCGGCAAGGGCATCGCCCGAGAACGGCATGACCCAGCACAGGCCGCAACCTGCGGTAATGGAGCCGGGCAGCGGCATGATGCGCCCGGGCACGCCGGCGGCAAGACACAGCTGTTCACATTCCATCACATCGAAGGTGCTGTCGAACGAAACGATGATTTTGCGTTCGCGATCGAGGGCATCACCGGTCGGGCCTTCACGGTGTGCCTCACGATACGCCGCGGCGGCCGCTTCCTCTTCCGCGGTATGTCCACAGCCACCGCAACCGCAGGTACAGGGTTCGGACCCGTCGCAAGTACAAGGTTCTCCCGTGTCGGGACAAATATCGTGAGACATCGCAACTCCAATCGTCTAGGCGAGTAACTCGGCCGCCGCAAACTCCTCGGGCGTATTGACGTTTTCGAAGCAGAGCGTGGAGCCCGTGGCCTTAACGATCTGCGGCTCATCTATATAACCGGCCTGAACGCGATTGATCAGGCAGCGAATGCGCTGACGATCGCAGGCGAGCAACTCTTGGGCGACCGGCGCACACGCGTCACGGCGCCAGACGGCACAAAGCGGCTCAATCCCCCGCTCCTCGCGCGGCACGCACACGTCGAGCGCCTCGGCCTCGACACGATCGGTAAGCGCGCCGATGAGTCCCGACGAGACAAACGGCATATCGCAGGCGACGATCGCCACAAGCGGCAATCGGGCCGCAGCCAACGAGCTCGCGATGCCGCGCATGGCACCCGCCGGTCCTTCAAGGTCCGCCACCACACGCGGCACCAGACCGCCAAACGTGCGCTCCTCAAGATAGGCCAGCTCGCTGGGACGCGAAGTCGTCACGACCAACTCGCCGGCAACTGGCGCCAGCCGACCCAGCACGCGCTCGATAAGCGGCTCGCCGCAAAACGCCATGCGCGCCTTATCGCAGCCCATGCGCGAGGACAGCCCGCCCGCCTGGACGACACAAGAAAGATCGGCACGTCTTACGGTAGTCATACGGCAAACCACCCCCATCGGTATGCTCGAAACCCGGTGCACGAAGCTAAATACAGCCGCCGAAATAGCGGCGCTACGAAAAGCCCGTGCAAAAACAAAACAGCGCCTTTGCGGCACGCAGCAAGACCGCGAGCACAAAAGCGCTGGTAGCGTATGGCGGGAACGTATGTGAATCGAACACATCCAAGACGTTTTGCACGCCTCGCAACGGTTTTGAGGACCGCGGAGCCCACCGGAGCCCATCCGTTCCCAAGTGCGCCGGTATTTTACCAAACCGAGCAGCCAATCTAGCGCAGGGAGCGCAGGCCGCCGGCATCCTTGTCGAGGACTGTGAAGCGTACGGCATCCAGGTGCTCCAAGATGCTGATGGCACGTTTGCGTGACACGCCCAGGGCCTCGCGCAGCACACTCGTGGTGGCAGCGCCACCGGCATCGGCGATGGCGGCGGCGACAAGCTCACGCGCATGGGCCTCGGCGGAAGCGGACAGGGCAACGTCGCGCTCGACCTTAACGATCGAGCGATTGAGCGAAAGCTCGCGCAGGGCACGCGTCATGGTGTCGCGGCCGAGCTGCAGCTGTTCGCCCACCTCGGGCAACGTCGGTGCATCCAGGCCGGCCTCGTCAAGCAGCGCGACGATCCGCTCGCATGCCTCTCGCACCACGCGTGCCGCCGCGGCAGCCGAATGCGGATCGAATACCTCGGCACCCTCGGCGGCGCACACACCACGCGAGCAGCCCTCGGCAATCAGAGCCGCGGCAACGACTTCATCAGCGGCAGGCCACGCAGCATGGGCAACGGCGCCGGGCGTAAAGCCCGTCTCCTTGGGAGCCGCCGCGTGCATGGCGGTCAGGGTCGCCGCCAGTGCATCCATCGCGGCGTCGAGCGCGGCAGCATTCACATACAGCGCACCGCCCGAGCCGGCAAGCTCGCACACAATACCTCGCGTTACCAACTCGTTCAGCGCGGCATCGGCCTCACCGGAAACAAAATCTAGCGCCGCGGCAACGTCGGCAGCCACGACCGGCAACGTCTGCAGCGCCAACCACGCCTCAACACCAGCGACGGCATCGCCGGCCTCAAGCGCTGCAAGCAGCGTGCGCTCCCCCGCCGAAAGCTCGCGCGAGCGACGGCAGCGCGAAAGCAGCACACGCCCGCCGCCAATGAGCATAACGGGCGAATACGACAGCACCACGGCATGGTCTCCGGCTCGCAGCGGCAGCGGCTCCTCCAAGCGCACTTGTACGGTACGGGTCTCGCCCACCGCCATGGGGGCCTCGCCCTCCAAAAGCATGATGCGGCCAACAACCTCGGCCGTGCCGGCCATCACATGCACGCGCGCGCCCGACTCGAGCACGCGCGGCTTGGCGCCCTCGCGACCCAGGTAGGTGAATGTCATCATAAAGCGCAACGTCTGACCAAAACGGCCCTCCACGCCGAGCATCTCACCGCGATCGAGCGCGGCGACAGCATCGCCCACCAAGTTGAGCGCCACGCGCTGTCCGGGCAGTGCCAGCGGCGTGTCACCATGCACCTGAATCCCGCGCACGCGACAGACCGTACGCGACGGCAAGGCCATCAGCTCGTCGCCCACCGCAACCGGCGCATCGT
Organism: Collinsella aerofaciens; assembly: GCF_040926265.1. Classification (GTDB taxonomy): domain Bacteria; phylum Actinomycetota; class Coriobacteriia; order Coriobacteriales; family Coriobacteriaceae; genus Collinsella; species Collinsella aerofaciens_BB. The sequence continues at coordinate 39,546 of NZ_JBCOIL010000016.1, read as the reverse complement.
GCAGCGTTCCCGTCACGACGGTGCCGACGCCCTTGATCGTAAAGCAGCGGTCAATCGGCAGGCGCGGCGCGGCATCGCCACGCTCGGCACGCTCGCGACAGGAATCCCAGCAGGCACTTACCTGCTCGTCGAGCACCGCAAGGAGCCCGTCGATCCCCTCGCCCGTCTTAGACGACACGGGCACAATCGGCGCGCCCGCAAACACGGTACCCGACAAAAAGTCATCGACATCGAGCTCGGCAAGCTCGGTCATCTCGGCATCGGCCAGATCGCGCATGGTCAGCGCCACCACCATATGCGTGACACCCAGCAACTCCAGTACATGCACGTGCTCGCGCGTCTGCGGCATTACACCCTCAACGGCAGAGACCACCAGCACGGCCACGTCGATACCCGTGGCACCCTGCACCATGGCGCGCAGGTAATGCGCGTGGCCCGGCACATCAACCAGGCCGACGATCTTGCCGCTCGGCAGTGCCAGCTCGCCAAAACCCAGCTCCACCGTCATGCCGCGACGACGTTCGACCTCCAGGCGATCGGGATTCTTGCCGGTCAGCGCCTCGATCAGCGCCGACTTACCGTGGTCGACGTGGCCCGCCGTACCTACGATAACGGGGCATTCCACCAGCGCTTCGGTCTCACTCATCGGCGCACCGCCTTGACAACGCATGCGGCAAGCGTCGACGCCGCCGTCTCGATATCGCGGTCGCCCACAAGCGTACGGACGTCAAACAGAATGCGATTGTGCGAGGTTCGCGTGACGACCGGCGTGTCGAAATCTTGGACGAGCGACCGCTTGAGCGCATCAACGGAAAGACGCTCATCGACGAGGCACACGGCAACGCACATGGTGGGCAGCTCGACGGTAGGCAGCGAGCCGCCGCCGGGAGTCGACGACTCCTCGACGATTTCCACCTGAACGGCGCACGGGCAACCCGCCTTATCGAGCCCGGCGACCATACGATCGCGCAGCTTGCGGGCACGTCGTTCCAAGTGGGCCTGCGGCAGCGTAAGCATGCTGAGCACCGGAATATCACGATGGGCCACATCCGCCCCGTCCATGTAGATGCGCAATGTAGCCTCGAGCGCCGTGAGCGCCAACTTGCCCGGGCGCAGGGCACGCATGAGCGGATGCAACCCGCAAGCCTGGACCAGATCGCGACGGCCCATGATAATGCCCGCCTGCGCGGCGCCCAGCAGCTTATCACCCGAGCACGACACCAGATCGAGCCCTGCCGAAACCGAAGCCGGCGTAGTCTCCTCGCCGCCGCGCACCAGGATGTCGTCGGGCAACAGCGCACCCGACCCCTGGTCCTCGTAGAACAGCAGGCCATGCTTGTGAGCAAGCGCCGCAAGCTCCCGAGAACCCACCTCCTCGTGAAAACCCTCGATGCGATAGTTGGAAGGATGAACCTTAAGGATCATCGCCGTATCGGGCGTGATGGCGCGCTCGTAGTCGCTCAAATGCGTGCGGTTGGTGGCCCCGACCTCGACGAGTTTGGCGCCCGAGGCCACCATGACATCGGGGATGCGGAAGCTGCCGCCAATCTCGACGAGCTCGCCACGGCTCACGATGACTTCCTTGCCCGCGGCATGGGTTGCCAACACCAACAGCACGGCGGCCGCGTTATTGTTGACGACCAGCGCATCCTCGGCACCGGTAAGCGAGCGGATGAGTTGCGCGGCATGCTCTTTGCGCGACCCGCGCGAGCAGGTATCCACGCTGTACTCGAGCGTGCTGTAGCCGCGCGCGACCTCGGCCACGGCCTTGGCGGCCGACTCCGCGAGCGGGGCTCGACCCAGATTTGTATGGATAACAACACCCGTGGCGTTGACGGCGGGACGCAGGCTCGGCAGCGCGGAGCGGTGGGCACGCCACTCGATAGCCGAGGCCAGCTCGCGCTTGGAACGCGGGGCGGCACCGGCACGAATCGCGGCGCGCTCTTCGTCAAGCTCAGCCGTCACGGCGGCATGCACCACCGCGTCGCAGGTCTCCCCCGCCGCCTTCACTACCGGCCACTCGGCAAGCAGCTCGTTGACGGAAGGAATGGCGCGCAGGCGGGCGCGTACCTCATCGGACATGTTCTGGCTATCGCTCATGTACGGCCTTTCAAAAGAAACGTGGATCAGTCGAATGCATCAGCTGAGTCAATTACTCGTTATTATCCTCGCGCGCCGCGATCTTTTCCACGCGAACGGCGTTTTCCTGGGTGAGCGCGGCACCCGTCAACGGGTCCCAGCGCAGCGGCGTATGGTCGAGTGGGCCCACGCCCAAGGCTTGAGCGCCACCGGCATCGGCGCCAAACGAACGCCCGCCGGGGGCGGCCGAGGTGAAGATGCACGCCGGATGCAGATACGGCGTCGTCTCCACGCGCACGCGGTCGCGGCCCAAATCGCTCACAAGTTCGACGACCTCGCCATCGGCGATGCCCATGTGCGCAGCGGCATCGGCATTCATCTGCACGGCATCCAGGTCCGATCCAGCCTCAGCGGCACCTTGGGCCGCGAGCCTGCGCGAAGTATGCGACTCAAAGGGACGGTTGCCGCTAATGAGGCGAAACATCCCCGGGCCGGGCTCCACCATCGGCGCAATCCAGCCTGGCACGCGTCCCAGACCGGCTCGTTCCCACACGTCGCTTGCCAGCGCAATTTTGCCGCCGGCAAGCGGAATCACCGGCTCGCCTGTACGCGACGGCAACGCAACACCCGTGTCGGCCCAGCCGCGCTCCTTGAGCTCGTCCAGATTGATCCCAAACGGCGCCACCTGGGCAGCCGCTAGATCGTCGGACGTAAACTGGAAGTACTCGCCCGCGCCACACGCCTGCGCCAGACAGGCAAAAATCTCCCGACCGGGACGTGTGTCGTCATGCTGCACGGGCAGCACGGCGTTGCGGTAGAACACGCGCGCATCGTTGACGCCCGCCACCGTTCCCACGCCGCGGTCGGCCTCCAGATACGTCACGTCGGGCAGCACGAAGTCAGAAGCACGTGCCGTCTCGGACCAGCGAATATCAATCGTCACAAGCAAGTCGAGCCGCTGCAAAATACTCAACCAAGCCTGTGCATTGCCATAGCCCGCACCGGGGTTACTGGCATAGACGATGAGCCCACGCAAATCGCCGGCAAGAATCGACTGACCGATGGTCGTGCACAGGCCGCGCTCGGGATCGACGAGCGGATAGCGCTCGGACCCCAGCTTGGGCCCACGCGGCACCGGCGGCGTCGCAAAGCGCGTGGGATCGAGGTCGCCCAACACAAGCGGCGTGGGCGGATTGAGCGCGCCGCCCGCATGCCCGATGCAGCCCAGCAGCACATCGACCAAGCAGATAGCGCGCGTGGTCTGGGTGCTATTGGCATACGCGATACCGATGCCACCATGAAAGCCCGCATCCACCACAGCGGCAGGCGCGGCGGCAGCGAGATCGCGCGCCGTGGCGACAATCTCTGCGGCCGGCACGTCGCACATCGACTCGGCCCACTCGGGCGTCCAAGGACGGGCCGCCTGCGCCAGCTCGTCAAAACCCGTGGTATAGCGGTCCACGAACTCGTGGTCGTACAGATCCTCGGCAATCAACACGTGGGCAATACCCAACAGCAGCGCCAAGTCGCAGCCCGGGCGTACGCGCAACCAGCGGTCGGCAAGCGCAGCCGAGCCGCTGCGCCGGGGGTCGACCACGATGATCTTCGCCCCGCGCCGGCGCGCATCGTTGAGTGCATCAACGGCCCCCATCGTCGACGAATCGACAATGGAACGCCCCAGGTACATGATGCAGTCGGTATGCGCCAGGTCGGAGGCGGGACTATAGCCCAGGCTGTGCTCCCAACCGGTAAGTCGGCTAACCTCGCAGGCACCATCGGCACCGTATACGTTGGGCGAACCCAGCGCATGCATAAAACGATACGCCCAGTAGCGGTCGAACGAGGGCACGCCGAGCGTCATGCCCAGCGCACGGGCACTATGCTCGTCAATAATCTCCGCGAGGCGCTCCGCAATATCCGAGAACGCCTCGTCCCAGCTCACGGCATCGAAACCCGAGCCATCCTGGCGGCGGCGCATGGGGTGCAAAATGCGGTCGCGCTCGTCAAACGGCATTGCCAGACGATGCCGTCCGCGGGCGCACAGGGCTCGCGCCGCGCACGGGTGCCCCGGCACCGGCAACTCGGCCACCACGCGACCGTCCTCAACGCGTGCCGTAAAGGCGCAATCGGCATAGCATCCCCCGCATGTGGTCACCACGGCGCGACCGTCACGCTTCACAGCAGATGCCATCTCGATTACCCCTTTCACCAGCCAAACACAACAGGCCAACAGCCCGACAACGAGCCACAGACCCAAAAAGCCTCCCGCACGGCAACGCCCCGCGGGAGGCCCAACGTCAAACAGACGGTACCTTACGCCTCGGACTTCTTGGCGTAGACAAACCAGTAGCCGAGCGCGATCAGAACCGCGCCGCCCACGATGTTGCCCAGCGTGGCGGCGGACAGGTTAAACGCAATGCCCGCAACGTTGAGTGCATCGGCGCCGGCGACGTCGACACCATAGCCGCACGCGTGCATCACGGCACCCATGGGCAAAAAGTACATGTTGGCGACGCAGTGCTCAAAACCGCAGGCCACAAAGGCAGCGATGGGCAACAGAATGCCCACAACCTTATCGACCACGGTCTTGCCGGCGGTACCGATCCACACGGCCAGGCACACAAAGATGTTGCACAGGATGCCGCGGAAGAAGATCGTCACCCAGTCGATCGTCACCTTGCCGGCGGCGACGCTTACCATGGAATTGGCGACCGCCTCGCCGTTGAGCTTGTAAATGCCGGCCATGTACACCAAAAAGACGATGAACAAGGCACCGACAAAGTTACCGACCCATACGACGACCCATGCCTTGAGCATCTGAGCCAGGGTGATCTTTTTGCTCTTGAGCGCGCAGACCATAAGCGAATTGCCGGTAAACAGCTCGGCGCCGCACACAAGCACCAGCACCAGACCCAGACAAAAGCACAGACCGCCCACGACGCGTTGGGCACCCCAGCCCAGCGTGCTGTCGCTCAAAAACACCGTAAAGAACAAACCGCCGAAGGCGATAAACGCGCCGGCGAACATTGCCAACAGAAAGGCCTTAGCGACCGGCAGGTTAGCCTTGGTCACGCCGGCGGCCTCGGTCTTGGCCTCGATCGCGGCGGGCGCCAGGCAATCGGGAGCGGGGAACTCCGCCTTGGAATCTGCCATGTCAATCACTTCTTTCCTAATCGGCAGGGACAAGCGCTGTTACAGCTCCTGCCCCAAGCGGACAAAGTGGGAAAAGTCGTTGGCGGCCACGGCGTCGTACACGGCGTCGACGGCCTCAAAGACCTCCGGGGACATGGGGTTGTAGAACTCCGTATCGCCCGGCTGAATCCCTATGAAGACGATATCTTCGCACGATTGCTCGATTTCCTCGATCAGAATCGACAAAGGGAGCGAATGCGTGGTGAACATCGACTTGCGAGCCACGTCACGTTTGTCGAGCAAGCGGATGGCGCCAACGGGCAGCGCCATGTCGGCGGCATCGACCAAAACCAAACGCGGCGGACGCTCGCGCTTGACCTCGATGATGTCATCCTCGGGCGTTTGCCCGCCGTCGATGGTGTACCAACCGGCGATGGGCGCGTCCTCCATCTTTTTGGAGAGCACGGGGCCGGCGGCATCGTCGGCACGCAGCACGCTTCCCGCCGTGAGCACGATACCCGCAAACGGGGCACCGTTCACACGGCCATCCACAACGCGACCCATTACTGCAACCTTCCCGTCAGATACACGCCCGACACATCGCGCACGCGCTCAACCAGATCGCGGAACTTCATCAGAAACGCGACCTGCTGGGCATGCAGGCCAAAGTCGTCGTCGAACACCGAGATGCCGGCCTTGGCCGACCCGCGAAAACCGCGCTCGTCGAGCAGCGCATCGCAGGCCTCGAGCAGTGACGGCACCGCCGCCTTGTCGAGCTGGCACTCACCAAAGGAGCGGATGGCCTCGAACTTGGTCTTGGCCTCCCCCTCCGGCAGCGCGTCGACGAGCGAATAGAACACATCCACCGGCACCGACAGACGCGGCTCAAAGCAGTCGAGCACGCCGGTGTGGTGGCCCACGGCGAGCGTGTAGTACAGCACGTCGCAGGCCTCCTGGGGAACGTCTTCCTCGGTCTCCACAAACTTACGCGTGAGCTCGTAGAAGACCACCTGGTCGGGCGCATGGCCCAGGCAGGGGTCGGCGACGCCCTCGGCGGCCTCGACGCTTGCGCGCGAGGCGTCGCCAAAGGAGCCGCCGAGCATACCGGGGCCCGCAAAGTAACCAGAGCGGTCCGTGAGCTCCATCTAGCGACCTCCGGCCAGCACCAGATCCTGCAGCGCAGAGTAGACCTCAACGCGGCGCGGATCGTCCTGCTTGTCGATGAGCAGCGCCATGGCACCGCGGATATCGCCCTTGGGTGCGCCCTCGAGCGTATCCATAAACTCGTTGGCCAGGTCGCGGCCGTAACGGTAGCCGCTCATGGCGCGAGCCTCGCGCTCAATGGCAACGCGCAGCTTGTACGGCACGCCGGGATGCAGGATATCGGCCTGCTCGCCGGCGGCCTCCACCGTGGTCTCGGCATGGAGCTTTTGGTCCAGCAGACCGAGCGCCATGGCAAAGCCGTAGACGGTCTGCGCAGGGCTGGGCGGGCAGCCGGGAATGTAGACGTCGACCGGCAGAATCTTGTCCGTGCCGCCCCAGACGCAGTAGTTGTCGTAGAAGATACCGCCGGTGCAGCCGCACGCGCCATAGGACACCACGATCTTGGGATCGGGTGCGGCCTCAAAGGCGCGCAGGGCCGGCATGCGCATGGCACGCGTCACGGCGCCGGTGTACAGCAGCACGTCGGCGTGACGGGGCGAGGGCACGACCTTGATGCCAAAGCGCTCGACGTCAAAGACGGGCGTGATAGAACCGAAGATCTCGATCTCGCAGCCGTTGCAGCCGCCGCAGTCGACACGGTAGACGTACACCGAGCGCTTGATCTTCTTAAGAAGGGTCGCGTTGGCCTTCTCGATGCTCTCGTCGAGCTCGATCTTGGTCGGGCGGTACTGAAGCCGCTCGGGCAAAAGCGTGGGTTCGGCCATGGTTACTCCTCCTTCGTTTCAAAATCCATGATGATGCCCTCGACCGGCGCCGGACCGGCGGGAATCTCGGGCGCATCGGGGTTAAGCTCGCGGTCGATATACTCCGGGTTCACGCCGTGGCCGCCCAGATACTCCATGCCGGGGCCCTGGGGCTCGCCGGACGCAAGCGTCTCGTTGGCAGCCATGCCGTGTGCGTTGCCGGTCTTTACGGCCGATGCGGCGCGCAGGGCGTCGAGCTCGCGCTTGCACTCCTGGCACATACCGACGGTGCGGGCGGCCTGCTCGGCCTCCATGCCGCCGGCCTTTTGCAGCAGGCGCTTGGCATAGTCGATCTCCTTGTGCGGGGCAAACGGCTTGCCGCAACGCGAGCAGTGCTCGAGCGCATAGACGCTCTTGCTGGTGAGGTCGTCCTTGCTCATGACGGCCAGCTCAAACTCCTCGGTGAGCTTGATGGCCTCCATGGGGCAGGCTTCCTCGCAGCGGCCGCAAAAGATGCAGCGGCCGTAGTCGATTGACCAGGTGATGGTATCGGCCGCAAGGTCGGTATCCATGCGAATGGCATCGGCCGGGCACGCCACGCCGCAGGCACCGCAGGCGATGCAGAGCTCGGCATTGTGCTCGGGCTTGCCGCGCATGTCCTTGTTGGTGGGGAACGGCGCAAACGGGTACTTGACCGTCGCGTCGCCGGCCTTGGCGTTAACCTTCCAAAGCTTCAGCATATTAGAGCGCCTCCTCATCGAGCGGAGCGGCCATGGTGCCCTCGCCCGCAAGCGGCGACTTGTCGCGCCAGACGTTCTCGAACTGCTCCTTGTCGAGCACGTGGTCGCGCTTGGCGGCGACATCGGTCACCGTCACGCGATCGGTGCAGGAGTAGCACGGGTCGAGCGAGCCGACGATCAGCGCCGCGTCGCCCACGGTGTTGCCGCGGAACATGTAGCGCAGGACCGGCCAGTTGCTGTACGTGGCGGCCTTGGCGCGCCAGCGGTAGCACTTCTGGTTATTGCCGAGCATGGCCCAGTGCACGACCTCGCCGCGCGGCGCCTCGGTGGCGCCGATGGCGTACTTGTGCGGGGTGTACTCCCAATCCGTGGTGAGGATGGGGCCCGACGGGCAGTTCTCGAGCATGGTCTCGATCATGTCGATCGAATCGTAGACCTCCTGGATGCGGACGGCGGTACGGCCGAAGGCGTCGCAGGTGTCGGCCGTGGCGGCGTGCATCTTTTGGACGTCCGGATCGGCGTAGCCGTCGAAGGGATGGTCAAAGCGCACGTCGCGGGCATAGCCCGAGCCACGCATGAGCGGGCCGACCGGCGAGAAGTCGCGTGCAATCTTGCGGTCCAAGATGCCGATACCGCTCGTACGCTCAATAAAGTTGGGCGTGGAGAGCAGCACGTCGACGAGCTCCTGAACCTCGGAGCGCAGCTGGTGGATGGTCGTGAGCGTGGAGAGCTTCTGCTCAGCCAAAATGTCGCGACGCACGCCGCCAATCACGTTGAGGCCGTAGGTCTTGCGGTGACCGGAGAGCTTCTCGGCCAGGTCCATGGACTTCTCGCGGACGCGGAAGAACTGCTGGAAGCCGGAGTCGAAGCCCGTGTAGTGCGACGCCAGGCCAATGTTGAGCAGATGCGAGTGCAGGCGCTCAACCTCGAGCATGATGGCGCGGATGTACTGGGCGCGCGGCGGGACATGGATGCCCTGAGCGCGCTCGACGGCCTCGGCGTAGGCCACCGAGTGGGCGCAGCCGCAGATGCCGCAGATGCGGTCGGCGAGGAACGTCACGGCGTCATAGTTCAGGCGCGTCTCGGCAACCTTCTCCATGCCGCGGTGCACGTAGAACAGACGGTAGTCGGCGTCGACGATCGTCTCGCCCTCAACGAACAGGCGGAAGTGGCCAGGCTCGTCGGAGGTAATGTGCAACGGGCCCATGGGAACGAGCGTCGTCTCCTTGCCCTTGGTATCGGCCAAGAACTCGTAGTTTTCCATGTCGCTCGCGGGAGCGGGACGGAAGCGGTAGTCCATGGAGTCCTTGCGCAGCGGGTACAGGCCGCTGGGCCAATCGTCGGGCAGCACCAGGCGACGACGATCGGGCAGACCCTCGGGGATCAGGCCGAACATATCGCGCAGCTCGCGCTCGCCCCACACGCAGGCGGGAACGAACGGCGTCACGGACGGGAACGTCATCTTGGCGGGATCGACCTCGGCACGCACGGTCACCCAGCCGGGGTCCTCCCCCTCCATGGAGATGACGTAGTACACGGCATAACGGCCGCACAGGCTGCGCTCGTCGTTGCCGATGATCACGGGGATCCAGCCGTAGCGTTCGTAGTACAGGTAGTGGACGGCCTCGGGCAGCTTGTCCTGCTTGACGGTGATCGTCAGCTGGTCCTCGCACTGCCACTCGACCTTCTCGATGCAGCCCGGAACGGCGCGGCGCAGGGCCTCGACGTGGCTTTCGCAACGACGAGCGTAGTCCTTCTTTTCAGGTTCTGCCATGGTGCTAATTCACCTCGCTTGTCTTGGTCTGGGAACTGAACACCATGCGGTAGAGAGGAGCCTCGTGGAGCTCTTCGACGCTCTGGTTCAAAACGACGGACGTTGCATCCTCGACGCCGCTCGTGATGGCGACCGGGGTGGCGATACCGAACCACATGACCACGATCGCGAGGGCGATCTCGGGGATGATCATGAGGGCGGGCACCTCGTGGCGCTTCATGCCCTCGGGCGCCTTGCCGAAGATGGACTTGAGCGCGATGCCGGTAAGGGCAAAGTACACGCCGGTGAGGCCAATGGCCACGAGCACGACCACCCAGATGGGACCGGACTGGACGCCGGCCACGAAGGTGAGGAACTCGGAGATGAACAGGGCGAACGGCGGGAAGGCGGCGAGCGCGAGCAGGGCGATGATGGTGAGCGCTGCCGTGACGGGAGCGATCTCGACGACGCCCTTGATCTTGTTCAGGTCGCGGGTGTGGTAGATGTGCTGGATGTTGCCGGCCATGCAGAAGGCGAGCGCCTTCGTGAAACCGTGAAAGATGCAGTGCAGCAGGCAGGCGGCGATACCGAGCGGACCACCGATACCCAGGCACAGCGCGACCACGCCGACGTTGTCGACGGAGGAGTACGCGAAGCGGCGCTTGATATCGTCCTGCTTAAAGATGCACAGGGCGGCCACCAGGATGGACAGCGTGCCCAGGATGAGCAGGAGCGTACGCGGATAGGTGTCGCCCACCGTGATGATGGACAGGGAGTAGAAGCGGATGATCACCAGCATGGCGCACTTGAGCAGCACGCCCGAGAGCAGCGCGGAGACCGGGCTCGGAGCCTGGGAGTGCGCGTCGGGCAGCCAAGTGTGCATGGGGAACAGGCCCGCCTTGGTGCCGAAGCCGATGACGATGAACGCGAACGCGAGGCGCACGAGCATCGGGTCGAACTGGTCGGCGTAGGGCATGATGGAGGTGAGGAAGGCTGCCTCATGCGCGTTGGGCATGATATCGGCGGCGTTCGCGTAGATGAGCAGCGTGCCGAACAGGCCGAAGGCCACGCCGGCGGTGCAGACCATCGCGTACTTCCAAGACGCCTCGAGCGCCTGCTTGTTCTTGTAGATGCCCACGAGGAACACGGTCGACAGCGTGGTGGCCTCGACCGCCGCCCAGGTGAGGATGATGTTGTTGGACAGGCAGGCGAGCAGCATCGTGAAAACGAACAGGCTAAACAGCGCGTAGTACTGCTTGGTGCGCTCGGCCGGCATGGTCTTCTCCTCGATATCGATCTTGATATAGGAGATGGAGTACACGCCGGTGATGAACCCGATGATGCCTACCAGAAGGACGAAGATCGACGAGAGCGAATCGAGATGGAGCCACAGGCCCAAAGCGTCGATATTCTGCCCGCTCGAGAGCATGGTTCCCGCGGTGACGACCGAAAGGACGAGGGTCGCCGCGACGGAGATGGTGTTGAGCCCCGCAAAGACGCTGTAGGACGTCGTCTTGGGGAGCGCAGCCATAATCAGGGAGAACACGAGGGGACAAGCGAGCAGGGCGACCGTCAGCATTGAAACATCCATGGCCTACCCCTTCAATTCGGTCAGGTCGTGGGAGTCGAGCGACTTGGTGTCGTTCCAGATCCTCACGACGACGGCGGACATGATGATGACGGCGAAAATGGCGTCGGTGGCGATGCCGATCTCGATGATCTCGGGGGCCGTGGGCGCGAGCAGGGCGAGCGTCACGTGGCTACCGTTCTCCATAAGGCAGTACCCGAAGATTTGCTTGAGGATGTTGCGCTGGGAGATGATGCACGTGAGGCCGACGAAGAAGTGCGCGAAGCTGATGGCGAGGGCCGGAGTAGCCACCTCAGCGGTGGGCAGGCTCAGGCGCGTGACCACCGCGAAGCAGATGGCCACCTCCAGACCGGTGAGGATGATGGTCCAGGCCGGCTTGATGGAGGAGGTCAGCGTGCTATCGGCAGGCGAACCCATCTTTTTGTAGGCACGGTTGAGAATGAACGGAACGAGGATCACCTTGGTGACGAAGGCCGACGCGGCCCACATGAGAAGCTCGGTGGCACCGGTGGTGAGGCCCAGGGTGAGCAGCACGCCCACCAGGACAACCGACTGGATCGCGTACCACTTAATGGCGGACGGGATGGTCTTCGAGACGACCACCATGGTGGAGGTCACGATCAGAAGACCGCCCAGGATATTGACTAACGAATAACCCATGTCCTACCTCCTAACCCATCCAACTAGAGGACAGAGGACCGGCGACGACGACCATGATCATGAGGACGACGAACACGAACGCCATGGCGCGCGGAAGGGGCTGGCCGGCGGCCACGGTCTCGCTCGGCTCACCGGGCAGGACCTTACCCATCCAACGCAGGAACCATGCGAAGGTGGCGACGGTCTCGACGACCATGACGCACACGAGGACGAAGATGACCGTGTTGGTAGCACCAACCGCGAAGCCACCGGAAATGATCTGGAACTTGGAAAAGAACGTGCTCATGGGGGGCACGCCGGCGATAGCGGTCGCGGCGACCGCAAAGCCCACGCCCGTGACCGGGTACTTCTTCATGAGGCCCTGGATCTTGGGCAGCATACGGGTTCCCAGCGTGAAGCTGAGGGAGCCGGCGATGAGGAAGAACAGGGTCTTGGTGAACGCGTGGTTGAAGATGTGCTCGACGGCGCCGTTAAACGCCATCTGGCTTCCGAACACGGAGAGGCCCAGGCCAAAGAACACGTAGGCGAGCTGCGCGATCGTCGAGAAGGCGAGCAGGCGCTTCATATCCTTCTGGGGCAGGTACATGAGGAAGCCGAAGAGCATGGTCACGACGGCGTCGATGATGGCGACCCAACCGACGATCTCGGGGATATCGCCGGCGCTCGCAAGAGCGCGGGCGAACACGCACACGCCGACCTTAACCATGGACGCGCCATGAAGGTAGGCGGAAACGGGCGTGGGGGCCTCCATTGCGGAGGGCAGCCACATGTAGAGCGGGAACTGGGCGGACTTGGCCCAAGCAGCGAACAGGATGAGCAGCAGCACGACGGTCTTCATACCGGAATCGAGCTGGGAGATCGCGCTCAGCGCGAACGTGCCGGTTCCGGCGAACAGGAAGGCCGCGCCGATGTAGAGTCCCAGAGCGCCGATATGGGTGATGATGAGCGCCTTCATACCGGCCTTCTTGGCCGTGGGCGTCATGTAGTAGCTGATGAGGCCCCAGGAGCACACACCGGTGATCTCGAAGAAAACGAGCTGGCCGACGATGGTGGAGCTGTAGGCGAGACCGGCCATGGCGCCGATGAACGTGGAGAAGTACACGTAGAAGCGACGACGGGGCGCGTCGGGATGCTCCTTATTCTTATCGCTCATGTACGGGAACGAATAGATGACGACGAGCAGGCCGATAGCGACGAACGCGGGTGCGAGCAGCGTGCTCATCCGGTCGAATATGAAGCCCATGACCAAGGTCTGGCCCATACTCGCCCAGGTTACATCGACCGCGTTCATGCCGTTTCCGGCAAACGTCGCGGCCAAGCCAACGGAAGCGACCGTGGCGATGCCGCCGGCAAAGGCGCAGATCCATTTAGCGTAGGGACGCGGCAGCATGACGATGAGCAGGGAGCCCAGCATGGGGACGGCGATCGCCACCATGGCAAAGAGGGACAAGCTCGATTCGATTGACATAGTTTCTCCCTTCTCCCTACACGCCTACGACGACGAAGACGAACGCGAGGACCGCGATGCCGACGACGGCCCAGGTCTGGTTACCGAGCACCTTGAAGCGCGAACGGGAAACGGAGTTCTCGAGCACGCCGCAGACGACGAAATCGACCAGGCACTTGACGAGGAAGACGACGGCGCCCACGAGAGCGGTGACGCCGATGGTCGCGGGCTCTCCCCAGGGGATGAAGATGGAGGTGAACCAAGCGACGACCACGACCTGCTTCATGCCCATGGCGAGCTTCATCATGGCCAGGGACGGGCCGGAGAGCTCGGCGAGCGGGCCCTCCTGGAGCTCCTGCTCGGCTTCGGCCTGATCGAACGGAAGCTTGCCGAGCTCCATGTAACAGGCGGCCGCGAAGGCGACGCCGGCGAGGATAACGGCGACGACGCTCGAGACGTTGCCCGTAACGATGTGCTGACCCATGGTCGCAATGTCCGTGGAGCCGCACACGATGGCGACGGTGAACAGCGCGATGAGCATGGACGGCTCGATGAGCACGCTCATGAGGAGCTCGCGGATACCGCCGAAGCCCGCGTAGGCGTTGGAGGAATCCACGCCGGACAGCGCGAAGAAGAAGCGGGACAGCGCGAGCGCGTACATGATGGTGATGGCGTCACCAAAGACGGGCATGGGGCTCTGGAGCGTGAACATGGGCAGGCCCATGGCGAGCATAAACGACACCGCGAGGAACAGCGGCGGCATGATGCGCAGCACGAAGCTCGAGTCGGAACTCACGGACTCGGGACGCGCCATGAGCTTCGCGAGGTCCCGGTAATCCTGAAGGATGGACGGACCGCGGCGATTGTGCATCTTCGCGCGAATCACACGGGCGAGGCCGGAGAAGAAGGGCGCGACCAGCATGACCACGAGGCCCTGCGCCATCGCAAGAACGATGTTCATAATATCCTCTCCCCTCTCTAGACCATGACCACGGCGAGCACGAGGAAGACCACGAGCGCCGCGACGATGTAGCAGATGTATACGGAGTAGTTGCCGCCCTCGATCTTGGAGGCGAGGCCGGTCAGCTTGTCGGCACCCTCGCTCGGTGCATCGACCAGGAAACGGTCGGGCAGGGGCTCGACGCCCTGGGCGACACCGGTGAGCTTCTGGAACACGTGCGCGATGGACCAGCAGATCTTGGTGCATACCTCGCGCAGGGTGTAGAGCGGGCCCATGAAGAGTTCGACGTCGGACGCGAAGCTCGTGGCGACGACGGGCATGTGCTCGTTGGGCTCGTAGCCGCACGCCCAAGGGTCGGTCTTCTTAGCGGGGGCCTTGGCGCCGAGGCAGGACCTCAACGCGAACGCGAGGCCGGTGAGGACCACGAGCGCGATGGCGATCGCGGGGGTGGAGGTGGCGGCACCGGAAATCTCGTTCACGAGAGACACGCCCGAGGTGGCTGTGACGGCGGAGCCGGCAAGCACGCTCTGGGCGACGTCGCCCAGAACCGGGGCGATGACCGGGGAGCCGATTCCCAGTACCACGCAGATGGCCGCGAGGAGCATCTGCGAGAACAACATCGGAGCCGGGGACTCTTTGGCGTTCGCGGCCTCCTGGGAACGAGGGCTGCTCGCGAACGAGACGCCGTAGGCCTTCACGAAGCACGTGACGGCCAGGGCACCGGTGATGGCGAGGGCGGCCGCGGAGGCGACGGCGAACACCATGACGACCGGGTCGGAGAGCGTCGAGATGTTGAACAGGGACTGGTAGGTGAACCACTCGGAAACGAAGCCGTTGGGCGGCGGGATGGCCGAGATGGCAAGGGCACCGATGAGGAAGCAGACGGCCGTGACCGGCATGCGGCGGAACAGACCGCCCATCTTCTCCATGTTGCGCGTACCCGTGGCATAGAGCAGGGAGCCCGCGCCGAGGAACAGCTCGCCCTTGAACATGGCGTGGTTGAGCGTGTGGTAGAGGGCGGCCATGAGCGCGATCGTCGCGATGACGTCGTTGCCCAGGGCGTGCGCCGTCATGGACGCGCCGACACCGAGCAAGATGATGCCGATGTTCTCGACGGAGTGATAGGCAAGCAGGCGCTTGATGTCGTGCTCGTGGAGGGCGTAGACGACACCCAGGACCGACGAGATGGATCCGAAGACCAGGACCATGAGGCCCCACCAGAGCTGGACGCCCGAACCCGCGAGCAGGTCGAGACCGACCTTGAGGATTCCCAGGATGCCGATCTTGATCATGCCGCCGGACATGAGGGCGGACACGTTGGACGGCGCCTCGGGGTGCGCCTGGGGCAGCCAGGAGTGCAGCGGAATGATACCGGCCTTCGCGCCAAATCCGAAGAACGCGAGGACGAAGCACGCGGAGGAGACGGCGGGTCCAAAGTCATGCGTACGGAAATCACTGAAGCTGAAGGAACCGCCCACGCCGTTGGTCATGAGCAGGAAGCTCGCCATGATGAGAACGAAGCCCACGTGCGCGATGACGAAGTAGAGCCAACCGCCCCTAATGGAGTTCTTGTTCTCCTCGATAACGACAAGGAAGTAGCTCGTAAGGGACATGAGCTCAAAGGCGACCAGGAACCAGAACACGTTGTCGGCGGTGATGACGAGCATCATCGAGGCGACGAAGGTGTTCATAAAGAAGCCGGCGCGCCCGACCTTGCCCGGGTACTCGTCGAAGTAGGACAGACCGTAGATGAAGCCCGCAAAGGCGAGAATCGAGATGAGGACCACGATCAGGCCCGCAAGGCCGTTGAGCAAGAGCTCGAGACGGGCGAACGGGAAGAAGAAGACCGTGTTGAGGGACGAAACGTCGCCAAGCACGGCCTCGAGGCCCGCGATGAACGACAGCACGGCCGCGACGGCGCCGATCAGGCAGCCGGCGGTCTTGGCGGCGTTATCGGCCTTGATCAGCAGAACCGAGGCGAGCGCACCGATGCACGAGACGGCAAGCGATGCGATAAACAGCGTCATGCTATCCATTGTTTACGCTCCCTTCTGCTTTCTCGGACAGGCCCTGGGCCACAGCGGCAACGTCGACGGCCGGACCGTTTTCGATCGAGCGCAGGCGCTTGGCCTCGTCGAGCTCGCGATCAGCCGCGCCGCCCATGACGGTCAGCGCCTTGGTGGGGCACGCCGCCACACAATGCGGGCCGTCCGGATCGAATGCGCACAGGTCGCACTTGACAGCGCAGGTGTACTGACCAGGAGCCCACGTAAGCAGGCTGCTCAGGGACTTAGGGTACGAAGGCGTCGGGTCGCACATGCCTGCGACACCGGCAATAGACGTGCCGTCCGGATGGATGGCGCCGAAGGGGCACGCGATGGCGCACAGCCTGCACCCGATGCACTCCTGCTCCTTAACGTGGATGCGGTCGCCATCGTGCTCGATGGCGTTCACCGGGCAGACCTCGGCGCAAGGGGCACCCTCGCAATGGTGGCAGGCCAGGGCGGCCGAGATGCCGCCGGTCTTCACGAGCGCCAGACGCGGCGTGTCCTGAAGACCCTGCATCCGGTGGGCGTCGGCACAGGCGGACTGGCATGTTCCGCAGCCGATGCACCTCTCCGGGTTGATATCGATGAAGCGGTTCATCCCCACTTCCTTTCAAAATAACGGGCCGGGCGTCCGATGCGCTTGGACGCCCGGCCCAAAAAGCCAACGAGAACGGGACTACACGATTTGGTTCACGTGCGTCTCGTCGTCGAACTTGGCGGCGCCGGGCTCAACGTCCTGGGGAGCGGCAGCGTCCACCAGAGCCTGCTTGAGCTCGGTGTACTGACGCTCCACCTCGCCCTCGGCCCACACCTGGTCGGCGATGGCGTCGACCTGGCAGGCAGAGAACTTGTCCTCGGGCGTGTGCGAGACCGGGTCGACCTTGTGCATGGTCAGCTCGTTGCACTTGCCGATCCACCACTGGTAGGTCATATAGACCGTGCCCTTGTTGATACGGTCGGACACGTCCGCGCGGCTGTAAACCTGGCCGCGGCGGGAGTGGATGCTCACGATGTCGCCGTTCTTGATGCCGCGGGCCTTCGCGTCAGCAGGGTTCATGCGAACGAAGCCGGGCTCGTCGGCAAGCAGCGCCAGCGTCTTGCAGTTGCCGGTCATCGAGCGGCAGCTGTAGTGACCGACCTCGCGGACGGTGCACAGGATGAGCGGGTACTCATCATCGGGAAGCTCGGAGGGCGCCTCCCAGTCGTGCGCCATCAGGTTGGCGCGGCCGTCCTTGGTGGTGAACTTGCCACCGGCGAACATGTCGGGCGTACCGTGGTCGTTCACATCGGTGCTCTTGACCGGCCACTGGGCGTAACCGCCCTCGGGAGCCATCTTCTCGTAGGTCGCGCCCACAAAGTTGGGGCACAGGCTAATGCACTCGTTCCAAATCTGCTCGGTGTTGTCGTAGTGCATGGGGTAACCCATGCGCGTGGACAGGTCCGCGAAGATCTCCCAGTCGTGACGGCACTCGCCCTTGGGCGGAACGGCCGCGTCAAAGTGCTGGAAGCTACGGTCGGATGCGGTAAAGACACCCTCGTGCTCGCCCCAAGAGGTGGCAGGCAGGATGACGTCGGCGAGCATGGTCGTCTGCGTCATAAAGATGTCCTGGCAAATGAACAGATCCAGCTCGGAGAGCGTCTTGCGCATACCGGCCGAATCGGGCTCGGTCTGCACCGGGTCCTCGCCGTAGTTGTAGAAGCAGTGCACCTTGCCCTCGTCGACCAGGTGGCCCAGGTCGGTGAGCTTGTAGCCCTCCTCGAGCGGGAGCTTTTCCTCGGGCACGCCCCAAGCCTTTGCAAACTTGGCGCGCACAGCCGGGTCGGTGACTTTCTGGTAGCCAGGGTACAGGTTGGGCAGCATGCCCATATCGCAGGAGCCCTGGACGTTATTCTGGCCACGCACGGGCGCGAGGCCAGAATTGGGTTTGCCGATTTGGCCGGCAACGCAGGCGATGGAGGCGATGGTGTGCACCGTCTTCAGGTTCTGCTTCTGCTGGCATACGCCCATGCCCCAGCCAATGATGGCAGAGGGCTTCGCCGTGGCGTACATCTCGGCAGCTTGGTGGATCAACGCGGGCTCAACACCCGTGATGTCCTGTACGGATTCGGGAGTGTAGTTCTTGATGGTCTCCCACCACTCGTCAAAGCCGTTCGTGTGCTCGGCGACGAATTCCTTGTCGTAGAGGCCATCGTTGACCAAGCAGTTGGCAAAGGCGTTGAGGAACGCGACGTTGCAACCGTTCTTGATCGGAAGGTAGAGATCGGCGATACGCGCGGTTTCGATATGGCGCGGGTCGGCGACGATGATCTTGCAACCCTTTTCTTTGGCTCGCACGATACGCCTTGCGACGATGGGGTGCGAATCGGCAGGGTTATAGCCGAAGAGGAAAATGCAGCCCGCATCCTCCATACCGGGGATGGAGCATGACATGCAACCTGAACCAACCGTGTCCATCAGACCGAGGACAGTAGGGCCGTGTCAAGTACGGGCGCAGTTGTCCACGCTGTGGGTGCCGATGCACGCACGCGTAAACTTCTGCATGACGTAGTTCGCCTCATTGCCGCCGCCTCGCGAAGAGCCGGTGGTCATGACAGCGTTAGGACCATATTCGTCAATTATGGCCTGCATCTTAGATGCGGTGAAATCCAGTGCCTCGTCCCAGCTTACGCGCTCAAGATCCGCGCCCTTAGTGCGACGGATCATCGGGTGCAGTACGCGAGGAGTCAAGATCTTGGTGTCGTTGATGAAGTCGTAACCGCTCATGCCCTTAAGGCACAGCTCGCTCTGGTTGGTGATGCCGTTGAGCGGTTCGGTACCCACAACCTGGCCGTTTTGGACCAAGAGGTTAAACTGGCAACCGGCGCCGCAGTACGGGCAAATCACTTTATGCTTCTCCATGACACCCTCCTTCCTTTCTCTGCTACCGAATACTCGGTACTTATTTGACAATCATTGGGCCTGTCGCCCGACGCTTACGCCTCGTTTTCGATGGTGGCGCGGGCACGCTCGGCAGTCAGTTCCGCCAAACGCTCCTCGTCTACCAGGGTGAGGCCCTTGGTCGGACACGCCTCGGCACACGCCGGACCGCCGGGACGGTCCACGCACAGGTCGCACTTGAGCACGAAGCTCTTAGTCTGCGAACCCACGCGCACGTCACCCATCAAGACGGGGACCTGCGTGGTCGCCACGCTCACGGCGCCAAAGGGGCATGCCATGACGCAGCTCTTGCAACCGATGCAGTTGTCCTCGTTGACGCCGATGCGATGGTTCTTTGGATCAAAGAACAAGGCGCCCGTAGGGCAGGCCTTGGCGCACGGAGCGTCCTCGCAGTGGTGACATGCCACCGGCGCGGAAATCTCGTAGGTGCGCGTTACGCGCAAGCGAGGTGCGGCGATGTTGCCGGGAATATCGTGCGCCTCGATGCACGCCGCCATACAGGTTTGGCACCCAATGCAGCGTGAAGAATCAGCCACGACTCGTTTATTGCCCATGTTGTTCACTCCCTCCTGAATCCCATGCCGGAGAGACCCTGTCGACGTTGCCCCGGACCGCCCGTGGCCCGGCATCGGCGTATCGAGCGCATGCGGCGAAACAGGCGCTTCGATAGAATTCCTCCAACGATATACAGATTGAATATACGCAGTTGCAGGGGGTAACCGTGAGCATAGGCCCTGCAATACGGGTGTATTGCAGGGGTTTTGGCAGGTTGGAATTATTCTCTAGAAGCTATAAAGGTGAGTGTATTACACGCGTACATCCAAGGGAGATTTCACGCTCGTTTATAAAGGATGTAATACGTTTGATATATATTTCGCGCTCATTTACTTGAGTGCAATAAAGCAGTGGTTACAACATTGGCTATTATTAGCCAATGTTGTAATTGACCATTCATATTGCACGCTCATTAAGGGGGCCAGTGATGTCATCGACGCAAAAACGAGCCATCCTGCAGGTGCGCATTCGCGAAGAGGACAAACAGCATGCCGAGCGCCTCTACGACGCCATGGGCACATCGCTCGCCGAGGCTGTCCGTCTATTTGTCGCGCAGAGTATTTTGATGCGCAAGCTCCCCTTTCAGCCGGTCGCCGTGCGCTCCAAGGACGGCATGTCCGCCTATGGACTGCTCAAAGCATATGGGGACCCCAATCGCCGCTCCGAGGAGCGCAATGCCTGGATTGAGTACCTTGCTACAGAATGCGACGATTCGATTTTGGGTCCCGAGGAAGTAGATATCCATGAGTAGCACCATCATCGACGAGACCGTCATCCTACGCTACCTGCTTGACGACGACGAAGTTCTGTCACCGCGCGCCGCCAAGGTCATCGCCACGCGCACCGCTCGCGTCTACCCCGAGATTATCACGCGCGTCGTGGTCACGCTGCGCGACGTCTATAAGGTTCCCCGCGTTGAGATTGCTACGGCCATGAAAAGGCTGCTCGATGACGTAATGGTCGACGAGCCCACCGTTGTCGCCCTTGCCGTCAAACTCTTTGGCAAGACCCATATGGACTTTTCCGACTGCCTCCTCGCAGCCCGAACCGCCATCTACAACGATGATGTCGTGAGCTTTGGCAAGCCCATCATCCAAGGCATGATCGACTACCGCCGCCAGCGCCAAACCGCCGCCGACGCCCGCGACCGCGCCGCCGAAGCCCGCAGCCGAAGTACCGACTCCACCATCGACAAGCTCCGCCACCGCCCCCGCAGATAAACCCATCCCCACCTAAGTTGCGGTGAAATACGGACTGATTTATGCCTTTAAAGGCCACAACAGTCCGTATTTCACCGCAACTTATTGAAGGTGGACCGCGAACGATTTCGCTATCGGGAGTCGGCGTAGGGTTTTATTGTCGGAATGCTGTAACCGCGCATCATGGCACCGAACGATTCTACGTCGTAGGTGTCCGAGAGTTTGAAATGAATGACGTTGTGGCCCATGGCGCGAAGGTTCGCGTCGCGCATGAGGGCCGCTCGATACGTTTTTGCCGCCGCCCGCTCTGGATCATTTTGAGCCTCGTCTTCAAACTTGCCTAGCCCATGCAGCTCTGCCAGCGTCCATGAGCCGTCTGGCATCTGCCAGCCATAATCTGCTAGATAATAGCCAGCGTTTCCCGGTCGCGTTATCTCAACTTGAAGCTCGGGCGCGGCAACCCCAGCGAGAATCATCGCTGCTCTCGCCTCAGACTCGCCGCCATTGTCTGACCTGCCGTCCATATACTCAAAAACGTCAAAAGCACGCGCGATGCCATGCAGCCCTCGACAATTTGCCTGCGCATATGCTCGCAGCTCTTCGCGTTCGACATCGTACTCACGGGCCAAGCCATCGACATAACCCAGCGCATAGCGAAAGGCGCTCGATCGCGCGATATCAACAACCGTTCGACACGGATCCGTCAGTGTAAACAGACCAAGCCGCCACACTTCGCCCGGGCGCCAGCGCTTGTATTCAACGAACTCATACGTATCACGCCTTGTAGACCGTGGCAGCAGCACTTGCACTTTATCCAGAAGCGTATACGCCGAGCCGATGCCGTAGAGCAGCGCTGCTGTCGCTCCGCAAAACACAGCATCCGGTTCAACGACCGCAATAGCGGATGCCAGCTGAAAGATACGATCTTCAACCCCAAGATTATTCCAATAGACCGGATCCGCATACACATGGTTGTAAAGACGAAGCATGAGCTCTTCCTGCATAAGCTCGCGCGCACGGCGTTCATCCCAAGGATCAATTGTTATAAGCAGCTGTCCATCTTGATGAATTCCAACGGCCGAGAATAGCATCCTTGCATAGGACTGCGGAAAATGTTTGCCTTTATCGAGCATGGCCAACCCCATAACCATCACGGCGGAGAGAATACCATTACGCTATCGCATGCTTCCGTCCGCAGGCCTTGCCAAAAGCTGACCAAAAGCTTGACGTCGCAGGTCAGAGCTTCAAAAAATATTTCCACTCTCGGTAGACGGTCGCTACGATCCTCCCAACGGCATCAAAATCCAACCTTACAAATAGTTGCGGTGAAATACGGACTACATGGGCCATAAAAGCCGAAAAACAGTCCGTATTTCACCGCAACTTAGGAGGGGATGTGGGGTCCCCGGCATGTATATGAAAACGGCTCTGGCACCAAAAGGAGCCAAAGCCGTTAAAGATATCCTATGGAGCGGGCGACGGGAATCGAACCCGCGTCATCAGCTTGGAAGGCTGGGATTCTACCATTGAACTACGCCCGCAAGATATGGTCGGGACGACAGGATTTGAACCTGCGACATCCTGCTCCCAAAGCAGGCGCGCTACCAAACTGCGCCACGTCCCGAAGGTGTTGAGCAGCTAAGGTCTAAACCTTGCGTGTCCCAAAGCGAAGGAAATTATAGGGGAGACTCCCCGCCCGTGCAAGCGCAGAAACCCTAGCTCCTCGAATGAGCGACAAACTTGCTATGAACCAGACCAATCACAAACGCCACCACAGCAACCGGCGCCCACGCAGCACCGATATCTGCCAGCGGCAACGCATCGAACGGTAGCCACGCGCCAGCAAAGAACGCATCGCGGATCGAAGTGATTACGCTCTGCACCGCGACAACACCGCCGACCCAGACCCACACCTGCGGATGAGCGTCGCAAAAGCCGTGCACCAGGCCCATCAGTACCAGCACGATGGCAACGGGATACAAGGCGTTGAGCATGGGCACCGAGAACATAAGAATCACGTCGAGGCCCACGTTGGAAAGCACGCACGAAAACGCCGCGAACACAAAGGCGAGAACCGCAAAGGGACGGCGCATGGCCTCCTCGGAGGCCTCCGCTCCCCCTTCGACCACATACGTCTCGCAGAAGTAGCGCGAGCAGCAGCTGATGAGGCCGATGCACACGTTCATGCAGGCGAGGAAGAAAATCGCAAAGACCACGACCGTGCCGACAAGACCAAAGTGCATAGAGGCCGAACGGGCGAGGATGGCGGCGCCGTTGGTGACATCGGGCATAACCGTGCCGAGCTGCATGCCGGCAAGCGCCAGACCGCAGTAGATGACGGCCATGAGTGCGCCGGCGATCACACCGGAGCGCGAAATCTCAAAGGCCACGCGATTGTCATCGGTAACACCCAACTCGTGGATGGTCTCGGCGATGATGATGCCGAAGGCGAGCGACGCGAGCAGGTCCATGGTCTGATAGCCAGTCAGAAAGCCCTGCACGGCGGCGCCTGCATCGTAAGGAGCCTGAGGCGCGGCAGCCGGTCCCAGCGGCGAAATCACGGCAGCACCCACGACCAGCACAATGAGCGCAATGAGCGCGGGGCCCGTAATGCGGCCGAGCACGCGTGTGATGACACCCGGGCGCAGCGTGAGCGCAAACGCGACGACAAAGAAGCTAACGGCAAACACCAGGCGAGCCGTACCGAGCGAGACGCCCTCGGGCAGCAGCGGCACCAGCATCTCGAAGGCCGTGGAGCTCGTGCGCGGAATAGCCAGGCACGGGCCGATGGCCAGATACACCGCCGCGACAAAGAACTCACCGAACTTGGGGTGCACGCGGCCGGCAAGCTCACGCGCCGTTCCGGCGAGCGCTACGGCGATAAAGCCCATAACAGGCAGGCCGATGGCAGCAATCAAAAAGCCAATCATGGCAAGTGGCGTGGCGGTACCGGCCTGAAGTGCCAGCAACGGCGGAATGATGAGGTTACCGGCGCCAAAGAGCATCGAGAACAGCGCAATGCCGACGGTAACGACATGGTCGGAGCGCAGGCCGCGCGGGGCGGATGAGGCCATAGGCACACCTTTCGGGTCGAAACAAAAACGGGACGGGCAAAAACACCCGTCCCGCAAGTATATACGCTCTAGCAGGCTAAATCGCGCAAAGCGTCAATCGCGGTGTCGACTTCCTTGTCCGTGTTGAAATACCCAAACGAGAAGCGAACGACACCCTGGCGTTCGGTCCCGAGCGCGCGGTGCATGAGCGGAGCGCAATGGGCACCGGGGCGCGTGGCAATCCCCCACCCTTGCATGAGCGCGTCCGAGATCTCGGCCGAATCGATATCGCCCACGTTGAGTGAGACGATCGCCGAGCGCACGGGCTGATCAAACGCACCGTAGAGCTTGATCTCCGGGATTTCGCGCACGCCAGCGAGAAAGCGATCCGCCAGTGCTCGCTCGTGTGCCGCGATCGCCTCGACTCCGCCTTGGGCCTCGATAAAGTCGAGGCCTGCGGAAAGGCCCGCGATGCCGTGGCCGTTGAGCGTGCCCGCCTCAAGGCGCGTGGGCCACTCAAGCGGCTGCAGCGCATCGAAGCTGTGCACGCCCGTGCCGCCCATGGCCCACGGCCACACGTCAATGCCCTCCGCCACGGCCAGCCCGCCGGTCCCCTGCGGACCCATGAGTCCCTTGTGGCCAGTAAAGCACACCACGTCGAGCCCCATGGCCTGCATATCGATATGCGCCGTGCCGGCAGACTGCGAGGCATCGACGATCACCAGCGCGCCGGCCGCATGGGCCATGGCGGCCACGCGCGCAATGTCGACCTCATTGCCGGTCACATTGGAGGCGTGCGTCACCACTACGGCACGCGTGTCAGGCGTCACCAGCCGCTCGAGCTCGTCGTAGTCGAGCGCGCCGCTCGCATCGCAGCCCGCATGCTCAACGGTCACGCCCCGCTCTACCGCCAGGCGGTTAAGCGGACGTAGCACGGAGTTGTGCTCGAGCACCGTCGTGACCACACGGTCGCCGGGGCACACCACCCCGTTGATGGCGGTGTTGAGCGCCGCCGTAGAGTTGGGCGTAAAGCACACATGGTCCGCCCTCGGGCAACCCAAAAGGCGCGCGAGCTTGGCGCGGCAACCGTGAATCGTACGAGCGGCATCGAGGGCACCCGACGTGGCGCCGCGTCCGGCATTGCCGAGCGAGCACATCGCCTGCGTCACGGCATCGATGACCGTCTGCGGCTTGTGCATGGTCGTCGCCGCGTTATCCAGGTAGATCATCGCACGACCTCCCACATATCAATCACCGTAAAGTCCTCGGTGGGAACGCCCGCCGCGGCGAGTTCGCCGCGCAGCAGTTCCTCATCGGCAGGCAACGCCTTCCACGCCAGACCGCAGCCGGCAGCGACCTCCCCGGGTACGGGAATCGTTCGCCCGGGAAGACCGCGCTCAATGCACAGGGACTCGCAGCCCATGGCGGCCGCCGTGGTGGGAAACGTGATGACAAGCGCCGGGCGCTTCTCCCTCATGGCAACTCCAACCAATACGCTACGGGCGCACGACGCGCACGGCCTGCTCCATCTTCTCCACAATCACGTACATATTCGTGACCTCGCCCACCGCGAGCTGGTCCTTAATGCCATAGTGATCGAGGCAGGTACCGCAGGTGAGAATCTCGACACCCTGCTCGGCCAGACCCTTCAGGTCGTCGAGCACCGGCGAGCCCTCGACGGTGAGCTTGGCGCCGCCGTTGTAGAACAGCATGGTCGCGGGCAGCTCCTCCTGCTGCGTCACGGCAAAGATAAACGCCTTCATGAGCTTGTGGCCCAGCTCGTCGTCGCCACGGCCCATGCAGTCGGTGTAGACGGAAATGACGAGCTTGCCCTTGCCGGCGCTGGCATCACAGAAGGCAGCGCCATCCTGCTCGGGATCGGCCACGGCAACGGCGCCAGAGGTCGCCACGGTCACGTGCCACTCGGCGTCAGAAACCTTCTCGACCGAGGCCGTGCAGCCTTTCTCCTGCGCCATCTTGGAAATGTTCTTGACGGCGGTCTCATTATCGACCGAGGTCACGACGGCGCCCTCGCCATCGAGCTGCTTCAGGGCTTTGAGCGTCTTGACGACGGGCAGCGGGCAGGCATCGCCCATGGCATTGACTTCAATTTTGGTAGACATAGCTTTTCCTTTCGAAAGAACCGTTCTAGAGAACGGTAAACAGTTACATAAACGTGCGGGCTAGCGAACAACGTGGACGGCAGGACCGCCTGGCACCGACTCGCACACGCGACCGACGACGGCGGCAATACGTCCTTCGGCATGCAGACGGCGCGCAAGCTCATCCACATCGGCAGCAGGTGCCGCGATAAGCAGGCCACCAGACGTCTGCGGGTCGTACAGCGCGTCGAGCATGCCCGGCTCAAGGTCCTCGTCGGCCGTCACGCGCGGGCCAAAGAAGTCCTGGTTGCGGTAGGAGCCCGCGGGGATAATGCCCAAACGCGCCATGTCGAGCACCTGGTCAAAGAGCGGCACCGCCCCCGACGCAAGCTCAATCTGCACGCCCGAGCCCTCGGCCATCTCGCACGCATGCCCGATCAGGCCAAAGCCCGTGATGTCGGTGCAGCCGTGAAGCTCAAGTCCCTCGGCCAGACGAATCGGAGCCTCGTTGAGGGTGCGCATCGAGTCAAACATGGCTGCGGCCTCGTCCTGCTCGATGAGCTCGCCCTTAATGGCCGTGGTGATGATGCCCGAGCCAACCGCCTTGGTCAGCAGTAACGCATCGCCCACGCGCGCGCCGCTGTTGGCGAGCATGCGGTCGAGCGCGACAAACCCGCTCACGGACAGGCCGTACTTGGGCTCGTCGTCGTTGATGGTGTGACCGCCCGCGATGGAGCAACCCGCCTCGACGCACTTGTCGGCGCCGCCCGCCAGAATCTGACCGGCAACCTCAACGCCCAGACAGCTCGGGATGCACAGCAAGTTCATGGCATGGCTCGGCCGCCCGCCCATGGCGTAGATGTCCGACAGCGAGTTTGCCGCGGCGATCTGGCCAAACAAAAACGGGTCGTCGACCATCGGTGGGAAGAAGTCGATGGACTGCACGAGACCCAAGTTATCGCCAACGCGAAAGACGCTCGCATCGTCGGAGGTATCGAACCCCACGAGCAAGTTGTCGTTATGCACATTGGGTAAATCGCCCAGGACCTGGGCGAGGGCTCCAGGAGCCAACTTAGCGGCTCAACCGCTCGCGGCAGTCATAGACGTGAGCTTAATCTGATCGTCAGCCATCGATACCTCCTCTCATCGGTCAATCATTTTCTCCCAGTATACGCATGAATGCGAGCCTGCGGCGGATGCATTAATTGAGCGCCTGTGCGCGAATCGCCGCGCCGATGGCACCGGCAAAGCGAGCCTGGGGCGAGGTGGTCACCGGCGACCCCAGCAGCTCGCCCAACCGCTCCACCACGAAGGCGTTCTCGCACAGGCCACCGGTCAGGTAGTACGGGGCGCCCGCGGCCTGCCCGGCCATGGTCGCCACGCGCGAGACCACGCTGTCGATCACGCCACGCGCAATGTTCTCGCGCGGCTCACCGCGACCGATCAGGCTGATGACCTCGCTTTCGGCAAACACCGTGCACATGCTGCTGATCTTGGTGGGCTCGCCGGAACGCGCCAGGTCGGCCATCTGCTGCTGGGAAATGCCCAGGCGATCGGCCATGATCTCCAAAAAGCGCCCCGTGCCGGCGGCGCACTTGTCGTTCATGGCAAACTTGGCCACGCGGCCACTTTTAAGCTGAATGACCTTGGTGTCCTGACCGCCCACGTCGATCACCGTGCCGTGATCGCCAAACAGGCGCACGGCACCGGTGCCGTGGCAGGTGATCTCGGTCACGACCTTGTGCGCATAGGGCACGGCGACACGACCGTAGCCGGTCGCGACCACGCGAGCATCTTCGGCCGTCACGTCATAGCCGGCCGCTTCCAGTGCCTCGCGCAGCCGCTCGGAAGCATCGACCGAGGAGAACCCGGTTGGCTGCACGCACGTCCACGCCACCGAACCCTCCCCATCGACCACAGCAGCCTTAGCCGCCGTAGACCCGATATCGATCCCGATCCCTATCATGGCTCTCTCCCAATCTAAACATCAAAGACAGTGGCGCGTTCAGGCGCCTTAGCTCTAGGTTTCTCAGGTGCCGGAGATTGCCCCGAAAGAGGAGCGCAGCGTACTTTGGGTACGCAAGCGACGGTTTGAGGAGCAAGATCCGGTGCCTGAGGAAGCTAGAGGGTTTCGATGAAGGCGGCGATGCGCGTCTCGATCTGACCCATGTCGCCGTTGCTGTAATCGGTCTCGATCTTCATATACGGAATACCCGCACCCTCGACAGCCTCCTGCATGCGCGCACTCTCCACGTTAAAGGTGTGGCAGGCTTGGAGCACGTTTTCGACCACGCCATCGACATGATACTTCTCGCACATGGTCAGTGTGTTTTCCATACGACCGTCGTTGGGCGTCATGACCGAGCAGTTGATATCCAGGTAGCGGTCGGCGATGGCGCGCAGGATGTCGGGAGCCTCCGGGTCGATCATCATGGCCGCCGTGCGCTCACCCGAGCAGTCGTCCATGCACACGACCACACCGCCGTTGGACTCGATGGTGCGACCGATCTTGTTGATTACGCCACCCACTGGGCAGCCGGTGATCAGAATGCGCTTGGCATCCGCCGCGACCGGGCGCTCGCCCGCGTCGTAGGCCTCGCGCAGCTTGACAATCTTTTGCTCCAGCTGCTGCGCATAGGCCTCGATATCAAAGCTGAACGTGCCGGCAAACATGGTGCTCATCAGGTCGACGCCGCTCATGGCCGCCGGCTGGTTGGCCTGCAGCGCAAACATCTCGAGCTGGGCCGCACGCAAGCGGTTGCGACGACGGACGGCAGCGCGCAGGTCATCGTCGGTAATCGTGATGCCGTAGAAGTTCTCGAGCTCCTCCTTGAGCAGGCAGCACTCCTCGTACCAGCC
This sequence comes from Collinsella aerofaciens, assembly GCF_040926265.1. GTDB lineage: Bacteria > Actinomycetota > Coriobacteriia > Coriobacteriales > Coriobacteriaceae > Collinsella > Collinsella aerofaciens_BB. Next base: position 10,525 of record NZ_JBCOIL010000016.1, on the reverse strand, counting down.
TTCACGCTCGTAGGCGCGATCGCGACCCTGCGGAAGATGCAGAATGTGCGTGCGCTTGAGCTCGTTGAGTAGCTCGTACATCTTCTTCTTGCCGTCGCAGGTGGTCTCACCGATGATCATGTCGCTAAAGTACGTAAACGGGCACTTTTGCGAATAGGCAAAACCATACGTAGACTTGATGAGCGGGCACAGGTTTGCCGGCAGCACCTTCTCGGCCTCGGGAATCACCTCGTCGGACGTGCCGCACAGCGCCACGCTCGCAGCCCCCGCGGCATCGATAATCTCGAGCGGCGTGTAGCTGCACAGAAAACCGACCAGGCGATTACCCGCCTGCTTATAATCCTTGACGCGAATAAACGCCGCCTTGCGTTGCTCGTTGAACTCCTCAAACGTGGACGGCAACGGCTGCTCAATATTTTCCGACATATAACTCCTTAACAAACCTTTTAACCAACCAAGGAAACGGCTTTCCCAGGTGCCCGAGGTTGCCGTGAAAGAGGAGCGCCGCGTACTTTGGTATGCAAGCGATGGTTTGAACGGCAAGATCGGGTGCTTGGGGAAGCCGCTGGACCGGATAGCCCTAAATGGTTTCCAAGAAAGCCTCAATCCTGGTTTGCAGTTGGCCTGCATCCTCGCCGGCGTAGTCGGTCGTGATGTGCATAAACGGGATGCCGGCCTCTTCGGCGGCCTTCTCCACGGCAAACGACTCCATCTCGTAGAGCGTGCAGAACTGCAAGGCCACGTCGACGATGCCGTCGGCATGCAGGTCCTTGGCCATCTGGACAATGTCCTTCATACGCTGGTCGTTGGGCGTAAAGACGGCGCAGTTGATCTTAAAGTAGCGCTCGGCGATGGCGTCGAGCATCTCGTCAACCGTCTCACCGGACTCGTCGACCAGGTCCTTGTAGTAGCGCGAGCCCGTGCAGGACTCCTCGCCCACCACGACGCCGCCGGCCTTCTCGATGAGGTTGAACAGCTTCCAGTTGGGCACGGCCATGGGCGTACCGGTGTACAGGATGCGCTTGGTGCCCTTGGGCGCCACACCCTCGCCGGCCTCAACGCGCTGCTCGCACTCAGCCGCCATTTCGTTGATGGCGCCGGTCAGACGCGGCGTGTCATCCATAAAGGCGGCCTGAACGGTCAGCAGGCTGTCGAGACCGCTGATGGGCGCCGGATCGGCAGCGCGGGTCGCAGCCAGACGCTGCAGGGCGCGACGCTTCTCGTTGACGGCGTGGATGGCAGCCTTCAGGCGCTCAGGCGTAATCGTGACGCCGCACTCTTCCTCGATCTTGGCGGCAAGCTTTTTAACCTCGGCCTTCCAGGTCACGAGCGTCGACTCGTCGTGCACGTTGGGAATATCCATGACGTACATGTTCTTTTGCGTGGCAAAGAACTCGTAGGCCTTCTTCTTGCCATCGCAGGTGTTCTCGCCTACCACCAAGTCACTCGACTCAATGTAGGGGCAGACCTCGCCCAGCTTAAAGCCGGCAAAGCTCTTGATGAGCGGGCAGGTGTTGCGCGGCAGATGCTCCTCGACCTTGTCGGTCGCCCAGTCGGCACCCGAGCACAGACCAACGGGAATGCCGTCACAGGCAAGTACGATCTCCTCGGGCACGTACACACAGAACGAACCGACGATCTTGGTGGCCTCGCCGGCCTCCTTCTTGTCGAGCATCTCCTTAATACGGCCGCTGTGGATGTTGGTGGCGACAAAATCCAGGTAGGACGTGGACTTGGGGCGATTGTTCTGCGTCAGGAACATATCGCCGTACATCTGGCCCACAGCGCCCAGCAGCATGTCGTGGTCGGCAAGATTCATGCCGAGGCTCTCCCACATCGGATGGAAATCAAATTCTTCAGCCATGACGGTTCCCCTCTCGAACCAAAAATGAATAGCTACGGTATTTCTGCACGGTGGATGGCGAAAACCCAGCCGTGCTCAAACCCGGAATTTTGGGGAACCCGCTTTGCGGTCGATTATTTAGTTGTGCGTCGTCTCTCCCGGAGCCGTGAACATACCTGCTCATATGCGGCTCCGAGCCATATACAGGGCGCGCGCGGCAACGCGACGCGAATATGTCTTCTGCAGCATCGGCGCGCCCTCCTTTTCTCGTCGAAGGTAACTATATCAACGGTTGTCGTCAAGACGAACACCGTCGACACGCGTACGACAACGTTGGGATGTGAGCATCTCGCTGTCTGATAATTAATTATCAGACTGATAAGGTTTAGTCATGTAGAAATCGGCGAACGGCGAAGTGAAAACAAAGCGGTCGAGGACTACCTCCTCGACCGCATCGCACCCGCATTATCGGCAAACGAGATGAATCCTGCTTGCATCAAAATGCATGCGCAGAGTCTCACCCGCCTGCGGCAGCTCTTCCACGGGTACACTCACCTTATTCACCTTCCACTGCAGACGCGTGGGCGCATCAGCACGCGGCACGTCCAGCAGCACCAGCCGCTCAAAGCGCGAATCGCTCACACGGGCCACGTGCAAATCGTAGCTGTTGCGACCGCGCTCAGCGCGATTGTCAACATGGAAGTAGCTCGCACGAATACCGAGGTACGTCACGTTATCGGGAACCTCATGGCCCACGTTAAAGGTCATGCCCCAGTCCAGGGCTTCAACTTCCTGAGACCCGATCTTGCGCGCCCGGCTTGTGTTCTTGCAGCCCGTCAGGCGCAGCGCCGCCAGCGTCTGCGGACGGCGGACCACGTCCTCGACGGAGCCGATCTCCTCAACATGCCCGTCGTGCATCACGCAGATGCGCTGGCACAGGCGGCACGCTTCGTCGATGTCGTGGCTCACGTAGAGCACGGTGCGGTTGCATACATCGAACAGGTCGAGCATGTTTTGCTCAAGCGCGCTCTTGAGATACGCATCGAGCGCGCTCATGGGCTCGTCGAACATAAAAATGCCCGGATGCGCCGCCACCATACGGGCAAGCGCCACGCGTTGCTGCTGCCCGCCCGAGAGTCGCGCGGGGTAGCGATCGACAAAATCGGCCAGACCGAAAATGCCCAAATAGCGCTCGGCGAGCTTTTTGCGCGCGGCGGCGTCGCCAGCATCCTTTACACCGGCGCATACGTTATCGGCCACCGTCATGTTGGGAAACAGCTGATAGTTTTGAAACAACAGGGCGCATTTTCGCTCCTGGGGTGACAGGTTGATGCCAGCCGCCGAGTCAAAAAAGGTCACGCCGTTGACGACGATCTTGCCCTCGTCGGGCGTCTCCACGCCGGCAATGCAGCGCAGCGTGCAGCTCTTGCCGCAGCCCGAGGCACCAAGCAGCGCCACACGCTCCTCGCCGGCCTCAAGCTGCATATCGAGCATAAACCCCGGATAGCGCTTTTTTATGTCCAGAACGAGTGACATGGCCTATCGACCTCCCTGCATAGCGGGCTCATCGCGCATGAGCTCGGCCAGTGCCTCGCGATCGATACGCAAGGCATCACCGCCCGCCGGGTCGAGTGAATCGCCCTGTCCGGCGAGATCTTTGGCCTGCTTACGTTCCGCACGGGAAAGGCCACGCTCGCGGTATTTTTGCGAATGCGCCGTGTACATGTTGATGAACAGGATGACTAGGAAGCTGAACGCTATTACGACCACGACCCAAAAGAGGGCCACCGACGTATTGCCGCCCATCCATTCAAAGTAAATCGCAATGGGAATGGTCTGCGTAATACCGGCATAGTTGCCCGCAAAGAACAGGGTGCAGCCAAACTCGCCCATGGCGCGGGCAAAGGCGAGCACCGTGCCGGCGGCAATCGAGGGCCAGCCGAGCGGCATCATGAGTTTGGTGAAGATGCGTCGCTCGGACCAGCCCAGCGTGCGCGCCGCATCGAGCATTTGCGTGTCGAGGCTCTCAAAGGCGCCGAGCGCCGTACGGTAGACCAGGGGAAACGATACCACCACGGCAGAGATCACCGCCGCCGGCCACGTAAAGACAATCGAGACGCCGTGCGCGATAAGCCACTGGCCCACCCCGGTCGAGCGGCCAAACAGCATAAGGAGCAGAAAGCCGCAGACCGTGGGCGGCAACACCATGGGGATGGTAAAGACCGAGTCGAGCAGGCCCTTGATGCGACTCGAGGTGCCCATGGTCTTCCACGCGGCAAACAGGCCCAGCGCAAAGGAGATCAGCAGGGCAAGGCCGCTCGTTTTAATGGACACCCAAAACGGTCGGTAGTCGATGCCGCCCAATAAGGAGGCCAGAGAGGTCAAGGGCCCCTGCTCATCCCGCAACACGACAGACGATGCTTCTACCATTTGAGCGCTATCAAGCCAACGCGCGCCGCCTTTGGCATCACCCGAGGCTGATGCAATCACCACATAGCGGCCCCCATCCGCACCGCGCTCGTCAAAGCCATAGGTATACCCGCCGGCATCAAACGTTGTTTCCGCCGTGACATACCAAGGAAGATCCACGTCCCCTAGCTGCGCACCTCCCATACAGTTTGCGCTGTCGAGCTCACAGACGAGGGCCTTGAGACCCGATACGCACTCGTTGTCCTGCGGATCCAACCCATACTTCTCGACCGCCTTGGGCGATATCCACACCACAACGCGATCGGCGGCAGGCGCCACTACAAGGTCCACGTCCTCGTCAACGGGAAACCGGTAGCCCTCAGGCTGGCCCTCCATGGCACGAGCGGTCCCCTTGGCCAACCGCTCAAAACCTTCGATCCCATAGGAAAGCCCATGAGCGGTCGCAGCAACCTGGGCCCCGTGCTCAGCGTCCCCAGCAAACGCAAATCCCGGCACCCAGCAAAGCGCGAAGGTCAAAGCACAGGCGACAAGCATGCGGAATCTATTAAGCACGAAAAGCTCCAAGCGAATATAAGGACGGAGTGAGACACAAAACGATGGAATTATCGCGCCAAGCCGCACTACGCGGAAAGCTCAAAGCCGTACTTAGCCCAAATCTTCTGAGCCTTCCTGTTGGACAGACAGAAGTCGATGAACGCCTTGGCTTCGTCGGCGTGCTCAGAGCTCTCGGCAACGGCACCCGGATACACGATGGGCTTGTGCGAATCCTCGGGACACACAAAGGCCTCCTCGATGCCGTCGTAGCGGAAGATATCGGAGCTGTAGACAAAGCCGGCCACGCAGTCGCCCGTGGACACATAGGCGGCGGCGGTACCAACTTTGTCGGCCAGGGCCACCTTTTCGGCGATCTCGGGCGCATACTCGCCGTCGTCGCCCTCGGTGCCGGTGTAGAGGCCCGCGGAAGCCAGCGCCTGGTTGGCGTACTTGCCGGCGGGGACGGTCTTGGCGTCGCCAATGGCGATCTTACCGTCCAGGTTCGCGACGTCGGCGATGGCCTCGACCTTGGTGTCGGAGCCCTCGGCGCGAATGATCACGAGATCGTTGACGAACATGTCCTCACGCGTGTCGGCGTCGACGAGCTCGGCGGCCTCGGCGTCGTCCATGGTACCCTTGGAAGCGGTGATGAGCACGTCGACGGCGGCACCGGCGCGCATCTGCTCGACAAGGTCGCCAGACGCCTTAAACTGCGTGTCGGCAAAGGTGGTGCCGGTCTGGTCGGTGTAAAGCTCCTGAACCTCGGGCAGAGCCTTCTCGAGCGAGTTGGCGGCAAAGACCTGCAGCTCGACAGCCTTCTTCTTAGAGAAAGACTTGGCGGAGCCGGCATCGGAACCAGCGGGCTCGGACGTCTTTTTGCCCGAGCAACCGGCAAGGCCAAGGCCGGCGGCAGCAGAAAGCGAGACGAAACCGCGGCGTGAAACCATATCGAACATATTCAACCCTTTCGAACGCTATGCCCGGGCACCCCGCCGCAGGCTTTATTCTGTTACTAGATTATACTTCCGCGCAAATAATGATAATGAGAAATTATTCTCGCTAGAGAATATAGTTTCGAGTTGCCGTGCACCTCGGCGTCGCTTCGGCGGAAAACAAAGGCGGAGCGGCCGTTCAGGTCGCCCCGCCGCAGGTAAACCGCTTAGTTGGTATGTCCGCCGCCCGCTGTCATCTGAGCCGCATGCTCCAGCTGGTCTGCTATGGCCTCCCAGCTTTCGCGGGCGGCCTTCGTAGAACCGGGAAAGTTTACGACAAGTGTATGACCTCGTTGCATGCAAATAGCGCGCGAGAGCATAGCGCGGCGCGTCTTGGTCATCGAATACGCACGGATTGCCTCGGCAATACCCGGCACATCGCGGTCACAGACGGCACGCGTCGCCTCGGGTGTTACGTCGCGCATCGAAAGCCCCGTACCGCCGCAGGTGAGCACGACATTGGCGTGGCACTCATCGGCGGCTTCCGCAATGGCATCACCGATCTCGCTGACGTCGTCACGCACGACCACATGCGAGGCGACCGTCCAGCCCTGTGCCACGATAAGCTCCTCGAGCGCAGCACCCGCCTCGTCCTGGGCAAGATCGCGCGTATCCGAGCACGTCACAATCGAAATCTTCAACTCCATAGCATTCCTCCTATAGCACCGTGCCCTCAGGCAGGTCGACACGCACGACATCCACGACGTCGCCCGCCGCAAGGTCGCACGGTCCTTCGTGAATACGCAACAGGCAGTTCGCACGCTGCATGGTTCCAAGCAGCGCCGAATTCTGCGTCTTGGCCTCGGTCACCAACAACTCACCGGTCTCGGGGTCGCGCAAAACCGTGGCGCGATCGAAGAAGCGGCGATGCTGTCGCTTTTTCACGCTATGCGCTAGCGTCGCCTGCTGCACGGGACGCGCACCCTCGGCAAAGCCGCGCATCTTGCGAATCGCCGGACGGGCAAGCATCTCAAAGCCCACATACGCCGCGGCCGGGTTGCCCGAAAGCCCCAGGTAGGGCTTACCCCCGAGCAAGCCAAACGTGATGGCCTTGCCCGGACGCATCGAGATGCGGTCAAACAGCACCTCGCCCTCACGCCGGACGAGCGCCGTCACATAGTCGTAATCGCCCGCCGAGGCGCCACCGCTCGTAATGACAAAGTCGCACTCCTGCACGGCACGATGCACCAGCTCGGCGATCGCTTGCTCATCATCGGGCGCAATGCCGTAGAACACGGGCTCCGCGCCGGCATCGAGTGCTTCGGCCATCAACGCCGACGAGTTGGAATCGCGAATCTGCCCGCGCGCCGGCAGCTCACCCGGCGCGACCAGCTCCGTGCCCAGCGAGATAATGCCCACGCGCGGAGCGGCATGCACCTTCACGTTCGCATACCCGGCGCTCGCCAGCAGGCCGGCGCCCGCCGGAGCCACAACCTCGCCGGCGCGCATCACGACGTCGCCGGCATGAGCTTCCTCAGCAGCCGAGCGAACGTTCTCCCCCACCTTGGCCGGCGCCGAGAACCTCACACGCGAGCCCTCGTTGCCGTCACCGTCGAGCACATCAACGATCTCATACTTCACCACGGCATCGGCACCTTCGGGTACCGGCGCGCCCGTCATGATGCGGACCGTCTCGCCCGCGCCGATTGCGCCCTCAAACACATGGCCCGCGGCCTCGTGTCCGATAACGTCGAGCGTCACCGGCGCCTCGCCAGATGCCTGCGCCAAGTCCGCCGAGCGCACGGCATATCCGTCCATAGCGCTGTTGGCAAACGGCGAGATGTCGATATCGGCCACCGCGTCCTCGGCCAAGGGAAAACCAGCCGCCTGCCACACGGGAATCTCGATGAGATCCGTCGGAGCAACGTGCGACAAAACAATCGACTGCGCATCCTCCAACGGTATGAGTTTCTCTGCCATATGCACCTCTTAATGCCACGGCGCACAACAGGGGCGCCAATTCTTTATGCTTGTCTCAGTATAATCCCCCGACGCACGACCGCGACTCGGCCTGTACCCGCAAATACACCTGTCGGTTGCAGGCCGCGAAACAGAATGGAAACCAACCCACCGGCTCGTCGCGTTTACCGCGTTTTATAATTGCTTGCGTTGCAACCTAAAAGAGGAACGTATGGCTCATAACGACAAACCCGAAAGCGCAAACAAAGCGCAGGATCATTTCCAGCCGCTCGACGACGGCGGTTTTTTCCCCCTTAATGACGTCATCACGGCAGGCAGGCATCAACTTACCCGCTCCGAGCATCTCTTGGCTGCCGACACGCGCCGCAACGCCCGCAACCTACTAGCGAGCACTAAGTTGCTCGTACTCGTCGTCACCGTCTCGCTCGCCATGGGCGTTGCCGCTTGGGCGTTTTTGGCCTCATTAAATATCGCGACCGACTATCGCGAGCACCATGCGTGGATTTACGCGCTGCTTCCCGTTGTGGGCGTTGCCACCGCATGGGTGTACAAAAACCACGGTCTCGCCGCCAAGCGTGGCAACAACCTGGTCATCGACTCCGCTCTGGGCACACGCCTCATCCATATGCGCATGGCCATCCTCACCTTCGTCTGCTCCACGCTCACGCACCTCACCGGCGGCTCGGCCGGTCGCGAGGGAGCTGCGGTGCAGATTGGCGGCACCATCGCCAGCAACATCTCGAGCCTCGCCCACCTCAAAAAGCATGACCACCACGACCTCATGCTCGCCGGCATCTCGTCGGCCTTTGGCGCCGTGTTCGGCTCGCCCCTTGCCGGGGCTTTCTTTGGCATGGAGATGTGCTTCATCGGCAAGATCGACTACACCGCGGGCATCTACTGCCTGGTCGCTTCGTTTACCGGCTACTTTACGTCGCTTGCCTTGGGAACCGAGTACGAGGCGAATGTTATCGCCAGCGTTCCCAACATGACACCACGGACGGTTGTCATCGTTGTTATCAGTGCCATTATCTTCGGTCTGACGGCACGCCTCTTTGCCTGGTCAGTTCGAACCGTCAAGAGCCTGTACGGTCGCTTTATCACCAATTACCTCGTTCGCGCACTCATCGGCGCACTCGTGGTTTTGGCCGCCTATGCCCTCCTCGACGCCTGGAACTACGCCGGCCTTTCCACGTGGCTTTCCGGCGCCGGATTTGCCGGCAACACCACCCTGGCGGACGCAGCCATCAAGTTGTTCGTCACAGCGCTTACCCTGGGCGCGGGCTTCCAAGGCGGCGAGGTCACGCCCCTGTTTGGCATCGGTGCGGCGCTCGGCGGCTGGATAGGTTGCCTCGTCGGAATCGATCCCAGCTTTCTGGCAGCGCTGGGCATGCTCGGTGTGTTCTGCGCCGGCCTTAACGTGCCCATCACCACCTGTATGATGGCCATCGACCTGTTCCACGGCACGGCAGCCGGGTTCTTTGTCATCGTGGCCTTTATCAGCTACCTAACCGCCGGTCACCGCGGCGTGTACCCCGCCCAGCGCATCATCTCACCCAAGCGCCGTTCGCTTATTGTGGATGAGGGCGGTACGGTAGCGGATGCCATCGAGCGCCACAACGACCTGATAGAGTAGACGTTAGTATTCGCCGTGCAGCCACAATCGGGGGCAATTCGACCTGAGCGCGACCGCACCGTCACGTCATACGCCGGGAGTCGCCCCATGCATGCAACTGATTTTGCCCGCACGCTCATCATCGCCAACCCAGCCGCCCAGTCGGGTGCGGCGCGCGAAGTTGCCGAGCGCCTGCAACGCTTTTTGGATATGACCGCGCGCGCATCCCAGTTTGACCTGGTGCTGACCGAGCGCATGGGACACGCCAAGGAGCTGGCCGCACAGGCTCAGGGCTATCGCACCGTTATCGCCCTTGGCGGCGACGGCGTGATTCACGAGGTCGTCAACGGGCTTATGACGCAAGAGGAGGGCACCCGCCCCGCCCTTGCCGTCCTGCCCGTGGGCTCCGGCAACGATTTTGCCCAAACGCTCGGCATCGACGATTTCTCCGGCAAGGATTTTGGCGCGCTGCTCACCTGCGAGCTGCAGCGTCAGGACATCGGGCGCATTCGCTCGTGGAGCCCTGCGAGCGGCAGCGGCGAGGCTACCGTTGAGTACTACGACCAGACACTTTCGGTCGGCATCGATGCCGCCATCGGCCTGGGCACCACCAAGCTGCGCAAAAAGACGGGCTTGACGGGCGCTCCGCTCTACACTCTCTCGGGACTTGAGCAGTTTGGCCTACGCTATCGCAACTACCCCATGACCATCAGCTTTGATGGCGCGCCCGCCGAGCGCGTGCGGGCGATTATCATGGCCATCCAGCTGGGACCCACCTATGGTTCGGGCTATCGCATCTGTCCCAACGCCGACCCGTGCGACGGCATACTCGACGTCTGCTACGCCTGCGGCCCCGTTCCGCGCGCGGTCGCGCTTCCCACGTTCCTTTCGGCCAAAGATGGCCACCATACCAAGCTGCCACCGGTTCGCATGCGCCGCTGTCGCCATGCCGAGCTTACCTTTGAGGAGCCCGACTACCCCATTCAGGCCGACGGCGAGCCCGTTGTCGCCTCGCGCATCGAGGTCGACATCCTCGCCGGCGCCCTCCACGTCTGGCACCCCACCCGCTAACCCCACCTAAGTTGCGGTGAAATAGGGACTGTTTATGCAGCTAAAGGGGGGTGCGGACAGAAAGTTGGACCGCGGGGCGGTCCGGACTGGAGGTTCGCATGTACAGCAGGGAGAAGGTCGAGC
>NZ_JBCOIL010000015.1:0-60635 GCF_040926265.1 Collinsella aerofaciens | reverse complement strand
TAAAGCCGTTTGTCTCCACCCGCGTAGCGGGTGGTTTAAAGCTGGCCGCTGCGCGGCCAGCAGACTAAAGTCTTAAAACAAAAGGGCCCCGCTACCGTAACGGCAGCGGGGCCCTTTAAGCTATGAGCGATATCGCTTAGAGCTTGATGTCGATGTCGACGCCAGCGGGGAGGTCGAGACGCATGAGCGAATCAACGGTGCCCGAGGTGGGGTCGAGGATGTCGATGAGGCGCTTGTGAGTGCGCATCTCGAACTGCTCACGGGAGTCCTTGTTCACGTGCGGCGAGCGGATAACCGTGTACAGGTTGCGCTCGGTGGGCAGGGGGACAGGACCGGAAACGCGAGCGCCGGTCTTCTGAGCGGTCTCGACGATGAGCTTCGCGGACTGATCGACGACCTCGTGATCATAGCCCTTGAGGCGAATGCGGATCTTCTGGGTAGCCAACTTAAACCTCCAAAGAGTGCGAGAGATGTTCTCGCGGATTACGTAACAGGGAGCTCGAACTTAGGCGTTCTTGCTCATGACCTCGTCCACGATGGACTTGGGCGCGGGCTCATAAGAGTCGAACTGCATCGTGTAGGATGCACGGCCCTGGGTCTGGGAGCGAAGGTCGGTAGCGTAACCGAACATCTCGCCCAGCGGCACCTTGGCACGGATGAGCTTGCTGTTTTTGCGATCCTCCATGCCCTCGATCTTGCCGCGGCGACCGGAGAGGTTGCCCATAACGTCGCCCATGTACTGCTCGGGGGTCTCGACCTCGACAGCCATGATCGGCTCGAGCAGCTGCGGATCGGACTTCTTGAGGGCGTCCTTGATAGCCATGGAACCGGCGATCTTGAAGGCGGCCTCAGAGGAGTCGACCTCGTGGTAAGAACCGTCGAACAGGGTGACCTTAACGTCGAGGACCGGGAAGCCGGCGATAACACCGGTGTTCAGGGCCTCCTGGATGCCCTTGTCGATGGACGGGATGTACTCCTTAGGCACGACGCCGCCGACGATAGCGTTGACGAACTCGTAGCCGAAGCCCTCCTCCATCTTCTCGAGCTTGATGACGGCGTGACCGTACTGACCGCGACCGCCGGACTGACGGACGAACTTGCCCTCAGCCTTCTCGACGTCGTGACCAGCGGTCTCGCGGTAGGCAACCTGGGGCTTACCAACGTTAGCGTCAACCTTGAACTCGCGGAGCAGACGGTCGACGATGATCTCGAGGTGCAGCTCGCCCATGCCGGCGATGATGGTCTGGCCGGTCTCGTGGTTGGTGGACACCTGGAAGGTCGGGTCCTCCTCGGCGAGCTTGGTCAGAGCCAGGGACATCTTGTCCTGCTCGGCCTTGGTCTTGGGCTCGATGGCAACGTCGATAACGGGCTTAGCGAACTCGATCTTCTCGAGGACGATCTCCTTGCCCTCGGCGCACAGGGTGTCACCGGTGGTGGAGTTCTTGAAGCCGACGCAAGCGACGATGTCGCCGGCGGCAGCGTCGTCACGGTCGATACGCTCGGCGGCGTTCATCTCGAGGATGCGGCCGAGGCGCTCGCGCTGACCGTTGGAAGCGTTGACCACGTAGGAGCCGGACTCGGCGCGGCCGGAGTAAACGCGGACGTAGGTGAGCTTACCGACGAACGGGTCGGTCATGATCTTGAAGACCAGGCCGGAGAAAGGCTCGTCGAAGGAAGGATGACGCTGGATCTCCTCGCCGGTATCCGGATCGGTACCGGTGACGGCCTCAACGTCGAGCGGGCTGGGCAGGTAGTCGACGACAGCGTCGAGCAGCTCCTGAACGCCCTTGTTCTTGTAGGCGGAGCCCACGAAGACGAGGTTGAGCTCGTTGGCCAGAACGCCCTTACGCAGGGCAGCCTTGAGCTCCTCGACGGTGAAGTCCTCCTCCATGAGGATCTTCTCCATGAGCTCGTCGTCAAAGCTGGCAGCAGCGTCGAGGAGCTCCTCGCGCTTGGTGGCAGCGATGTCAGCAAACTCAGCCGGGATCTCGTCCATCGGCTCGGGGTAGGTCATGCCCTTGTCGTCGGCCTTGAAGTCCCAAGCAGTCATGGTGACGAGGTCGATGACGCCCCAGAAGTTGTCCTCGGCGCCCATCGGGACCTGAGCGGCCACGGCGTTGGCGTCGAGACGATCCTTCATGGTCTCGATAGCGTTGAAGAAGTCTGCGCCCACGCGGTCATACTTGTTGATGAAGGCGATGCGGGGGACGTTGAAGGTAGAAGCCTGACGCCAAACGGTCTCAGACTGGGGCTGAACGCCGGCAACGGCGTCGAAGACGGCGACAGCGCCATCGAGGACGCGCAGGCAGCGCTCGACCTCGGCGGTGAAGTCAACGTGGCCCGGGGTGTCGATGATCTGGATGCGGTAGTCGGTACCGTCCTTCTTCCAGAAGCACGTGGTAGCAGCGGAGGTAATGGTTACGCCGCGCTCCTGCTCCTGAACCATCCAGTCCATGGTGGCAGCGCCCTCATGGACCTCACCGATCTTGTGGGTCTTACCGGTGTAGTAAAGAATACGCTCGGTCGTGGTGGTCTTACCGGCATCGATGTGGGCCATGATGCCGATGTTACGGGTATCGGAAAGCTTGTACTTAGGCTTAGCCATGTTAGTTCCTTACCTTAAACTTACCAACGATAGTGAGAGAACGCGCGGTTGGCCTCGGCCATCTTGAAGACGTCCTCACGCTTCTTGACGGAAGCGCCCAGGCCGTTGGAAGCGTCGAGGATCTCGTTGGCGAGACGCTCGGCCATGGTCTTCTCCTTGCGAGCGCGGGAGAAGTTGACGATCCAGCGGATACCCAGAGCGGTGGAACGACGGGAGTTGACCTCCATCGGGACCTGATAGGTAGCGCCACCGACACGCTTGGGCTTAACCTCGAGCGTGGGCTTGACGTTGTCCATAGCCTTCTTGAAGGTAGCGAGAGCGTCGCCACCCTCGGACTTCTCGGCAACGATCTCGAAAGCGGTGTAAACGATGCGCTCAGCGGTGGCCTTCTTGCCGTCAAGAAGGACCTTGTTGATGAGCTGAGTCACCAGGCGGTTGTTGTAAACGGCGTCAGGCTGAACCTCACGACGATTAGCTGCTGCACGACGCGGCATGTGAAATCTCCTTAAGTGTCTACCGTGCGGCGCTTAGGCGGCACACGGCGAAAGTATCAAAACGTTATCTGGCTTATTTAGCCTTAGGGCGCTTAGCACCGTACTTGGAACGGGCCTGCATACGGTTCTGGACCGGAGCAGCGTCGTAGGCGCCACGGATGACGTGATAACGGACACCAGGGAGGTCACGGACACGACCGCCGCGGACGAGCACGATAGAGTGCTCCTGCAGGTTGTGGCCCTCACCCGGGATGTAAGCAGTAACTTCGATGCCGTTGACGAGGCGAACACGGGCAACCTTACGAAGAGCCGAGTTCGGCTTCTTGGGGCTCGTGGTGAAGACGCGGGTGCACACGCCGCGCTTCTGGGAGTTGTGCTGCAGAGCAGCGTTCTTGGACTTCTTGGGCACGGAACGACGGCCCTGGCGAACCAGCTGGTTAATAGTAGGCAAAGCGTACTCCTTCTCGAATGATTCCAGCTTTCTGTAAAGTGCAACGGCTTGAATCGAGGGGTCAGCATCCCCCTACGAAACACGCAGTTCGATAGGATACGTGGCGTTAGCTGTGCCGTCAACAGACCACGCCGCCGGGCGTATCCTAAAATAAGCATATTTCCGCAAAGCCTACACAAATGGAATCCCCTCCTGTGCGCGGTGGTGGATCCCCGGCCCGGGCGGCCTATCAAGATTTTGCCGCATACTTCCGAAATTCAGACGAATACCGCTCGCTTTAACCGCCCATTTACCGCAAAAGAGGCCGCTTCCCCTAGTAGGAAGCGGCCCCAAATCTTACGAATAGACGATGGCAAAGGGTACTTCTGTTTCGGTCTCTCCTGCTGATGTGTATCTCGTGCCCTCAAGGGTTACCGAGACCACTTGGTCGACATCAATCAACTTCGTTGGCACCCAGTTGTTCTCTCCGCTATTGCGTGCCAGCGAAACATAGAAGTTGAACACCCCTGCGTCGTCATCTTCGATAATCTGCTCCGATCCATCCTTGTAGGTGACGGTCAGTTTATGATCAACTGCTTCATAGCCCAGATCATCGATATGCGTCTGGATGGAAAACGGACTGATCTCGAGAGGCGAGTCATCGGAGCGGAGTTCCTTTGTATCGACGTGCGCTCCGACGTTAAACTCTGGCGTCGATACCTCGATCACCTTCGCATCCTCACCTTTGCCCTCCGTCCAGCTGATATTCCAGGTGACCGCATGTCCCAAATCTCGCTCGCGATCCCACGAGGCAAAGTACATCGTGCCGTTAATGACCGTGTCGCTTGATGTGTCCTTATCAATTGTGCAGCGTGTGTCAGCCCATTCCTCGCCGAAGTTCATGCTTGGCGTGCCGATGCCTTGTTCTTCTTTACCATAAAGAACAAGTTCGCCTGTCTCTGCTGCTGGCTTGTAGTAGTTAACTCCATTTGGATTTGACAACGTAAACGTCACGGCGCCGCAGCCGTTTTGGTCAATAGCCATCTCATGGATATCGAGCGTATAGCCGTTACCCTCGACGGACAGATTAACTTTCTGAACTGCACCCTCCAGGCTTTGGGGCGCGATGCCATCACCAAACTCTCTGGTGTAGGTGTATTTAGTCCCCGATGAGCCACCGTTGGTCCAGGTAATGGAATCCCCGTTGCCGTGGTTTCCCCAGGCTGAGGCAAAATATCTGGAATTGACGACGGCGTAGGCGACCCCTCCGGTCGCCAGCACTCCGACAAGACATCCGATTACGGCAACATAGAGAGGCTTCGCGTGGCCCTTTCGATGAAGCGGCTCACCCGCAGCGGTATTAAGGACGCGATCTGCAAGATTGCTATCGGCTTGGATGGACTCGAAGGCCTGCTTGATTTGATTGGATTTCACGGTCGCCCTCCTCTAGGATGAATTTGAGCTTCGATCGACCGCGAGCTAAACGCGTTCGAACGGTCGCGGCTGGTACATGCAACAACTCGGCAATCTCTGAGGTCGAAAAGCCTAGATAGTAATAGAGCACGATGGGAACACGGAATCGTTCCGGAAGTCGCATAACGTCTGACAGGACCACCTTGGTCTCATCCTGCGCTGCCGAGAGTGAATCGGCCAAGTTCTCAATATCCTCTATGCGCCTCCATGGCTTTCGAAAGAGCGATTTGCATTCATTGATCGTGACCCGAATAAGCCAGCGACGAAGATGCTCCCAACTTTCAAAGTGTCCATCGCTTTTGAGCAACTTAAGAAAGACATCTTGGGCAACATCGTCGGCATCGGCACGATCGCGTAGGTACGTCAATGCGATCCGAAACACGACATCCCGGTGATCTTCGACCGCCTGTCTAAATGCTTGTTCTTCCATAATCACCTCCCGGTGATGCTGATGTTTCTTGCTGAGGCCCTCACCATAGATACGCTTTGACCGAACGAAATGTTTCAAATTCAAGCAGGAATAACCTACCAAAAAAACCCTGCCCCTTATTGGCAAGGGAGCGACGGAACGCAACAGGTTGAGCATACGCAAGCGAGCGGCCCCCAGAGCGTACAAGGTGGCATGAAAAAGGCAGGGCATTGACCTTTTGGTCATGCCCTGCCTTTTGAATGACAGATTGTAGCTCTGGGGGCCGCGCAGCGACGGAGATCGCCGCCGTTCGTTAGAACGGCGGAACTAGTTACTCCTCGTCGTTGTCCTTGGCCTCTTCGGCGTCGTCGGTGTCCACGAGCTGGTTGAGCAGCTCGTCGAGGGAAGCCATGTCCTCGTTGATGGCACCGTTGGCGGGAGCCTTCTTGTCGTCGATCGGGGCGCCCAGGAGCTCCTCGTCGGCGTCGGCGTGATGCGTCGGCGCAGCGGAGGTGCCCAGCAGGATGTCGTCCGGACCGTCGGGGCTAAAGACCATCTGCAGCAGCTGCGAGAGGTCTTCCTCGTCGGCAACGTCGTCGTTGTTCTCGAGGATGTAGAGCAGGTCGTGGGCCTCCAGACCGTCACGGAGCTCCTCGATCGCCTTGGCACCGATGCCATCGATGCGCAGCAGATCCTCCTCGGACTTGCCGACCAGGTCGCCGACCGTCTCGATGCCGACGTCGCTGAACTTGTTGGTCCAGCGCTGCGACACGCCCAGGTCGTCGAACAGGTACAGGCGAGCCTTCTCGGCGGAGATGGTGTGGCCGTTGCGGGTGAACGAACCGTCAGCACCACCGAACTCGTCGTAGCCGGCCCAGTCGAGCTGCTGCGGGAGCTGCTCGTCCAGGTCCTTGAGCTCCACAGGAGCCCACTCGGGCAGCGACTTGGCGTTGGGCGAAGCCGGGCCGTCGATGTCCACGTAGCCGTCGGCCGTGCGATACGTCAGCTTGGCGTTGGCGTACGGCTTGAGGCCGGTACCAGCCGGGATCTTCTTACCGACGATGACGTTGGACTTAAGGTCGAGCAGGTGGTCGACCTTGCCCTCGATGGCAGCCTCGGTAAGGACGCCGGCGGTACGGATGAACGAAGCGCTCGACAGCCAGGAGTCGATGTTGGACGCGACCTTGAGCGTACCCAGGATGACGGGCTCGGCCACGGGAGCCTGACCGCCCAGACGGGCAACGCGCTCGACCTCGTCGGCGAACTCGTAGCGGTCGACGTACTGACCGAGCAGGTACTTGGAGTCGCCGGGGTTGGTGATCTGAACGCGACGCAGCATCTGACGTGCGAGCACCTCGATGTGCTTGTCGTTCAGGTCAACGCCCTGGCTGGTGTAGACGTCCTTGACGCTCTCGACGAAGGTGTGCATCGTCGACTCGATATCGGTCAGCTTGCGCAGGTTGCGGAAGTTGACGAAGCCCTTGGTGATCTGGTCGCCGGCGCGAACCTCGCAGCCGTCCTCGATCTCGGGCATAAAGCGCACCGAAGCGGGGACGCGACGCTCGTCGAGGACACGGGTGTGATCCTCGGAGTCGGTGAGCGTCAGCACGTACTCGGACTTCTCGGGCTTAATCGAGAGGTGGCCGGAGTACGGAGCCAGCTCGGCCTCGCGACCCAGGATCTTCTCGTTGACGTTGCCGACGATATCGAACATACGGCTGACCGTAGGCAGACCCTGCGTAATATCGTCGACGCCAGCGACGCCGCCGGAGTGAATGGTACGCATCGTAAGCTGCGTACCGGGCTCGCCGATGGACTGGGCGGCAATAATGCCGACCGCGGTACCGATGGCGACCGGACGACGGGTGGAAAGATCCCAGCCGTAGCACTTCTGGCACACGCCGTACTTGGAACGGCAGGTGAGCAGCGCGCGAAGCTTGACCTTCTTAAGGCCGGCATCGACCATCTTCTGGATGTCGGCGACCTTCTCGATGTAGCCGTCCTGCTCAAAGAGCACGGTGCCATCGGGAGCCACGACGTCCTCAATGAAGCAACGGCCGACGAGGTCGGTGTTGAGGTCGGTGGTGCCGGGGATGATGAGGTTGTAGGTGACGCCCTCGTGCGTACCGCAGTCCTCCTCGCGGACGATGACGTCCTGGGCCACGTCGACCAGACGACGGGTCAGGTAACCAGAGTCCGAGGTGTGGGATGCGGTATCGACCAGGCCCTTACGGGCGCCGTAGGTCGAAATGAAGTACTCGAGCGGCAGCAGGCCCTCGCGGAAGTTCGCCTTAATGGGAAGGTCGATCGTCTCGCCGGACATGTCTGCCATCAGGCCACGCATGCCGCCGAGCTGACGCAGCTGGGTCTTAGAACCACGGGCGCCGGAGTCGGCCATCATGTAGAGCGGGTTCTCCTCGTCGAACATGTCGAGCATGAGCGCTGCGACCTTGTCGGTACAAGCGGTCCACTCGTTAACGACTTCGATGTGGCGCTCCGTCTCGTTGATGAAGCCCTCCTCGAAGTACTCGTTGATCTGGTCGACGTTGGCCTGGGCGCGATCGAGCAGCTCCTGCTTCTCGGCAGGGATGAGAGCGTCCCACACCGAGATGGTAAGGCCGGCGCGGGTAGCGTAATGGAAGCCGGAGTACTTGATGGCGTCGAGGATCGGACCGACCTTGGCCTCGGGGTAACGATCGCAGCAGTCCGCAACCAGCTTGGCCACGTCGCCCTTGACCATCTTGTAGTTCATGAACTCATAGTCTTCGGGCAGGCACTGGCGGTTGAAGATGATGCGGCCGATAGAGGTCTCGAAGCGCGCGGTCTTGTTGCCGGTGACGTCGTAGTCGACAAACTCGTTCTTGCCGTTCTTGACGCGGAAGATACGGGTGCCGTCCTCGTTGATCACGTTGGCATCGGCAGCGGACACGCGGACCTGGATCTTGGCCTGCATGTCGACCTCGGAGCGGCAGTCATAGGCGTGCAGCGCGTCGTCGAAGCTGGCGAACACGTGGTTCTCGCCCGGCAGACCCTCGCGAACCTGGGTGAGGTAGTACACACCGATGATCATGTCCTGCGAAGGGATGTTGACCGGCTTGCCGGATGCCGGCGAGCGCAGGTTGTTCGCAGAGAGCATGAGCACGCGGGCCTCGGCCTGAGCCTGGCTGGACAGCGGCACGTGGACAGACATCTGGTCGCCGTCGAAGTCGGCGTTGAAGGGCGAGCAGACCAGCGGGTGCAGGTGGATAGCCTTGCCCTCGACCAGCACCGGCTCAAAGGCCTGGATGGACAGACGGTGCAGGGTCGGTGCACGGTTGAGCAGCACGACGCGGCCGTCGATGACCTCTTCGAGGATATCCCACACAAAGGTGGCACCGCGGTCGATAGCGCGCTTGGCGCCCTTGATGTTCTCGACCTTGCCAAGCTCGACCAGGCGCTTCATGACGAAGGGCTTGAAGAGCTCCAACGCCATGGTCTTGGGCAGACCGCACTGGTGCAGCAGCAGCTTGGGGTCGGTAACGATGACCGAACGGCCGGAGTAGTCGACACGCTTGCCCAGCAGGTTCTGACGGAAACGACCCTGCTTGCCCTTGAGGGCCTCGGCGAGCGACTTGAGCGGGCGACCGCCACGGCCAGAGACCGGGCGACCACGACGGCCGTTGTCGAACAGGGCGTCCACGGACTCCTGGAGCATGCGCTTCTCGTTGTTCACGATGATCGCAGGGGCGTCCAGGTCGAGCAGGCGCTTGAGTCGGTTGTTACGGTTGATCACGCGACGATACAGGTCGTTGAGGTCGGACGCGGCGAAGCGGCCGCCGTCGAGCTGGACCATCGGGCGCAGATCGGGCGGAATGACCGGGATGACATCCAGAATCATGTTCGCGGGGCTGTTGCCGCCCTTCAGGAAGGCGTCAACGACCTCGAGGCGCTTGACGGCCTTCTCGCGCTTCTGCTTCTGGGAGTCCTCGTCGGCGATGATGGCCTTGAGCTTCTCGGCCTCGGAAGGAAGGTCGATGGCAGCGAGCAGGTCGCGGACGGCCTCGGCACCCATGCCACCCTTGAAGTACATGGAGTAGTAGCGAGTCATCTCGCGGAACAGCGGCTCATCGGAAATGAGGTCGCGCTCGCTGAGCTTCATGAAGGCGTTGAAGGCGTCCGTGCGGAGCTGCTTCTCGTCCTTGCACTCTTCCTCGATGTCGACGATGCCAGAGGCGATCTCCTCGGGAGTCAGCGGCTCCTCGTCGGAGAACTCGTCAAAGTTCTCGGGGTTGCCCTGCTCCTTGAGGGACTCGATCTGGCGGGCGCACTCGGCATCGATCTCTTCCAGATCGGCGGCGAGCTCCTCGCGCAGGTCGTCGGCGTCCGCCTCGCGAGCCTCGTAGTCGACCTCGGTGATGATGTAGCTGGCAAAGTACAGAACCTTCTCGAGGTCCTTGGACTTGATGTCGAGCATACGGCTCATCGGGAAGCTCGTGGGGCTCTTGAAGTACCAGATGTGGGACACGGGAGCGGCGAGCTCGATGTGGCCCATGCGGTCGCGACGCACCTTGGCCGAGGTGACCTCGACGCCGCAGCGCTCGCAGACGATGCCCTTAAAGCGGATGCCCTTGTACTTGCCGCAGGAGCACTCCCAGTCCTTGGCGGGACCGAAGATCTTCTCGCAGAACAGGCCGTCCTTCTCGGGCTTGAGGGTACGGTAATTGATGGTCTCCGGCTTCTTGACCTCACCGTGCGACCAGGAACGGATCTGGTCGGCGGAGGCAAGGGAGATCTTTACCGAGTCAAAATCAGTAGCTTCGAAATCTGCCACAGTCAACTACTCCTTATCAGTGGTCGTGGCGGCGACAGCCTCGGGTGCCTCGGCGGTCTCGGCATCCTGGGCCTCGACGTCGGCGTCAACGCCGGCGAGCGCAGCCAGGTCGTCGAGAGCAGAGGTCTCCTCGGCGGTCACAGGGGCGGAGGCGTCCTCGTCAGCATCGTGCATGGGCTCGATGTCCAGCGCGAGGGAACGGATCTCCTTGACGAGAACCTTGAAGGACTCGGGGATACCCGGAACCGGGACGTTCTCGCCCTTGACGATGGACTCGTAGGTCTTGACGCGGCCCACGGTATCG
This sequence comes from Collinsella aerofaciens, assembly GCF_040926265.1. Taxonomy (GTDB): domain Bacteria; phylum Actinomycetota; class Coriobacteriia; order Coriobacteriales; family Coriobacteriaceae; genus Collinsella; species Collinsella aerofaciens_BB. Next base: position 50,110 of record NZ_JBCOIL010000015.1, on the reverse strand, counting down.
TCGGACTTGACGGTCAGGATCTCCTGCAGGACGTTGGAAGCACCGTATGCGTACAGTGCCCAAACTTCCATCTCGCCGAAGCGCTGGCCGCCGAACTGGGCCTTGCCGCCCAGAGGCTGCTGGGTAACCAAGCTGTAAGGGCCGGTCGAACGGGCGTGGATCTTGTCGTCGACCATGTGGCCGAGCTTGAGGATGTAGGACGTACCCACGGTAATGGGCTCGCGGAACTCCTCGCCGGTGCGGCCGTCGAACAGACGGGTCTTGCCGCGCTCGTCAAGCTGGGTGACGAACTCGGGACGCATGTGATCGCCAAAGGCAGCGGTGGCCTTGTTGAGCATGTTCTTGTTGGCACGACGAATGACCTCGGCGATCTCGTCCTCCTTGGCGCCGTCGAAGACGGGCGTGGCGGTGAAGAACGGACCGGGGACGTACTTGTCGGAGTCGGCCTGCTCGGTATCCCAACCGCAGGCAGCAGCCCAGCCAAGGTGGCACTCGAGCAGCTGGCCGACGTTCATACGCGAAGGAACGCCCAGCGGGTTGAGGATAACGTCGATCGGGGTACCGTCAGCCATGTAGGGCATGTCCTCGACCGGCAGAACGTTACAGATAACACCCTTGTTGCCGTGGCGGCCGGCGATCTTATCGCCCTGCTGGATCTTACGACGCTGGGCGACGTAGACGCGCACCTGCTCGTTGACGCCGGGGGCCAGATCGTCGCCGTTCTCGCGGCTAAAGCGGACGACGTCGATGACGCGACCGTAAGCGCCGTGAGGCATCTTAAGGGAGGTGTCGCGGACGTCGTGGGCCTTGGCACCGAAGATGGCGCGCAGCAAGCGCTCCTCGGCGGTCAGAGCGCTCTCGCCCTTAGGCGTGACCTTGCCGACCAGGATGTCGCCAGGGCCGACCTCGGCGCCGATGCGGATAATGCCGTCCTCGTCGAGGTTGGCAAGCATATCCTCAGAGAGGTTCGGGATCTCGCGGGTGATCTCCTCGGGGCCGAGCTTGGTGTCGCGGGCATCGATCTCGTGACGGGTGATGTTGATGGTCGTCAGCAGGTCCTCGGCCACCAGGCGCTCGGACACGACGATACCGTCCTCGTAGTTGAAGCCTTCCCACGGCATGTATGCCACGGTGAGGTTCTGACCCAGTGCGAGCTCGCCATGATCGGTCGAAGGACCGTCGGCCAGAGGCTCGCCCTGCTCAACGGTGTCACCGACGCGCACGAGCGGACGGTGGTTGATGCAGGTGGACTGGTTGGAGCGCTGGTACTTGGCCAGGTGATACTCGTCCATGCCGCCGGCATGCTTGACGATAATCTTGGCGGCGTCGGCAAAGATGACCTCGCCGGCGTTCTTGGCCAGGGTGACCTCGCCGGAGTCCAGAGCGGCGCGACGCTCCATGCCGGTACCGACATAGGGAGCGGCAGGGTGAACCAGCGGCACGGCCTGACGCTGCATGTTAGCGCCCATCAGCGTACGCTTGGCGTCGTCGTGCTCGAGGAACGGGATCAGCGTGGCTGCGACGGAGAGCATCTGACGCGGCGAGACGTCCATGTAGTCGACGTCCTCGACGGGCACGTCGGCGGGAGCGCCGAAGGAGCCGTCGAAGTCGCGGGTACGGGCGATCACGCTGTGCGGGCGGACGATCTTGCCCTCGGCATCGGTCGTGATGAACTCGTTGGTCTTGGGATCGAGCGGCGTGTTGGCCGGCGCGATGACGTGCTTCTCTTCCTCGTCAGCGGTCATCCAGTCGATCTGGTCGGTAGCAACGCCGTTCTCGACGCGACGGAACGGAGCCTCGATGAAGCCGTACTCGTTGACGCGGGCGTAGAGGGCGAGCGAGCCGATCAGGCCGATGTTGGGGCCTTCGGGGGTCTCGATCGGGCACATGCGGCTGTAGTGCGAGTTGTGAACGTCGCGGACGGCCGTCGGCACGTTGGTGCGGCGGCTGGAGCCGGACTTGTGGCCGGCAAGACCGCCAGGGCCGAGTGCGGACAGACGACGCTTGTGGGTCAGACCGGTCAGGGGGTTCGCCTGGTCCATGAACTGCGAGAGCTGCGAGGAACCGAAGAACTCCTTGATGGAGGCCACGATCGGGCGGATGTTGATGAGCGACTGCGGGGTGATCTCGTCGATGTCCTGGGAGCTCATGCGCTCACGGACGACGCGCTCCATACGGCTCATGCCGATACGGAACTGGTTGGCGACGAGCTCGCCGACGGTGCGGATACGGCGGTTGCCAAAGTGGTCGATGTCGTCGACCTTGAAGCCCTGCTCGCCGGCAGCGAGGGACAGCAGGTAGCGCAGCGTCGCGACGATATCCTCGTCGGTGAGCACCGTGACCTCTTCCTCGGTGGTGAGGTTAAGCTTCTTGTTGACCTTGTAACGACCGACGCGGGCCAGATCGTAGCGCTGCGGGTTGAAGAGCAGACCCTCGAGCAGGCTGCGGGAAGCATCCACGGTGGGAGGCTCGCCCGGGCGCAGGCGACGGTAGATCTCGATAAGGGCATCCTCGCGGGTGAGGGCGGTGTCGCGCTCCAGGGTGCGCTTGATCACATCGGAGTTGCCGAGCAGCTCGATGATGTCGTCGTTGGTGACGGCAATGCCAAGGGCGCGCAGGAACATCGTGGCGCTCTGCTTTCGCTTACGGTCGATGGAGACCATGAGCTGGTCGCGCTTGTCGACCTCAAACTCAAGCCAGGCACCGCGGGACGGGATGATCTGGGCCTTGTAGATCTGCTTGCCCGAATCCATCTCGGAGCTGTAGTACACACCCGGGGAACGGACGAGCTGCGAGACGACGATACGCTCGGTACCGTTGATGATGAAGGTGCCCTGATCGGTCATCATGGGGAAGTCGCCCATAAAGACGAGCTGCTCCTTGATCTCGCCGGTCTCCTTGTTGGTGAGACGGACGTCGGTCAGAAGCGGGGCCTGATAGGTCATGTCCTTCTCGCGGCACTCCTCGACGGTGTGCGCGGGGTCGCCGAACTGATGCTCGCCGAAGGTAACCTCGAGAACATGGTTCTGGCTCTGGATGGGGCTGGATTCCTTGAACGCCTCACGAAGGCCCTCGTCCTTAAAACGCTCAAAGGATTCCCTTTGAACAGAGATAAGGTTGGGGAGCTCCATGGCCTCCGGGATTTTCCCGAAGCTGACGCGCTTGCGCTCAGTGGCAGTGTATGCGTAGGTCACCAGGTTTTTCCTCCTTCACGGAAATGCTCGGTGGGTTGGCGAGGCATAGCTTCGCCAGTTATCGCAACCTAATAGTTTATCAGGTAGCGACCGTTGGGCAAGAAAAGCCTTGACGCGATTGAGTTTTTGGAGTAGCAAAGTTTTTCGACAGAAAACACGCAGGTAGATGTATGTGTATCGAACATCTGTTCATATATTTTCTGTGAACAGAGAGCCGGCAATCGCAGCTCTTATAAAAAACGGGCGCGAACCGAGGTCCGCGCCCGTAAATGTCGATGCCCGAAGGCTTACTTGCGCATCAATCCGCCGCGCTCGTCGATGGCGTCCCAGAAGGCATCGGCAAAGCGGGGATCGCTTGCAGCCATGAGGGCGTTGGTGGCCATCCAGCCAGAGGGAGTGCCGGTGTCGTAGCCCGACAGCGGGTCGATGACGACGGCATACATGGCCTCACGGTCGAGCGAACGGGCCATGGCGTCGGTGAGCTGGATCTCGCCGCCCTTGCCGGCCTGCTGATCTGCCAGCAGGTCCATGACCAGCGGGCTCAGCAGGTAGCGACCGACGATGTACAGGTTGGACGGAGCCGCCTCGGGAGCGGGTTTCTCGACCAGACCGCCGATACGCCAGACAGCGCCCGGCTCTGCATCGGCAACGTCCTCGGCGCCCTCGAGCGAACCGACGCGCTCGCCGGCGATAACGCCGTAGCGGCTGACTTCCTCGGGCGAGCAAGCAGCGACGGCGATAACCGAAGCTCCACCGTGCTCCTTGGAAACGGCGAGCATCTTGTCGCAGATGTCGCGATTAGGCACAACGTAGTCGCCCAGAAGAACCAGGAAGTTCTCCCCTGCCACGGCGTCGGCAGCAGAGCGAATAGCATGGCCGAGGCCCTTGGGCTCGTACTGATAACGGAAGTCGACCGGCATACCGCCAGCGTGGGCGACGGCGTCGGCATAGGCGTTCTTGCCGCGCTCGCGCAGCAGGTTCTCGAGCGAGCGATCGGGCTGGAAGTAGTTCAGTAGCTCGGGCTTACCGGGAGAAGTAACGATGATAGCATCGTCGACTTCCTCGGGGTCGAGCGCCTCCTCGACGACGTACTGAATGACGGGCTTGTCGAGCACCGGCAGCATCTCTTTGGGCGTGCACTTGGTGCCAGGCAGAAAACGCGTGCCAAGACCGGCGGCGGGGATGATTGCCTTCATGTTATTCAAAGATCCTTTCGCAGGCGCAAAAGCGCCCTGTGCGTGCGGCACGGCGGCCGCAGACCAAATTGCGATACCCAAGCATCTTACCGCTGGAACTATATGTCGCTACAAGGCAGAGACAATTCTTCAGCAGGTCAACGCAAATTATTGCTCGAATGGTGCAATTTTATTGCCCAACGGCAGGGTGCCCGATACGACGCAAATTACAGAACATGGCAGTTTGAGCAACCGATGTCGAGGGACCGAAAAACAAAAAAGACGGGGCTCGCAATGCGAACCCCGTCTGCAAAGAAATCTGGCGAGAAAGCCTGATTACTTGAGGGTGACAGCAGCGCCAGCAGCCTCGAGCTTCTCCTTGGCAGCCTCGGCGTCCTCCTTCTTGGCACCCTCGAGAACAGCCTTAGGAGCGCCCTCGACGACCTCCTTGGCCTCCTTCAGGCCAAGGTTGGTGAGCTCACGGACGGCCTTGATGACCTGGATCTTGTTGTCGCCGAAGCCCTCGAGCACGACGTCAAACTCGGTCTTCTCCTCGGCCTCAGCAGCGCCAGCAGCGGGAGCGGCGACAACAGCGGCAGGAGCAGCGGCGGAAACGCCGAAGGTGTCCTCGATAGCCTTAACGAGCTCGGAAGCCTCGAGAAGGGTCATTTCCTTAAGAGCATCGATGATCTCATCGGTGGTAAGCTTAGCCATTTCTAAGTCCTTTCGGTTTCCGTGCGAATGCACGGAGATCAGTTAAAACACGGCGCGAATGCGCCAGGGGTGCGGCGTTGCCGCCGCGGGTGAAAACAGCGACTAGGCTGCCTTCTGCTCGGAGACCTGCTGGATCGAACGAGCGAGACCAGAGGAAACGCCGTTGACGCAGACAGCGATGTCGCGAGCGAAACCGGAGATGAGACCGGCGATCTGGCCGAGAAGCTGATCCTTGGTGGGCAGCTCGGCGATAGCCTTAACATCATCAGCGGAAACGGCCTTGCCGTCGGAGATACCGCCCTTGATCTCAAGGACGCCCTTGGACTTAGCGGAGAAGTCCTTAAGGGCCTTAGCGGCCTCGACCGGCTCGGACTCGTAGAACACATAAGCGACGGGGCCGGCGAGAATCTCGTCGAGCTCGGGCTGCTCCTGGTTCTTGAGAGCGATCTTGACCAGGTTGTTCTTGTAGACCTTCATCTCGGCGCCGCACTCGCGAAGCTGATGACGCAGCTCCTGAGCCTGCTTAACCGTCAGACCGTTGTAGTTGACGACGAACAGACCGGCGTTCTCGGCGATACGGGACTCGATCTCTGCAACCTTGTCGATTTTGTACTGCTGGGGCATGAATTACACCTCCTCGAATTCTTTCCGGGCACGGTCCGCCACAAGGACGTGACGGGGGCATGTCCAAAAAGAAAGCCCCCGCGCTGCATGAGCGACGGGGGCGAGAAGACATATCTACTCGACCACCTCGGCTGGCGGGAAGTCCCATTAAGCTCGCGGGTAAGGCCCGTTTGCGCCGGCTGTCTCTGGCAGCGGATTCGTGCGTGAACCGAAAGTATTATGGCGGGGACCCCGGCGTCGGTCAACGGACACGAGGATTCGTACACAAACCCTGCATACGCTCCGACCGGGAGGGGCAGGGCGAGTTTTCCGCTCGGTCAAGTCCTGGGCTCGCACGAAGGCCACATTAAGTGGCCTTCGGCTCGTGCGGAATCTACGGAAAACTCGCCCTGCCCCTCCCGGCCGGAGCTACGTTGCCTTTGCTGCGAATCCTCGTGTCCGTTGAGCGACGCGCCCCACTCATAATGCTTGGGTCGGTGGGCTGATGATTTTGGGTCCCGTTGGGCTACAGGGTTGAAACGAAGTTGGACAGGCGGCTGAGGCCTTCGTCCAGATCTTGGTCGGAGACGCAGTAGCTTAGGCGGATGTGGCCTTCGGTGCCGAAACAGTCGCCCGGGACTAGGGCTACGTTTGCTTCTTTGATGGCTTTGATGCAGAAAGCTTCGCTGGTTAGGCCGAACTTTTTGATGCTCGGGAAAGTGTAGAAGGCTCCTGCGGGCTCTACTACGTCGAGGCCCATGGCGTCTAAGGCTGCGAGTACGCGTTCGCGGCGGGCTCGGTAGACTTTGAGCATGGGGGTTGGGTCGACGGTCAGGGCTCGGGCTGCGGCGTCCATTTCGAAGGAGACGGCACTCGATACTAAGTATTGGTGAGCCTTGGCGATCTCGGCGATGACGGGTGCCGCTGCCGCGAGCCAGCCCAGGCGCCAGCCGGTCATGGACCAGGGCTTGGAGAAGCTCTCGATGATGACCGTCTGTTCACGCAGCTCCGGGTGACGCTGGGCAAAGCGCTCGTAGCCATCCACATAAACCAGGCGGTTGTATACGTCGTCGCAGACCACGTAGATGCCCGCCTGCTCTGCCACGCGCGCCACGGCGTCGAGCGAAGCCGCGTTGAGGATGCAACCCGTAGGATTGTTGGGCGTGCAGATGACGATGGCCTTGGTCGCCGGCGTCACGCAAGCACGAAGTGCGTCCTCGTCAATCTGGAATTGCGCAGGCTCCGTATCCAAAAAGACCGCCTTGGCGTGGTTGGCCACGACGATGCTCTCGTACAGGCCAAAGGCAGGCGTGGGGATGATGACCTCGTCGCCGGGGTTGAGCATAGCCATGAATGTTGCCGACAGTGCCTCGGTCGCACCGTCGGTCAGGATGACCTCATCGGCGGAAAACGTAAGGCCCGCGTCCCCCATGTAGGCAGATAACGCCTCACACAGGGCGGGGCGCCCGTTGTTGGGCGGATAGTGCGTGTCACCGCGGTCCAGTGCGGCGGTCACCTCGGCGCTAATCACATCGGGCGTGGGAAAATCGGGCTCGCCAAGCGCAAGCGCAATGCACCCCGGGTGCTGGGCGGCGAGCGCGTTGATTCGGCGGATACCGGAGGGCTTGAGCGTGGCAAGCGAGGTATTCATGGGCAGTCGCATGGCGTTCCTTTCGTAAGGGTTGCACTAGGATAGCGCGGCGGGGCGCCGCCGGACGGTGTAACCTAAACGGAAACCAACCGGAAAGGAGGCAGCATGGAGCCGACCGCGCGCAGCGATGTACCAAAAACGCTGCAAACCATTGCGTATATCAGCATTCCCAATAGTGCCGATCTTGAGTTTTTGCTCTGGGACCTGCAGGATGCCATCGCCGCCTATGCACAGCTTTCCGGCACCGCACTCCCCCGCCCGGTCGACTTGAAGGCAAATGACGCCGGCAGCGTTGCCGATGGCATCGTGCTGGCCATTGAAGATGTGGCTGACGATGAGACGTTGACAGCCATCGAGCAGGCGCTTGAGCGCTTTGGCGGTACGGGAACGCGCGTCTATGCCGCGATTCGAGCCGCACAAGAGAGCACTGAGCAGGCGCGTGGGACCGCCGTTCGCCTGCACAAGGCATGTGAGCGCCATGACCAATTGTGGTGTGGCGGCGTTGCCATCTGCGCCGGCAGCGGCATCGCAGCGCTTCGCCATTCCCCACGCATGGGCCTCTTGCGCCGACCATTTTCGGAAGCGATAGATAAGCTTGTGGGCGCTGTGCGCATGGGCTGCTCCGTCGAGCATGCACAGCGACTTGGCGGCGGCAATGCCGCCAACGTCGACACCGACGGCATGGTTTGCGCCGAGCCAGCCGTGCCCGCGCCGATCTGGCGAGGCGTTCTGAAACGTCTGGGCGCCCACGCTCAAGACAAAAATCTAAATTAAATTACAACCCAGTCAACGGCCTCGCGCCAGCGCTCGACAAGGCGTTCCAGGCGCCATGCCGCATTGGCGGGACTTGTCGACGGCAGAACGATGGCCGGCAGCCCGGTGCGCTCTTGTAGATAGCGCTTGTAGAGCCGCCCTGCCGTGCCGCCGTTACAGACAACGACCTCGATAGGAGCTGCGCCGGTAATGCGCTCGACATGCGCCGGAACGACGTTTTTGATGCTGGCGTCACTCGAACCCTTAATGTCGCAGCTCTCGATCACATCCCACAGGGCCACGCCGCCGTTCAGCAGCATGGACCGCTTGGCGGCAATGGAGGCATCAAGCGTCGCGGGCTCACCGCTTGCCAAAGGGTCGCCCTCGTTGGGCGGCACAGGCACACCGAGGCACGCGGCCATCACGCGCCAAAAACGATTCTGAGGGTTGCCGTAATAAAAGGAATTGGCGCGCGAAAGCACCGAGGGAAACGACCCCAGCACCAAAATGCGCGAGCGCTCGTCAAACACGGGCTCAAACCCATGCTCAATATGTTGATAACCCTCATCCAGTGTGGCCACGAGCTAGGCCCTCAGCAGATAGCGCACCTCGTAGGGTGCAAGCTCAAGGGTGCCCGCCAGCTCGACCGTGGGCGCATCGTCGGCAAGCAGATCGACAAAGGAGCCGTTGAGTTCGCCGGCGCCAAAGGTGTAAGGCTCACCCACGGCATTCACCGCCACGAGTACCGTCGCGTCGTCGCAGGCGCGCTCGAACAGCAGCTGCTTGTTCTGGATTACCACGTTGCGATAGGCACCGTAGTTGAGGGCACGGGCTGCCGCGTCATCGGCCGAGCGTAGGTGCGCAAGTTGCGTGATGAAGGCCGTCAGCTCGTTGGGCGCAGGCTCATCGAGCGCAGGGCGCAGCGCCCAGTCGCCATCGGGGCCGCCCTTTTCGCCAGGAATCCCCCACTCGCTGCCATAGTAGACGCACGGGATGCCTGGCATGCCAAAGAGCATGCCGTAGGCGGGACGCAGACAGGACTTGTCGGTGAGGATGCTCGCCAGGCGCGGCACATCGTGGTTGTCGACAAACGACAGCAGATGTTTGCCGCGGTAGATGCACCAAGGGTCGCCGCCAAACTGACGGTGCAGCGAATGGGCGATCTCGAACATGTTGACCGAGTTAAAGCTGGAGTACAGGCCCTTGTAGCACTCGTAGTTGGTGCAGGAGTCGAGCATCTCGTCGTTGACGATTTGGTTGTAGTCGCCGTGGAGCGTCTCGCCGATCAGCACAAAGTCGGGCTTGAGCTCACGGGTAAAGACGTGCAGGCGGCGCATAAAGTCGCGGTCGAGCATATAGGCAACGTCCAGGCGCAGGCCGTCGACGCCAAAGACGTCGGCCCAACGGCGCACGGACTCTAGCAGGTAATCGACCACAGCGGGATTTTGCAGGTTGAGCTTCGCAAGCTCAAAATGGCCTTCCCAGCCCTCGTACCAAAAGCCATCGCCATAGCAGGAATCGCCGTCAAAGCTAATGTGGAACCAGTCCTTGTACGGCGAGTCCCACTTGCGCTCCTGCACATCGCGGAAGGCCCAAAAACCGCGGCCGACGTGGTTGAAGACGGCATCGAGCACCACGCGGATGCCATGGGCATGCAGTGTGTCGCACACGGCGGCAAAGTCGGCATCCCCACCCAGGCGACGGTCGATATGGCGCAGGCTGCGTGTATCGTAGCCGTGACTATCGGACTCGAGCGGCGGGTTGATGAGCACGGCGCCAACGCCGAGTTCCTGCAGGTAGTCGGTCCATTGGGCGACCTTCATGATAGGAGCATCGGGGTTGGGCGCGGCGTTGGCAGCCTGGGCGAGCTCATCCTCGGCAACGGGCGCGGCGTTTTCGCGCGGAGCCCCGCAAAAGCCCAGCGGATAGATCTGATAGAACGTCGTCTCGTATGCCCACATAACAGCCTCCCGGTAAGCTCAACACAACGACATCCATTGTATGCCCAGCTTGTATCCCCTCCCCCAAAATAAGTTGCGGTGGAATAGTTCCTGCTTGGGCCTTCAAAGGCCTTAAACAGGAACTATTCCACCGCAACTGATGAGGGGACGTGGCTAGGCGACGGGCTTGGCGCGGCGGATGGCTGGGAACATCACCGTGACGGCGAGGATAACGCCCACGACGGCAATCGCCCCGCCCACAAAGCCGATCCAAGCGATACCGGGACCCGAAACCACGGCACCGCCGATTGCGGTGCCCGTGCCAATACCCAGATTGAACAGGCCCGAGAAGATTGACATGGCGACAGCCGACGAATCCGCGGGCGTGTACTTGATGAGCTCGGCCTGAAACGCCACGTTAAAGGCCGTGGCGCAGCAGCCCCACAGCGCGCAAACGCCAAGAACCGCGGCGAGCGACGACGCGGCAGGACCCATAAGCAGCAAGGCGACCGGTACCCCGGAGAGCGTGATAGCAAGGAACGGGAAGCGATGCCCATCGAACAGGCGGCCAAACAGCCAGCTTCCGAGCAGACCAGAGCAGCCAAACGCCGTCAGCGTCATGGTGATGGCGCCCGCATCGACGTGCGCGACCTGCGCCAGGAAGGGCTCGATATAGCTGTAGCTTGCGTAATAGCCGGTCGCCATGAAGACCGTGACTGCGTAGAGCGCGATGAGGAGCGGGTTCTTGAGCAGCTCGGGCAGCTGTTTGACGGTAAAGCGCTCACCCGCCGGCATGGCCGGGAACACCGCTGTCTGGTAGACGACCGCGATGGCTGAGAGGCCCCCGACCACGGCAAACGTCATGCGCCAGCCCACGGCCAAGCCAATGGCGCGACCGAGAGGCAGGCCAAAGATCTGCGCGATGGACGAGCCCGTGGCGATCATGCTGATGGCGAGCGCGCCGTGGCGAGTGTCGACCAGGCGCGAGGCCATAATCGAGGCGACTGACCAGAACACGGCATGTGCGCAAGCGACCACCAGGCGCGCGCAGACCAGGATGGGATAGGTCGGCGCCACAGCGGACAGGAACTGACCGAGCGAGAACACGGCAAGCACGCCCAGCAGCATCCGCTTAAACTCGAAACGCGAAGCGAACACCATGAGCGGCAACGACAGCAGCATGACGCCCCAGGCATAGACCGAGATCATGATGCCCGCCTGGGCCTCGGTGAGCGAGAACGACGCGGCGATATCAGTCAAAAGGCCGATGGGCATAAACTCCGACGTGTTGAACACGAACGCACAGCAGGTGAGCCCGACGAGTGGGAGCCACTGCCTGAGCGTGATGCCGTCTTGCCTTGCCTGAGTCATATATAACGTCTCCAATCGTTTTGAGCGGAGGCGATTATATAGCAACGGCCCCGCATCCGTCAGTACAGAAGCGGGGCCGAAAACAATTCGATACACAGAGGTTGCGTCGTCAATTCATAACTAAGCCAACCCCAGCAATATGCCCGCCGAATGCACGACAAACGCCACGATCCAGGCAACGGCGACCTGAAACGCGAATACGGCCACGGCATAGCGCGCGCCCAACTCGCTCTTGACAGCGCCGATAGCGGCCACGCAAGGCGGGTACAGCAGCGTAAAGACCAAGAACACGTAGGCGGTAAACGGCGAAAACATGGTTGACAATGCCGCGGGCGAGGTTGCACCCAAAAGCACCGTGAGTGTCGAGATGACACTCTCCTTGGCGATAAGTCCGGTGACGAGCGCCGTCGAGGCGCGCCAGTCGCCAAAGCCGAGTGGGGCCAACACCGGCGCGATGATGCTACCCAGACCGGCAAGTAGACTCTGCGACTGATCGGCGACCACATTAAAGCGAATGTCGAACGTCTGAAGGAACCAGATGACCACGGTAGCGGCAAAGATAATGGTAAAAGCCTTGGTAATAAAGTCCTTGGCCTTATCCCATGCCAGCATCACCGTCGTCTTGACGCTCGGCAGGCGGTAATTGGGGAGCTCCATGATAAACGGCACCGGGTCGCCCTTAAATGCCGTGCGGTTGAGCACCAAAGCCGCGATGCAGCCGACCACGATACCGATCAGATAGAGCGAGACCATGGCGGGAACCGTCGCCTGCGGGAAAAAAGCCCCGCACAGCAAGCCGTAAACCGGCAGCTTGGCTGAGCAGCTCATAAACGGCGTGAGCATGACCGTCATCTTGCGGTCGTGCTCGGATGGGAGCGTACGGGTCGACATGATAGCCGGCACGGTGCAGCCAAAACCGACGAGCATGGGCACGAAGCTGCGGCCCGACAGGCCAAAGCGACGCAGCACCTTATCCATGACAAAGGCTACGCGTGCCATGTAGCCGGAGTCTTCCAGAATGGAGAGGAACAAGAAGAGCACGACGATAATCGGTAGGAAGGTCAGCACGCTGCCCACACCCGTAAGTACGCCGTCGACAGCCAGTGAGCGCACCACGTCGTTGGTTCCGAATGCCTTGAGGCCCGCATCGGCCGAGGCGATGATGGCAGCGATACCGTCCTCCATGAGTCCCTGCAACGCCGCGCCAATCACGCCAAACGTCAGCCAAAAGACGAGGCCCATGATCACCAGAAACGCCGGAATGGCTGTGTAACGACCTGTCAGGATGCGGTCAATCTTGACGGAGCGCACGTGCTCGCGGCTCTCGTGCGGCTTGACGACGCAACGCCCGCACACGTCGCCGATAAAGCTAAAACGCATATCGGCCAGCGCAGATAGGCGGTCGGTGCCGGCCTCGCCCTCCATCTGGGTAATGATGTGCTCGATAGCGTCGAGCTCATTGCGATCCAGGTGAAGCGCCTCGGTTACCAGCTCATCGCCCTCGACCAGCTTGGTCGCCGCAAAGCGCACCGGAATGTGCGCCGTCACGGCATGGTCCTCGATCAGGTTAGCAATACCGTGGATGCAGCGATGCAGCGCACCGCCGTCCGGGCCGTCGGGCGCACAAAAGTCCAGGCGACCAGGGCGCTCGCGGAACCGTGCCACGTGCAGGGCGTGGTCCACCAACTCGCCGATGCCCTCGTTGCGGGCAGCGCTAATGGGGACAACGGGCACGCCCAACAGGCTCTCGAGCAGGTTGACGTCCACGGCGCCGCCGTTGGCGGTCACCTCGTCCATCATGTTGAGCGCGATGACCATAGGACGGTCAAGCTCCATGAGCTGCAGTGTCAGGTACAGGTTACGCTCGATGTTGGTGGCGTCAATGATGTCGATGATGGCGTCCGGGCGCTCGTCAAGGATGAACTGACGGCTCACGACCTCTTCGCCTGTGTACGGCGACAGGGAGTAAATGCCAGGCAGGTCGGTAACGCTCGCCTCGGGATGGTTACGGATGGTGCCATCTTTGCGGTCGACCGTCACGCCGGGAAAGTTACCGACGTGCTGGTTGGAGCCCGTCAGCTGGTTGAATAACGTGGTCTTGCCGCAGTTTTGGTTGCCGGCGAGGGCAAAGTGCAGCGGCGCGCCCTCGGGCACGGCCGTCTTTGCCGCACGGGGCGAATACGTCCCCTCGCCCAGGGCCGGATGCTCCGTCGTGCCGATTGCGGCGTTAGCGCGCGGACCCGTATCGGTGTCGTGAATACCCACGAGCTCGATGCGAGCGGCATCGTCCTTGCGCAGCGTCAACTCGTAGCCACGTAGGCGGATCTCGAGCGGGTCACCCATGGGGGCGTACTTCATCATGGTGACTTCGGTGCCCGGCGTTAGACCCATGTCCAAAATATGCTGTCGGAGTGCCTGATCGTCCGATGCCACCGATGCGACAACGGCGTCCTTTCCAATCTCGAGTGTATCGAGCTTCACGTCCGTGCTCCTCCCCCGGCGCCCGCAGGGCGTTGTATTTATGTTCACCATGGCTAACCGTTTGCCATGGCTAACCAATTTTAAACTTACATGATAGCGTGAACACACAACGACGTTCAATCAGCAGATTGGCGCAATGGGGACAGGCAGGAGAGTTCAGGGCCATAGTTTCCCGATGAGGCCTCTCGGGGAAACTACATCCCAGAATTCTGGCTCGAAACGGGATATAGTTTCCCAAACAGGCCTCTTACGGAAAATGCATCCCGGAATCCCCACTCGAAACGGGACGCACTTTCCCAGTCGAGGCCCTATGGGAAACTGCGTCCCACCTTGAAGGGCGAGACTGGGATGCAGTTTCCGGACGGGGCATCAAAACCAAAATTGCGGTGGAATAGTTCCTGCTTGGGCTGGTTGAGGCCTTAAATAGGAGCTATTTCACCGCAAGTTATTGAGGGGATATCCGTCCTCTTACAGATAGCGCTCCAGGAAGCGGAAGGCTAGGCGAATCCAAGGGCGGACCGCCACCTGCTTGTCCTCGTTGTCGACCGCGGTGTTGGCGTTGCCGAGCGAAAGGCCGTGACCACCCTGGTCGAAGACGTGCATCTCGCATGCAACGCCCTCCTCGGCCATGCGCTGCGCAAACGGGTAGACCTGCGCGATCGGCGCCGTCTTGTCGTCGGACACGCCCCACACAAAGGTCGGCGGCATCTGACGCGAAACATGCGTGGTGGGGCAGATGTCGGCCAAATGCTCGTCAGTTGCCTCGCCGCCCGTCACCATCGACAGGTAGTCGTTGAGCAAATCGCGCCCCGTCTTGCCGCCCGTCTTGGGCACACGCAAGTCAATGCGCGGATCGCGCGTCTGCATGTCGCGCACATAAGCAAAGTCGAGCAATGGATAACCCAGCACCACGGCATCGGGACGAATGTCGTCCGGACGCGCCCCGGCAAGTGCCGCGAAGGGGCCGGTCTTCCACTGCGTTGCCAGCGAGGCACAGATCATGCCGCCCGCCGAGAATCCCACGACGCACACGCGCTTAGGATCGACATGCCACTCGTCGGCGTTGGCGCGCACCGTGGCGACCATCTTGGCAAGGTCTGCCTGGGGGTGCGGAAAGCTCACGTCACCCGTAGAGCTCGTGACATAGTTGAGCACAAAGGCCTGGTAACCGTGATCCAAAAACGCAAACGCCACCGGGTCCTGCTCGTGCGGAGCGATATGCGTAAACCCGCCTCCGCCGCAGATGATCACCGCGGGGCGGCGGCCATTCGGTTTATCGGGCAACGGCTCGGCACCCAAATACGTAAACGTCGCCGGATAATCCTCGGTCGGCTCCTCGCCCCACAGCGCATGGTTCTCGACAATCATATGTGCTCCCTTCGCGCAAATTATGCGCCCTTGTTTTTCGCCTTCAAGCGTACCCCACTTGAACCCGTGGTGCAGAAACACTCCGGCAATAAGTTTCCCTTCAACTGATATATCACATAATCCCAGTTCAGAGGTATCGTTGAGCAGCGTAGAATAGGGGCGTTGACCAAGCCGCGAAACACATGTGAAACGTTTCCGGCAAACCAAACGCGCGATATGCGCCTATTTAAGTTGGAGGCAACTATGGGTCTGCTCGATTCGCTTAAGTCCACCTTCACCTCGACCGGCGAGGCGTCCGTTCCGCCCGCAGCAAGCTTCGCTACCCGCGAAGGCGTCATCTACGCCCCCGTCAACGGCGTGCTCGTCAACCTGGACGAGGTTCCCGACGAGACGATCGCCTCGGGCATGCTTGGCCAGGGCTATGGCATCGAGCCCATTACCGGCACCATCTATGCGCCCGCCAACGGCCGCATCGGCGCCACCACTGTCACCAACCACTCCATTGGCATGATCACCGAGGACGGTCTTCGCGTGTTCATTCATGTTGGCCTGGGTACCGTGGAAATGAACGGCAAGGGTTTTGCCCGCTTTGTCGAGATGGGCGATGTGGTCAAGGCAGGCCAGCCGCTCATCAGCTTCGACCGCGAGGCCATTAAGGCCGCTGGTCACGAGGACATCGTGACCGTCATCGTCTCCGAGCTCGACCGTCTTAAGAGCATCGACCATGTCGGCGAGTCCGGAACGCTTATCGGCGGCAACCCGCTCGTCAAGCTGGGCGACCCGCTGCTGGTGGCCAAGACCAAGTAGCCAAGTCCCGCGCCACACAGCCAAAAGGCACCACGCCAAGCGCCCGCGACCATTTGGCCGCGGGCGCTTTTCGTTTGAAAAACCATCCCGCCAATGCCTTATCTGTATAGCCCAAATGAGCCGAGCTGCTAGAATATCGAACTGTATGGATAACTATCATTCAACCGTTATGGGAGGATACGTGAACCGCACCAAAATCGCGCAGCTCTATGCCGATGCCGAGTCGCTCGGCGGCCAGACCGTCACCGTCGCCGGCTGGGTCAAGTCCGTCCGCGACATGAAGAACTTTGGCTTTGTTACGCTCAACGACGGCAGCTGCTTCCGCGACCTGCAGGTCGTCATGAACCGCGAGGCACTCGACAACTACGACGAGATCGCCCATCAAAACGTCTCGGCCGCACTCATTTGCACCGGCACCGTCAAGCTGACCCCCGATGCGCCCCAGCCTTTCGAGCTTTCTGCCACCTCCATCGAGGTCGAGGGCACGAGCGCCCCGGATTACCCGCTGCAGAAGAAGCGCGCAACCGTCGAGTTCCTGCGCACCCAGCAGCACCTGCGCCCGCGCACCAACCTGTTCCGCGCCGTGTTCCGCATCCGCTCTGTCGCGGCTGCCGCCATCCACCGCTTCTTCCAGGAGCAGGGCTTTGTCTACGTCAACACCCCCATCATCACCACGAGTGACTGCGAGGGCGCCGGCGAGATGTTCCGCGTGACCACGCTCGACCCCAAAAATCCGCCCCTCACCGAGTCCGGCGAGGTCGACTGGAGCCAGGACTTCTTTGGCAAGCATGCAAGCCTCACCGTGTCCGGCCAGCTCAATGCCGAGAACTTTGCCATGGCCTTTGGCGACGTGTACACCTTTGGCCCCACCTTCCGCGCCGAAAACTCCAACACCACGCGCCACGCCGCCGAGTTTTGGATGATCGAGCCCGAGATGGCCTTTGCCGACCTTAACGACTACATGGATAACGCTGAGGCCATGCTCAAGTATGTCCTCAAGGACGTCATGGCCACCTGCCCCGACGAGCTCAATATGCTCAACAAGTTTGTGGACAAGGGTCTGCTCGAACGCCTAGACCATGTCGCCAACTCCGACTTCGCCCGCGTTACCTACACCGAGGCCGTCGAGATCCTGGAGCAGGCCGTCGCCGCCGGTCACAAGTTTGACTACCCCGTGAGCTGGGGCATCGACCTGCAGACCGAGCACGAGCGCTTCCTGACCGAGGAGCACTTTAAGCGCCCGACCTTCGTAACCGACTACCCGGCCGAGATCAAGGCCTTCTACATGCGCATGAACGAGGACGGCAAGACCGTCGCCGCCGCCGACTGCCTGGTTCCCGGTATCGGCGAGATCATCGGTGGCTCCCAGCGCGAGGAGCGCCTGGACCTGCTCGAGGCCCGCATCAAGGACCTGGGCATGAATCCCGAGCAGTACAAGTACTACCTTGACCTGCGCCGCTACGGTTCCTGCAAGCACGCCGGCTACGGTCTGGGCTTCGAGCGCTTGGTCATGTATCTGACCGGCGTGGGCAACATCCGCGACGTCCTGCCGCACCCGCGCACCGTGGGCAACGCCGACTTCTAATCGTCGGACGCTAGCTCGTGTCGCCACACGCCAACGCTCATCGCACAAGCGCCTCTCGGCATCGGTCGAGAGGCGCTTTTTTCAACAGCATCCATCAAGCTTTTGGCAAGTTTTTGGTCAGTTGAGCAGGGCTGTTGAAAACTCAACCCGCCGTTTGCCGACGACTACCGACCGCCCAGAGCGCCCTGCGCCCCTGGGAAAGCCCCACGTCCTAGGCTCCATACCGTCGCCACCCAAAACGGAAAGGACGTGGGCACGATGACCGAAGCCGCTGTTGAAACCTACGACATCACGACGAGGGGCGCCGCCTCGATGGCAGCCTATCGCGCCGTTCGCATCCTGCAGCTCTTGAGCGAAAACACCGGCGAAGACAAGGCCATGCTTTCCGATGAGCTGATCCGGCGCCTCGCCCATCCCGACGACCCCGCCCGCATGCCCATCTCGGCGGCGCGGCGCAGCATCTACACCGCCATCTCCGCGCTTCGCCATGCCGGATACGAAATTGAGTACAAACGCGGCGTGGGCTACAAACTTCTTACCCGCCCGCTCACCGACGAAGAGATCATCCGGCTCCACGGTATGGTCATGCGCAACCGCTCCACGCCTATCGCTATCCGCAAGAGCATGGCGCAGCACTTAGTTGCCATGGCGAGCGCCGACGTTCGCGGCTACCTCGATACACCCGAACCCGCTCCAAGCGCAGGCAGCAAGGCTACCAAGGCAACACGCACGCCCATCAAGCGCATCGACACGTGCGAGCTCGTCGAGCAGGCCATCGACCACGGAACCACGGTGAGTTTTGATATTTCGAGCGTCACGACACGCGGCGAAACCGAAGCAGCACGGATGACACTCCGTCCCTTTGCCATCAGGCAGCGCGATGGCATCTCGTATCTGCTGGGAACGGTCTACGACGCCCGAGGCACCGACGATACGCTGCGCACCGTCGAGATCGCCCGCATGAGAAACGTCACCACACGTCTCCTCGACGGCAAGAAGCTCTTCGCCGCCCTCGACGAGGAGGACGACGCCTCCTCCGCCGCATAAGACCCTCCGCCGCCCATTCGACTACCCGTACCGCCCATCCGATTCTGTATTAAAAAACCCGCCAGGCTGTTGTAAAAATGGACATCAGCGCTACTATAGTTCCACTTGCACTTTGTCCCAGTGCAGTGTTTCCAGCCATTTTTATACTGGGGGTAATGATATGAAGGACATCACCATCAGTCGCAGGAGCCTTCTGGTCTCCGCCGGCCTGCTCGCGCTCGCCCCGCTCGCCGGATGCGGCGGCAACTCTGGTTCCGGCTCTGCTGCCGCCGGTTCCGACTACACCATCGGCGTTCTGCAACTCACCGAGCATTCCGCACTCGATGCCGCCAACGACGGCTTTGTCAAGGCCATCAAGGAGAGCGGCCTTAAGGTCAAGATCGACCAGAAGAACGCCCAGAACGACCAGTCCACGTGTAAGTCCATTGCCGACAAGTTTGTGGGCGACAACGTCAACCTGATTTATGCCATCGCCACGCCCGCCGCGCAGGCTGCCGCCGGCGCCACGGCCGATATCCCCATCGTGGGCTGCGCCATCACCGACTACGCCGCCTCCGGCCTGGTCCAGGACAACGACAAGCCCGGCACCAACGTCACGGGCGCTTCCGACCTCACCCCGGTCGCCGAGCAGCTCGAGATGATGCAGAAGGTCCTGCCCGACGTTAAAAAGGTCGGCCTGCTCTACTGCACCGCCGAGTCCAACTCCGACGTCCAGATCAAGGCCGCCAAGAAGGAGCTCGACAAGCTGGGCCTCGAGTACACTGACTTCACCGTCTCGAGCTCCAACGAGATTCAGTCCGTCGTCGAGTCTGCCGTGGGCAAGGTCGACGCGCTGTACTCCCCCACCGACAACACCATCGCCGCGGGTGCCTCGCAGGTCGGCCAGATCTGCAAGGAAAACAAGCTTCCCTTCGTGACTGGCGAGGAGGGTATGTGCATGGCCGGCGGCCTGTTCACCCTCTCCATCAACTACGAGGATCTGGGCTACGCCGCAGGCGAGATGGCCGTCAAGATCCTGAAGGGCGAAGCCAAGCCCGAGGACATGGCGATCAAGCACCTCTCGAGCAAGGACCTGGTCGTCGTCAAGAACGACGAGATGGCCGAGGCTCTGGACATCGATCTTTCCGCTCTGGACGAGTAGCGCCATGCGCGGTAGCGCGTCTAGGGCACGCACTCGCGCCGTTGACGCGTTATTCAATATCTGAGCCACAGGGGCGAACGCCAAAGACCGGCGTTCGCCCTGCTTGTTTCGGATGAGTCAAAACATCCGGCCGCAGCTCTTTTATGCATTGTTACCGCTATCATGGTGACTCACGTGTCCACCCTATCCTAGGAGGTATGAAGCATGCTCATTGCATTGCAGGGCGCCGTTTCGCAGGGCGTCCTCTGGGGCATTATGGTGCTTGGCGTGTTTATCACGTTCCGCCTGCTCGACATTCCCGATATGACCTGCGACGGCAGCTTTGCCCTCGGCGGCTGCGTCTGCGCTGTGCTCATCGTCAATAACAACGTCGACCCGCTGCTCGCCGTGCTGGCCGGTATGTGCGCCGGCGCCATCGCGGGTGCCGTCACGGGCATTTTGACCACCGTCTTCGAGATTCCCGCGATCCTCGCCGGAATCCTC
This sequence comes from Collinsella aerofaciens, assembly GCF_040926265.1. Classification (GTDB taxonomy): domain Bacteria; phylum Actinomycetota; class Coriobacteriia; order Coriobacteriales; family Coriobacteriaceae; genus Collinsella; species Collinsella aerofaciens_BB. Next base: position 29,797 of record NZ_JBCOIL010000015.1, on the reverse strand, counting down.
ACCCAGATCAGCCTGTGGTCCATCAACCTGCGCATCATGGGCAAGTCCAATACGCCCATTCTTGCCAAGGGCACCGTGTTTTCGGCCGTCAGCAATATGACCGGCCTGCCGCAGTCCACCGTTGCCATCATCTTGGGCATCCTGCTCGCCGTGGCTATCGTTGCCATCCTGTATTGGTTCTTTGGCACCGAGATCGGCTCGGCGCTGCGAGCCACCGGCAACAACGAGTACATGATCCGCGCTCTGGGCGTCAACACCAACTCCACCAAGATGATCGCCCTCGTGCTCTCCAACGCCCTCATCGGCCTTTCGGGCGCGCTCATCTGCCAGAGCCAAAAGTATGCCGACATTGGTATGGGCACCGGTGCCATCGTTATCGGTCTTGCCGCCATTGTTATCGGCGAGGTGCTCGGCCGTCTGCTGCCCGGCGGCCTCACGCAGTTTAGCGTCCGTCTTGCCTCCGCCGTCTTTGGCTCCGTGGTGTACTTCCTTATCCGCGCCATCGTGCTGCAGTTGGGCATGGACGCCAACGACATGAAGCTGCTCTCCGCCGTAATTGTCGCTGTGGCCCTGTGCGTGCCCGTGGTTTGGGAGCGCTATAAGCTCCGCAGCTCCTACACGAAGGGGGATGAGGCAGATGCTTAAGCTCTCGCACGTCAAGAAGACCTTTAACAAGGGCACCGTCACCGAGAAGCGCGCGCTCACCGGCGTCGACCTCACCCTGAATGACGGCGACTTTGTAACCGTGATCGGCGGCAACGGCGCCGGCAAGTCCACGCTGCTCAACATGATCGCCGGCGTGTACCCGCTCGATTCGGGCGTTATTGAGCTCGACGGCACCGACATCTCGCGCCTGAGCGAGTCGCAGCGCGCCAAGTACTTGGGCCGCGTGTTTCAGGACCCCATGCGCGGTACCGCTGCCGACATGCAGATTGCCGAGAACTTGGCCCTCGCCAAGCGTCGCGGCCAGCGTCGCGGCCTTTCGTGGGGCGTCACCAAGGCCGAGAAAGATGAGTACGTTGAGTTGCTCAAGCGCCTGGACCTTGGTCTGGACACGCGTCTCAACGCCAAGGTCGGCCTGCTCTCGGGTGGCCAGCGCCAGGCACTCACCCTGCTGATGGCCACGCTCACCAGGCCGCGCCTGCTGCTGCTCGACGAGCACACCGCGGCCCTCGACCCCAAGACGGCCTCTAAGGTGCTTAACCTGACCGAGGAGATCGTCGACGAGAACCACCTGACCACGCTCATGGTCACGCATAACATGAATGACGCCATCCGTCTGGGCAACCGTCTGATCATGATGCACGAAGGCCACGTGATCTACGACGTGGCGGGCGATGAGAAGAAGTCGCTCACCGTAGCCGACCTGCTGCAGAAATTCGAGGAGGCCTCGGGCGGCGAGCTCGCCAACGACCGCATGCTGCTAAGCTAAACCTACCAAAAAGGGACAGGTTTATTTTGGCAGGTTTTATCTGCGCAAACGTCAAAACCGCCGCTAAGGGACAGGCGCCCTTGCGGCGGTTTTCGCATATTATGTCGATAATCCAGCGTCAGCAGGAACTACTGGTTAAGGACTAAGGAAACTGCCTCGAGAAGCTCTCTTCCCCGTCTCGCCTTGACCGCCGCACTCCTTGCCGGCGTGCTCGCCGGCGCCCCAGCTTACGCCACCGCGGCCACCCCATCTCAAGTTATCGGCCCGTCCGATGTGATCGGACGGGCTTCTTGGTGGGTATCATGGTTGGACGATCATTAGGAGGTTTTCCCTACATGGAATTGTTTGAGCCGATTCTTCATTTCTTTGAGCAACGGTGGGTCCACAACATCATCTGGGCCGTCATCTTGGCGATAGGCACCGCCGTCGCCGCCAAGGTCGTATCCAAGACCCTGAACCATCTGCTTAACCGAGACGATAACCCGCTTCCGGCATCGAGTATCTTCATCAACATCGCGCGCGCCGTCATCTGGATGATCGGCGGCAGCTTTATCCTCGACAACTGCTTTGGCATTAACGCAAACGCCCTCGTTGCCGCTCTTGGCGTCGGCGGCATCGCCATTTCGCTCGGCTTTCAGGACACGCTGTCAAACCTTATCGGCGGCATGCAGGTGACCTTTATGGGCATCATCAAGCCCGGCGACAATATCGAGGTCGGCGGCGTATCCGGCGTGGTCCAAGACATCACTTGGCGCCATACAACGATTGAGGATGCCTGTGGACAGACCATCATTGTGCCCAACTCCAACATTTCCAAGAACACACTCGTGCATTTGATGCCCTTTGGGCGCGTGGCCGTGCCCGTTGCCGTAAAGGACACGTCCAAGTGGGCTTCCCTTGACGTGCTGGCAGACGAGCTGACCAGCGCCACCAAGGCCGCCGTGCTTCCCATCTCGGGCTTTGACAAGGAGCCCTACGTACTCTTTAGCGAAATCGGCGACTTTGGCATCAAAGGAAAGATCATCTTTATCGTCAGCGACGACAGCACTACTTTCACGGCAGCCGACGCCTGCATCCGTGCCATCGCCCCCATCATCGTCTAACCCGCCAAAAAGGGACAGGCACCTTTGTGGTGGTTTTCATTCGTGGTACCATGGTTCATATAGTTGTTTAAACGACTAAGGGAGCAACATCATGGAAGAGGCCTATCGTCAAGCACGCAAGCGCGGCGAGCAGGGACGCCGTCGCGCCATCAGCCAAAGCGAGCACCCGTACCTTACGGACCTCGACAGCCTCGTTGCCCAGCTCCCCTTAGGTCAGCGAGAGAATGTCGGCCTAAGGGATATTCCGCTCGAAATGGTCGTCGGCACAGTCACCAAAGGCCGTCAGTCCGCCTTTTCATGCAACTTTATGCCCCTGCTGCCGTTTAACACTGAGTTCGCCCGCAAGTGGTCCAACCTCTACGACATCCAGGTAACCGAGGGCTATCGCGATCCCATCATCGTCACCGAGTTCATACATCGGTTCTATGTCCAGGAAGGCAACAAACGCGTCAGTGTCCTCAAATTCCTGGACGCTCCAACGGTTTCGGCCAGGGTCACCCGTCTCTACCCCGGCACATGGGATTCCGTCGAAAGCCGCCTGTACGGTGAATTCTGCGCGTTTTGGCGCGTCTGCCCCCTATACGAAATCGAGTTCTCGCGTGAGGGAAGCTACGAGACGCTCGCCAAGATGCTCGGTCAGAACCTCATCGAAAAATGGCCGCAAAAAAAGGTTGACTACCTGCGCCACACCTTCCTGCTCTTTAAGCGCGCCTACCTTCGCGCAGGCGGCGACCACCTGGATATTACGCCCGCCGACGCCATGCTCGTCTACCTCAATGTGTACAACCAGGACCGCCTGCTAGATACGCCGACAGATATCGTCGTAAACCGCCTGTGCAAGATTTGGCGCGAGCTGGTCATTGCCGGCAAAAATGACGAGGACAAGGTCGATCTTGTCGAAACACCGAGCGTCGACGAGGAGGAGACGCCCGCCAAGTCCACCTCCGGCGTGCTCAACTTCTTTATGGGCAAGACCGTCTATTCGGCGGCCAATCCCCTGCACATCGCCTTTATCCATGAGTTCCCGTGTGCGACGTCGAGCTGGGACAGCCTGCACGACCAAGGGCGTCAGTATCTCGATGAGCACTTTGGCGGTATCGTGCGCACCGAGGCGTTCGAGGACTGTCACGATCCGGACGTGTTCTACGCCGCCGTGGAAACGGCTGTCAAACATGGGGCAAACGTCATCTTCTCGACCTCGCACCGCCTGATGGAATACACGCTCAGGGCTGCCGTTGAGTATCCCCGGGTTCGGTTCCTCAACTGCTCTATCGGCCTTCCCCACCAAAGCGTCCGTTCGTACTTTGGCAAGATGTACGAGGCCAAGTTTCTCCTGGGCGCCCTTGCCGCCAGCATGGCGGACAACCACCGCATCGGCTACCACGCGTCGGTCTTCGCCTCGGGCGCACTCAGCGAGATCAACGCCTTTGCGATTGGCGCCTCGCTGCTCGACCCCCGTGCGCAAATTATCCTGACCTGGGGCGATGTGCCCGCCGGAGGCCTTGCCGAGGCTATGTGCCGCGAAGGTGTAAGCGTCATGACCGGCGCCGACATGTCAAAGTCGCTCGAAGACCCCACGGCCTACGGACTTCACCGCCTGGTCGATGGCAAGGTTACCGGCATTGCCATGCCGGTATGGAACTGGGGCCGATACTACGAGCTTATCGTGCGAAGTCTACTGCATGGCACCTGGGATGAGACCAGTGACGCCAGCCAGGTTCGCGCCGTCAACTACTGGTACGGCATGAGCTCGGGCGTTATCGACATTCGCTACGCTCCGGGCCTGCCCTATCAGACGCGCAAGCTTGTTCAACTCCTCCGCAATGGCATCGTCGAGGGCTCCATCAATCCATTTGGCGGCGAACTCCACAGCCAAGACGGCGTGGTGCAGATCGAGGACTTTCCCCCACTGCCGAGCACGCAAATCGTCGAGATGGACTGGCTGGCCGACAACGTAGTGGGCACCATTCCGCAACTCGACGATGAGCCGAAAGTCCGCGCCCTATGAAAATCCTTGCCATAGCCGATACCGAAGAACGATGCCTATGGGAGTGCTTTCGCAAGGAGCGCTTTGAAGGTGTTGACCTGATTTTGTCCGCTGGCGATCTGGACCCGGATTATCTTGAGTTTTTGGTCACGGTTATCAACAAACCGCTCATCTACGTGCGCGGCAATCACGATGACCGCTACGCGCGTCATGCGCCGGGTGGCTGCATCTGCGTCGAAGACACCGTGTACGTGTATCGCGGCGTCCGCATTGCGGGGCTTGGCGGCTCCATGCGCTACCGAGATGGCGCCAACATGTACACCGAGCGCGAGATGGCCAAGCGCGTGCGCAAGCTGTCACGCAAAGTGAGGATGGTCGGCGGCTGCGATATTTTACTGACCCATGCCCCCGCCGCCGGCATGGGCGATCTGGACGATCTGCCACATCGAGGATTCGAATGCTTTAACACAGCGCTCGAATCCTGGAATCCCGACTACATGGTGCACGGGCATGTGCATCAGAGCTACGGTCCCGATTTTCAGCGCGAGCGGCAACACGCGTGCGGGACGACGATCATCAACGCCTGCGGCTATACGCAATTTGAACTGGACGAGACACGCTACCCCATCCGTGGCTGGCAGGCAGCTTGGCTCAATTCCCAAACCATGCGCCGCGAGCTCAAGCTCCACGAGGCCATCGAGTCCTCAACCGCTAGAACACCCTGGTAACTACCTCAACGGGGGCACTGTCCCCTTTGAGGTAGTTTTGACGCGATAGCAAGAAACCCGGTCCTGCACAAGGCAGAACCGGGTTTCTTTAGCAATGCTTGCTGTACTCAGGCAGTAACTAGCAGTTACTCAGCCAGGAAGTCACGCTGGACAGCGGGATCGACCTTGACGCCAGGGCCCATGGTGGAAGACACGGAGATGGACTTGACGTACTTGCCCTTAGCAGAAGAGGGCTTGACGCGCAGAATCTCGGTGTACAGGGCAGCGTAGTTCTCGACGAGCTGCTGCTCAGAGAAGGACTTCTTGCCCAGGGGCACGTGGCAGATGCCGTAGCGGTCGGCGCGGTACTCAACGCGGCCAGCCTTGAGCTCGGAGACCATCTTGGCGACGTCCATGGTCACGGTGCCGAGCTTGGGGTTCGGCATGAGACCACGGGGACCAAGGATCTTACCGATGCGGCCAACCTTGGCCATCATGTTCGGCGTAGCGATAGCGGCGTCGAAGTTGATCTCGCCCTTCTGAATCTGGGCGACGAGCTCGTCGGAACCGATGATGTCTGCGCCGGCAGCCTCAGCCTCACGGGCCTTCTCGCCCTCGGCGAAGACGGCAACACGAACGGTCTTGCCGGTGCCGTGGGGCAGGGAGATGGAACCACGGATGTTCTGGTCAGCCTTACGAGTATCGATGCCCAGACGGAAGTGAGCCTCGACGGTCTCGTCGAACTTGGCGGTGTCGAGCTCCTTGATGAGCTTGGCAGCCTGAAGGGGGGTGTAGAGCGTGGCGCGGTCGATCTTCTCGGCAGCGGCGTTATAGCTCTTACCATGCTTAGCCATGTGCATTACCTCCTGTGGTTAAACGGGCGTGAGCCCTCCCACATCGTATCGTGTGCCCTATTGCACACATTTAACGGGCGCCCCGGTCGGAGCACCCGCCGTTACCATAAGAAATCGCTACTCAGCGATGGTGACGCCCATGGAACGGGCGGTACCGGCGATGATCTTCTTGGCGGCGTCAATGTCGTTGGCATTGAGGTCCGGCATCTTGATCTCGGCGATCTTGGTGAGCTGCTCCTGGGAGAGCTGACCAACCTTGTCAGCCTGGGGCTTAGCGGAACCAGACTTGAGGTTCAGCTCCTTCTTGATAAGGTGAGCCGCCGGCGGGGTCTTGGTGATGAAGGAGAAGGACTTGTCCTCGTAGACAGAGATCTCAACGGGGATGATGTCACCCTTCTTGTCCTGCGTCTCGGCGTTAAAGGCCTGGCAGAACTGCATGATGTTCACGCCAGCAGCGCCCAGGGCGGGGCCGACGGGAGGAGCGGGGTTTGCTGCACCAGCAGGAATCTGGAGCTTAATGACGTTGGCAACCTTCTTCTCAGCCATGGTCATTCCTTTCGAATCACGAGTGTGAAGTACTTGCTATATCGTAAGCACGCACGTGTTAGAAGCACTCCTGAGATGAGCAGTCACAGAAGAAGCACGCTCGCGCGAACGGACGAAAACTTAAGCGATGACAGCGACCTGGTTAAAGTCGAGCTCGACCGGCGTCTCGCGGCCAAAGATCATCAGCGTGACCTTGAGCTTGCCAGTCTCGGTGTTAACCTCGGAGACCTTGCCATCAAAGTCGGTAAGCGGGCCATCGGTGACGCGGACGGACGTACCGACCTCAATATCAACCGAGGTGCGCTTGGGCGAATCGCCCTTACCGGGACGACGAGTCATCTTGTTGTACTCGTCGCGGGAAAGCGGAGCGGGCTTGCCGTTGCCGCCTAGGAAACCGGTGACGCCAGGCGTGTTACGAACACACGTCCAAGCATCGTCATCCATCTCCATGCGGACCAGGACATAACCCGGGAAGATCTTGGAATCCTTGGTCTCACGCTTGCCACCCTCTTTAATCTCGGTGACGCGCTCCATAGGAATCTCGATATCAAAGATACGGTCCTGCATGCCCATAGTCTCGATGCGATGCTCGAGATCGGACTTAACGCGGTTCTCGTATCCAGAGTAAGTGTGAACGACGTACCAACGCTTAGACATGGTTTAGCCCCTCAATCCAGAGAACAGAGCAAGAGCCTCGCCAAAGCCAGCATCGAGCAGAGCGATGACGACGCCGACGACGATCAGAGAAGCGCAAACAACAACCGAGTAGTTCACGAGCTCCTTCTTATCGGGCCACGTGACACGCTTCATCTCGGACTTGACCGAAGCGAAATACTTCTTGGTGCGGGCGAAGAAACCAGGCTTCTCGTTCTTCTTGGACTTCGCAGCCTTCTCGTTCTTCTTGGCAACGGCCTTCTTGGCCTCAACCTTGGAGTTGGCGGCAGCTTTGTTGGCAGGTGCCGGCTGCTGAGCCTTCTTCTTGTTCTTCTTGTTGGCCATTTGGGTTACCTCCGCGCAATGCGCTTATACATGAGTAAACCGTAAGCCCCCAAGTGGGAGCTTACGGAATAATGACTGGCACGCCAGGAAGGACTCGAACCCTCAACACTCGGTTTTGGAGACCGATGCTCTACCAATTGAACTACTGGCGTATGTGACTAGAGACTAGCGAGTCTCTTTGTGCAGCGTGTGGTGACGGCACCAAGGGCAATACTTCTTGATCTCCATACGATCAGGCATGGTCGACTTGTTCTTGGTGGTCGTATAGTTGCGGCGCTTGCACTCAGTGCACGCAAGAGTAACTAGAGTACGCATGTATCCTGAACCTTTCATTTCCGCCCCGTACGGGCACGAGTTGTTACTTTATCAGCTCCACGTAAGTGCTGTCAATGAAAACCTCGAGTCAATTGGTTCTCGGTGGATCCATTCATATTTGGAACACATCAATGAAGCCATCGAGAGCTAATCGACGGTGCATCCAGGACCATTATCGATCCTCTCGACACCAGCAACGGCTCAATATCCATTGCAGAAAAGAACCCGGCACCCATATAAGTGCCGGGTTCTCTAAGTCAGCTATATCAAAGAGCTAATTTACTCAATGATCGTGGAGACGATGCCCGAACCGACGGTGTGGCCACCCTCGCGGATAGCGAAGCGCAGGCCCTCCTCCATGGCGATCGGGTGGATGAGGTCGCCCTCGATGGTGATGTGGTCACCAGGCATAGCCATCTCGGTGCCCTCGGGGAGCTTGACCGTACCGGTAACGTCGGTGGTACGGAAGTAGAACTGAGGACGATAACCATCGAAGAACGGGGTGTGACGGCCGCCCTCCTCCTTGGTCAGAACGTAGATCTCGCCAGTGAACTTGGTGTGCGGGGTAACCGAACCGGGCTTGCAGAGAACCTGGCCGCGCTCGATGTCCTCACGCTTGATGCCGCGGAGCAGCAGACCGACGTTGTCGCCAGCCTCGCAGAAGTCCATGGACTTACGGAACATCTCGATACCGGTAACGACGGTGTTCTGGGTATCCTTGATGCCGACGATCTCGACGGGCTCGTTGAGCTTGAGCTCACCGCGCTCGACACGGCCAGTAGCAACGGTACCACGGCCGGAGATGGTCATAACGTCCTCAACGGCCATCAGGAACGGGAGGTCGTTGTTACGAGCAGGCGTCGGGATGTACTCGTCGACGGCCTTCATGAGCTCGCGAATGGCGTCCATCCACTTGGCGTCGCCCTCGAGAGCGCCCAGAGCGGAACCACGGATGACGGGGATGTCGTCGCCGGGGAAATCGTACTCGGAGAGGAGCTCACGGGTCTCCATCTCGACGAGGTCGATGAGCTCGTCATCGTCGACCATGTCGCACTTGTTCAGGAAGACGACGATGTAGGGAACGCCGACCTGACGGGCGAGCAGGATGTGCTCGCGGGTCTGAGCCATGGGGCCGTCGGTAGCAGCGATGACCAGGATAGCGCCGTCCATCTGAGCAGCGCCGGAGATCATGTTCTTGACGTAGTCAGCGTGGCCCGGGCAGTCAACGTGAGCGTAGTGACGGGCAGCGGTCTCGTACTCAACGTGGGAGACGGAAATCGTAATGCCGCGCTCGCGCTCCTCGGGAGCCTTGTCGATGTTCTCGAACGCAGTAAAGTCAGCCTTGCAGCCCTCGGTCTCGGAGAGAACCTTGGTGATGGCAGCGGTCAGCGTGGTCTTGCCGTGGTCGACGTGACCAATGGTGCCGATGTTAACATGCGGCTTAGTGCGCTCAAACTTCTCTTTGGCCATAAAGCCCTCCTCTTAACAGGTCGTCCCCGGACGGGACTTTGCCTTTATACCATAGTGGCCTCTCAACATACTATTGAGAAGCCACCGTGTTACCTATGGTAGCGGTGACTGGATTCGAACCAGTGACGCCACGGGTATGAACCGTGTGCTCTAACCAACTGAGCTACACCGCCGGATGGAGCCTGCAACCAGACTTGAACTGGTGACCTCTTCGTTACCAACGAAGTGCTCTACCGACTGAGCTATACAGGCACTTGACGGGTGGGAGCTATAGGATTCGAACCTATGTAGGCAGAGCCAACGGGTTTACAGCCCGTCCCCATTAACCACTCGGGCAAACTCCCAATCGTTCAAGTATCCGCAGGTTCTTTGGTCTTTTGGACCGCCGCCCCCGCGAACGAAAAAGATAATACGATGCAACCTTGTGGGCTGTCAACGAAAACCTCTAGATACACGGCCCCGGGCGTATCTATACAGCCGTGACCTGCGGTTTTATTGAGTTTGGATATGAAGGACGGTGGTTTTGGATACTGAGGTGACGTTTCCCGAGGTAACACTTTGCTGTAGTGGAGTACACCTTTAGTATCGAACTTCGATACCAGCTTATTTGCACCTATATATAGGTCGAGATCGGGGCTTCCCAGATAGAAGATTGCTCTTCCCAGGCAAAATCGAGCGTGGATTTTCTTCCGTTTGAAATCGAGCGTGGATAATCTTCCACTTTGCCGTGCCATCGAATCCAAAGTGGCAGATTATCCACGCTCATTCACTAAGCGGAAGATTTTCCACCCTCGTGCGTCCGAATATCCTCGCTCGACCAGGATGACTGGGACCGGTCCGACCTTTGTCTCGATCTGTAACATTTAGAGAGCACTTTCTCCCCTATCTTTTACAGGTCGAGATATTACGCAGAGACCTCCGCTTACGTCTCATTCTGTAACAGTAAGAACGGTTTTCAGCTTCTTCGTGTTACAAATCGAGACAAACCGGAAGCTTGGTTGGCGCCAAACACGCTGACTTATCGACATAAATAGAAACGGGCCCTGTCCCACAAGGGAACAGAACCCGAAACTCTCATGGAGCCAGTGACAGGAATCGAACCTGCAACCCACTGATTACAAATCAGTTGCGCTACCGTTGCGCCACACTGGCACACTTGGCGCTTTCGCGCGAAGCCTGTTAAGAATAAAGGAATTGCGGACGAGGCGCAACAGACCCTTTGACCGACCACATCTCAAAACCCTTCGTCAGAGCGAATAGTTTTATCTGTTCGCCAGAACCAAAAACTATTCGTTTTGGCGAGGCCGACCTGCAACCCACTGATTACAAACCAGTTGGTTGGTCAATCGAGAAAGTAGCCCCCATTGAAGGTCTACCTACCTTCCGCGCAGGGCCTTGAGCTTGGCCAGGGCATCGGGGCTCAGGCGGCTGCCCAGAGTCATCTTGATCTGCGGAGCTTCCTCTGCCTCGTGAACGTCGTTATCGATCTGTTTGATCTCGTCCACCAGCATACGACTCGAGATGCGCGTGACGCCCTTGCCCATGACGACGGCCTGGATCGTGCCGTCGCTCGATACCACGGAGCACGCGCGACCTTCCTCACGTGCCTCGATGCAGAGCTTCTGCACCACGGTATCGGCCGAAACACCCGTCGGCGAAAACTCAATGCGCACGCCGCGGGCCGGTAGGTTGGGGCGCTCGCTGGAGATATTGCCCGCACCGTCAAACACGATTACGGCCTCGTAACGGCCCTGGGCAAAGGCGGCGACGTCGTTGATGAGGGCGGTGCGCGCCATATCGTGAACGTCGCTGGAATACGGATCGTCGGAATGGTCGTACACGAGCTTTTCGTAGCGCGGCGTGCAGTGGATCACGTTGTAGCCGTCGACCACCAGCAGCTCGGGCTTGTTGGAGTGCACCGTCGAGACCGGGTCGGCGATGGCCTGCGCAAACGCATTGCCGCCCACGCCATAGGTCGCGGCCGAAACAATCGGCTTGGCCGAGCCCTCGCCAAAGCGCTTGGCCTTGGACTTGGCACGGTTCTTTTTGGACATGCGCTACTCCTCCCCCATGAGCTCGCCAGCGTTGCGGCGCAGCCACTCAAAGCACAGCGCCGTGGTCGCCTGGGCAACATTGAGGCTCTCGGTCATGCCGCGCTGGGGAAGCTTGGTCAAAAAGTCGCATTTCTCGAGCACCAGGCGCGAGATGCCGTCGCCCTCGGAGCCCATGACGAGCGCCACGCGGCCCTCGAAGGGAGCATCCCAGCAACTACCTTCGGCGTGCTCGGAGGCACCGCCCACCCAAAAGCCAGCGGCCTTAAGACCATCGAGCGCACGGGCGATGTTGGGCACCTGTGCGATAGGCAGATGCATGACGGCGCCGGCTGAAGTCTTGTAGCTGCCCACGGTCACGCCGGCGGCACGCTTGTTGGCGATGATGACGCCGGCCGCGCCCACAACCTCGGCGGAGCGCACGATGGCGCCAAAGTTGCCGTCGTCGGTCACATGGTCGAGCACGACGACGAGCGCCGGTCCGTCACCCGCGCGGTCGAGAATGTCGGCGACATCGGCGTAAGGGAAGTTGCCAACCTCGAGCGCAACGCCCTGGTGAGCGCCGTGGCTCGATAGCGCATCGAGTTGTGCGCGTGGCACGTACTTAATGCGGACACCCGCGGCGTTGAGGTCATCGACCAGGCGCGACAAGGCGGCATCGCGCTCCCCGCCCTCGGCAATGAGCGCGCACTTGATGGGAAAACCAGTGCGCAGCGCCTCGGCGGCAGCACGGCGACCTTCGATAAACTCGCCCTTGGGAACCTGGACGTTATCGCGGCTACGCTCGCGCTGCGGACGAGCAGCCTGTGAGCGCTCGCGCTGGCCCTTGGGAGCGGCAGCGCGGTCGTTGCGGCGAATCGGACGCGAGCCAGAAGCAGCCTGCTTGCCGCCACGAGGCGCACGCTTGCGATTGTCGGCCATAAAGCGACCTCCTTAAATAGATAACGAACAAGAATCGACCGTCCGAGCCACGGCACCTTGCCTTTCAATCGTCGGGCATGACCACCAGGTCTATGCCCTCCTCTTTCAAGGCAATCTGCCGCACCTCGAACGGTCGACAAATACTAGAGACTCTTAATACGAGTACCCGCGGCAGTATCTTCAATCGTCAGGCCCAAGTCCTTGAGCTGATCGCGGATGGCGTCTGCCAGATCCCAGTTCTTGGCGGCACGGGCCTCGGCACGAGCCTCGAGAATCTTGGCAGCGGCCTCGTCCACGTCGTCGCCCGTGTAGGCAACCAGACCGGCGGCAACGCCCAGCAGACCCAGCGGCAGCTCGACCTTGGGCTCGGGGAGCTCAACGCCAAGCGTATCGAGCAGCTCGGCCAGCGTGTCGGCGGCGGCAAGCGCGGCAGCCTTGTCGGCAGCGTCGCCCGCCTGCTCCAAATACTGGTTGCACTCGGTCACAAAGCCAAAGACGGCACCCATGGCACCAGCGGTGTTAAAGTCGTCGTCCATGCACTCCTTAAAGGTGGCACGAGTCTCGGCGGCCTTGGCGGCAAACGCCTCGGATGCTGCCTCATCGGCATCGGTCGTCGCATGGTTCGCGGCCCAGCGCAGATTCTCGACCGTACCGGCGATACGCGTGAGCGAGTTCTCGGCACCCTCCAGGCGCTCCCAAGAAAAGTCGAGCGGCGAGCGATAGCTCGTCTGCAGCATCAGCAGACGCAGGGCGGCAGCGGAGTGCTGCTCGAGGACCTCGGCCAGCGTAAAGAAGTTGCCGAGAGACTTGGACATCTTCTCGCCGTCTACCAGCAGCATGCCCGTGTGCATCCAGGTGTTGGAGAAGCCCTGGTGCCAGGCGCAGGTGGCCTGGGCGCACTCGTTCTCGTGATGCGGGAAGGCAAGGTCGGAGCCGCCGCCGTGGATGTCGATCGGAGTGCCCAGGTAGCGATGCACCATGGCGGCGCACTCGGTGTGCCAACCGGGACGGCCCTCGCCCCAGGGACTCGGCCAGCTGGGCTCGCCGGGCTTGGCGGCCTTCCACAGGGCAAAGTCGAGCGGATCGTTCTTGTCCTCGTTCTCCTCGATGCGCGCGCCAACCATAAGGTCGTCGATGTTGCGGCCCGAGACCTGACCATAGTTGGGATCGCTGCGCACGGCAAAGTACACATCGCCGTTATCGGCGGCGTAAGCGTGGCCCTGCTCGATAAGCGTCTTGATCATGGCGATCATGGGGCCGATCTCCTTGGTGGCGCGGGGGCGCACATCGGGATCGAGCACGTTGGCGGCGCGCATAACGCCGATGAACTTGTCGGAGAACTCCGTCGCGACCTCGGCGGCCGTACGGCCCTGCTCGTTGGCGCGCTTGATGATCTTGTCGTCGACATCGGTGAGGTTCTGGGCGAACGTGACCTCGTAGCCGCTCGCGATGAGCCAGCGGCGAATCACGTCAAAGCTGATGAACGTGCGGGCATTGCCGATGTGGATGTTGTCGTAGACCGTGGGGCCGCACACGTACATGCGGACCTTGCCGGACTCGATGGGCTGGAGCTCTTCCTTTTTATGGGTAGCGCTGTTGTAGATACGCATTCGTTACTCCTTAACGGTTTTCTGTAGCAGGCAGACGGCCCAGGCGCCGATTCCCTCGCCCTGGCCTTCCCAACCGAGCCTTTCGGTCGTAGTGGCGGCGACGCCCACGTTTTCGACATCGACGCCCAGGGCATGGGCGAGGTTGGCGCGCATGGCATCGCGGTGCGGGGTGATCTTGGGTTGCTGACAGGCAATGGTGCAATCGGCATCGACAAACTCAAAGCCCAGCTCGCGCGCATAGTCCATCACGCGGGCAAGCAGCACCATCGAATCGGCACCCTCGTAGGCGGGATCGGTGTCGGGGAATAGCTTGCCGATGTCTCCCCCGCGGCAGGCGCCCAGAATGGCGTCGGCCAAGGCGTGCGCGAGCACATCGGCATCCGAGTGGCCCAGCAGGCCGCGCTCGTAGGGAATGTCGACACCGCCGATGATACATCGACGCCCCTCCACCAGACGGTGGACGTCGTAGCCATGGCCAATGCGCAGGTTACTGAACATGGGGAAGGTCCTCTCCCTCGGCCATGCGGCCAAGCAGAATCGCGGTTACGGGACGCAAGTCCTCGGGCACCGTCACCTTAAGGTTATCGCGCGGGCTCTGGACGCAGCGGACGCGCCCACCCATGCGCTCGACCAGCGACGAATCATCGGTGCCGATAAAGCCCTCGGCAATGGCTGCAGCGTGGGCGCGCTTCATAGCATCGACGCTAAAGATCTGCGGCGTCTGCGCGGCCCAATAGAGCTCACGCGGCGGCGTCTCGACGATATTATCGCCGTCGACGATCTTGAGCGTGTCGATCGCGGGCTGACCGCACACGACACCGTCGAGCGAGCGGTCACCCATGAGCACGTCGATAGCGTGGTCGATGGCCTCGGTCGTAATGAGCGGACGAGCGCCATCGTGGATGGCGACATATTCGAAACCCGCCGGAACCGCATGCACGCCGGCACGAGTGGAATCCTGACGGGTATCGCCGGCATCGGCAAAGCTGATGGGCGTGTCATAGTCAAACGGGTCGATGGCCAGGCGGCGCATCTCGGCACGGCGCTCGGCAGGACACACCACCACGATGTGGCCGACCTTGTCGCTACGATCGAACGCGCGGATGGACCAGCTCATGAGCGGACGGCCCGCCACGTTAACGAGCTGCTTGCCGCCGGGATTTCCAAAGCGCTGGCCGCTGCCGCCGGCAACGACCACAGCGCATACGGGCGCCATTATGCGTTCCCCTGTTTGGTGCCCTTCATGCGGTACAGCGAGTCCGCAAGAATGGCAGGGTTGTTGACGCCAAAGTCGCCCAAGCGCTCCGGATCCTCGCTGATGTCGTCCATGAGCTCCTGCAGCGAGCCATACTCGTCGACGATCTTCTCGGCCACGCCGTCGCGCACGACGGACACGCGCGAAAGCGTGCGCAGGCCCAGCGGCGTCATGACGGAGTCCTCGTCCAGGTCGTCATAGCCCAGAACTGCCGCCACGTGCTGCGGGTCAGACAGGTCCTTAGGCGTCATGCGACTCAGCTCGGCGCGAATCTTCTCGGCGTTGGCCTCAGAGGAATCGCTTGCGTAGTCGCGGATCATCAAGTCGTATTCGGTATCCATGCTGGAGCCCGCGAGCTGCTCAAGCTGCATCTGCACGAGCTTGCCCTGGTTACCCAGCTTGACGATGCAATCCTTAAGCTCGGTCTTTGCCTGTTGCATGATCTCGAAACTCGAGAAAATGCCGGTGATGTCGGCGAGCGTGACGTAGTCGTCGAGCTCGAGGGCCGTCAGGCGCAGCAGGGAGCGATCGAGCGACTGACGGGTAGTCTGGAGCGTGGCGACGAGCTGGTTGACCGAGCTCATGATGGTGGTGACGGGCTGGATCTCGTAGCTCTTGCCGTGGACGTACACGTTGACGACGGCGCGACGAGCCGAAACCGAGATCACGATGGCATCGGTGAGCACCGACATGCGAGCGGCAGTACGGTGACGCATGCCCGTCTCACTCGTGGCGAGCGAGGGATCGGGATTGAGGTGGAAGTTGGCGCGCAGGATCTGGGTGAGGTCGCCATCGATAACGATGGCGCCGTCCATCTTGGAAAGCTCGAACAGGCGGTTCGAGGTAAACGAAATGTTGAGCGGGAAGCCGTCGTTACCGGCAGCAAGCACGTTTTCGGTGTCGCCGACGCAGATAAGGGCACCCAGGTGACCGGCAATGATCATGTCGAGGGCGGTGCGGATCGGCTGGCCAGGTGCCGTCAGGCGAATGGCCTGTTCCATACGCTTTTGCAGCTCGTTCTTATCCAAGGCATCGCTCCCATCGTATACGCTCCATAAACGTCAATAAGTTTCTCACGGTTTGCCCCTGTGACGCCCGCAAAATCCGATGCTTACAGAATGAGCGAACACAGCTGAGAGCCCCAATCCAAATGAGCTGCTTATGTGGTAGCATCGGGATTCGCATAAATGAGGGAGTAGTCGCGTGGCCGGTTTCGCCTCCGGTGGCGCGGCAAGTCAACATACTGGCCGATGCGGCCTGGCTTGCCTTAATGAACGAGACTCGTGGTTGTGCGCGCAACGCGTACGCCACGGGTCTTTTTGTTACTCCCCCAAAAGGTACACGCGGGCCCGCCCGCAGAGAGGGAGCCAGACTATGGGACTCGCAGAGCTCGTGTTGCTCGCCGTTGGCCTTTCGATGGACGCCTTTGCCGTTTCCATCTGCAAGGGCCTTGGCATGAAGAAGATCAACCTTAAAGTTGCCGTGGTGCTCGGCCTGTTCTTTGGCGGCTTTCAGGCCGGCATGCCCGTAATCGGATGGGCGCTCGGCAGTCAATTCATGGGCATCATCGGACCCATCGACCATTGGATCGCCTTTATCCTGCTCGCCTTTATCGGCGGCAAAATGTTGTGGGAGGCCTTTACCGAAGACGAGGATGAAGGCGACGGCAAGGATGCCGAAAAGATTGACCTGGGCGAGTACCTGATCCTCGCCATCGCCACCTCGATTGACGCCCTGGCCGTGGGTATCTCGTTCGCCGCGCTTTCCGTCGACATCGTTCCCGCCGTGTCGCTCATAGGCATCACGACCTTCATCTTCTCCGTTGCCGGCGTGGCGATTGGCCGCATCTTTGGCGCGCGCTACGAAAAGCCCGCCACCATCGTGGGCGGCGTTGTGCTCATCCTCATCGGCCTCAAGATTTTGCTGGAGCACCTAGGGATTTTAGTGCTGTAAAACACCCTTCAAAACTAAACGTCCGTATAAGGCCTCATGCAGAGTTTTGCATGAGGCCTTTTCATGCAGACTTTTGCATGTCATACTAGGATGCAAAAGCCTGCACGTTAGGAGATAGCCGTGGATATCCTTCCCATCACCACACCACGCCAAGCTGGCATCTACGTGCGCCAGGCACGCGAGACTCAGGGTCTCACCCGTGCCACCCTCGCCAAAAAGGCCGGTGTTTCGGAGCGCCTGCTTGCATCGCTCGAGCTAGGAGACGCCACCGGCATTCGACTCGACAAGCTGCTGGCGATTTTCGACGCTCTTGAACTGGCGCTCGCAGCACAAGGGGATATAAGCGAAACGAAAAATGAGCACCCAGTCGACGCCCCGCATGCTGATCAACCTTGCAGCACCTCCAGACGCCATCACGCTCAACGTCTTCATCATCGCAACCGTCGCAGCACAACCATTCCGGCTCTTGCAGATACCCCCCTTACGTCCGAGCTCTACGACAGGGCCTTCGCCGATTTCGCCATGTCCAATCTCGGAGTCTCGATTGCCGCAAACGCATCTAGCAAAACCAAGCCCGAAGGGAAATAGCCAATGGCCAGAACATCACTTCGGACCATTATTTGCGGCGTGCCTGCTGGAACGCTCACGCAAGATGAGAACGGTCTTATCAGCTTTACCTACGATCATGACTATGACGGGCCAGCCCTATCGACCAACATACCCGTATCGAATCGCGCATACGGACAACAGGTCATGAATCCGTACCTGTTTGGCCTTCTACCCGACAGCGAGGACCAACGAAAAGCGATTGCCGCGGAATTCGACGTTAGGCCCAACAATCCCATCGCACTACTCAGCCGTATCGGACTCGACTGTCCGGGCGGCGTGCAATTTTGTGCCGAAGAAGATATCGACGCCGTCCTGCATCGCCCCGGCGAATACCGCCCTATAGACGACCACGAAATTGCTCTTCGTCTCAAGTCGATCAGAGATGACCGCAATGCATCGTGGATGGGCCTAGATGAAAGTTGGTCACTTGGAGGCAATCAGGGCAAGTTCGCTCTCGCACTCATGGACGGTCGCTGGTGCGAATGCATGGGGTCCTCGCCCACGACGCATATTTTCAAAAATGGCGTTATCGGTTTTAAACTCGAGGCTCTCAATGAGTTTGTCTGCATGAAAAGCGCCCAGCGCGCCGGCATCGCAACGGCAAACGTCGAATATCGTATGTTTGAGGACGAACCTGCCCTCATTGTTGAGCGCTATGACCGCGTGAAAGTCAAAGACGGAACGATCAGGCGCCTACATCAAGAAGACCTCTGTCAGGCACTTGGGGTGATGCCCGCCCAAAAGTACACGGCAGACGGCGGCCCGACCACACGCGACATTCAAGAGCTCCTCGTAAATACGAGCCACCATCAACTTAACCTGTATCTGTTTACGCAGATACTGTTCTTCAACGCCATTATCGGCGCACCGGATGCGCATGCGAAAAACTATTCCCTGCTCCTTGGAAACGACGGCGCAGCCATGATGGCTCGAATGTACGATGTCGCATCGGGGCTGGCATACGAGCGCATGCGCCGCCGGGCGCGCCTTGCCATGAGCGTTGGCGGCGAAAATCGTGTGGGGCGCATCGGTCCAGGTGCTATCCGCCGATACCACGGTATGGGAGACCCCGCGCTGGAGGCGATGCTCACCGATGCCGGGCTATCCGAGAAGTTTTGCTTTGCGACCATGATGGACCTCGCCTACGAGGTGCCCGTTTGCATGGAAGAGGTCATGGACGAATACGCCGACCTGCCCGGCATGGCGGACCTGCGCGAGCATATGCTCGGCCCCGTCCGCGAAAACTGCCAGCGCACCCTCGACCTCATCAGGGCAGAAATGGACTAGGTGGCCGTAATTTCGCAATTATCAAACAAAAGAGAGGGGGCACCCGTCGCAAAAGCTCGGATGCCCCCTCTCATAATGTCATTTGCAATCCGCTAGCACGTGGCTCGGACTGCTGCTAGCGCAACCTTTACGCAGCGAGGCGCTTGAGGACGTCGATGAGCAGCTCGTAGAAGCGCTCGGCAGAAGCGAGCTCCATGCTCTCGTCCGGGGTATGGACATCGGAGAGCGTCGGGCCCACGGCGATGGCGTCCAGGCCGTGCAGAGCCTCGGCAAACAGGCCGCACTCAAGGCCGGCGTGAATGGACTCGATGCGCAGCTCGGAGCCAAAGAGCTCTCGATAGCTCTCGACAAAGACTTCGCGGACCGGCGAATGCTCGGCATAGCTCCAGCCGGGATACTCAAACTCAAACTTGGCGTCGAAGCCCAGGACATCGGCCAGCGTCTGCAGACGGTCCTTGAACTCGTTCTGCAGCGAGGTGATCGAAGAGCGCGGGGACAGCATAATCTTGACCTCGTCATCGGAGGTGGCGACCACGCCGATGTTGGAGGAAACCTCGACGGAGCCGTCGGTGGCGACGTTGCGGCGAATCACGCCGTTAGGGGCAAGGCGCAGGGCGCGGATGAGGGCAAGCGCGGACTTCTGGTCCATGGCCTCAACCTCGGCGTCGTCGGCAATCTCGACGGTGCAAGTAAAGCCGGGGTCGAAGACCTCGAGCTCGGCAGTGACGTCGGCGATGATGCCCTTTGCGATCTGGGCCGCGGCCTCGGCGGCAGCGTGGTCGGCGTAGACCAGAACAGCCTTGCACTCACGGTTGATGGCGTTGTCCTTGGTGCCGCCGTTAAAGCTAACGATGGCGGGCTCGCCGGCAACCATCAGGCGGTCGATGATGCGGGCCATGATGAGGTTGCCGTTGCCGCGCTCCAGGTTGATATCGCTGCCGGAGTGGCCGCCCAGCAGGCCGGAGATGTCGAGCGTGAGGGTGCTACCGGTCTTGTGCTCGCGCGCGATCGGGCAGGTGTAGGTAACGACGACGCCGCCGGCACAGCTGACGGTGGCAACGCCCTCTTCCTCGGAGTCAAGGTTGATCATGGTGCGGGCGCTAATCTGGGACTTGTCGAGCGTCTCGGCGCCGACCAGGCCAGTCTCCTCGTCGGTGGTGAACACGCACTCGAGGGCCGGATGGGTAATCGAATCGTCGTTGAGCACGGTAAGCATAAGCGCGACGGCAATACCGTTGTCGGCGCCCAGAGTGGTGCCGTTAGCGGTGAGGACGCCGTCCTTGACGACCAGGTCGATACCATCGGTCGTAAAGTCGTGCTCAACGGAGCCCAACTTGTCGCACACCATATCGATGTGGCCCTGCAGCATCACGGTCGGGGCATTCTCGGCACCGGCAGATGCGGGCTTGCGAATGATGACGTTGTAGACCTCGTCCTGGTACACATCGAGACCGCGCTCCTTGGCAAACGCAACCAGGAAATCGCTGATGCCCTTCTCGTTGCCAGACCCACGGGGGATCGCGCTGACCTCCTCAAAGAAATGGAACAGCTGGGCGGGCTCGTAGCCGGTAATCTTGTAGTCCATGGTGCCTCCTTGGCGCAACTGGTTAGACAGTAAGACATGCGACTTGTATATTCCCAGACTTTGCGTGCATAAACCAGTCGAAAACGCCGAGCGCCCTCGCATCATCGGCTAACGGTGGACCGTATAGCGTAACGGTCACAACTTCCGCAGCTCTACAAATCGAGGCGCCCTTTCCGGAGCGCCTCGATTGCGCGTATCAAATTGTCGCCACGCCCTACAGCGCGCCGGAACCGGCTTGCATCATGCCGCCGGGGCCCGAGGTCACGCCGCCGCTCACGGGCGCGGCGTTGCCGGTGTGCGGTACCGCCGGGGCGGTATCGCCACCAAGCGTGCCCGCCGGACGCGGTGCCGGGATCTCGCCCGTGCCGCGGCTAAAGACAAACTTGCCATCGGCCACGTCGCACAGGACGGTATCGCCCTCGCCCCACTCGCCAGCCAGCAGTTCCTCGGACAGCGGATCCTCGATGAGCTTTTGGATGGCACGACGCAGCGGACGCGCGCCGTTGGTGAGGTCGGTACCCTCCGCCACAATCTTGTCGTAGGCCGCATCGGTAAGCTTGATGTTCATGCCGTTTGCGATCAGGCGCTGGCGCAGATCGTCCACCAGCAGGTGCGCAATCTTGGTCAGGTTCTCGCCCGAGAGCTTCTGGAACACCACGATGTCGTCGATACGGTTGAGCAGCTCGGGGCGGAACAGGCGCTTGAGCTCGCCCATCGCGCGGCCGCGGATCTCACTCGAGGTGAGGCCCTGCTCGCCGGTGGTGCCAAAGCCAACGCTCGCATCCTGCGCGATCTCGCGGGCGCCCACGTTTGACGTCATGATGATCACCGTATTGCGGAAGTCGACCGTCTTGCCCTGGCTATCGGTCAGACGGCCCTCCTCCAACACCTGCAGCAGGATATTGAAGATGTCGGGGTGCGCCTTCTCGATCTCGTCGAACAGCACGACCGAGTACGGGTGACGGCGAACAGCCTTGGTGAGCTGGCCGCCCTCGTCGTGGCCCACATAGCCCGGGGGGCTACCGATGAGCTTGGAGACTTCGAACTCACTGCCAAACTCCGACATATCGAAGCTGATGAGCGCGTCCTTGCTGCCAAAGAGATACTCGGCGAGCGTCTTGGCGAGCTCGGTTTTGCCCGTGCCGGTGGGGCCCAGGAAGATAAAGCTGCCGCCGGGGCGACGCGGGTCCTTGAGCGGCGAGCGGCTGCGGCGCACGGCCTTGGCAACGGCCTCGACGGCCTCGTCCTGACCGATGATGCGCGTCTTGAGCACGCTTTCGGCCTGCAGCAGGCGGCGGCTCTCGCTCTCGGTGAGCGAGGACACCGGCACGCCCGAGGTCACGGACACGATGTCGGCAATCTGGGAGACATCGATGGTGAGCGGGCTGGCGTCGAGCTCGGCCGTCCAGGCAGCCTTGGCCTCGGCGAGCTCAATCTCGGCAGCCTTTTGCTGCTCGGTGATCTCGGCGGCCTTGTTCATGTCGTCGCTCTCGGTGGCCTCCTGCGCGGCGGCCTTAAGCTCCTCCACGCGATGCTCGGCCTCGCGCACCGGCTCGGGCGCGCGGTTGGCGGCGATGCGGGCGCGGGCGCCGGCCTCGTCAATGAGGTCGATGGCCTTATCGGGCAGGAAGCGATCCTGGATGTAGCGGTCGGAGAGGTTCGCGGCGGCCTCGATAGCACCCTGCGTATAGCGCACATGGTGGTGCTCCTCGTAGCGCGGCTTGAGCGCGGTCAGGATCTTGACCGTGTCCTCGACGCTCGGCTCCTCGACATCGATGGTCTGGAAGCGACGCTCGAAGGCCGGGTCCTTGGTGAGGTACTTGCGGAATTCCTCGGCCGTGGTGGCGCCGATAATCTGGAAGGCACCGCGCGCGAGCACGGGCTTGAGCATGGAGCTCGCGTCGATGGAGCCCTCGGCAGAGCCGGCACCGATGATGGTGTGCATCTCGTCAATAAACAGGATGACGTCGTCAGCTTCGGTGGCCTCCTGGATCACGTTCTTGAGGCGCTCCTCAAACTCACCGCGATACTTGGCGCCCGCAACGAGGCCCGGCAGGTCGAGTGTCCAGATATTCTGGTTCATAAGGTTCTCGGGCACGTTGCCGGCGGCGATCTGCTGGGCCAGGCCCTCGACGATGGCCGTCTTGCCCACGCCGGGGTCACCCAAGATAAGCGGGTTGTTCTTGGTGCGGCGCGAAAGGATCTCCATCATGCGCTGGACTTCCTTTTCGCGACCAATTACAGGGTCGAGCTCGCCGTCGCGCGCCTTCTGCGTGAGGTTAGTCGCAAACTGCTTGAGCGTGTCGGTGCCGCTCCCCTTTTGCTGAGAGCCATCCGAGCCGCTAAAGAACGGCAGACCCGCACCGGGACGGCCGGCGCCGGCACCGGCGAGCGGACGTTTCTTGTCCTGGTCCTTGGCGGTGAGTTTCTCGATAGCCTTTTTGATGGAGGCGGACGACACACCCAGGCGCATGAGGATGTCCATGGCCATGCCGTTACCCTCTTCGACGATGCCAATCAGCAAGTGCTCGGTCGACACGTAGGTCTGGTTGTTCTCACGTGCCACGCGGAAGGAGCGCTCCATCACGCTAATGACGAGCGGCGTAAAGGCAAGCTTGGCAGCCTCGGTCTCCTCGCTGGGCTCGGGAACCGTGGTCTGGACCTCCTTGAGGGTGTCCATGATGTCGTCGTAGGAGATATCAAGCGAGCGCAGCGCCTCGGCAGCGATGCCCTCGTCCTCCTTGGCGAGTGCGAGCAGCAGGTGCTCGGTGCCCACCTTATTTGAGTGCAGATCGAGCGCCTCCTGTTTGGCCATCGACATGACCTTGCGCGCTCGATCGGTAAATCTATCTAACATGCTCGTTTCCTTACATGAGTTCATCGAAATCAAAACGCCCGCCCGTCGGCGGCGCTTTTGTCTCTTTACCCACAGGTTGTCTATGTTAACAGCTGGAGGAATATCTATAAACCCGGCTCACATGAATGCAGGTTATGACCGCATCGCGGGACTCACCGCGCGATGCGCGACAGGCGCCCCGCAAGAGAAACCCTAGGCGTCTTTCACCACGTCGGGACTCGTCGCACGCGATGCGCGATAGGCATCGGCCTCCTTGGAGACGCGTTCGAGCAGCTCGGATGTATCGACGCCCTCGACTTGCGCGACCGTTTCAACCGTCTGCATGGCGACCGCCCTCAGGTACGCGCACGCGCTGTCCCCCAGCTGCTCGAGGTCTATCTCCTCGCCGCCCTCCCGGGCAAAGCCGACCGCCATCACAAAGCCCATGATGCCCGAGACCAGAAAGCCCACCGCAAAGCTCGAATCTGCCTTGAGCTCTTCTCCGTCGGGGTGGACGATCTCTCTCACGCGGTCGATGATGATCGTATGGATGCCCTGCACGACCCGCTCGGCGGCACCCGCCCTCATGGTGATGACGATGCGCCGCAGCAGGCAGCGGACGTCGCGCCGGTCGAACGCCGAAAGGTCGCCCTCGCTCGAAAAATGCCAGAGGGCATCGGTGATAAGCTCGTTATCCTGCAGCAGCTGGGTCATGGCGATGGCGACGAGTTCATCGAAATCGTGAAAATAGTAGTAAAACGTTCCGCGATTGCACTGGGCGGCGCGGGTCACCTCGCCAACCGACAGCTCGAAGATACTGTTGTTCTCGATGAGCTCCCAAAACGCCTCGATGATACGGGTGCGCGCATCGGGCGCATCGGCGTCCTTACGCGGTCTCGCCATGCGCCTCACCGCACCCCTGCGCCCTGGCGTTCATGATGAGCATCTGAAGACGGTTCTCCACGTTGGCGAAGCTCACGTCGGGATCGTAGTCGAGCGGCAGGAACTGCGCCGTGGGATACTGCTCCTTGAGCGCATGGATGAGCCCGCGCCCCACGACATGGTTGGGCAGACACCCGAACGGCTGCAGGATCACGAAGTTGCGGCAGCCGCGCTTGGCGTGCTCGAGGATCTCCGCCGGAATCAGCACGCCCTCGCCCGCATCGAACGTATGGTGCAGGATCTTATCGCTCGCGCGCACGAGCTCGGGCATGCGCGTCGGCGGCTCGTAGAGCGGGCTCGCCGCGCCCAGGCGGTCGCAACGGTCGTGCGCAAGCTCGAACAGGTTGTCCGCCGTGGCGTACCAGGCCTTTTCGGGCAGCGACAGGTCGACGTGGAACTCGCGCGACTGCGCATGCTTGTAGAAATAGGTCTTGCGGATCACGTCGGTCATGCGCGCCTCGATGACCTCGAGCCCGTTGTCCTCGAGGTAGCGCTCGATCTCGTGGTTGGCGCCGAGATGGAAATTGAGCAGGTACTCGCCCACGATGAGAACGGTCGGATGCGGGTTCGAGCGGTCGTACGGAACGGCGTCCATGATCGCAAGCGCGCGTTTGAAGCCCGTCGCCTGGCCTCTCAGCCCGGAGCGCTCCATGCCCTCGATAACCTCATCGAGCGCGCGGTCGAACGCAGCGTCCGCCGCGCCCTTCTCGAGCTCGTAGGGACGGATGCGCCTAAGCATGGCCTCGAGGGCATCGATCATGGGAAGACCGTAGGCGATCTGGATGCTCGGGCCAAGGCCGAGCTTGAAGCCCGGATGCGCATTGTGGGCATCGACGTCGTCGTTGGTGAGCACCGGGACATAGTCGTATCCCGCGTCGTCGAGCGCGCGGCGCAGCAGGGGCATGTAGTGCGTCAGGCGGCAGTCGCCGATATACTTGCCAGTCACCACGGCGACGTCGTGCGGGTCGTACTTACCGCTCTTGAGTGCCGCGAGCGCCTCGCCGATCACGATTTGCGCGGGGAAGCAGATGTCGTTGTGCACATAGCGTTTGCCCAGGCGGATGGCATCCTCGCGCCCGATATCAAGGGCCTCGGCGCGCACGCCCTGATTGCGCATCGCCGCGGTCATGAGCCTGCAGAACGCATGGGAGGTGTTGGGGACCAGCGCGATCTTGTCGTGCCGGTCGCGCTTGGTGTACTTGACCTTATACGGGTCGTCGAGCGGATGGACCGCGTGCACCCGGGCGCCCTCGGCACGCTCCTCCGCGCGACGACGGTTGACCGACTCGATAAACGAACGCACGCGAATGCCCATGGGACCGGCGACGTCGCTCTCATCGAGCTTGATCATCATCGGAACCTTGGAGCCCATCTCGCCCATCATGCGCGCGATCTCGTCGGTGAGATACGCATCGTGGCCGCAGCCGAAGCTGCCCATCTGCACGAGCTCGAGCTCGGGCGTCGATGCGACGATGACCGCGCACGACAGCATGCGCGCATGGTAGTTGTTCACGATGTCGATGCGGCTGTTGGAAAGATCGACGTTGCAGACCCCCGGCACCGCATCGGGCGTCAGCACGGGGATGCCGCGCTCAGAGAAGAGCTTGGGCAGCCCGTGGTTGACCAGCGGGTCGTTGTGGTACGGGCGCGAAGCGATCACCACCGCGTAGCCGCCGTCCTCGTGCACGTTCTCGAGCACCTGCCTGCCGCGCAGCTGCAGCTGGTTCTCAAACGTCTCCTGCGCGCGGTCCGCCTGCTCGGTCGCCTTGGCAACCAGGTCGGCATCGATATCGAAGGTCTCCTTGCACCACGCCTTGAGCTGGCGGTTTCGGTCGCCCTCGTCGTACCAGTGGAACAGCGGCGTATCGAACGGAACGCCGAAACGCTCCTCCGGGTTATCGGAATTGCGCATCACGTAGGGGTATCCCTTTACGACGGCGCACATCCACTCGCTGGTAGAGGCGGTGTTTTCGGTGGGCACCGTCGTGATGATGGGCATGAAGATGCGGTCGACGCCGGCGTCGACGAGATTGCGGATGTGCCCGTGGACGAGCTTGGCCGGGAAGCACACGGTGTCGGATGTGACGTGCGCCAGACCGCGCTCGTACATCGCCTTGGTGCTGCGTCCCGAGACGCGCACCTTAAAGCCGAGCGTGCTGAAGAACGTCGACCAGAACGGCATGGTGTCCCAGAACTCGAGCACACGGGGAATGCCGATCGTGACATCGCGCCCCCCGCTGACGGGAACCGTGGGGTACGACTCGAACAGCAGCTTCTCGCGGTCGACAAAGAGATTGGGGGCAGCCGCGGTCCGGTCGCGCCCCGTGCCGGGTGCCTGTGCCTCGCAAGCACCCTGCGGACGCAGCTCCTCCGCCGCGGGAACCTCGCGCACGAGCTCATCCCATGAGATGGCGCCGCCGCGCGGGCAGCGATTGCCCGTGACGTAAAGCGAGCCGTCGCCAAATGCCACGACCGCGCGCTGGCAGCGGTTGTTGCACCGACGGCAGGTAACGCCGCCGAACTCGCGATGCTCGAAGCGCTCCACGGCATCGAGCCCGATAAACGACGTGCCGGCGTCGCCCTTGCGGCATTCCTCGCGCGCGAGCAGGGCGATACCGATAGCGCCCATCAGCCCCGGGTGGGGCGCACGCGTGACGGGTTTGCCCAGATACTGCTCGAATGCGCGCAGCACCGCGTCGTTTCGGAACGTGCCGCCCTGGACGACGACTTTGTCGCCCAGACGGTTGAGATTTGAAACGCGAATGACCTTGGTGAACACGTTCTCGATAATCGAACGGCAGAGACCGGCCATGATGTCGCCCGGACCCTTACCGCGCCGCTGCTCGGAAACGACGCTGCTGTTCATGAACACCGTGCAGCGGCTGCCGAGAACGGCGGGGGCTTTGGACGAAAATGCCTCGGTCGCGATATCCTCAACGGCTATTCCGAGGTTTTTGGCAAAACCCTCGAGGAACGAGCCGCAGCCCGCAGAGCACGCCTCGTTGACGACGATATCGGTCAGCACGCCGTGGTTGAGCCAGATGGCCTTCATATCCTGTCCGCCGATGTCGAGCACGAAGGTCGCATCGGGAACGCATGCGCACGCGGCACGGGCGTGCGCGACCGTCTCGACCGTATGGTAGTCGGCGTGGAACGCGCGCGCGAAAAGCTCCTCGCCGTATCCCGTGGTGCCCACGGCATCGATCGCAAGCGTGACTCCCGCTGTCTCCCAGCGGTTCTTCAAGCTGACAAGACCCTGTTGGGCGACGTCGAGCGGTCTGCCGTTATTAGACGCGTAGAACGAATCGACAAGCTCACCCGCCTCATCGACCAGGGCGAACTTGGTCGTCGTGCTCCCCGAATCGATACCGAGCGCCACACGCACCGTCTCTCCGGGCGCATACGCATCCGGACCCTTTGCCGGCGTCTCTTTGCCATGGCGTGCCGTAAAATCCGCCTGCTCGGCAGGTGTGGCAAAAAAGGGCTGGGCAAGACGTCCCTCCCCGCTTGCGGGCGCGACCGTCTCGAGCTTATCCAGCCGGACAAAAGCGTCGGGAAGGTCGATCGGTTGGGACGATGCGAACATGTCGGTCAGCGACAGGGCGGCACCGCGCGCGACCATGATCTGCGGATCGCGCGGGACGATAACCTGATCGTCCGATAGATTCAGTTGCTCCCGGAACACGCGGACCAGTGTGGGGTTGTAGGCGAGCGTACCGCCCTCGAAGATTACCGGCGGCTCGATGTCGATACCCTGGGCCAGACCGCCGATCGTTTGGCGGGCGACCGCGTGAAGCGCCGAAAGCGCCAGGTCGGTGGTAGGAATGCCCTCGTTGAGCAGCGGCTGGATATCGGTCTTTGCGTACACGCCGCAGCGGCCCGAGACCTCGTGGACGGTCGTTCCCCGGCTTGCGAGCTGCTCGAACTCGCCCGATTCGGTGCCGACCCCCATGAGCTTTGCCATCTCGTCGATAAATGCACCGGTACCGCCTGCGCACGAGCCGTTCATGCGCATGTCGGCAACCTCGATGTCTCCCTTATCGTTGGTGCGGAAGAAGATCATCTTGGCGTCTTGGCCGCCCAGCTCGATGGCGCAGCGCGTCTGCGGATAGAACCTGCTGATCGCGAGCGCGTTGGCGACCACCTCCTGAGCGTACGAGGCGCCCAGCGCGGTCGCGATATCGCGCGCACCCGAGCCGGTCACCGCAACGCGCAGTGACTCATGGGGAAAGCGCTCGGCGAGCTCGCCGAGCATGGCGCGCACGCTCGCTGTCTGACACGCCCCGTGGCGGCGATATCCCCACCACGCCTCGGTCATATCCTCGTGCATCGCGTAAACTTTGGTCGTCGTCGACCCTACGTCCAGTCCTACTAGCAACGCCATAATGCTCCGTCTCTCGCATTTTTCCCGCTAGAGATATACCACTCTACGTAATACAACAGACTGTTGTATTTAAACTCCGTATAAAAAGCGGCTGCCGAAACGCTTCAGCAGCCGCCGAATGCACCAACAGATTGTTCTGCGCGCTAGCACGTCGGGCAACGGAGCAGCACGGGCCCTCCGGTCATGCGCACCGCTCACGCCCGCGATGTCGCCGAGAGAGCTATCCACGCTTAGGGCTCCAACCAAGCAAGTCGCCCGCGCTCAGCAGATCCCTAAGCGAGCTACTCGCACTCAGGAGCCATAGCCTGCTCCAAGAGCTCGGCATGCTCCTCCTCGAAAACCGTCCCCACAGGGAAGGC
Organism: Collinsella aerofaciens; assembly: GCF_040926265.1. Classification (GTDB taxonomy): domain Bacteria; phylum Actinomycetota; class Coriobacteriia; order Coriobacteriales; family Coriobacteriaceae; genus Collinsella; species Collinsella aerofaciens_BB. Next base: position 592 of record NZ_JBCOIL010000015.1, on the reverse strand, counting down.
GCGACGGAAGACGAAGCGGGAAATCGGACCGGCTACCAAAAGGTTCCACGGCAGCGCCATCACAAAATTATGCGGGATGTTGATCATCCAGATCGCGGGCACGGAATACAGGTTCGCAAGGATGCCGCCGGGCATGTGCGTCAGACCCTCACAGGCACCGTACAGCGACATGATGATGACCATGGGAACGACCATGCAGGAGCTGACGGCGAGCGTCATGGCAAGTGGCGAGCTCTTGCCCGGCGTGACCAAGTACTTAAAGGCGAAACCCTTGGCGAGCGGGCTGGCGACGAACCAGTCGCAGCACATGGCAAAAATGTAGGCAACGGGGAAGCCGAGCCACGCAGTGGCAACGACCTCGCCGTTGATGGCCCCGTGCTGCAGGGCAACGTTGTAGATGCTCATCCAGAGCACCATGCAAAAGCACATGATAAAGGTGAACAGCAGGCTCTCTCGTTTGTTGATAGGCATAAAGGGCAGATTCCTCTCTGTGTTGTACCGCGGCGCCACGCAACAATCAGAACCACCCTTAAAAAGGGTGGTTTGCTCTTAGGGTATAACCCACGGGCCCCGGGCTCGCGTCTAAAGGCGC
>NZ_JBCOIL010000014.1:0-61771 GCF_040926265.1 Collinsella aerofaciens | reverse complement strand
ATTACGAGCTCCTGTGCGAATTGAAGGGAGCTCTCCCGCAAACTGCCTCTTGACAACTTATAGGAGCGTCGGTTTTGGTTTCGCGATTTTCGGCATGGTTGGGGGTTCGCCCTCCAGCCCCGTAATCCGGCATAGTTTTGTTCGCGGTGGCCTAGCCGCGCGCCTATGCGCGGAAGCGGCGGGGCATTTTTGCCCCACCGGCCCCTATCCCAGCTCTATTCCGGCGCTACTCCGGCTTGGTTTCTACCGTGGGGGTCTTGTCCGCCGCAACTGGAGTACGAGCGGTGTCCATAGTCAGGCAGTGCTTGGGGCAGCTCTCGATGCACTCACCGCACACCACGCAGGCATACGGGTCGATCGACCAGGTACCACCCTTGCGATCGACCGCAAGCGCGCCCGCCGGGCAACGGCGCGCGCACATGCCGCAGCAGATGCACACGTCCATGTCGTTGACGATATGTCCGCGCAGGCGCGCAGGCGCCGCGAGCTTCTCCTGCGGATAGCACACCGTTACTGGCCGCTTGACCATAGAACCCAAGGCCGTCTTGGCAAATGTCAGCAAACTCATGCCGCGCCTACCTTTCCGTGCAGCTAATGCAGGGGTCGATGGTCAGGATAATCATGGGCACATTGGCAATGAGCACACCCTGCAGCGCATGCGTCAGACCCGCCAAGTTCTGCGACGTCGGCGTGCGCACGCGGAAACGGTCCAGATTTTTGGTGCCGTTGCCGCGCACATAGTAATAAGCCTCGCCGCGCGGCTGCTCAATCACAACCTCGCCGCGCGCGCCGTCGGCCGGCGTAAGCTTGGTGCGCCCGCCAATCCCGTCGTGCGGAATCTTGCCCACAAGCTCCTTAATGATGTCCATGGCCTGCGTGACCTCGGCGCAACGCACCTGGCAGCGGGCATAGCAATCGCCATCGGTAGCAACGATGGGCTCAAACGCGGCCAAGTCCGCATAGGCGCCGTCACCGAACATGCGCACGTCGTAGTCCACGCCCGAGGCGCGGCCGAACGGACCGACCATCGAAAGCTCCAGCGCGTCTTTCTTGCTAATCACGCCCACGCCATGCAGGCGCTCGCCGCAGCTGTTGTCGTCCAAAAACGTATGCACCAGGGCCTCGTAGTCAGGACGCATGGCATCGAGCGTCTGGACAATGCCCGCCAGCTCGGAGTCCTCGATATCGTGCTTAAGGCCGCCGATCTCGTTAATCGACAGAATCACGCGCCCGCCGCAAGTGCTCTCAAAAATCTTGAGTATCTGCTCGCGCAGGGTCCATGACCGATAGAACAGCGCCTCGAAGCCAAAGGCGTCGGCGAGCAGGCCCAGCCACAGCAGATGCGAGTGAATGCGCGAAAGCTCGTGCAGAATGGTGCGGATATACTGCACGCGACCAGGCACCTCGATGCCGAGCATGCGCTCGCAGGCGCTGGCATAGCCGCAGCTGTGGCCCACGGCGCAGATGCCGCAGATGCGCTCGGCGATGTAGCCAAACTGATGCATGTCGCGCTTTTCAGTGAGCTTCTCGAGCCCGCGGTGCACAAAGCCGATCTGAGGAATTGCCTCGATGACGCGGTCATCCTCGATCACCAGGTCCAGATGAAGCGGCTCGGGCAGCACCGGGTGCTGCGGGCCAAACGGAATAACGGAGCGATGTGCCATGGACCTTACGCCTCCTTTTTCTGCTTGTCGCGGGCGACCTTGGCGGCAAGCGCCGCGTGGACCTTGGCCGCTTTCTCGGGATCCATGGCGGCGAGCTTTGCCTCCATCTCGGCGGCCTTGAGCGCGACCTTCGCAGCAGCCTCATCGTGCTGAGCATCGGAGCCGGCAGCCGCAGCGGGCTGAGCAGCGACGCCCGCGGCGTCGCCGGCGCTCGCCGCAGCCGAAGCATCGCCGGCACTCGCAGCGCTCTCCCCTGCAGCAGCCGCAGCCGCGGCGGCCTTCTCGGCAGCGGCCTTGCGCGCCTTGGCCTCGGCGGCGGCACGCACCTTCATGGCTTTCTCGCGCGCGGCCTTCACCTCGGGCGTGATAACGCTCATGGGTTCGGCAGTCGAGACCTGGTAGAAAAAGCCCTTAAAGTCAATCTGCATATCGGTGATGGCAAGACCAAACAGGTCGTGCGTTTCGTTTTCAAACGGGAATACCGCCGGATAGTACGAGCTGATGGACGGAATCTCCTGGTACTGGTCGATGCCCTCAACCACCAGGTTCTCGATCGCATAGCTGCCGTCCTGCGCAATATGCTCCTGAGCAGCACGAACGTCGATAAACGTATAGACCAAGCGATACGATCCGTCGTCCACACAGCGCTCGGCATGCATCTGCACAAAGCGCGCGCCGACGCCCTTGAGCGCCTGGACATGTGACAGGAGCTCATCGATCCCGACGGTAGTATAGATAGCCTTTTGCATTACTCGCCCCCCTTTGCAGCGGCGGGCGCGTCGCCGGCCGCGGACGTCCCAGCAGGCGCATCGTCAGCCCCGGCCCCCGCAGCCACAAACCCGCCCTCGCCCAGCTCAACGCCACCATCCCAGGTAGCGGCGCCGCCCACGGTAAGCGGATCGCCGCCAGCACGCATCACGGCCTCCTTCTGATCCAGGATGCCGCACGCCTCCACGATGGCATCGATCACCGTCTCGGGGCGAACGGCGCACCCGGGCGCGTACACATCCACGGGAATCGCGCGGTCCACGCCGCCGATCACGTTATAGGCATCGCGAAACACGCCGCCCGAGCACGCGCAGATACCGCATGCCACCACACACTTGGGCTCGAGCATCTGGTTGTAGATCTGGCGCACGACAGGCAGGTTCTGGGCATTGACCGACCCCGTCACCAAAAAGATATCCGCATGCTTGGGGTTGCCGGTGTTGACCACGCCAAAGCGCTCCGCATCGAACAGCGGCGTGAGCGAGGCCAGCACCTCGATATCACATCCGTTGCAGCTCGAACCGTCGTAATGAATAACCCACGGCGAGCGCGACATTTTATGATCCATGGATGCCGCCTCCTAAATAAAAACGTCGACGAGGATGGGCATAAGGTTGAGCAGGCCAAACACCAGCGCCACGCCCCATCCGAGCCTAAAGCAGCTGCGCCAGGTGCTGCGTGCGAAGGTGTTGTCGATCAGCACCTCGACAAAATACGTCGCAGCCATCACGACCAGGGCTACGACCCAGCTCACCGGGTTGTCCCAAACAAAGAACATGCCCACCCACATCAAAAACAGCACGGTCTCGCACCAGTGCATAAGGGTCATCTTGGCCAGCGTGCCGCCGCTCATCTCGGTGGCGACGCCCTGGACGATCTCCTGATGCGCGTGATGCGAGTACGAAAGGTCAAACGGCGACTTGCGCAGCTTGATGGTGAGCACCGCGAGCAGCGCGAGGAAAATGGGCGCGCTGTACACGATGATGGGGGCCGACTGCCCCGTCACGGCGATGGAATCGAAGCTGTCGGTGGCAAGGTACAGGCCCACGCTCATCAGCAAAACGGCGGGCTCGTAACTCATGACCTGCAGCAGCTCACGGTCGGCGCCGACCTGGGCAAACGGGCTTTGCGTCGAGGCGGACGCCAACACCACAAAGATCGCAGCGAGGGTCACCATAAAAGCGCACAACAGCGTGTTGGAACCCGACACAAAGATGCCGCCGCCCACCACGGTAAAGATGAGCGCGCACGCCATGTAGGTATCGTCCATGGTGTTTACGCTGGCGGGGGCCTTGCGCAGCAGCTTGGCCACATCGTAGAAAGGCTGGAGCAGGCGCGGGCCCACGCGGCCCTGCATGCGGGCCGAAAGTTTGCGGTCAACGCCGTCGATCAGGCCGCCCACAAGCGGCGCCAGTAAGGCAAATGCCACGGTGCCAATAAAAATGCCCACGACGCCCGAACCTTCAAAATACTTGCCGCGCAGCACCGAGGGCGCACTCATGGCAAGTCGCTCGGGCCCAATCCACGCGCAACACAGCAGCGCAAACAAGATAATGCTGCAGCACACCACGCTACCCGCGGGGCCAATACGCTTCTCGCCAAGGGCGTCCTCCGAGTACCAATTGCGCTTTTCGGCCTTCACCTCGTGTCCCATCGAGCCGCGGAAATGGCGATATTTGTCGGTCCCCACGCCCGAAAGGTACACGTTGACGTGCGGTTTGTTGCTCACGCGGAATGAAGTCAGCAGCACCACGGCGATAAACGCCACGATAACCACCATCAGGTACATGGCGTCCTTGCCAATAACGTACGGCACGCGGCCAAACACCATGGCCAAGTAAGGCGACACCAGACCGCTCGAGATAACCGGGAACGCCACGCAGCACAGAATCAGCAGCGCGGCGATGGTGTTGAGGGCCATCCATTCGGTCTTATGGACATTGACCTCAACGTTTTGAGCCGTGGGGTCGACGCCCGAAAGCTTGGCAAGCCACTTGCCCCAGAAGAAGAAGGTCGCGGCCGAGCCAAAGGCAAGTACCATGATCATGAGCACGTTGCCGGTCTGCGCGAACGCCACCAGAGCGCCCCACTTGGACACGAGCATGCCAAACGGCGCCACAAACATGCCCATGATGCCCAGCATCATCAGGCGCGTCAGGTGCGGCATGCGGCTGAACATACCGTCCATGTCCTCGATATTGCGGCTGCCGATATGATGCTCGGCCGTGCCCACGCACAGGAACAGCAGCGACTTTGCCACCGTGTGGAACAGGATCAGGAAGATGGCCGCCCATACGGCCTCGGGCGCGCCGACACCCAAGCAAGCACTGATGAGGCCCAAGTTGGAAATGGTGGAGTACGCGAGCACGCGCTTGGCATTGCTCTGCGAGATGGCCATAAGGGCAGCGAGCAAAAACGTGATGGCGCCCACGCTCGTGACCATAAAGCCGGTCACGGGATAGATGGCATAGAGCGGGCTCAGCTTGACCATCAGGAACACGCCGGCTTTGACCATGGTTGACGAGTGCAGCAGGGCGCTCGTGGGCGTGGGGGCAACCATGGCACCCAACAGCCAAGTGTGGAACGGCATCTGTGCGGCCTTGGTGAGCGCGGCGAGCGACAACAGGATGACCGGCATCACCAGCAGCGCGGACTGCGCGGTTCCGGCGCCGGAAAGCTCAATCATGCCCGAGATGGTCAGCGGCATGCCGTTAACGTGCAGGTACATGAGTCCGGCCAAAAACGCGATGCCGCCCAGCATGTTGAGGATGATCTGGTTAAAGGCGTTCTTGATGGCCTCGGGCGTGCGCGTATAGCCAATCATAAGGAACGAGCACACGGTGGTGATTTCCCAGCCGCAGAACAGCCACTCAAGGTTGTCGCTCGTCACGATGACGAACATGGCCGAGAGGAACAGGAACATAAGCGCCAGGAACTGCGGACGACGGTCGGGCGCGGTCTGCCCGCGCAGCGCGGCCTCGTGCTCATCATGGGTCTGGAAGTCCTTCATGTAGCCCAAAGCGTAGATACAGATAAGGCTGCCGACGATGCCGACGGCGAGGACCATGATCACGCTCATGTAATCCAGGTAGAGCGGCGTTGCGATGACGGCTTCGGCCGCGGGCAGCGTCATGGCTGCAAAGGCGAGCGAGCCCACCAGCTGGACGATGCCGAGCACCGTGGTGAGCGCGTTCCTATATTTGTACGCGTTGTACAGGATGACGGCGCACAGGATGACATCGATGACGGAGCTGATGATCGAGAGCACGTGCGAGGTGCCGGGGGCGACCTCAAAGCTCTGCGGACCCGTGCCAAAAAACATGACGGCGACTACAACTGTCACCGCCATAATAATGCCGGAACCTATGAGCCCCACCGCATCGCGGGCGCGGTCACCGCGCACGAGCAGCATGCCCAGCGCCGGTACCAGCGGAAACAGGGTAAGGAAATACAGTAGCGTCATACCATCACTCCCCCATGCAAAAACGCTGCAATTGTTTAACGTTATAGCTCAATTGATGAGTAGCGGCGGCGGGTTTTCGGTCAACTGGGGAGTTTTAGGCGTACGGGGCAAGGGCACGTCCGCTTTGGAGCAGAGAGGCGGCAAGAAAAATGCGCCCCTGTGGGCGCACCATCCCGTTCGCTATTCCGCCTTTTTAACGCGCGGCTTGCGACCGCGCGGCTCATCGACCAGTGCGGACTCACCGCTCTCGCGATACTGGCGGCACCAAGCCTTGACCGAAGACTCGCTGGGAATCTTGTGCTTGATCATGGCCTCGCGAACCGTTAAGCCATTTTCCAAGCGGTCCTTGACCACGGCGAGCTTAACTTCGTACGAATAGGTGTGATGATGCGAACCGGCGTTGAGAACGGCGTCGGCACCGCCCACGGCATACGCGCGGGCCCACTGACGAGCCGTGGCCTGGGGAATGCCAAGCTCCGCGGCGAGGGCGCGATGACCGACCCCCTCTTGGAGGATCTCGACGGCGCGCTGCCTAACCTCGGGCGCATGCGTGCGAGTCCTAGTTGCTTCCGACATACCTGCCACTTCTTAGCCTTAACCGTTAATCTGCTTTCTTACGTGCAAGTTAGATAGTAGCATTTTACTGTTTGCTCAAAGCAGTTAATTAAAATAGACGCGGTGTTATCTGGACATTTGGCACCAATTTACGACATTTCTTTATCGATTATTTACGCTGGTAGCTGACTCGCAGCTAATCGTCATTCGCTTGTCAACAAAATTGGCATCTCTTTATGTCCTTTGGCATAGAGGATATAGTTATTAACCCCTCCCTCAATAATTTTGAGTAATCGGCAAGGCAGTAGACGTCCTTACTCCTCATGATTACCGCGCATTGCCATCCACCGAAGCAAAACAAAAAGGGCGGGGCCTGCTGCGCTTGCAGGCCCCGCACCGGTTGACACCCGACGGGACACAGCCGGGCGAGGCGAATCCGTGCTACCGCCCCGCCTGGCCGCGAAGTTAACTACAGCTCGTTGGCCGCGTGATATGCCGTGCGAATGGCGCTCGCGATGTCGGCGGTGCGCTCGCCCGAGCAGTCGCCCACGCAGGTCACGGGCACCGTCACGCCGTTCAGGTCAAACGCGTTGGCCTTGGAGCCCACGGCCATCACCACGTAATCGCAGGCGATCTTCACCGGCTCCTCGGCGCCGTCCTCGGTGGTGCGAATGGCCTCCACGCCCTCGTCGGTAATGGCGGTCAGGCGGGTCTTCACGTGCTGCTCCACGTTATGCTCTGCAAAGTCGCTCATAATCAGCGGCAGAATGGTCTCGGACTCGCCCGCGGCAATCTTGTCGAGCATCTCCACGATCGCCACCTCGCAGCCGTGCTGCAGCAGGTACTCGGCAGTCTCGGTGCCCACCAGGCCACCGCCAATGACGGCGACGCGGCCCGTAAGCTCCGCCTTGCCGGCCAGCACGTCCCAGCTCGAGACGACCTTGTCCGAATCGGCACCCGGAACGGGGATGACCACGTCGTGCGCGCCCACGGCCACAATCGCGGCGTCGGCGGCGTTGAGGTCCTCAGCAGTAGCAACATGGTTGAGCTCGACCTTCACACCCAGGCCGGGCAGAATCTTCTCGTAGTACTCGACCGAGCGCATGATCTCGTCCTTGCGCGGAGGCGCGGCCGCCAGCACAATCTGGCCGCCCAGATGATCGCTCGCCTCGTAAACGGTCACATCGTAGCCGCGCTTGGCCGCCACGCGTGCGGCCTCCAGGCCGGCAATACCGCCGCCCACCACGGCGATCTTCTTGTCGCCCTCGCCCGGCTTGATGGCGATGGTCGCCTCGTCGCCGTTCTCGGCGTTGAGCACGCACGAGATGTACTTGCGGTTTTGAATCGCGTCGACGCAGCCCTTATTGCAGTTGAGGCACTCGCGGATAGGCTCGCCGGTCGCGGCCTTCAGCGCAATGTCGGGGTCGCACATGAGCGAGCGGCCATAGCCGATGATGTCGGCGGCGCCGTCTTCCAGAATCTTCTCGCCGGCCTCAACCGAGACAACACGTCCGACGGTGGCCACCGGCACGGAGACCAGGGCCTTGACGCGCTCGGCCACGGGCAGCGTCCAGTTGTAGGGCATGGCGCCCATGGGCGGAATGGTGTCGCCCATGTTGCCGGTGTGGTTGGCCTGCGCGACCTGGATCATGTCGATGCCCGCACCCTCGAGCAGCTTGGCGAACTCGCAGGCCTCGTCGGGCTGCAGGCCACCCTTGCCGCGCGGCGTGCCGTCGGGGTTCTCCATAATCACGGGGAGCTTGTACTCCACCATCAGCTGCGGCGCGGCTTCCTTAATGGCAGCGACGACCTCGAGCGCATAGCGGACGCGGTTCTCGAACGAGCCGCCGTACTCGTCGGTACGCTGGTTGAGGATGGCCGAGCACAGCGAACCCACCAGCCGGTCGCCGTGGACCTCGATGGCGTCGATGCCGGCCTGCTGCGCGCGAGCGGCCGAGGCGGCGATGGCCTCCTTGATCTGGGTGAGCTGCTCCACACTCGCCTCGTTCACAAAGTGCTGCATGTCGTGGTGCAGCTTGGCGTAGGCCTGCTTGCGAATCTCGTTGGACTCGGCCATCTTGGCGGCAAAGGTCTCCTCGTCGCCGGCGGCCTTGGCCTCCTGCGCGGCCTTGGCAGCAACCATGGACCCCATGACCATGCGGCCGACACCGGGCACGTCGTACTCGGGGTGGAACAGCTGCAGCGCGACCTTGGCGCCATGCTTGTGGACGGCGTCGGCCAGCGCCTTAAACGTGGGGATCTGGGCGTCGGTCGCCAGCTTGGGCGTGGGACTTGCGGTCATGACGGGGGCAACGTCGCCGATGACGATGTAGCTCACGCCGCCACGGGCCAAGCGCTCGTAAAAAGCCAGGCTGCGCTCGCCAATGGAGCCGTCGCGCTCCTCGTAGCCGGTGGTCAGCGGCGGGAACATAATGCGGTTCTTGAGCTCAAGGGGGCCAACCGTAATGGGTTGGAGCAGCTTGGATGCAGGTGCGGTCATGGACATTCCTCTCTTGTAGGCGCGGCGGCGATGATGCCGCGTAGTTGTCTAGAGGATATGGCATGGGAGTACGGCAGCGCAACGGAAATCGGCGGACAGCAGGTAGCGGCAGGTGGATGGGGCGGGGCGGCCTGTCGGTTTGTCTCGATCTGTAACAACAACTCAGCAAAACCGGGTCTTACTGTTACAGATCGAGATATTCCTCTCGACCCATCCTCAACAATCTAAATCTGTAACATCTAGACCGACTTTTGGCCCCTTACTGTTACAGATCGAGACAAACCAATCTGGCCTGCCGAAAGATCTCAATCTGTAACAACAACTCGGCAAAATCCGTCCCTCGTGTTACAGATTTAGACAAACAAAGATCGTCCTGCCGAAACATCTCGATCTGTAACACCTAGCCGTCCAAATCGGGTCTAAATGTTACAGATTGAGATTTTGTTTGAGAGGCTGAGAATTGGGCTGAGAAAACAGTCCCGGAATAACAAAAAAGCCCGCCGGCTAGGCCGACGAGCTGCAAGTTCTTGGTCGCGGGGGCAGGATTTGAACCTACGACCTCCGGGTTATGAGCCCGGCGAGCTACCAGACTGCTCCACCCCGCAATGTCTGGGCGCCTCATGTGCGCAAAAAAGAATATTACGTGGGAGTTCGGTAAACGGCAAGGAAAATCTCGCAGAGCATAATTCCTTCATATTTAAACCCCTCAGTCCATATCAGCGTAAACGAATCGCAGCCGAGCGCCGTCGGCGGCGCGTATACAATGGTGCGCGTCCTTTTACGCCGACACCGGGAGTAGACATGCTGCTCGCTATCGATATGGGAAACACGCAGACGGCCATGGGCCTGTTTGACGGAAACGAGCTGGTGCAGTCGTGGCGCATGCCCACCGACCGCTCCTATACCGCCGACGAGATCCATGTGCGCCTGATGGGTTTCTTTAAGATGTACGGCCTTTCGCTCGATGCGGTCGATGCGATCGCCTTTGCCGGCGTGGTTCCGCAGCTCTCACGTGAGTGGCATGCCGTGGCCGACCGCATCGCGGCGGACGCCATCGTCATTGGGCCGCAGACGGCCGCCGTGACCAAGCTGCGCGCGGCGCGCCCCCAGGCCGTTGGTGCCGACCGCATCGCCAACGCCGTCGCCGCCGATACCTTCTACGGCGCCCCGGCGATCGTTGTGGACTTTGGCACCGCAACCAATATCGACGTCATCGACGAGGACGGCTATTACATTGGCGGAGCGATTGCGCCGGGCATCCGCATTTCGATGGACGCGCTCGCCACCCGAGCCGCCAAGCTCGCCAGCGTTCCGCTCGAGGCGCCCGAGCATGCCATCGGTCGCGACACCGAAGAGTGCATCAAGGTCGGCGCCGTGATGGGCGCCGCCGCCATGGCTGAGGGCCTGGTCGCGCGCATGAAGCGCGAGCTGGGCCGCGAGGATGCCACCGTTATCGCCACGGGCGGTCTCGCCAGCATCGTCGCCGATTCGACCGATGCCTTCGACGTGGTCGACGGACAGCTCACCATCAAGGGTATCTGCGAAATCTACCGCCGCATGCAGGAGCTGGGATAGGACAGGGGCTTAAGTCGAGCACGCCCGATGCCACAGTCCCCGCAAACGTTCGCCAAGCCCATTCCCCAGACAGGCGAAACCCTCCCCGGCACAGGCCGAAGAGGGCTTCGTTGTCATCGTTATCTTTGAGCGCGAGCGCCCCGCGCTACAGCCCGCGAATTCGTACGGCCTCGGGCGGAAACTCCTGCTCGCCGGCATCGGTCTTAATGGTCGCGCGGCCCCAGATGTCCAGGCCTGCAAACACACCGACCGCAAGCGGCAGGCCGTTGGGCGACACCGCCGCAACTTGGCGGCCCAGCAGCGGCACCATGTCGAAGTACTCGCCCAGCACGGGAGCCAGCGGCCCTGCGGCGCCTTGCGGCGTGTTGGCAACAACCGCCCAAGCGTCCACGCGGGCCAGCACGGCGGCGGCCAGCGTCTCGACCAGCGCTTCGTCAGCCACGTCCACACCAAGCTCGCCCAGCGCCGAACGCTCAATATCCACCGTCACGGCACCGAACATGCCCGCAGCAGCGGCACCGCCGTTCACGGCAACACGCGCGAGCGACGTCTCAAACGCAGGCGCACCGCACACGATATCGCTCGGCCACTGGATACCCACCTTACCGGCAAGGCCCAACCCCGGCGTCGAAGCCGTGCCCACGAGCGCGTCCATCATGCCCATCGCGGCCACAAACGGCAGGCCGTGGAAGGCATGCATGTTCACGTCCGGGCGCACGATCAGCGAAAACGTCAGCGAAGCATCGCCCGCGCTCCAAGCGCACCAGCCCGCGGACGCACCCTCGCGGCCCGCGTCGCGCGCGGCGTCAAGCTCGGTACCGGCGACAACAGCATTCATCTCGATCATCTACATACGCCCCAATTCGCCCACGATATGGCCCACGCGGTCCTCGGGCTCCTTGACCTCGACACCGTTGTAGCGGAAGAACCGCGCCGGGTCGTGCATCAGGTCCTCGAGCGGCACCAGCACAAAGTCGCGCTCGCCAATGAGAGGATGCGGCAGGCGCAGCTTTTTGCCGCCGTGAGTCTCGCCGTCCATCCACAGCAGGTCCAGGTCGATGGTGCGCGGACCGTTGGCCTTGGCCTTTTTGGAGCGGTCGCGCCCAAGCTCGGCCTCGATCTTCATGAGCTCGTCGAGCAGCACCAGCGGCGCCAGCTCGGTCTTGATCTCGATGACGGCGTTGGCAAAGGCGTCCTGGCGCGTCTCGTAGGCCGGCTCGCTCTCGTAAATCTTGGAGGAGTTAGACACGCAGGTAAGTGGAATCTCGGCGATCATCTCACGTGCGGCGCGGATGTTGTCGCAGCGATGCCCCAGGTTGGAGCCCACGGCCACAAACGCGCGGCGCGGCTGCGGCTTGGCAACCGCCCAGTAGCCGTTCAGGAACTGCGCAAAACCCGCGGCGTCGTGCACGCGCACGATGTTGGCACCGGCCTGGATGGCGCCCAGGCACACGCCAAACGTGGCGGCATCGCGCGCGGCGGCCTCGGTCACGCCCGAGATAGCGCCCACAAAACGCTTGCGCGACACGGCGCACATGAGCGGATAGCCCAGTGACGCCATCTTGGCAGTCTCGCGCTGGATGACGATGTCCTCGTTAGCCGACTTACCAAAGCCCGGGCCAGGATCGATGCAGATGCGGTCGCGCGACACGCCGGCATGGATGAGTGTGCGGGCCTGGTCGGACAGAAAGCCCATGACGCGGCGCATGATGGGCGCCGAATCGGGCAGGGTGAAGCGGCGGAGCTGCGAGGTGGGCACGTAGGCTTCCTCGCGGCGGGCGCTGCGGCGCATCATGGCGGCCAGTCGGTCATTGGACTCCGATGCGGCCTCGGTGGCCTCGGGCGCGGGCGCGACGGTCTCGGCGGCAGCAGCCTGCTCGGCGGCCGGCGTCTCCTGCTCGCTTGAAGGCTCGGACGTGGGCTCCGGTTCGCCAAACGGCAACGAGGGCTGCACCACGCCGCCCGGAAGCTTGGCCTCCGGCTTAGGCTCGCCCAGCAACTTGCCGCGACGGCGGCGAGCCGGCTTCTCGGCCTCACGCGCGGCCTCGGCAGCCGCCTCGCGCGCCTTCTCGGCAACAAACGCCGCTGCCGAGGTATCGAGCTGCACCGTTGCGTGCGTGCGGGCGGGCGCGGCGACCTCGCCGGCATGCATCACGATGACGCCGCAGGTGCTCGTCTTAACGAACTCGACCATCTTGGGATCAGTGAAGCCCGTCACGTCGTTGACGATCGAGGCGCCGCAGCGCACGGCCGCCTTGGCAACCGCCACATGACGCGTGTCGATCGAGACGATGGCGCCCTCCTTGGCCAGCGCACGCACCACGGGCAGCACGCGGCGAGCCTCCTCGTCGGGGTTGACCGGGGTAAAGCCGGGGCGCGTGGACTCGCCGCCCACGTCGATGATGTCGGCGCCGGCGTCGAGCATCGCCAAGCCGTACTCGATGGCGGCATCCGGGTCGAAGTGCTCCCCGCCATCGCTAAACGAATCGGGCGTCACGTTGAGGACGCCCATGATGCGCGGACGGTCAAAGCTGAGCTCGTACTTTCCGCACCGCCATGTCTTGCTGTCGTTCGCCATGAACATCCTCCTAAAATGCCCACGCCGCCGAGCTTGGGGAGCTGGCGGCGGGGTCGCTTTGCACTCAGTCTTTCTATTGTATCCGCGCGCGCGGGCTAGAACGCAAACGCGGCCGCAATGTCGCAAGAAATCAGCAGGTCGGCATTTGCATCCTGATCGGTGGGCGCCAAATTGCAAATGGCCAGCGTATCGCCAGTAAAGTAACGCATGAGGCCCGCCGCCGGATACACCACGAGCGAGGTCCCGCCCACAATGAGGGCATCGGCCGCGGCGATGGCGGCAACGGCACCGGTCAACACATGCTCGTCGAGTGGCTCTTCGTAGAGCACCACATCGGGCTTGATGCGGCCGCCGCACGCGGGGCACGCGGGCACGCCCGCGGCATCCTCGTGCTCGCGCGAGCAAATCCACTCGGCGCTATAGACCGTGCCGCACGACTGGCAAATGTTGCGATGGACCGATCCGTGCAGCTCGAACACGCGCTGTGATCCGGCCATCTGATGCAGGCCGTCGATATTTTGCGTCACCACGGCATCAAGCTTACCGGCGCGCTCCAGCTCGGCCAGCTTGGTGTGGCAGCGGTTGGGTTTAGCGTTAAGCGCGATCATCTTGGTGCGGTAAAAGTCGAAGAACTCCGCCGGATGCGCCTCGTAAAAGCTATGCGACAGCATGGTCTCGGGCGGATAGGCAAACTGCTGGTGATACAGGCCGTCCACGCTGCGGAAATCGGGAATGCCACTTGCCGTAGAAACACCAGCGCCGCCAAAGAAGACCACGCGCTTGTGGGTGTCAAACAGATCCGCCAGCGCGGCGGAGGCCTGCCTGGGGTCCGATATTGCCTGCGTCATATGAGTCCTCCGTCCTTGTTAGTCGGGCAGCGTTGAGCGACGTCCCAGCATGCGGCCTTTAAGTCAGCATACGCGGATCCCACCCCGCCCCTGTTGCGCTAATCTTAAGCCTGCCAACCCCGTCGAAAGGACACTATGCCTCAGACTTACACTTTCGCCTCGTGGAACGTCAACGGCCTGCGCGCCGTGCTCAAAAAGGACCCGAGCTTTATCCAGATCGCGCAAGAACTCGACGTCGATATCTTGGCGCTGCAAGAGACCAAGCTGCAGGAGGGCCAGGTCGATATTGACCTGCCCGGCTATCACCAAACCTGGAGCTACGCCGAGCGTAAAGGCTATTCGGGCACCGCGGTCTTTAGCCGCCAGGAGCCGCTGCGCGTACTGCGCGCCGATGCGCTGCTGCCCTACGCCGGCGAAGGCGAGGCGGCCGTGCTCGTCGCCCAAGCCGCGACCGAGGGCCGCGTCTGCGCGCTGGAGTTCGACAAGTTCTGGTTTGTGGATGTCTACACTCCCAACGCGCAAAACGAACTCGCCCGCATCGACGTGCGCATGGCCTGGGACGATGCCTACCGCGGCTTTTTGAACGCGCTCGAGTGCGAGACCGGCAAACCCGTCGTAACTTGCGGCGACTTTAACGTGGCGCACGAGGAGATCGACCTTAAGAACCCCAAGTCCAACCGCGGCAACGCAGGCTTTTCGGACGAGGAGCGCGGCAAGTTTACCGAGCTGCTCAACGGCGGGTTTACCGATACCTGGCGCGCGGCAAACCCCGACGTCGAGGGCGTCTACAGCTGGTGGAGCTACCGCTTTAATGCCCGTAAGAACAACGCAGGCTGGCGCATCGATTACTTTCTGGTAAGCGATTCGATCGCCGCCAACGTTCGCGACACCGGTATCCGTGGCGATATCTTCGGCAGCGACCACTGCCCCGTCACCCTCACGCTAGAGCTCTAGCCCCAAGTAATTTCCTGGGGGACAGAGGAAAACAGATCATGTGACCCCTCTCCCCCTATAAGTTGCGGTGGAATAGTTCCTGTTTGGGCAGCAAATAGCCAAAAAAGAGAACTATTCCACCGCAAGTTCGTGAGGGAACGCGAAATGCCTTACAGCCCGTATTTCACGACGACACGGTTAATGCGGCGACACCAAGGCTTGTACAAGGCGGCCAAAAACACGCAGGTCGCAAGGCCGTGCGTAATATCGAACGGCACTGCCGTGGCAAGACGCGCCATGGTGCCCGCCCACGTGAGCGGTTGAACAAAACCGATGATGTCATACGCGTTGATCACCACGCCGTACAGCAAACCCGACGCAAAGCCGTAGGTCAGTAGCGCCGGCATGCGCACGGCTCCGTCCGCACGGTCGAACGCACCCGCATGCGCCAGCGCGCCGCCAACATAGCCAACCAGACCCCAGGCATACATCTGCCACGGCGTCCACATGCCCTGCCCAAAAAAGAAATTGCTGGTCAGCGCCGCCAGCGCGCCAACCATAAAACCATTGCGGCGACCAAGCGTCGCCCCCGCGATAATGGCGATGGCGCTCACCGGTTTAAAGTCGGGAATGGGCCCAAACAGGATGCGCCCCGCCGCCGCCAGCGCCGCCAGCACCAGCGTGGGCATAATCTGGCGCAAACCTGGACGAGATGCCTCGTAACCCGCAAAGAACAGCGCAAGCACCAACGCCACCACAACCAGCATGGCCAACGCTGCCTGCTCAATGCCCGCCAGCAACGCCGCAGCCATCACCACTGGCACCGCCAGCAGCAGCGGGATCTCCAGTTTTGTAAGCAGGCGCGCGACGCGATAATCCGTCATCCCATCACGCCCTATAAAACACGTTGTCGGTAAAGAAGTCGGCCGGCGGCTCCATGCAGGCAATCTCACCGTCAAACATCATGGCAATGTCATCGGCAACCTGCTCAGCAAAATCCAGATCGTGCGTAGCCATGATGACTGTGCCGCCAGCCTTCGCATGGTCACGCAGGGCGCGGGCGATGATGCGGCGACTCTCCAGGTCCAAGCCCTTCGTGGGCTCGTCAAGCAGCAGCAGCTCGGGGCCGATCAGCAGCAGTTTTGCCAGTGCGAGCAGCTGGCGCTGTCCGCCCGAGAGGTCGTAGGGGTGGCGCGTCTCCAGGCCGTCCAATCCCAGTTGCGTCGCACGCTCCCGCGCCAAGTTCTCGTCATATCCGCAGGTCGAAGCCCATTCCATCAGCTCGTCGCGAACCGTCTCGGCAACCAGCAATGCTTTGGGATTCTGAGGCAGCAGCGCCGCCGAGGCCGCCCCGCGCTCCATATGCCCACGCTGCAACTTGACCGTCTTGGCCAGCACCGAAAGCATCGTCGACTTACCGCATCCGTTGCCGCCCACGATCGCATGCACCGCACCGGGCGAAAACGACGCATCGAGCCCACGCAACACCCAGCCGGACGCTCGATCGTAGCGAAACCAACCTTCCGACAGGGTGGTAGCCGACCCAGCGTGCATTTTTTGGAGTATTCTGCTTCCATCCGTGCGCGGGAAGGCTTCCGAGCCATTCTCGAGCGACGTTTGCGCCACAAATTTGGACGATTTGTCCAATTCTGAACTTTTTTTCGCGCTCGATACGTCCCCGGGCGGCTCCAGAGAGCCCAAATTGTCCTCACGCCTGCTGAATACTCCGTTTTTTGCACATCGGATGGCACCCCACCCCAACATGTCATCGGAAAACAGCGATTCTCGGCGTCCCAAAGAAGCCATATCCGCCACCTCGCGCACGCGACCGTCCTCAATCCGGTACGCACGCGTCGCGTATTCGAGCATTGGGCGCGGCTGATGCGTCGCCACAACAACCGTGCAGCCCAGCTCGCGATTCACACGAAACAGCGCGTGCAGGAAATTCTTCTCCGCAACCGGATCAAGCTGAGACGTGGGCTCGTCGAGTAGCAGCACGCGCGGACGCAGCGCCAGGACGGCCGCAAGCGACAGCAGCTGCTTGCGGCCACCCGGAAGCGTATCGGTATCACGATGAAGCCAGTCCTCCAGACCAAAGAAATAGCTGGTCTCGGCAACACGGCGGCGCATCTCGTCGCGCGACACACCCAGATTCTCTAGGCCAAACGCCATCTCGTGCCACACGGTCTCGCACACGATCTGGTTCTCGGGATCCTGGAACACATAGCCCACGCGCTCCGCAGACGCGCGCACGTCCATGTCGGCAACGTTCTCGCCCAGCACGCGCGCATCGCCAGTGCGCTCGCCCGCCGGAGCGATCTCGGGCTTGAGCAGCGACAGCAGCGTCGACTTACCCGATCCGGTACCGCCGACAAGCAGCGCAAATGCACCTTGAGGAACAGACCAGTCGAGCCCCTCGAGCACCGCATCATCAGCCCCGGGGTAGGCAAAGCTCAGGCTCCGCACCTCAATCGCCGGCATATCCGGGCCGCACGCCGCGCCCGACACCGGGCCCCTATCCAACCGAGCCATCAGCCAAACCTCTTCTTATCAATCGCGTGCAACGCGCAAGGCAGCACCATCCAGGCAGCGTACACGACATAGCCCGGCCACGGCGCCGGCACCGAGAGCTGCGGATAAAACGAATACTGCGTCGTCGCGGTCCACGCCACCGCCACCGCGGCAGCGCCAAACAGTACGAGCCCCACCAGCGCGGCAACATCGCCGCGCCCCAGCCGGTACCGCGCATACGTCGTACGACGCGTCGCGGCACCCCACCCGCGCGAGCGCATCGCGTCCGCGCGCTCCAGCGAATCTTCCATGCCCCAGCCCATCAACACACTCGATGCCCGCAGGCGCGAGCGCACGGGGTCGGCCGGCGCGCGCCCCGGCACGTCAATCGCATCTTGCACCGCCAGCACCGTGCGGCCGCGGCGCAAAAACTGCGGGATAAGCCTCATGCACATCGAGATCATGAGCGCAATCACCGGCGCGGCGTTGCCTAACAGTGCGAGTACCTTGTCGTATTCGAGCATCGACGCCGCGGCCTCAAACCACAGCACGCTCGCCACAAACAGCCCGCCCATGCACAGGCCGTATACCATGCTTTCCAGATACACCGCGCGCATGCCAATACGGAACAGCTCCGTCGAGCCCGAGGCGTTAAACAGCGGATTGACCAGCGCGATAATCAAAATCACCGGCAACTGCCAGCGGAGTGCGCCCAGCGTGCGGGCAGCCCCACGCGTCGCAAATCCATACGCCAGCCCGCCTGCGAGCGACAGCGCGATTAGCACCGGTTGCATCGAGAACATGGTGAGCCCCAGCGTCAGCACAATATAGAGTGCCGGCACAGCCGGATGCGACATCGAGAACGCCGCGACGGGCTCGCCGCCAAACTCCTCTTGTATGTTGTCCACGGGCACCCCCGTCCCCTCGCTCAAACGACAGCTCCGCAGCACCGCCAACGCCGCACGCAAGCAGCGCAAACGCCACGACGGCGGCGCAAGCCCCAACCGCCGCAAACCAATCGCTACGCGCTCAACATATGCCTGCGGTATCATATTGCGCCGTGTATCGTTTCCAAACACACGTCTCTATAACGTAACAGGAGATCACATGGACGCAACCGCAATTATCCTCGCCGCCGGCGAGGGCACCCGCATGAAGTCGAACCACTGCAAGGTTTCGCACAAGATCCTGGGCAAGCCCATGGTCCAGTGGATCGTCGACGCCACCATCAAGGCCGGCTGCAGCCGCGTCGTGGTCGTCATCGGCAGCCACGCCGACGAGATGCGCGCCCTCATCGACGGCGCCTACGTCAGCAGCGCCACCAAGGTCGAGTGCGTCGAGCAGACCGAGCGCCTGGGCACCGGTCACGCCGTGAAGGTCGCGCTCGAGGCCTGCGGCATCACGCAAGGCCCCGTCGTCGTGCTCAACGGCGACCTGCCGCTCATCACCGCCGACACCGTCGCCAAGTTCGCACAGACCGTCGCTACCGGCGAGCTCGCCTGCACCGTCATGACCATGACCCCGCCCGACCCCTTCGGCTACGGCCGCATCAAGCTGGGCGCCGACGGCCAGATCGAGCGCATCATCGAGCAGAAGGACTGCACGCCCGAGCAGGCCGCCACGCTGCTGGAGTGCAACGCCGGCTGCTACGCCTTTGACGGCGCGCAGCTCGCCGCCCACATTAACGAGATCGGCAACGACAACGCGCAGTCCGAGTACTATCTGCCCGACATGCTCGAAATCCTCAAGGGTCACGGCCAGGCGGTCTCCATCTTCCACTGCGATGACTACCGCGACGGCCTGGGCGTCAACAGCCGCATCCAGCTCGCACAGCTCACCGCCATCGCGCGCGACCGCATCAACGAGCACTGGATGGCCGAGGGCGTCACGTTCATCGACCCCACGCAGGCCTGGATCGGCCCCGATGCCATTATCGGCCGCGACACCGTCGTGTGGCCGCAGACGCACCTGATCGGCCACGTCACCGTGGGCGAGGAGTGCCAGCTCGGCCCCAACAGCCGCCTCACCGACGCCACCGTCGGCAGCGGCTGCATCATCGATGAGACCATCGCCATCGAGGCCGTCATCGAGAACGGCGTCGACTGCGGCCCGCGCGCCTACCTGCGCCCGGGCACCCACATGCTCGACGGCTCCAAGGCCGGCACGCACGTGGAGATCAAGAAGTCCACGATCGGCGAGGGTTCCAAGGTGCCCCACCTGTCCTACATCGGCGACACCACCATGGGCTCCGGCGTCAACGTAGGCGCGGGCTCCATCACCTGCAACTACGACGGCGTCCACAAGCACAAGACCGTCATCGGCAAGGATGCCTTCATCGGTTCCGACACCATGATGGTCGCGCCCGCCCAGATTGGCGACGGTGCACTCGTGGCCGCCGGCTCCGTCATCACCGAGCCGGTTCCGGCCGACGCACTCGGTCTGGGCCGCGCCCGTCAGGTAAATATTGAGGGCTGGGCTGCCGATTATCGCCGCCGCCTGCACGAGGACAACGAAGCATAACGCTTTGCCAAGCACAAAAGGAGCTGTTCCCATAGGGGCGGCTCCTTTTTCTATCGTGACCTGCGCGACAGGATGAGTGGTCGGTTCGTGTCCGTTGACGGTAAAGACGTTATCAAGACCCGATTAACCCCGTCGCGCGGTTACAATGCAACAAGGCATCTATATGGCATTCGATATAAAGGAGAAGGGTAATGCCGATTAATGATCCCGAGAAGTCGGAGAATATGCGCAAGTCCATCCGCGTGTATTCCGGTTCCTCCAACCGTCCCCTCGCTCAGAAGATCGCTGAGTACCTTGGGGTCGAGCTTTCGGGCCTTACGCTAAAGCAGTTCGCCAACGGTGAGATTTACGCCCGCTACGACGAGACCGTCCGCGGCGCCGACGTCTTCCTGATTCAGTCCGTGGCCGGCGGCAACGTCAATGACATGCTCATGGAGCTGCTCATCGCCACCGACGCTGCCAAGCGCGCATCCGCCCGCTCCATCACCGCCGTTATCACCCACTACGGCTATGCCCGCCAGGACCGCAAGGCCGGCCCGCGCGAGCCCATCACCGCCCGCCTCGTCGCCAACCTGCTCGAGCGCGCCGGCGTCAACCGCATCATCACCCTCGACCTGCACCAGGGCCAGATCCAGGGCTTCTTCGATATCCCGGTTAACCACCTGTCCGCACTGCCGCTGTTTGGCCAGTACTACAACGACATGCACTTCGACACCGACAACCTGGTTGTCGTCTCCCCCGATGTGGGCCGCGCCAAGGCCGCCAAGAAGCTGTCCGACATGCTCGGCTGCGACCTGGCCATCGCCCACAAGGGCCGTCCGCGCCACAACGCCGCCGAGGTCATGGGCATCATCGGTGACATCAAGGGCAAGACCTGCATCATCAACGACGACATGATCGACACCGCTGGCACCCTGTGCGCCAACGTCAAGGAGCTCAAGGCTATGGGCGCTGGCGACATCTACGTCTGCGCCACCCACGGCATCTTCTCCGGTCCGGCCATCGAGCGTCTGAACGACGCCCCGATCGTCGAGTGCCTCGTCACCGACGCCATTCCCGTCGAGGTCGGCGGCAAGATCAAGACCATCTCGGTCGCCGAGGAGTTCGCTCAGGCCATCTCCGCCGTTTACCACGAGGAGCCCGTCTCCACGCTCGTCGGCGGCGACTTCGCGCTGTAGTCGCTCGACCCTCGCATCCCTCCGGAAGCCCCGGACGCGCCTGCGGGGTTATCACGCGAACGTCCTCGCCGCTTTGCGGCTGCGGGATGTTCGCTTTGATAACCCCTCCCGGCGCGTCCGGGGCTTCCCGCTGTCTCGGGGCAGCTGTTTTCTGAAATGACTTTGCTGCAACCTTTCCTCGCCTTCGGCGGGCGTGGTAGCCTTTGTCGTTGATTGAACTATTTGTGTAACGAAGGGACAAATATGGCAGCTGCACAGCCGCTTAAGATTCGCATGGTTGCCGGACTTGGCAACCCTGGCGAGGAATATGCCGAGACCCGTCACAACGCTGGTTTCAAAGCAATCGACGAGCTGGCCCGTCAGGCCGGCGTCACGTACTGGAAAAACCAGGCCGGCGCCGAGGTCGCGCTCATCAACATCAACGATGCCGAGGAAGAGGGCGGCAAGCGCCAGATCGTGCTGGTCAAGCCGCAGTCGTATATGAATACCTCGGGTGGCCCCATCTCCAAGCTCTGCCGCGAGTACAAGATCAAGGCCGAGGAGCTGCTCGTGATCCACGACGAGCTCGACATTCCCGCCGGCGACGTACGTGTTAAGGTGGGCGGTGGCCACGCCGGTCATAACGGCCTGCGCTCCATCATCGACAAGATGGGCAGCCGCGACTTCAGCCGCATCCGCACCGGCATCGGCAACCCTCCCGGCAAGATGCCCGTCGCTGACTACGTGCTTAAGCAGCTGCGCGCCCGCGAGGCCGAGGATTTCCAGGACACCTGCGCCCGCGCCGCAGACGCCGCCGGCCTGGCAATCGTGCACGGCGTGATCTATGCCCGCGACCATGTCAACGGCGCCGCCTCCGCCAACGGCAAGCACTAAAACCTACCATTTAGGGACAGGTTTAGTTTGGCAGGTTTTACCTGCGGAAACGCCCTAGTTGCGGCATCGCAATAAACCCTGCGCCGCCATATACACATAGCACCCCAAAGGGGGCCGGCCTCATCACAACCCGAGGCCGGCCCCCTTTGCCGTTTTACCCGATAAAACTGACCAAAATAAACCTGCCCCTATTTGGTAGGCCAAAGTGGATAGACCCTGCTCCCAACCGCCGAAGATACACGTAAGCGACATGTCCATGAGGGTATAATTTGCACCGTATGTCTGCACAACGCCTGTGCGCGTACGGTTTTATTCGGGCTACCGTCCATTTCCGTGGAGGCACAGTTCGGTCGCCCTAACAAGAGAGGGGTTCTATGTATAAGATCCTGGAGAAGACGCAGTTCTCGGAGAAGGTGTTCAAGTTCCGCATCGAGGCGCCCGCAATCGCCAAGCATGCGCACGCTGGACAGTTCCTCATGGTTCGCGCCAATGAGACGGGCGAGCGTGTCCCGTTTACCCTGGCCGGCTGGAATGGTGACGAGGGCTGGGTCGAGTTCATCTTCATGGTGATCGGCAAGACCACCGAGATGCTTTCCACTTTCGAGGCCGGCGAGTCGCTGCGCGACGTCGTGGGCCCGCTGGGCGTTCCCACCGAGATGGCCGAGGGCCCCTGCGCCGTCATTGGCGGCGGCGTCGGCCTGGCAATTGCCTTCCCGGTCGCTAAGCACCTGGTCGAGACCGGTCACGAGGTGCACGCCATCATGGGCGCCCGCACCAAGGACCTCCTGCTCATGGAGGACCAGTTCCGCGAGCTCCTCGACGAGGACCACATCCACATCACTACCGATGACGGCTCCTACGGCGAGCAGGGCGTTGTTACCGCTCCGCTGGAGCGCCTGCTGCAGGACAAGGCCGTGAGCCAGGTCTTCTGCGTCGGCCCCGTTCCGATGATGAAGTTCTCGACCCTCACCGCCCAGAAGTACGACACCCCCATCACCGCATCGCTCAACCCCATCATGGTTGACGGCACCGGCATGTGCGGCTGCTGCCGCGTCGAGGTGGGCGGCGTGACCAAGTTCGCTTGCGTCGACGGCCCCGACTTCGATGCCACCCTGGTCGACTGGGATGACCTTCGTGCCCGCCAGGCCGCTTACCGTTCCGAAGAGGGCGAGTCCCTCAAGGCCTATGAGGAAAAGAGCTGCGCATGCCACTAGTTAACGGTCGTTTCGTTGCCGATATGAAGTCGCCCCGCACCCCCGATAACGAGGAGCCGGCTGCCGAGCGCGCCTGCGACTTCCGCCCCGTCGACAAGGGCTTCACCGAGGAAATGGCGCTGGCCGAGGCCGAGCGCTGCCTCAACTGCAAGAAGCCGTTCTGTGTTGAGGGCTGCCCCGTCAACATCAACATCCCCCGCTTTATCGAGCAGATCCGCGAGAAGGACTTCGGCGGCGCTCTCGATACCATCCGCGAGGACTCCATGCTTCCCGCCATCTGCGGCCGCGTCTGCCCGCAGGAGAACCAGTGCGAGGGCAAGTGCATCCGTGGTAAGAAGTCCGAGCCCGTGGCCATCGGCCAGCTCGAGCGCTTCCTGGGTGACCGCCCCGAGCTCGCCTCCACACCCAAGATGGCCCCCAAGAACGGCAAGAAGGTCGCCGTCGTCGGCTCTGGCCCGTCCGGCATCACCTGCGCCGGCGAGCTCGCCCGTAACGGCTTTGACGTTACCGTCTTTGAGGCCTTCTTTACCGGCGGCGGCGTGCTGGTCTACGGCATCCCCGAGTTCCGTCTGCCCAAGGCGGTCGTCAAGCGCGAGATTGACGGCCTGGAGGACATGGGCGTCAAGTTTGAGTACAACTCCGTCGTGGGCAACATGGCCACGGCCGAGGAGCTGTTCGAGCAGGGCTTCGACGCCATCTACGTGGCGACCGGCGCTGGCCTGCCCAAGTTCCTCAATGTCCCCGGCGAGAACCTGCCCAACGTCTTCTTCGCGAACGAGTACCTCACCCGCGTGAACCTGATGAAGGCCAACAAGTTCCCCGAGTACGACACCCCCACCAAGCACGGCAAGAACGTCGTCGTCTTTGGTGGCGGCAACGTGGCTATGGACGCCGTCCGCACCGCCAAGCGTCTGGGCGCCGAGCACGCCATCATCGCCTACCGTCGTACCGAGGACGAGATGCCCTGCCGTCGCGCCGAGCTGCACCATGCTAAGGCCGAGGGCGTCGAGGTTCTGCCGCTCGTCTCCCCGCTCGAGTTTGTCGCTGGCGAGGACGGCTCCGTGTGTGCCGTCAAGGTCCAGAAGATGGAGCTCGGCGAGCCCGACGAGTCCGGCCGTCGTCGCCCGGTGCCCATCGAGGGCGCCATCGAGGAGATCCCCTGCGACGTTGCGATCTCGGCTATCGGCACCAACGCCAACCCCTTCGCAAAGAAGATCGGCGGCAAGATGGAGCTCAACAAGTGGGGCTACATCGTTGCCGACGAGGAGACCGGCCAGACCACCGATCCCCGTATCTGGGCCGGCGGCGACATCGTCACCGGTGCCGCAACGGTCATTCTGGCGATGGGCGCCGGCAAGAAGGCCGCCGCTTCGATCACCAAGAGCCTGCTGGGCGAGTAATCACCCGCAGCGCTAGCCACCAAACGGCAAAGTCCCCGTCGAGCACACGCCCGGCGGGGACTTTTTTATAGCGGCCGCCCGACCACCATAAAGGGGCGGCGCCTTCGTGGTGGTTTTGGTCGGTCAGTCTTCGAGCTGCGCCACCTTGTAGCGGTAGGCTGCGGCGATGACGTCCTTGCAGCCTTCGCGGCCCAGCTTGGCGCGGTTGACGACGATGTCTTTACCGCTCGTCATCTTCCACTTGCCGGCGCTATAGCGCTTATAGAACGCCTCGCGCGCCTTCTGCTGCTGTTTGACCAGCTTGGCGCCCTTCTTTTTGTTAAGGCCACGCTTCTTGCGCACAATCTCGACGCGGTCCTCAAAGGGTGCGGTCACCAACACGGCAATGTGGTTGGGGTTGTTGCGCAGCAGGTAATCGGACAGACGGCCTTCGATAATGCAGCTCTCGGTCTCGCCCAGATCCAAAATCACCTGGCTCATCTTTTGGAACAACTTATCCGAGTACGAACGCGCATCGTAGCGGTCGGGCAGAAACGCCATGTTCTCCACGGCCAGACGCTCATCATAGGCGGCCATCTTATCAAGCGACTCGCCCGCGCGCAGCGACGCACGTACCAACAGCTCGTTATCGTACAGCGGAATCCCCAACTCGTCGGCAAGCATGCGGCCAATCTCGTGGCCCTCGGCGCCAAAGTCGCGCGCGATGGTAATGACCACAGGATTCTTCTTATTCTCCAGATCGCTCATCGCGATTCCTTTCTCTATGTGACAAAGGGGCTGTCCCTTTGCCACATTCTACGCTGCCACCATTCGCCTCTGATATGCGCGAACCAGCAACGAGATGCCAAAGTTGAGCACAAAGTACATCGCAAACACCAGGCCGTAGAGCATAAGAACCTGCGACAGGTCAATCGCGTGGGCCATCACGACATTTGCCGTGTACATGAGCTCGGCCACGTTAATGCCCGAAAGATACGAGCTGTCCTTAATGACGGTCGTGCACTGGCTAAACAGCGCCGGAATGATCGTCTTAAACGTCTGCGGCAGAATGATGTAGCGCATGGTGGCAAAGAAGCCAAAGCCCTGGCTCTGCGCTGCCTCAAACTGGCCGCGCGGAATCGAGTTGAGACCGCCGCGCACAATCTCGGCCATAACGGCGCTGGTAAACAGCGTAAAGGCGATGGTCGAAATCACAATGTCCAAACCCTGCACTGTAAAGTAGATAAACAGGATCCACAGCAGGTTCGGCGTGCAACGGAACAGCTCGATATAGGCGCTCACCAAAATACGGAACGGGCGGGGCGCATAGCTTTTAACGAGTGCCAGCACCGTGCCAAAGATGAGCGAGAAAAAGATCGACAGCGCCGAGATCTCGATCGTCTTAACAAAGCCGCCCCAAATGTAGAGCAGGTTGGTCGCGTTGAAGATTTCCATGCGCTAGGCCTCCTCTACGTTGTCGAGCCCCAGCTCGGCCAAGCTCACACCGCGCGGACGCTCCTTTGAGCGGCGCTCGAGCCACTGCACCAGCATGGCGAGCGGAAAGCAGATGATGAAGTACATAAGGCAGCAGACGATGTATCCCTGCAGGTAACCGTACAGACTCACAAAGTTGTCGGAACGGTACATAAGGTCGCCGCCGGCCACAAGCGCCAGCACCGACGTATTCTTGACCAGGTTGAGCGCCTGGTTACACAGCGGCGGCAAAATGATCTTGAATGTCTGGGGCAGCACGATGTACCAGTACGCCTGCGCACGGGTGAAGCCCTGGCTCTGGGCCGCCTCCATCTGACCGCGCGGAACCGCCTCGATACCGGTGCGGATGACCTCCGAAATGTAGGCCGCGTGATACAGACCCACGCCCAAGAAGCCCAGCACAAACGGCGCGATGCGCACCGGCTGGTCGGCACCGGTTATGGCCTGCAAAAACTGCGGTCCGGCCATGTACATAAAGAGCACCTGCACGGGCAACGGGGTGTTCTGGTAAAACTCCACGTACACGCGGCTTATGGCGCGCAACACGCGCGAGCGAGTGGTAGAGAACACACCCAGTAGCGTGCCCAGCACCAGCGACAGCAGCAGACCGGCAACGACCACCTGTAGCGTCACGCCAAAGCCCTCCCAGAAGGGCCCCATGTTTTGAAATGTCGTCGACCAACGGTCGGCGTCAAATAATCCTTCGAGCATTTGATTCCTTCCTTGGACGATGCGCCTATACAAGACCCCAGGTCTTGACCTCTTGGTCGAGCCAGCCGTCGGCCAGGCGATCGCAAATCACCTGATCGACCACGGCCGAAAGGTCGCAGCCCTTCTTGGTCGCCACGCCGTAGCCCTGCTCGCCAAACTTGACCTCGGGCTGCAGCAGCTCAACGGTCTCGTTCATGTAACCGGCCAGCGTGGAGCGGTCCATAGCAAAGACGTCGATATTGCCGGCGTCGAGCGAACTCTTGATGATTGGGTAGCCGCTAAAGGCCCTAAACTCGGGCTTACAGCTAAAGCCGTTGTCCTTAATCATCTGCTCGATCAGGCCCTGCGTGGTAGCACCCTGGCTCACGCCGATGATCTTGCCGTCCAGGTCCTCAATCGAGGTAAAACCCGAACGCTTCTTGACCATGAGTCCCACGTAGTCGGTGCGGTACGGCGTCGAGAAATCCCAGCTCTTCTTGCGCTCGTCGGTGATAGTGTAGGTCGCCGCGACCACGTCGAGTTGGCCGTTATCGATCAGCGGGCCGCGCGTCTTGGGCGTTACGTCGGTAAACTCGACAAGCTCCTGGGCGCGGGCCTCCTTGTAGCTCACGCCAAAGACGGCAGCGGCGATCTGGTAGCACAAATCGACTTCCATACCCTCAAAGCGGCCCTTGGCGGTGTCGTAATAGCCATAGCCGGGAACATCCTTCTTAACGCCGGCATTCAGATGGCCACGCGACTTGATGGCCGCAAGCTTGGACCCCTTGTCGGAGCCCTCGTCGCTGGTGGAGGTGCCGCAACCGGTAAGCGCGGTCCCCGTCAGCGCAAGCATACCGGCGCCCGCCAGCTGCAAAAAGTGACGGCGCGACACGGCCGCCCTCGTCATATCCGTCATGTCCATCACCGCGCCTAGTGCAAAATCTTGGACAGAAACTCGCGGCAGCGCGGGTTCTCGGGGTTATCGAAGAAGTGCTCGGGCGTGCCCTCCTCCAGAATGCGGCCGTCCTCCATAAAGATGACGCGGTCGGCCACCTGGCGCGCAAAGCCCATCTCGTGCGTCACGCAGATCATGGTGATGTCCTCCTGCGCGAGCTCAATCATAACGTCCAGAACCTCCTGGACCATCTCGGGGTCGAGCGCCGAGGTCGGCTCGTCAAACAGAATGATGGGCTGCTTGGTGCACAGAGCACGGGCGATGGCGATGCGCTGTTGCTGACCACCCGAGAGATTCTGCGGATACTCGCCGGCCTTATGAGCCATGCCGACGCGCTTGAGTGCGGCGATGGCGATCTCGGTCGCCTCCTCCTTGCTCTTCTTTTGCAGCTTGATGGGCGCGAGCGTCAGGTTGCCGAGCACCGTCATGTTGGGATACAGGTTGAACTGCTGAAACACCATGGAACTATACTTACGAGCCATCTCCAGGTGATTCTTCTTGGTGAGCGGCGTACCGTCGATGACGACCTCGCCCGACGTGGGCTCCTCCAGATAATCGACGCAACGGATGAGCGTCGACTTACCCGAGCCGGAAGGCCCGATCATTACGAGCTTCTCGCCGCGCTTAACGGTGAGATTGATATCTTTGAGCACATGCAGGTCGCCAAAGTACTTGTTGAGATGCTTGATCTCGATCATGTCTGCCATGAATGTCCCTTCCCTGCGTTTACACGAGTTGCACTATTGTACGGAAAGAACCACGTTTCCGCAGCCCACACTACATTCCCGTAAAGAACCCGCAACCTTTAACCCACTCATTGGGGACAGACTTAAATGAGTGCCCGCTCATTGGGTACTCATTTAAGTCTGTCCCCAATGAGCACCCAACCCCCTTGTTGAGCACAAGTCAGCGAAAACCCGTACACGCGAGCAAGGTGACGTGAAATGAAGGGGCGCGACCGCAATGGCCACGCCCCCTCAACATCAACTATATGCCGCTCGGCCCCTACGCGAGCTTTGCGCCGACGATCTTTGCCGCGGCAGGCTTATCAAAGTTACCGCCGGTGGCCTTGCCGAGTGCTCCCATGACCTGGCCCATCTGCTTCTTGGACGTGGCGCCCAGCTCGGCGATGACCTGCTCGATCAGAGCCTCGAGCTCCTCGCCCGAAACCTGTGCGGGCAGCAGGCTCTCCAGAATCTTGACCTGCTCGGTCAGGTTGTCGGTACGGTCTTGGTCGGTACCGGCCTTAATGGACATCTCCAGCGTCTCGCTCGTCTGCTTAATCAGACGCTTGATCATGCTGTTGACGTCTTCCTCGGTCACGTCGCGGCGCTCGTTAACCTCGATATTCTTCACCTCGGCCTTGACCTGGCGGATGATGGACAGGCGAACCTTATCCTTGGCCTTCATGGCGGCGATCATTTCCTGCTGCAGCTCTTCGTTGGTCATCTGCAAATCCTCCTCAATAGCGTGGGCGGCACTCGCGCGAGCACCGCCCCATGATTACTCAGTCGTCGACGAATCGTCGGTCGAACTCTTGGTGACGCCCTTCAGGCTGACGTTGTATGGCACGTCTTTGGGCATGGGATTAACGGTGATGTCGGCATCCTTCTTGTACTGCTCCAGCCACTCGCTGTATGCAGTACTGGCCGCCTGCGTCTTCACCACGTTGGAAACATACTTCTTGATGTCCTTGGGTACCTGCTTGATGTCATCGACCTGGCTATCGACATGGAAGTAGTCGGTGCACTTGATGACATGGTAACCGTACGTCGACTCAACCACGTCGCTCACATCGCCCTTGCTGAGGCCCTCGAGCGCCGTCTGATAGCTGTCGACGAAGGTAGTGAGCTTATCCCAACCCACATCGCCCTTCTTCTCCTTGGAGCCAGTGTCGTCGGAATACTGCTCCACGGCGTCCTCAAAGCTCAGCTCGCCGGAGTTGATCTTGTCCAGGCACTCCTGTGCCTTGGCCTTGGCGGCGGCCTTGTCCTCGTCAGATGCGTCGGAATCGACCTTGACCAGGATGTTCGACGAGCGGCGGGCATCGTTGTAGTTAGACAGATTCTCGTTGATGTAATCGACGATCTCGCTGTCCTTGGGCTTGCTGGTGGGCGCCACGGCATCCTTAAGCTTTTGCTGTGCCAGGCTCTCCTTGAGCGAGTCCTTGTAGGTGTCCTCGGTATAGCCGTAGGTCTTAAGGGTCTTCTTAAAGGTCTTGGCACCGCCCGCGCTCTTGCACGCGTCCTTCCATGCCTTCTCGACCTCCTCGTCCGACACCGTCACGCCGTTCTCCTTCTGTGCCTGCTGAAGCAGAATCTGCTGCGTGTAGGAGTCGATGAGCTGCTTGCGGTACTTCTTGGGCGTGAGGTCGTTGTCAACCAGATACTGCGCCCAATCCTCATCCTTGGTGTAGCCGTAGGACGTGCGCATGCTCATGATCTGCTTGGTCACGGTGTCCTCGGTAAGGTTGGTGCCGTTGATAGTGGCAGCAACACCGCCGGTCAGCTTGTAGCCCGAGGTGTCCTCAGCCTGCGACATAAGGCCGGAGCACGCCATCGCCGAGACAGAAAGCAGCATCGCCAGCACGCCGATGACCACCAGAACGATCTTGACGGTCTTAGACACGTACGTCTTGCGCTGCTTCTTGCGAGAGCTGGAGGCAGCGCGGGCCTGCTGCTCGGGCGTCGGCGCGGCCTCGGAGTTCTTTTTCTTATTTGCCATAGTTGGCCTTTCGCATAACGAATCGAACAAACGCCATTGTGTCACAACGCAGCCCCCGCGGCACGCTTGGTGCATTGGGGACAGGTTAATCTGCACCATTTTGGTGCAAAGGGGACAGATGCGGCACTTGGCACTTGGGGACTGTCCCTTACTGCCGGCAGAAAAGGAACGTCCCCAAGTGCCGACTCAGCCCCACCTTAGAAGTGGCGGCGGATGGCGTCGACCATGCCCTGGGACGTGGTCTGGCCGAGCACGTCGGCTGCGGCATCGGCGTCCATAAAGATGTTCATGAGCGCCTGCAGGGCCTCGACCTGGCCGCCCGGCTCGGCAATACCCAGATTGATGACGATCTGCACCGGCACCGGAGCGCCCATGCCAGCCATAGCGTTAAATGTCACGGACGCGGCGGGCTTCACCACCGCGATATAGGGCTTGGCCACAAACCCCGGATCGGTATGCGGAATGGCAATGTTTGCCGCCGGCATGGCAAGACCCGTGGGATAGGCATCCTCGCGCGTGCGAACGGCGCCGAGCCAACCGGACGCAATGTAGCCACGTGGTGCAAGCTCGCCCTCGAGCCGCGCAAACACCTCATCCGGCGTCGCACACTCCCAATCAAAAAACACCAACTCAGGCGTAAACAGCGCTTCGTTATCCGCCATGCGCTCACCTCTCTCACCTTGTCACCTGCGACGTTCTTTAACGACTAGTCATTGAAGATCGTCGCAGGTGATTACCTAAAACAAAGGATGGCCACTTGCGCCTTGGCGCCAATGACCACCCTGACTACTCGGCTAAATTGTACTGTGCGCCGCTAGCCGCGAGGCGCGTCAATTGCAACCTTGCCGCTCTCCAGCACGTGGACGCGGCCGTCGGCGAGCATCTGCACGACCTCGGGATACAGCACGTGCTCAATCGCGTGGATGTGCTCCTCGAGCGTGTCGACGTCCCAGCCCTCCTCAACAGCCAGCGCGCGCTGGGCGATGATGGGGCCGTTGTCGTAGATCTCGTTGGCAAAGTGCACGGTCACACCGGTTACCTTGACGCCGCGCGCAAAGGCATCGTCGATCGCATGCGCGCCGGTAAAGCTCGGCAGCAGTGCCGGATGCAAGTTGACCACGCGGTTGGGAAACGCCGCCAGCAGCGGCGTGTGCACCATGCGCATGTAACCGGCCATGACCACATATTCGCAGCCGCGCTCGAGCAGCTCGTGCGCGATGATCTCGTCGGCGGCGATGGGGTCGGCATAGACATCCTTGGACAGCGTGAGCGTCTGGATGCCCGCGCGCTCAGCGCGCTGCAAACCCTTAGCCGAAGGACGGCTCGACACCACAAGCTCAATCGAAGCGTTGAGCTTGCCGGCGGCGATCAGATCGATCAGCGCCTGCAGGTTGGTACCCGAACCGCTGATGAGCACACCGATCTTGAGCGGCTCGGCCGTATCGGTGCCGGTCGGACGGGTGTAGGGCACAAAGCCCAGGCTCGCGGCAGCAGCCATCTGCTCGTTAGCGCTCATCGGAGTACACGACCTTACCGGAGCCCTCGACGCACTCGCCCACGCGGAACGGCTTCTCGCCCAGCGCGACCAGGGCCTCGGTCACGGCAGCCTCGTCCTCGGGGGCGACGATCAGGCACAGGCCAACGCCCATGTTGAAGGTCTTGCATGCCTCGTTGGGCGCGAGCTCGGCCTGGCGCGACACGTAGGTGATGACGGGCGGAACGTCCCAACCCATCTCGGCGCCGTTGCGGGTGACCACGGCGTCGACGTCGTCGGCGAGCGCGCGGTTGAGGTTCTCGGTAATACCGCCGCCAGTGATATGGGCGATGGCGTGCACCGGAGCGCCACCGCGCAGCAGCTCCAGAATCGGCTTGACATAGATGCGCGTGGGGGCCAACAGGGCGTCTGCCAGCGATGCGCCGCCGAGTTCCTCGAGCGGACGGCTCAGCTCCTCGGCCTTAGCGGCGGCCTCGGGCGTGCCCGGCTTAATACCGTCGACGCCAATGACCTTACGCACGAGCGAGTAGCCGTTGGAGTGCACGCCGGTGGAAGGCAGGCCCAGGATCACGTCGCCGGGACGGACATTCGCGGGGTCGAGCATCTTGGGACGGTCGACGACGCCCACGGTAAATCCGGCAAGGTCGTAGTCGGCAGGAGCCATGACGCCGGGGTGCTCGGCCATCTCGCCGCCCACGAGCGCGCAGCCCGCGAGCTTGCAGCCGTCGGCCACACCCTTGATGATCTTTGCCATGTGCTCGGCCTCGATGTGGCCGATGGCAACGTAGTCCAGGAAGAACAGCGGCTCGGCACCCGAAGCCAGAATGTCGTTGACGCACATAGCAACCAGGTCCTGGCCCACCGTCTCGTGACGGTCCATGATCTGGGCGAGCACGAGCTTGGTGCCCACGCCGTCGGTACCGCTAATCAGAATCGGGTCTTCCATATCCTTAAGCGCGGCAGCCGAGAACAGGCCACCAAAGCCACCGATGCCGCCGATGACCTCGGGACGGTTGGTGTCCTTAACCATCTGCTTAATAGCGTCAACGGCGCGGCCGCCCTCGGCGATATCGACGCCGGCATCCTCATACGCCACATGCTTGCTGTCGCTCATCTGAGCCTTCCTCTCCCACTACCGTGGCGCCGCCCGGGCGCCAAACGGTGCTCATAGTTGCGTTCATTTCGGCGCGCGCCATAACAACGCGCGCCGTCATATCAACAAAACAGCAGGTAAAACCTACCAAAATAAACCTGTCCCTTTTTGGCAGGTTTTAGGCCTCGCCGTGTTCCTCTTCCCAGCTGCGATCGTCGTATTTCTCGACCACGGCGTCGTCATCAAAGTGCAGCGGCTTGTCCAGGTTGCGGGGCTTAAAGCCCTCCATGAACTTGTCGCGGCCAAAGCTCTCGGGAATCGCCACGGGGTAGCGGCCGGTAAAGCACGCATCGCAGTAACCGCCCTTGGGCATGACCTTAAGCAGGCCCTCGACCGAAAGGAAGGCCAGCGAATCGGCGCCGATATACTCGCAAATCTCGTCGACCGTCTTGTTGGCGCTGATAAGCTGCGACTGCACGTCGGTATCGATACCGTAGAAGCACGGCCAGATGACCTCGGGCGAGTTGATGCGGATATGAATCTCCTTGGCGCCGGCGTTGCGCAGCATCTTGACGAGCTGCACCATGGTGGTGCCGCGCACGATGGAGTCGTCGATGACGACCAGGCGCTTGCCCTCGATGTTGTCACGCAGCGGGTTGAGCTTCATACGCACGCCCATGGCACGCAGCTCCTGCGTAGGCTCGATAAACGTACGGCCCACATAGCGGTTCTTGATGAGGCCCTCGCCAAAGGGAATGCCACTCTCGTGCGAATAGCCCTCCGCGGGCGGCAGGCCGGAGTCGGGCACGCCGATGACCAGGTCGGCCTCGACGGGCTCCTCATGTGCCAGCTGACGACCCATGTCATAACGGCAGGCGTAGACGCTCTTGCCGTTCATGATGGAATCGGGGCGAGCAAAGTAGACCTGCTCAAAAATGCAGTTAGCAGGCTCTTCGGCGGCAGGCACGCCCTGCTCGGACACAAGGCCCTCGGCGCTGATGCGCAAAATCTCACCGGGACGGACGTCGCGGACGTACTCGGCGCCCACGATATCGAGCGCGCAGGTCTCGGAGGCAACGACCCAGCCGCCGGCGCGCGTGACATGGGTGGTGGCGTCGACCGTCGCGGCGCCGTCCTGCGACGGCAGCTGCGAAACGGATGCGGCATCGGCCTGGTCCAGGCCCTCATCCACCAGCTTGCCCAGCACGAGCGGGCGAATGCCGTGCGGATCGCGGAATGCGTAGAGCGCCTGCTCGTTGATGAGCGTCATGGCGTAGCCGCCGCGCACGAGCTCCATGGTCTTGCGAATGCCCTCGCGTAGATGGCCTGTACGCTGGGCAAAGTAGCCGATAAGCTTGGTCGCGACCTCGGAATCCGAATTGGAGAGGAACGGCACGCCCAGCTCGATCAGCTGGCGGCGCAGCTCGTCGGTGTTGACCAGAGTGCCGTTGTGCGCGAGCGCGATAATGACGCTGTTGATGGTGGAGAGGTGCGGCTGCGAGGCTTCCCAGCTCTTGGCGCCGGCGGTGCCATAGCGCACGTGGCCCACGGCCAGCTGGCCGGAGAGTGTCGACAGGTCAGCGTTGGAGAACACGCGGTCGAGCAGGCCCAGATCCTTGCGGACCATAACCGTGCCGCCATCACCCACGGCGATTCCCGCCGATTCCTGGCCGCGATGCTGCAGCGCGCGCAGACCAAAGTACGTCAGTCGAGCCACATCGCGATCGGGTGCCCACACACCAAAAATGCCGCATTCCTCATGCAGCTGGTCGGAGTCCGGATCATACGTCGACATGGTCTTCACCTGTCCCGCGGCGCGCTCGGCCGCGCGGATGGTTTCTTGAGACATGGCATCCCCTCAGAGCCTCGTATTTTGGCGTTACCCGCCTTATTATACGCACGGCGCGACGCGCTCCCCAGCGCATGAGCAGCGCTTTTTAAAAGCCCACCGAGCTAATAATCAGTTTTGTTGCCAAACATTTATTTGGCTTCACGACGTGGGTGGCAGTGCCACGCCGACCCTCACTACGCCACGCTTCGCCCGCCGTTAGGACTTACATTGTTGCAATTGGGACGTTCGTCCTGTCTTTTGGCAGGTCGGCGGCGTATCCTTGTACCTACAGCAAAACGAGAAAGGTTATGTATGGATCGAAACGAACTCGACCCCAGCGTCCCCAGCGCCACGGAGGTCAAGAAGATCCCCCTCATCATTAAGGTATACGCCGTCCTGTGCATCCTGTCCGGCGTGGGCACGCTCCCGTCGGTCGGCGCCTTTATGTGGCAGGTCATCACCGCACTCATCAACGGCAACGCCGCCGCCAAGCTCGGCGACAACACGCTCGTCGCGGTCGGACTGATTGTCGCCGGCATCATGCTCTCGGCTGCCAGTGCCGTCATCTTGATCATCTTTGGCCTGGACCTCATCAAGAACCAGCGCCGCAATGCCGCCCGTCTGTCCTATATCCTTATCGCGTTTACCGTCGTCGAGCTTTTGGTTGACGTGATGCTCCAGGGCATCGGGCCCTTCTTGCTGCGCCCTGCCATCCAGCTCGGCATCCTCGTCGCGCTTTCGGCCACCGTCGACCCCACACTGCGCCAGGAGCGCGAGCTGCAGCGCCGCCTGCAGGAGATGCTCGACCGCGACGCCGCCGCCGAGGGCATGCTCGGGCGCGATGAAACCGGCGAGGGCTACATCAAGCTCAACTACTTCAACCTGTTCTGGGTATTCTTTGTCTGCTGCGTGCTCGGCCTGGTCCTGGAGGATATCTGGCATATGACCGTCAACGATCCGGGTGTCTACCAGGACCGCGCCGGTATGCTGTTTGGCCCCTTCAGCCCCATCTACGGCTTTGGTGCCGTGCTCATGACCATGGTGCTCAACCGCTTCTATAAAAAGAACCCCATCATCATTTTCCTGGTGAGCGCCCTGCTCGGCGCCAGCTTTGAGGTGTTCGTGGGCTGGTTTATGCAGACCGCGTTTGGCGTGGTCTCGTGGAGCTACTCGCACATAACGCTGTTCGGTATGCCCGACCCGCTCGTGGTCCTCACGGGCGGACGCACCTGCACGGGCTTCGCCTGTCTGTGGGGCCTGGGTGGCCTCATCTGGATCAAGCTGCTGCTGCCGAGGCTGCTCAAGCTCATCAACATGATTCCGTGGAAGAGCCGCTACTCGGCTACCGTCATCTTCACCATCATTATGCTGGTCGATGGCGTTATGACGCTGCAGTCGCTCGATTATTGGTATCAGCGCGTCAACGGCACGGAACCGGATATTCCCGTTGCGCAGTTCTACGGCAAGTACTTCGATAATGACTTTATGGAGAATCGCTTCCAGAGCATGACCATGAGCCCCAAGGATGCGACGCGCGTGTAGCGTCAACCGCGTCCAAAACGCAAAATGCCCGCCGGTATCACACGTACCGCCAGGCATTTTTATAAACGAGTCTTCTATCGACGCAAGCCTCTACGCCTCGCGCTCGACCTCACTCACGCATTCGTTCTTGATGGTGCCAACGAGTGCCTGCAGCGCATCGACCACATGCGGGCGAATGTCCCCGCCAATGAGTACGAGCATGATGTCGTCGCCCACGGTAAGCTCGCCACTCGCCAGCCACACGCGCACATAGCCGATACCCGGCATCGCGCGCGTTGCCTCGATAGCAGCCTGCACCTTTTCGGCATCGAAGCCAAACACCATGCCGCCCACCTTATGTCCAGGCGCCACACCATCTGTCTCGACCCCACGCACCTCGGACTTAGGCGTCGCGCGCACCACGCCGTTATGCGTCAGATACATACCGCACGCAGATGCCGACGAATCGGTCTTGGCTTCGCGCAGCCAAGCATCAACCGAAGGCATCGATTTGCCACTTTCAAGCATCATTTCTCCTTTTTACTGTCGTCGAGTAGCTCATTTGGGACGGGGCTCTTTTAGCTACTCTCGAACCACTTATTCCTCGACCGGCGTGAGCACCATGACTGCGCGCGTATTGCTAAATGACAGCGAGCGGCAGGTCACAAGCGTTACGACCTTGGTTGCCGAAGCGGCACGATCGGTGGCATCACTCGCCACGGCAGAGGCACCGTCGAGCATCTCGGACAGGTAATTCTTCAGTCCGTCATCGCCCTCAAAGTTGGGCGTGCGCGCCTTGGCATACGTGTCCTCGACCACCTTGGTCGCCAGCGGGCGCAACTTATACGTCGCATCGCGCGTGATGTAGTACACGTATTCCATGCTGTCGAACGTCGCTTGATCGGTCGTATCCGAAATCACGTTGAACATCGAACCGTCATTCATATGATGACCGTAAATCGTGGTCTGCTGATCCACCATGCCCGGCGCGGTGTCGTCGCTATCCAAGAAGATGGCTCCCGAGGCATTGGCCGTACCGTCAAACAGCGTGTTGAGGTACTTGGAGTTGTTGTTGGTTTGCACCACGGGGTAGTTGATGTTAGTGCCGGGCGTGTAAATCCAACCAACAACCTCGGGATTTGTCTGGGCAAGCGCGTTGAAGTCGATAATCGGCACGCCGCTGGCGTCCTTGTCGCTCACATATTGCTTTTCGATCTTTTGATACGACTCGCTCGCCTGCTTGTAGCCAATCTGCGCGTTGATAAAGATGGCGGCCGCGGCAACGATCAGGCCAATGCCGATGATGATGAGCAGAATGGGAATGACGGAGCGGCGCTTTTTGCGCGGCGGCTCGGTATGGCTCGATGGCGCGGTATGCGCCGAAGAGCGAGGTGACTTCTTGGCCGTACTGTATGACGAAGGGCGATATGCAGCCGGCGTATCCTGACGGCGATGCTTCGCCGGCGTCACGGGACGCGGCGCGCGCGGCTGCTGAGGAGAGGATGTCCGACCCTGCTGCGGCGCGCGGGCTGCTCCCAACTTGGCTGAATCGGGAATCCGAGAAGCCGAAAAACGCTTTCCCTGATAGTCGGACATGGCTCTCCTTATGCTGCAAATGGACTGGCAGAGCGCTTAGGCGTCAGCCATCTCCTGCTTCATCTTCTCGATAACCTTGCGGTACTCGGGATCGCAGGCGCCCAGGATCTGCGTGGCGTAGATGGCAGCGTTCTTGGCACCGTTGATGGCCACACAGGCAACGGGCACGCCCGAAGGCATCTGCACCATCGACAGCAGCGAGTCCATACCACCCAGATCGCTCGTCTTCATAGGCACGCCGATAACCGGCAGCGGCGTAAACGCAGCCACGACACCGCCCAGGTGAGCAGCCTTGCCGGCAGCAGCGATAATCACCTTGATGCCGCGGTCGGCAGCAGTCGAGGCCCACTCATGGACCTTCGCCGGCGTGCGGTGCGCGCTCGCAATCACGAGCTCATAGGGCACGCCCAGTGCCTCGAGCTCGGCGGTGCAACCTTCCATAACGCCCAGATCGGACTTGGAGCCCATGATGATCCCGACAACCGGCTTCTGATCTGCCATAAACAAAGACCTCCTGTTGAGAGCGGTGACGCGGCGAATCCGCGACCCTTAACTACTGAGAGTAGTATAGCTGCTCCCGTCCCTGCGGTCTCTGTGGCGCTTCGCGGGCGGGCCAGGCTTTATCTTCACTCCGGTTGCTTCGCAAAGTCGTTCAGATAGAGCCTGGCCCGCCCGCGAAGCGCCCTGCGACCTACCGGATATTGCCATGACGTACGTTGGCTGAAATAATAAAGCAATGCCCGCCGTCCTTGACGGAGCGGCGGGCACGTTTGCTTAGTTGTCGCTGGGACTACTTAGCCTTGCTGCGACGATGGAAGAAAGCGCCGATCGCGGCGATGATGGCGCCAAGACCACCGACGGCCGCGACGGTCGCCGCCGTCTGGTCGCCGGTATTGGGGATCGCCGAACCGCTCTTCTTGCTGCCCTGGGCCTTGTCGCCTGCGGGCTTGCCCGCCTGGTTGCCGCCGTTTGAGCCATTGCCGGAACCCTGGTTGCCGGAATCGGCATCCTTGAGGCTCTCAATGGCCAGCTTGAGCTGGTCATAGGCCGCCTGGAGCTGGATGTCGGAAGCATTCTCATCACCCAAGACGTCCTCGGCGTAGGTAATGGCATCCGTCAGGGCCTTGACGGACTCGTCCGTCTTGCCCCTGGTGTCAGTCTCCTTCGCCTGCTTGACCAAGGCCTTGAGCTGCTTCTTGGTCGGGTTCTCGACCGGGGTCACCGGAGTCTTCTCAAGCGCGTCGCGAGCACTCTCGAGTGCCTTGAGTGCCTGGTCGACCTCGTCCTGCGTGGCGTTCTCGTCGTTCAGGATGGCGCGGGCGCTCGCCAAGGCGTTCTGGAACGCGGTCCAGGAAGCCTCGGTGTAGTCGCTGGCCTTAAGGTCGCCGGCTGCAACCTCGGCATCAACCTTTTCAATCGCGGCAGTGAGGTCGTCCTTCGCCACCGGATTGGGAACGGCCGTACCGTAGAACTTGAGCTCCGCCATGCTGCAGTAGGCGTCAACGCTGCCACCGCCGGCGTGGAGCACCTTGACGGTCACGTAGCGACCGCGCGCGGCACCAAAGCTCATCTGCTTCCAGTCGCCACGGTCGGTGAGCACGCGGCCGTCGTTGTCGAAGGTAAACGTACCCATCGACGTGGCGGTGCCCATCTCATAACCGTCGGCGGTGTCGGAAACCAGCACCTCGGCCTCAAAGATATCGCCGTTCGTGCCGCCGTCCTGGCGCGGCAGGAACGTGACGTCGGTGAGATCGTAGTCGCGGCCCAGGTCGACGGTCAGGTACTGGGGCATACCGGCCTTATAGGCCCAGTCGCTGTGCCAGAGCGTCTGCTCATCGCCGTCAAGAGCGTTGACGGCGTTGCTGCCCTCATAGTCGGCCTCGCTCGAGAAGCCGGTCACCTTGACGTTCTCGCGGTTCTCGGGCGTGTTGATGAGGCTCTTCTCATCGACGGGGCGCATCTTGAGGCCGTCGATTGCCTTCTCGATCTTGGCCGTGGCGTCTGCGACATCCTTCTTGCTATAGCTGCCCTGGCCGCCATCGAGGAGCTTCTGAGCCGCCTCGACCGCAGCGGTGAGGGCTGCATAGGAATCCTTGGTGTAGACGGACTCGCTGTAGCCCGCGGCCTTGGAAAGCGCTGCCATGAGCGCAGAGGTGTCGACACCAGCCTTGACCTCGGCCTCATAGGATGCGGTCTTGGAGGGATCGAGCGCCGACGCCACCGTGATCGTTGCCTTGCCGGCCTTGTTGGCGCGCAGGTAGTAGCTCACGCTATCGCCGGCCTGGACAGCGGAGACGCTCACCACAGAAGGATCGGAGCTCTCGACCGTCACATAGGGGTAGCCGGCGCTCTCGGGCGTGGCCTTGGCGTCGACGAGCGTCACATCGCCCTCGAAGAACTCGGTCTGGTTCTTGCCCAGTTCGACACCCTCGATGGCCTCGACACCCTGTGTGTAGTTGAAGTTGATCTCGCGCAGCGTGAGCATCTGGTCACCCGATGCCTCAAGCGGCGTGATCTCGACCTTGGTCGCCTTCTTGCCCTTGTTCTCGGCAGAGAGGCCAAAGGCGTAGCGAGCCTGATAGGAATCAAAGCTTCCGCCCGAGAACTCCTGGGTCGAGCCGTCCTCGAACGTCACGACGGACTTAATCTTCTGCACGGTGCCGTTGCCACCGTTGCGGTTAACGACCTCGACGCTATCGAGTTTCGACGGCGTCTTGAAGGCGAACGTCATCGTGGCGGGCAGCTTGACGTAGGTCGGCATCTTGCCGTCGATCCAGTTGGGCCCATAGTTCCACAGGAACTCGAAGTCGTTGCCGCCCTCATTGTTGTCGAACAGTCCGTCATAGCTCTTCTGCTGGATGAGCTTCTCGACGTTGGTGCCGTCGTCGGTGGGGAGCTCGTCGTTGGTCATCGTGATGTCAAAGGCGTCGCGGCCGTACTCGGACTTGGTGGGCTGCGGGACACCGGGCATCGTCACGGTGCCATCACTCACGAACTCGAGCGCGTCGCACGCCGGGCCGACGAGCCAAGACGTCGAGGGCAGCTCGACCTTGCCGGCCGTCTTAGCCTTGAGTTTAAAGCTCGCGACCACACCAGTACTGTTGAAGAGCTTGGCGTCGCCGCGGTTGGCGAAGGCCAGGTTGATGGTCTGGTGGCCATCCGTGAACTGCACTTTCTCGCGCGAGAGGTTCTCCATGCCCGCCGTCGACGCATCCTGCGCGATGCTCTCGGAGACATACTCGAACTGGTCGCTGTTGAAGTTGACGAGCGCACCGAGCGCGTTGATGTTCTCGGCGTCGGTGGCGTAGACGTCGACCGTGATCTCGTCGCCGGCCTCGACCTCCATCTTGCTCGGGATCACCGCGAGGGTGCCAGCAGCCTTGCCCTTTTGCTTGGTGCCGCCGTCGAGCGCCGCCATGGTGAAGGAGTAGTCGTACACGTCGTAGACGCCGTTGCCGTTGAGGTCGGCGAAGTGGGCGCGGATCTGGGAGTCGAACGTCGAGGTGTCGGGCTCGCGGTTCTCAAGACCCAGGTAATTCTTCATGTTGGAGTAGTCGCCGTCGGAGACCGTGGCCTTGTTGAGGTTGGAGCCCACAGCGAAGCCGTCCGTGCCGTCGGTCTTGTAGATGGCGATCTCGGAGGCGGAGAAGAAGTTGCCCACGGACGCGAGCGGCGTCATACGCACGTAGCGCGCGGCCACGGCGCCGTCGAACGCCACCGTCTTGCAAGCGGCGGAGCGCTCCCAGTCGACCTCCTGCGTCGTCCAATGCACGCCGTCGAGGCTCGTCTCGATGCGCATCTTGGTCACAGTGCCGTTACCGGCATCATCGCGCGGATAGTACTCGAGCTTGTCGAGCTTGTAAGCGCGACCGTAGTCAACGGTAAGCGCCTTGCCCAGATCGTTGCCACCGGAGTGGAAACCGCCGTCGCCCGACTGGAACTCATGGTCGAAGGCGAGTTCGGCCTTATGGCTACCGTAGAGCGAGCCCTCCCAAGTGATTTCCTCGGCCTCAGGCACGTTCCGCCACGGGTCGAGCGCAGAGTTCGCCTCAAGCACGTCGCTCCATGCGGAGTAGCCATCGGCGTTGCGCGAACGAATCTGGTAGGTATGCTTGCTGTTGTAGGCAAGATCGGTATGCGTGAATTCTGCCGCATCGCCCACGGCGAACACAGTGCCGTCTACCTTAAGGTCGTAGGAGGTAGCACCATCGACCTTCCCCCAGGTGAGCTTAATGCTCGTGGGGGTCGTGGCGTCCTCGGGGGCAGCAAGGTTCGCGGGTGCGGAGAGGTTCTCGTTGAAGCGGTCGGCCGCGAGCGTGGCATCGGCGTTCACGAAATCGCCCAGTTCGAGCGTCTGCGCTGCCGTGGCGACATCGGTCTTCGCGAACTTGACGTAGACCTTGGGATTCGTGGTGATCTTGGTGTTGTTGAAGCTCTCGCCCTGCTCGGCCTCGGTGCTGCCCGCGTCGCTACCGTAGTGGTTGAGGTTGGGGGTCTCGTTGTAGAAGTAGACCGCCTGGCCGGCCTCGGGGGTCGCGGCGTCAAAGGCCTCCTGCGAGTCGACCTCAACCACGTTGAGCGCGGATCCGCCGTTCTTGGCGGAGACGCTCGTGGGCTTGGCGGAGACGTTGGCCACAAAGGTCGTGGTGCGGTTGGAGTCGTAGCCGCTGTAGCCGCCCTGCGATGCCTCGGCGGTAAAGGTCGCCGTGCCGCCCACCACGCTCGACTTATAGACGGTGCTCACATGCTCACCGTAGGAAATATTGTCGATTGTGCCGTAGGAATCGTCCTCGGTCGTGTTGTTCTCGATGGAGGAGCCGTCATCCTCGTACTGCGTAAAGCTGCCCTCACCCTCGGTGGCGAAGAACTCGACGATACGCTGGCTGCGATTGGTGCCCTTGGTGTTGGTCTCGGTCACAGCCTCGGGGTTGTTGTTCTCGGCGTACATCGGCACGATGGCGTTGGCCTTAACAAAGAGTGGCAGCTTCCAAAGCGGAGCCTCGTAGTTGTTGAGGACCTGACCGCCGCGGTACTGCTTGCCCGAGAAGTAGTCAATCCAGATGGTGGGATTCTCGTCGGTACCGTAGTTGGGCAGGTAGATACCGTTGCGGACATCGTTGCCGTTCTCATCTGCCTGGGTATCCTGATACACCGGTGCCACCAGGAAGTTCTCACCGAACATGTACTGGTACTGCGTCGAGGTGCTTGCGGCGTACTCGGAGTTGTCGGAAAGCAGCATGGCGCGGATCATGGGAAGGCCGGTATCGCCGTTGCCCGTGTCGATGTTGGCCGCCGAGGCCGCGCTCGTGTAGATATAGGGCATGAG
Organism: Collinsella aerofaciens; assembly: GCF_040926265.1. GTDB lineage: Bacteria > Actinomycetota > Coriobacteriia > Coriobacteriales > Coriobacteriaceae > Collinsella > Collinsella aerofaciens_BB. Next base: position 18,487 of record NZ_JBCOIL010000014.1, on the reverse strand, counting down.
TTGTGCTTTGAGCTTGAGATAGAAGCGCGAGATGCCCGTGTATGGATCGCCGTGCGTCATGGGCGACTTGCGGTAGGTGCCCCAACCGTCCATGTCAAGCATAGAGGGCGTGAATGTCTTCCACTGGTAGTCGCGAGCGGAGATGATGGGATCGCCACCAAAGATGCCGTCCATATCGGAGCCGATGTTGGGGTTGCCCGAGAGGCTCTGGCCGATATACGTGGGGATATGGAAGCGAATGTACTCCCAGTTACCGCCGTACTGGTCGCCGGTCCAGATGCCGCCAAAGCGCTGCGTGCCGGCCCAGCCGTCAAGCGTGATGATGTTGGGGCGCTTGTTGGCGCCGGTGGTCACGGTGTCATAGGCCGTCTTGATGCCGTTGAGGCCAAAGGAGTAGCCGGAGCCGACCCAAGCGACGTCGGTCTTGAGCGTGGTGATGCCACCAGTCTTAACCTCAGAATCGAAATCGCGCAGCAGATGCCACGGGGTCTCGGAGTTGCTATCGGGCTCGAGGTTCGACTGGGTCCAGAGACCGGTGCTCACGCCCTTGGAGTTGGCATACTCGGTGAACTTCTTAAGATTGTCGACGTTGGCGCGCACGGCGTTGAGGCGCTCGGCAGAACTCGTTCCGTCGGAGTTGACGCCGCCGGTCTTGTAGTAACCGTTCTGGCCGTAGCCAGCACCGTAACCGTCGTTCGGCAGGAACCAGCCGAGCGGCATGTCGTTGTCCTCGTAGTCATCGATAACCTGCCGGGCGGAGAACTGGCGGTCGAAATCGGTCGCCTTCATGTTCTCGGTATCAACCGTAGGGCCCTCACCGTTGAGCGTCTCGGCCGCAAGCGTGCCGTCGAGCTTGTAGCCCGTCGACATGCCGGACTCGTATTTAACGTCGCCCTTCTCACTCGAGGACTTGCTGCCCTTGGTCTCCCACTTCTTTTGACCCGAGGTCGTTGACCAGCCATCACGGTTATAGGCATTAAGATGACCCAGGTAGAAACCGTACTCGGGCAGCAGCACCGGATTGCCGGTCACCTTGTAGTAGTCCTGCAGCATCTCGGTTGCCACGTTCGAGGCGCCCTCGTTGGTCGCCACGAAGTAATAGGCATCAAACTCATTCTCGCTGTGCAAAGTCGTGACCGTCGATGAGTCCGTGGAACCGAAGTCGTAGGAACCCTCTGCAAACGTGTTTCGGAGCACGCCGTAGCCGTCGCTCGTCCAATAGAACGGGTTGGGCGAGGCAACGCCGCCATCGGTCCAGTTGTTAGTGTTGGAGATGGCGATGGTCTGGTTGGTGTGCAGGAAGCGGCCGTTCTGGGTGCCACCGCCAAAGAAGTTCTCGGACTTCTCCTTGGCGAGCGTCTGGACGGTACCCTTCTTATCAAGGTCGAGGGGCGCAGACTCAGAAACCACGCCACGGTCGCCTGACTTGATACTCATCTTGCCAGTCGTCTTGTCCAGGATCACGGTCGCCTTTCCGCCGGTGATCTCGATAGTGTCGCCCTTGTCGGCAACCGTCGCACTCGGCTTGCTGTAGGTGTCCGAGGTATCGGGCTGAGCCTGGATCTTAGCCGTGTGGGACTTACTGCGCGGCGTGGCGTACTCGGAAAACTCACCCTTGGGGTCGACGTTATAACGGAAAATACCGTCCTCGAGGAACGTAATACGGCCCTTGATGCCGTCAGCGAAATCGATGTCGACGACGTTCGAGGCAGACTGAGACACGGTCGCTGAGTCGACACCCTTGAGTGGCGTGGCAATCGCCTGCTGGGGATTGACAAACACAAGCGTCGCTGCAGTGGCAACGAGGACCGCGCTTCCCTTCACCCACCGTTTCGTAAAAATGGAATTCCTACACACCTGGACTCCTTCCCTCCGACATGCGGAAGTGTCGCGGACGCACGCCCTGCAGCATGGCGCACGCATCAAACGGGAGGGGTGTTCGGTACATTCCGTGCAGTGGGCCCACCCGTTACCAAGTGGTCAACTGGTAGTAACCAGATATCCACCTATTAGGTTGAATCAGCATACAGGAGCAGTTGCGCAACCAAGTTCGGAATTCTCCCAGTGGTATTAAAATGAGCGTCAATGGCAAAGTGGGCTTAATAAGCCACACCAATTGGTTCTTCTCCCAAATATCAATTAAGCAAAAATGTACTGTTTATCTGGTATTACACAGACCATACCTTTCCCTCGGGAACTGGACTTCGCGAAGTTTCCCGAAGAAAAGGCTCAGCCGCCACCCTGCGACCTACCGGGGATTGCTATGACATACGTTGGCTGATTTGGTTTGAATAGAAAGGTTGACAGAGGGTGGTGGGCAGTTAGTTCAGATTTGTATTTTTTTGGCAGTGGCTTTTGCTTAATCATCTCGGTTTTTGAGTCACTGGGACCCAGCGATAAGCCTTTTCCGCCCTTGAGTAAGCATATCTGCCTCATTAGGAAAGCGAAAACAGTTCAATTGAGCCTAAATTAACCGACTTCTGCTCTTTGAGAAATACAAATCTGAACTAACTGTCCAAAGACATATCTCTCCCTTGGTAAAAGGCCTTCATATGATTGCAATTCACCTGAAGGCCCCATACAAAATGTGGGCTCTGTCGTCCGAATGAACGACAGAGCCCACACTCATTTTCTGTTCAGCCCCAATCATCGCGCAAAGCCCCTTCGGCAGCACACGGTGCAATTGAGTCACCGTAGGCCGGGGCGGGAGGGGCCGAGTTTCCTCCTGAACGACTCTGCTTGCAGCCGGAGCGAAAGGGGGAAATCTCGGCCCCTCCCGCCCCGGCCGGACAGGTCAACTACACCGTGTGCTGCGGCAGGTCCTGCAGGGCGATGACGTCCATGCCCATGTCGTTGGCGCTGCCGTGACCCTGCTGGTCCTCGCGCACCGCCTCGATGGCGCTCACGTAGGTGTTGGCGGCAGACATCGCCGTCACGCAGGTCACGCCGCGACGCACGGCCTCGGTACGTAGCATGTAGCCATCGCCACGCGAGCCCGGACCGTACGGCGTGTTGATGATTACCGCAATCTTGCCATCGGCGATGAGGTCGCCGATGTTGGGACGCTCGCCGTCGTGCGGGCCGCTGATCTTCTCCACGACTTCGCACGTCACGTTGCCGCCGCGCAGCACGCGCGCCGTACCCTCGGTGGAGCAGATGTCAAAGCCCAGGTAGCGCAGGATGCGGGCGACCGAAAGGATATGGCGCTTGTCGCGGTCGCACACGCTGATGAACACCTTGCCGCAGCTCGGATCGGGCAGCTTGTAGTCGATCGCCAGCTGCGTCTTGGCATATGCCTCGGGATAGCTCTTGGCGATACCCATGACCTCGCCCGTCGACTTCATCTCGGGCCCCAGGATAACGTCGGCACCGGGGAAACGGCCCCAGGGCATAACGGCTTCCTTCATGCAGAACCAATCGAGCTGACGCTCGTCGCTCGGCAGGCCCAGGCTGGCGATAGAATCGCCCGCCATGATACGCGCCGCGCACTTGGCGAGCGGCACACCGGTGGCCTTGGAGATAAACGGCACGGTGCGGCTCGCGCGCGGGTTGGCCTCGATCACGTAGACGGTCTCGCCCTTGATGGCGTACTGCACGTTGACCAGGCCGCGGACCCCCAGCGCCATCGCGATGCGGCGCGTGGTCTCGCGGAGCTTCGCCTGCAGGCTCTCGCTAAAGCTGAACGGCGGGATGCAGGTCGCAGAGTCGCCGGAGTGAATACCGGCCTCCTCGATATACTCCAGAATGCCGCCGATGTAGACCTCCTCGCCGTCGCACAGGGCGTCGACGTCGGACTCGATCGCACCCTCCAGGAAGCGGTCCAGATACACCGGGTAGTCGGGGCTAATGCGCGCAGCCTCGGCCATGTAATCGCGCAGATGCTCGGCATCGTAGGCGATCATCATGCCGCGGCCGCCCAGCACGTAGCTCGGACGCACCAGCAGCGGGTAGCCGATGTGCGCGGCCACGGCCTCGGCCTCCTCAAACGAGGTGGCCTGGCCCGCCGGCGGGTACATAATGCCCAGCTTGTCGAGCAGGGCGGCAAAGCGCTCGCGGTCCTCGGCAAAGTCGATGGCATCGGGCTTGGTGCCCATGATGTTAACGCCGCTCTCCTCGAGCATGCGCGCCAACTTAAGCGGAGTCTGGCCGCCGAGCGTCACCACGACGCCATCGGGTCGCTCAACATCGATGACATCCATGACGTCCTCGTAGGTGAGCGGCTCAAAGTACAAGCGGTCGGACGTGTCGTAGTCAGTCGAGACGGTCTCGGGGTTGCAGTTGACCATGATGGTCTCAAAGCCGCGGGCCGCCAGCGCGTAGCTCGCGTGCACGCAGCAGTAATCGAACTCGATACCCTGGCCAATGCGGTTGGGGCCGGCACCCAGGATCATCGCCTTGGGCTTGTCCGCCGGCGTGGTCTCGTCGGGAGCCACGCACTTCTTGGCATCCGGGCTCGTGCGGTAGATGTTCTCGTACGTCTTGTAGTGGTACTCCGTGGCGCTCGAGAACTCCGCAGCGCAGGTATCGACCGTCTTCATGCTGGGAACCACGCCCAGACCCTTGCGATAGGCGCGAACAAAGCGCTCGTCCGAGCCGGTCAGCGCGGCAATCTCGGCGTCGCTCGTGCCGTACTGCTTGAGCAGGCGCATCGCGTCGGCGTCGATATCCTCCACGCGCAGGCCGCGGATGCTCTCCTGAACCTGCACCATGCCGTTGATACGGTTGAGGTACCACGGGTCGATGCCGCAGATGGCATGGATACGTGCGACATCCCAGCCGCGGCGCAGGGCTTCGACCACAAAGAAAATGCGGTGCTCAGTCGGGGTTGCCACGGCCTGAGTGAGCTCCTCGTCGCTCAGTTTGTCGGCGCCCTCCTTGCCACCGGCGCAGATACCCTGGTGACCGCCCTCCAGCGAACGCATGGCCTTGCCGAAGGCCTCCTCAAAGGTGCGGCCGATCGCCATGATCTCGCCCACGGCCTTCATGCGCGTGGTGAGCGTGGGGTCGGTACCCTTGAACTTCTCGAAGGCAAAGCGCGGCACCTTAACGACGCAGTAGTCGATCGTGGGCTCAAAGCAGGCGGGCGTGGCCTTGGTGATGTCGTTGACGATTTCGTCGAGCGTATAGCCCACAGCCAGGCGCGCGGCGGCCTTAGCGATGGGAAAACCCGTGGCCTTGGAGGCCAGCGCGGACGAACGGCTCACGCGCGGGTTCATCTCGATGACGATCAAGCGACCGGTGTTGGGGTTCACGGCAAACTGCACGTTGGAGCCACCGGTCTCGACGCCGATCTTCTCCAGAATGGCGAGCGAGGCCACGCGCATGCGCTGATACTCAAGGTCGGAGAGCGTCTGCGCCGGCGCCACGGTGATGGAGTCGCCGGTATGCACGCCCATGGGGTCGAGATTCTCGATGGAGCACACGATGATGCCGTTGCCGGCGTGGTCACGCATGACCTCCATCTCATACTCTTTCCAGCCCTCGATGGATTCCTCGACCAGCACCTCGTGGGCGGGCGAAAGCTCCAAGCCCTGGCTCACGATGGAGACGAGCTCCTCGTGGGTGTGAGCGATGCCGCCGCCGGCGCCGCCGAGGGTAAAGCTCGGGCGCAGTACGCAGGGATAGCCCACGCGCTCGGCGATAGCCTCGGCGTCGGCCACGCTGTAGGCATAGCCCGAGCGCGCGACCTCCAGGCCAATCTCGGCCATGGCCTCGTTAAAGAGCTTGCGGTCCTCGCCGCGCTCGATAGCGGCCAGGTCGCAGCCAATCATCTCGACGCCGTACTTGTCCAGCGTGCCGTCTTTCGCCAGCTCGACGGCGGCGTTCAGACCGGTCTGGCCGCCCAGCGTGGGCAGCAGCGCGTCCGGGCGCTCTTTCTTGATTACGCGCTCGATAAACTCAGCGGTGATGGGCTCGACATAGGTTCGGTCGGCAAGACCCGGGTCGGTCATGATGGTCGCCGGGTTGGAGTTGACCAGGATGACCTCAAAGCCATCCTCCTTGAGCACCTTGCAGGCCTGGGCGCCGGAGTAGTCGAACTCACAGGCCTGGCCAATAACGATGGGACCCGAACCAATGACGAGGATGCGCTTGATGTCAGTACGTTTCGGCATGTTTAAAACCTCCTAGAGAGGCTGACTCAATGTTTTGGAAAAGTCAGCGAGGGTGCAGCTGGTGCATCAGGTTGCCGTGATGCGAGGGCGCGCTGGGCTTATGCCCGCGCGACCGAAGCAGAGCGGCAAGATGATGTGCCAGATGCAGCCGCAGCGTCGACCGGTCCGCCGTTCGGTAGAACGGCGGAACCATCGTCGGCAAAATTCCAGCCGGCAAGGCGGTCCTTCGCGGTGTCGATGTCCAGGTAGTTCTCCTCGCCGTCCATGAGTCGCGTAAAGGCGGTAAAGAGATAGTGGGCATCGGTGGGGCCGGGCGAGGCCTCGGGGTGGTACTGGACCGAGAAGCACGGGGCATCGAGCAGCTGGATGCCCTCGGCGGTGCCGTCGTTGAGGTTCACGTGCGTCAGGCGAATGCGGCCGAAGCGCTCGTTCATCACGACCGGCGCGATGCCGCGACGCACCCAGGCGCGCAGGTCGCCGTCGGCCTCATGCTCGGTCTCGCCGCCGGAAAGCTCCGGGATCAGTTTGCCCAGACTTGGGAACAGCAGGCCAAAGCCGTGGTTTTGCGAGGTGATCTCCACGCGACGGCTCACCAGGTTCATAACCGGCTGGTTACCGCCACGGTGACCGAATTTAAGCTTTTCCATTTGGGCGCCACACGCCAAGCTGATCATCTGGTGACCAAGGCAAATGCCAAAGACCGGCACCTTGCCGATCAGCTGCTGCACCTGCTCATAGGTCTCCACCACGGCATCGGGGTCGCCGGGGCCGTTGGATAAAAAGACGCCGTCGGGATTCATGTCGAGCACCTCACTCGCGGGCGTATCCCACGGCACGACAGTAAGGTCGCAGCCGGCGCGGACGAGGCCCTCCAGAATGCCGCGCTTGACGCCGCAGTCGTAGGCGACCACGTTGTGGCGGGCGGGGGCGGCAGGGGCAAGCGCAAAGTCATGCGTAGCGGGCAGGTCGGCAGCTGCAAACTCGCGGGGCTCAGGGCAGCTCACGGTCTTGACCAGGTTCTCGCCCACCAGCGTCGGCGCTGCGGCCAGACGCTCGGCAAGCTCGACGACGTCAAAGATTTCCGTCGAGATAATGCCCATCTTGGAGCCGTTGTCGCGCAGGTGGCGCACAAGAGCGCGGGTGTCGACGCCCTCGATAGCGACGATGCCGTGGGCACGCAGGTACTCCGGCACGCTGACGGCCGAGCGCCAGTTGGAAGGCGTGGCGCACATGTCGCGGACGATCATGCCGCGCATGGCGGGAGCACTCACGGGGCGAGCGGTATCGCCGGGGAAGGCCGACTGGACGTCGGTCTCGTCGATGCCATAGTTGCCGATCTGCGGATAGGTCATGGTTACAATTTGGCCGGCATAGCTCGGGTCGGTCATGACCTCAAAGTAGCCCTCAAGCGAGGTGTTGAAGCAGACCTCGCCGGTCGCAGTACCCTCGGCACCGCATGCACGGCCATAAAAAATGGTCCCATCCTCAAGGTACAGGATGCAGGGACCGCAGGTGCCCTTGCTGGTTTTGGCCAGCATGCGCTGGCAAAGCTCGCTGGGCGCGAAGGTGCGGACAGCAGTGCCCGCAGTATGGTTGTTCGCCATAATTCTCCTTCCCGGTCTCACAGGACCGGCTTAAAGGTGTGTAGTTAGGCCTCGCGGTATTGTAACCGCAAGCATGCCTCATGGCGTTAATTTCATCGAAATGTTTACGAAATGATAATTATGACTTTCTATGCATAATGATTTTTTAATCCCCGTCCCAGAAAAATCATCCCGCGGGGCTTGTGGCTCACGCGGGATGATGGCGTCTTATTATTTCTTGTCCTGTTCCAGCAGTTCGGACGGTGTGCGATCGGGCTTGCCGCCGCGGAAAATCTCGCGGCCATGCAGACGATGCTCCAGGTCACGCTCGGCCTTTTCCTCGTCAATCTTGGTCTGGCTCACCACCGGATCCTCAATCAACGACGACACCGAGTTCACCTGCTTCTGAATGCGCTCGGCGATGGTGTCATCCATACTCACGATGCGCATCTTCCAGTCGATACTCGTGGCGTTGGATGAGCTCTTGGTCCACACGAACGTCAAAATGGCGCTCTGGTGGCCCCGCGCGGGGAACATGCCAAAGAAGGAATCGTGCTGAATGTTGCTATCCTCGTCGATATAGGCGTGAACGTTATACACCACGCGGTCGATCTTATCGTTGAGCAGCGCGTTGGTCGCAAGCGCCGCGGCCTGAATCTGCCCGTTGGACAACAGCTCGAGCTCGTTGGCAGAAGACGTGTCCAACACCGTCACCTCGACCGTGCCCGTGCGTTCATCGGCTTCATCGACGGTAAAGTCGAGCGGGAACTGCGTAAAGCCGTTGCCCCACTCAAGGCCGCCCTTCAGCGCCGTCGAAACGGTATCAACCGAAACGCTCTCGGACAGGTTGGCGGTATTCAGACGGCGCATCACGCCGTAGCCGATCTGCATGCCCACGATCAGCACCAAAATACCGATGACCACGGCCATCGCGGTCTTCGTAATGGTATGGCTCACCTGCGAGCCCGAAGGATCGTCCTCGGACAGCGGGTCGATATGTTTTGCCTGGCTCGCGCGGTCCTCGCTGCGCAGCTGCGCTAGCGCCGCTTTGTCACCGCGCTTGGCCGCGGCCTCCTTCTCACGCATGCGCTCAGTTCGCTTTTTGGCAAGCGTGGGATCCAAGACACCGGATGCATCGATTTCGGAGAATAACTCCGTCACTTCTTCCGGAGTCAAAGGGTTCTTGTCAGCCATAAACTTCCTGTCATATCAATCAGTCGAGCTCGTGCGCACGCGCACCTTCGAACTGCATTCGATAGTAACGGGCATAGGTGCCGCCACGGGCGAGAAGCTCCTCGTGCGTGCCACGCTCCACAACGCGACCATGCTCAACGGTCGCAATCTCATCGGCATGCTTAATGGTCGAAAGACGGTGGGCGATGATAATCGTGGTGCGGCCGCGTGCCAGCTCTTCGAGTGACTCCTGCACCGCCTCCTCGCTCTCGTTATCCAAAGCACTCGTCGCCTCGTCCAAAATCAGGATCTTGGGGTTCTTGAGAAACACGCGCGCGATGGCAACGCGCTGCTTCTGTCCGCCCGAAAGACGGCTGCCGCGCTCGCCCACCACGGTGTCGTAGCCCTGCGGAAGCGACTCGATAAAGGCATCGATGTTGGCGCGACGGGCGGCCTCGGCGATCTCTTCTGCCGTAGCGCCCGGCTTGCCGTAGGCGATGTTCTCGCCAATCGTACCGTCAAACAGATAGACATCCTGCTGCACCAGGCCGATGGCGCGGCGCAGGCTCTGCTGCGTCACATCGCGCACGTCCTGACCGTCGATGCTAATGGATCCGGTAGCCACGTCATAAAAGCGCGGCAGCAGCGAACAGGTCGTGGACTTGCCGCCACCCGAGGGGCCAACCAACGCGATGGTCTGCCCGGGCTTGATAGACAGGTCCATGTGGTCGATAACAGGACGCTCGTCGGCATCGCCCTCGCCCAGCTCAACATCCTCGTAGTTAAAGCACACGTCGTGATACTCCACGGCGCCGGCAGTCACCTGCAGATCCGTAGCGCCCGGCTTGTCCTGAATATCTGGCGCCGTCGAGAGCACCTCGTCCATACGCTTAAAGCCGGCGATAGCCTTCTGATACGTTTCGGCCGAATTGACGAGCGTCTCAAGCGGCGTGCAGAACAGCGAAATATAGAGTGCGAAGGTCGCCATATCGACCGCCTGTAGCTGTCCCTGGGCGACCAGCCATCCGCCCAGCAGCACTACGATCACATAGAGCACACCCGAGAGCAGGCCATACGTCGCGGTATAGACGCCCATGGCGTGATACATGTTCTCCTTGGACAAAAGGTAGCGGTCGTTAGAGGCACGGAACTTGGCACGCTCGGTCTCCTCGTTGGCAAAGCTCTTGACCACGCGCATGCCCGCCAGAGAATCCTGCAGCTGTGCATTAATGCCGCTGATCTTCTTGCGGTTGTCGCTAAAGACCTCGCGCATGCGCATGTTCTGCCAAAACATGACGACCGCAAACGCCGCCGTCACCACGGCCATGGCAAGCGCCAGCACCGGAGCGATGGTAAAGAGGATCACAAACGAGCCGATAATCTCGATACCGCAGATGATGATCCACTCGGGTACGTGATGCGCCGCCTCGCAGATATCGAACAGGTCGTTGACCACGCGGCTCATCATGTCGCCCGAGCTGTTGCGGTCGAAGTACGCAAAGCTAAAGCGCTCATACTGGTCGAACAGGTCCTCGCGCATTTTGGACTCCATGCGCGCGCCCATCACGTGACCCCAATAGCTCACAAAGTAGCGGCAGGCGCAGCGGACGGCATACATCAGCACCAAGCCCACCGCGATCATGCCGAGCGCCTGCATAATGGCAGCCTGACCCTGAGTAAATAGCCCACCGGTCAAATTGCGCAGGATAATGGGGAACGCCAGGTCAATGGCGGCAAGCACCAGAGCACAAACAGTATCAGCAACAAAAAGCCCCATCTGGGGCTTGTAATACGAAAGAAACCTCTTCAGCATGTGATCCTCAAAGAAATATCAGCAACGTAAGGCCCTGGGACAAAGCAATCAGTAGTACTTGTCCCAGGGCTATCCCCACTCGTTACAGTTCGGCTCCGCCCAACCTATGTGCGATGCTATCGCAGGCCAAGGCGCCCACGACGGTCTTGGCGTCTTCGATCTTGCCGTCGAGCACGGCGTCGATCAGCTCGTGCAGCGGCACCAGGTCCACGTTGACAAACTCGTCATCATCGGGGTTGGGCGCATCAAACTCGAGCTTGGTGGCCAAGTAGATGTGGATGATCTCATCGCAAAAACCGCAGGACGTGACAATCGACGTCAAAAAGCGAATACGACCAGCCCTAAAGCCCGTCTCCTCGTGCAGTTCGCGCTTGGCGCAATCGAGCGGGTCCTCGCCTGGATCGAGCTTGCCGGCGGGAATCTCGACCGTCACGCGGTCGATGGCGGTGCGGTACTGACGCACCAGTACGATCTTGCCGCTCTCGGTCAGTGCCACAACGGCCGCCGCACCCGGATGGCGAACGATATCGCGGGCGCTGCGGTGACCGTTGGGCAGCTCAACCTCAAGACGGTGGACGTCGAGGATCTTGCCCTTCCAGGCACACTCCTCCGAAAGAATCTTCTCGTGCAGCTCGGCATCGTGCGGGTCGTCGTCGCCCAGCACCAGCGCCGGCTCGTCAGCGACCTCGCCACCAGGCTCGCCCTCGGCGTGCCCATACATGCGGCTGTCCTCTTCGACGATCTGCGCGTCCACGAGCTCTTCGTTCTTCTCGTCCATCCGTCTCATTCCTCTCGGATTTTAGGCATCCCAGGCGTCGCGGCCGCGCAGCGCGCGCAGGCCGATATCGTGACGCAGGGTCTTGCCCTCAAAATCAATCTTCTCGCAGGCCTCGTAGGCAAGGTTGCGAGCGTTCTCGAACGTGTCGCCCAGAGCGGTCACGGCAAGCACGCGGCCACCATTGGTCACGAGCTGGCCGTCCACCACGGCAGTGCCCGCGTGGTACACGGTCACGTTCTCCATGGCCTCGGCATCGGCGATACCGGTAATGACCTTGCCTTTCTCGTAGCTGCCGGGATAACCCGCACTCGTCAGGACAACGGCCACGGCCCACTCGTCACGCCAGTCGAGTTCAATCTGGTCGAGCTCGCAGTTGGCACAAGCCAACATGACCTCGACCAGGTCGTTCTTAAGGCGCGGCAGAACGACCTGCGTCTCGGGGTCGCCAAAGCGGGCATTGAACTCCAGCACCTTGGGGCCGGCGGGGGTGAGCATAAAGCCGCCATACAGGCAGCCGCGGTAGTCGATGCCCTCGGCAGCGAGCTCGGCCACGGTCTGCTCCATGACTTTCACCATGGTGGCGTGCTCCTCGTCGGTCACGATGGGTACCGGGCTGTAAACGCCCATGCCACCGGTGTTGGGACCCTTGTCGCCCTCGAGCGCACGCTTGTGGTCCTGCGAAGTGGCCATGGGGCGCACGGTCTTGCCGTCGGTAAAGGCCAGCAGCGAGCACTCGGGGCCGGTCAGCATCTCCTCGATGACCACGGTATTGCCGGCATCGCCAAAGGTGCCGCCAAAACACTCGCGCACGGCCTCTTCGGCCTGCTCGAGCTCAGTCGCCACGATAACGCCCTTGCCTGCGGCCAGGCCGTCAGCCTTGACGACCAGCGGAGCGCCCTGCTCACGCACATAGGCAAGAGCCGAAGCCTCGTCGGTAAACGAGCCGTAGGCTGCCGTCGGGATACCGGCGCGCTCCATGAGCTGCTTGGAGAACAGCTTGGAGCCCTCCATCTGGGCGCCCTCGGCACCCGGGCCAAAGCAGGGAATACCCGCCGCGCGCACGGCGTCGGCCACGCCCGCCACGAGCGGAGCCTCGGGGCCAATCACCACGAGTCCGCATCCGTGGCTCTGCGCAAACGCCGCCACGGCCGCAGGATCGCAGTCGTCGAGAACAACGTTCTCGCCGCAGCTCGCAGTGCCGCCGTTACCCGGCGCGATGTAGAGCTTGCCGGCGCGCGGTGATGCTGCGAGCTTAGCTGCCAAAGCATGCTCGCGGCCGCCGCTGCCCAACAACAGGATGTCGATGGTTTGAGTGTCCGCCTTCAAGGGTGCCTCCTCTATGGATGAACGGCCCGCTCCGCACGAGCCCTTTGCAAGCAAATATACCCCTCGGCCGCCCGTCCGGGCTGCAAAGGGGTATATCGCAATAACCAAATAGTCCCGATTACTTCCAGAATCGGTTGATGATCTGCTCGCGACCAGCGCCAACGCCAATGAACGTCACGCGGGTGTGTGCCAGATCCTCGATAAACGCCACGTAGTCCTGAGCCTCCTGCGGCAGCTCCTCAAAGCTGCGGCAGCCGGTGATATCGCACTTCCAACCAGGAAGCTCCTCGTAGATGGGCTTGGCGTGCTCAAAGCGAACCTGATGCTCGGGCACGCTGGTATAGCGCTCGCCATCGACGTCGTAGGCCACGCACACCTTGATGGTGTCGAAAGCCGAAAGCACGTCGAGCTTGGTCATGGCGATATCGGTGAGGCCGTTGACGCGCGAAGCGTAGTTGGCGATGGGGCCGTCGAACCAGCCGCAGCGACGACGACGACCGGTGGTCACGCCGTACTCGTAGCCCTCCTCGGTCAGCGTGTGACCGGCCTCGGACTCATAGGAAAGCTCGGTGGGCATGGGGCCCGAACCGACGCGGGTGATATAGGCCTTCATGACGCCCAGCACGCGGTCGACATTCTTCATACCGACGCCGGATCCGGTGATGGCACCGCCGGCGGTGCAGTTGGAGGACGTCACGTACGGATAGGTGCCGTGGTCGATGTCGAGCAGCGTCGCCTGGGCGCCCTCAAACAGCAGGTCCTTGCCCTCGTCGATCATGTTGTTGAGCAGCAGGCTCGTCTCGGTGATGTAGGGACGCAGGCGCTCGGCCATCGGCAGGTACTCGTCGCAAATCTGGTCCACGGTGTAGGTGGGCAGGTTGTAGATGAGCTCGAGCTCGGGGTTCACGCGGGCGAGAGCGGTCTCCAGCTTGTCGCGGAACAGTGCCTCGTCCAGCATGTCCTGCATGCGCAGGCCGATGCGAGCCATCTTGTCCTGATAGCACGGACCGATGCCGCGCTTGGTGGTACCGATGTTCTTCTTGCCGAGCTTCTGCTCAAAGGCGCCATCCAGATCGATGTGGTACGGCATGATGACATGCGCGTTGCCACTAATCTTGAGGTTCTTGGTGGTGATGCCGTCGGCCTCGAACATATCGATCTCCTCAAGGACAACCTTGGGGTTGACGACGCAGCCGTTACCGATCACCGACACGTGGTCGGAATACATGATGCCGGAGGGCACCTGGTGCAGGCCGTACTTCTTGCCGTTGACGACGATGGTGTGACCGGCGTTGTTGCCGCCCGAGTAGCGCACGACGGCATCGAAGTCGCCGGCGACCAGGTCGCAAATCTTACCCTTGCCCTCATCGCCCCACTGGGCACCGACCAAAACGGTTGACGGCATGTTTACTCCTTACATTCATGGACTGTCTACGCGCCACGCCGGCACGCAGAAGCACAAAACATTCCCAGTATACCCGTGCAACGGGCGCCTGTCCTACTCCTCGGCATGTGCCCCATCAAGCTCATAAAACTTGGTGGATGCCGGCAGGAACATCAGATCGACGTCGCCGATCGGGCCCGAACGGTTCTTGGCCACGACGATACGCGTAACGCCCTCGTCGGGTCGATCGTCGCGCGAGGCTTCGGCCTCGTCGGCGGAGCGGTCCAAGAACATAACGATATCGGCGTCCTGCTCGATGGAGCCCGATTCACGAAGGTCGGAAAGCTGCGGGCGCTTGCCGGTACGGGATTCGACCTGACGTGACAGCTGCGACAGCGCGATGAGCGGAATCTTGAGCTCCTTGGCCATGATCTTCAGACCACGCGACATCTCCGAAACCTCGACGGTACGGCTCTCAGAGCGGCGTCCCGGCGGAGGACTCACCAGCTGCAGGTAGTCCAGGATAATGATGGCCTTCTCCTTGTTATGGAGCATACGGCGGCTCTTGGCGCGAATCTCGGTCACTGTGGTGCCGGGCGTATCGTCAATCAGAATATCCAGCTTGGACAAGGTCTGCGTGGCCTCGTTGATATTGGCCCACTGCTCGGGGCTAATGCGGCCCATGCGGAAGTCACTGATCGAGATCATGGCGTAGGCGCAAATCAGACGCTGGGCAATTTCTTTGCCCGACATCTCCAGCGAGAAGAAGCCGACGGTATAACCAGCAGCGGCAGCGTTGAGCGCCAGATTCAGGGCGAACGACGTCTTACCCACGGCAGGACGGGCGCCGATGATAATGAGCTGGCCCTCGCGAAAACCCATGAGCATGCGGTCGAGCGACGGGAAGCCCGTGGGCACGCCCGCAGCCTGGCCACCGGCCTGGCACACTTCCTCGGCCTCGTTATAGGCCTCGACCATAAACTCGGTCAGCGTCTTGTAGCTCGACTTGACCTCGCGTGCCGTGACCTTGAGCAGCTTGCTCTCGGCTAGCTCCACGACCTCTTTGGTGTCGGTGGGGGCGTTATATGCCAGCGCGTTGATCTCGTTGGTGGCGCCGATCAGCTCGCGCAGCATCGAGTCGCGACGCACGATGGCGGCATGGTGCTGCCAGTTGACGAGCGACAGGGTCTGACCCATCAACTCCAAAATGTACGCTTCGCCGCCCACGGCATCGAGCTTGTTGATGCTTCGCAGGTAATCGATCAGCGAGATGGAGTCGATGGGAATGCGGCTGTTGTACATATCGACCATCGCGGTATAGATGGTCTTATGAATGGGCCGGTAGAAGTCATCGGGCTGCAGCTCGACCTGGGCCTCTTCGACCACCTCGGGCGATAGCAGCATAGCGGCCAGTACATTGGCCTCTGCATCTTGGTTTTGGGGAAGACCCAACTTTGAGCCGCGGTCCTCAACCGTCAGCCCGGTCTCCCTATCGTCATATGCCATGAGCATCCTCATTCATATCGCTTGCGAGCATCCATAGTATCAGCCATGGTCCCAAAACGCGCCGCGCGCCGCCAATCATCACCGAACCAAACGGATGAACGGTCCTGTATATAGGACTTCGGCGCAACGTTCGCCATGACACTCACTCAGCGCAAAAAAACAAAAGGGCGCCCTGGTTTCCCAGAGCGCCCTTCTTAGAACAAGATTGTTGCGTTGCAGCAAATGCTACTCGGCAGCAGCCTCAGTCTCGACCTCGGCGGTCTCGGCCTCGGCGACCTCAGCGGCCTCCTCGACCTCAGCCTCGGCAGCGAGCTCCTCGGCGGTAACGCCGACGAGAACGACAACCTCGGCCTTGATCTCGCGGTACAGCGAGATGGCAACGGTGTGGGCACCGGCAACCTTGATGGGCTTACCGAGCTCGACGCGCTTACGGTCGATGTCCATACCGAGCTGAGCCTTGATGGCGTCAGCGATCGTAGCGGCGGTAACGGAGCCAAAGAGGATGCCCTCGTCGCCGACCTTGACGTCAACGGTGACCGTCTTGCCCTCGAAGGCAGCCTTGGTCTCGTTGGCAGTAGCCAGACGGACGGCCTCGCGCTTGGCGATGTTGTTGCGACGCTCGTCAAGCTGCTTGAGGTTGCCCTTGGTGGCGGCAACAGCGAGCTTCTTGGGGAACAGGAAGTTCTCAGCGTAACCCTGAGCGACCTCTACGACGTCACCCTCGCCGCCCTTGCCCTTGATCTCATCGAGAAGAATAACCTTCATGATGTGTCTCCCTTCTTAGCCGCGGTCGCGGTTGCCACGAGAGGAAACCACGGGGACGGTGTACGGCAGGAGAGCCATCTCGCGGGCGCGCTTGATGGCGTTGGCGATGTCATGCTGATGCTGCGTGCAAGCGCCAGTGACGCGACGGGGCTTGATCTTGCCACGGTCGGTCATGTACTTACGGAGAAGCTGAGTGTCCTTATAGTCGATGAGCTCAGTGTTCTCCTTGCAGAACTGGCAGTACTTACGACGCGGCTGACGTGCAGAAAAATCATTAGCCATGTCAAAATACCTTTCATTTGGCAACTTCGGCGAACCGAAGCCGCCTCTCACTCAAAAATAGGTGAACAACCCTTAGAACGGGATGTCCTCATCGTAGACGTCGACCGCGGGCGGCGTAGCCACCGGTGCGGCAGGACGTGCTGCGGGCGCGGAAGCTGCGGGGGCGTAACCGCCCTGATCGTAGCCACTCTGGCCACCACGGGAGCTCATAAACTCGATCTCATCGACGATGACCTCAAGTTTGCTCCGGCGCTGGCCGTCGCGCTCCCAAGAGCTGTAGCGCAGCTTGCCCTCGATCGCGACCTTGTTTCCCTTTGCCAGGAAACGGCTCACGGCCTCGGCGCGGGTGCCGAACATGGTGCAGTCGACAAAGTTGGGATAGTCCTCCCACTCGCCAGTCTGCGCGTTGCGGCGGCGATCGTTCACGGCGACGCCAAAGGACAGAACCTGGGTTCCGCCGGCGGTGGCGCGCAGCTCGGGATCGCGGGTGAGGTTACCGGTGATGTTCACTCGATTGATGCTCATAACTCACTACTTCCTCTTGGGGCACAAGCCCAGTCCAAAACGACAGTCTTACTCCTGGTCGTCGCGACGGACGATCATGTGGCGGACCACAGCGTCGGTGATGCGCAGGACGCGATCAAGCTCGGCGATCTGGGTAGGATCTGCGTGGAAGTTGATGAGGGTGTAGTCACCATCGGTGAGGTCGTTGATCTCGTAGGCGAGCTTGCGCTTGCCCCACTCGTCAACGGAGTCGACCTTGCCAGCGCCCTCAGCGATCGTGGTATCGATACGCTTCATAACAGCGAGACGAGTCTCGGGGTCGAGCGACGGGTCAACAAAGAACAGCAGTTCATAAGCCTTCATATTGTCACCTCCTCTGGGCAAATGTGGCTTCAGGTCGTGAAGGTGCGCCTGAAGCAGGAAAAGACTTGGTAATAATATCTTTCAACCTCCTAGGCTGCAAGAATATGCAGCTACAACCTCATGACCTCCACATATGCCCATACTCGCACGACGTTTCATGCGCATTCCAACCAAATGCTGACCAAAAGCTTGACGGATCTGTGGACAAGATACGGTGCCGTGAGGACAAGCTGAGCCAAGTCGCAGGTCAACGGGCGCATGGTTGTGGTCGCAAAATGCATACCAGTGGCCCACAGCACCACCCAAAGATTTTTAAATTCATTGCCAAATCGCTTATAAATACCCCTTTTGAACAATTGAGTTGATCAACTACGCTGGTCGGAAGCCGTTTTTTTGGCATCTCAAACCCCGCTGCAACGCCAAACGCGGCCAAGCGTTTTAAAAAATGCCAACTTTTCTGTTTGCACTTTGCGATTCCTCGTGTATACTGACTTTCGCATTTAACGGAGAGTTGTCCGAGTGGCCGAAGGAGCACGATTGGAAATCGTGTAGGCGTCAAAAGCGTCTCCAGGGTTCAAATCCCTGACTCTCCGCCAGTTAATTCCAAAGCAGGCCTTCGAGCCTGCTTTGTTTTTACCCCACGCGGAGGGGTGGCAGAGTGGTTGAATGCGGCGGTCTCGAAAACCGTTTGGCCTGTATAAGGTCACGAGGGTTCGAATCCCTCCTCCTCCGCCATTAGATGGTATGAGCCCCAGCAATGGGGCTTTTTTGTTATCGAAATACGTCTCGATCCCACGCTTCCCCAAACATGTACGTCACCCTCCAAAACCGACATTTTTCGACATCTTTGAAGGCTGACGTACACGTTTGGATTGAGTTCACGGAAGTAGCACTATT
>NZ_JBCOIL010000013.1:0-66811 GCF_040926265.1 Collinsella aerofaciens | reverse complement strand
GCGAACTGGGCGCTCTACGAGATCGCGATCAAGCGCATGGCGTACGACGAGAGGACGAGGAGGTACGTGGCGAGGCGAACCTCCGAGGGGAAGTCCCGGAGGGAGGCGATCCGCTGCCTGAAGCGCTACATAGCGCGGGAGGTGTACCGCGTGCTCATGGACCCGAACCCCGACGGCGCCGCGCCGGAGGGCCCCGAGCTCGCGAAGATGCGCAAGGCGATGCGGGTGACTCAGAAGCAGGCCGCCGCGGAGCTCGGCCTGTCCGCAGCCACACTCGGGCACTTGGAGCGGGGGAAACGGCGGTCGACGAAACTGGAGAGGAGGTATTACGAGCTCCTGTGCGAATTGAAGGGAGCTCTCCCGCAAACTGCCTCTTGACAACTTATAGGAGCGTCGGTTTTGAAAAGCAGGAAGACCGGCCTGCTCGGAATGTTCAAAAAAGTCTACTCACTTGCCGCGTAAAGCTTCTGCATGAGAAAAAAATGGGGTTTTCAACAGGGCTTCGTCCAGCTCTCGACAAGCTTTTGGCCAGTTGGGGAGGGCTGTTGAAAACTTGGCAGTCCGTTCGGCGCCATTTTTGGTGCGTTCGCGCCAATGCGTGACTGACTGGGTTGAAATTCGTGTTCTCCTGTGCCTATGAAGGATCTACTTTGTGACATATCGGCTTTTAGGTACTGGCGTTTGCCTCCTCAAGTCCGCGCTTTGTGTCCGCCGCTTCCACGACCGGAAGAAGACCGGCAGCGATATGATCTCGCCCGCAACCCGACGGCTGCGGTCGCACTCGGTTTTCCGTTGTATACATTGGTTCGGACGAGAAACAAACGGACTTGTCCAGCCAGCATTAGGCAGCGGCTGTTTCTTGGTGAGCTTCCCAGGGAATCCGTGCTGGAAACGGAGCATGGGTTTTTGATTACGTCTCCTCTACTGACGGCATTCATCATGTCGCGGCACCTGACGGATCTCCAGCTTCTTTTGGTATTGGCGGAGATGTGTGGCTTGTTTGCGGTGTGCGCTCTGCCGGCGGCACTTGAGGCGGAGCTTTCGCGTGCAATTGATTCGGGCGCGATTTCGACAACGTTCGGTTGGGTGCGCTGCCCGTCCGAGGACGGCACCGCCTCAAATTTATGGCGTCGAGACGCTTTGGTTTTAGGCAGAGACCTTGACCTTTTTTGTTCAGATGTTTGCGGGATGCGTTACGGCAATAGATTTATGGCGGTATCGCAACTCGTTCCATTGGGTGCCGCGTCGCCTTTTGAAGTCGAGGCGTATTTGTTGCTTGGACTGCCGCGATCCCTGGGAGGCGAAGGTTTTTGCGGCATAGAACTTAATGTTGAAGTGATGCTAAACACAAGTGCTCGAGCGATTGTGGGAAAGTCCCGTGTATATATCGACCTACTTCTTTCTTCACCGGACGGTAGGCGACAGGTGGCCATTGAATGTCAGGGAAAGGCCTCGCACGGACGCGCAGGGGATGGCTTGCGTGACGCTGATCGCATGACGGCCCTTCAGGCCATGGGCTACGATGTACTTCTCCTGACACACAGACAGATATCGGATGAGGATAGATTCCGCGCGATCGTTAAGGCCGTATGCAGGATGTTCGATGCTGAATATCGTGATAAAAGCTCGGATGAGCAAAGGGCTGAGACATTACTTCGGTCTGAACTATTCGTTGACTGGACAAAATTGGGAGTAATTGACGGAAAGATGCCCGTTAGACACAAAACAGCTCGATCGTGGACGGCTGCGGTTCTAAGTGAGTAGACTTTTGGCACTTTGGCGACCAGGCCGTTTTGAAACAAGTCATTTACCTGCGACTTTATAAAGCAATACGGATGGTCTGCTCGGCAAGTTCCAAAAAGTCTACTCACTTAGTTTTTGACGAGAAACCTATGCCGAAGGCGGTCCTATTTCAGGTAGTTAACAAGTTTGTGAGGCACGAAAAAGGCCCGAACCATGCGGTCCGGGCCTCATCGAGCTAGAGGTTATGTCTCAGGTTGCTGGCTTAGCCGAAGTAGCGCTTGAGCAGGCCGGCGAAAGCCTTGCCGTGGCGAGCCTCGTCGCGAGCCATCTCGTGCACGGTATCGTGGATGGCATCGAGGCCAGCGGCCTTGGCGCGCTTGGCAAGATCGGTCTTGCCGGCGGTGGCGCCATTCTCGGCCTCAACGCGCATCTCGAGGTTCTTCTTGGTGGAGTCGGTCACGACCTCGCCCAGAAGCTCAGCGAACTTGGCAGCGTGCTCGGCCTCCTCGTGGGCAGCCTTCTCCCAGTACAGGCCGATCTCGGGATAGCCCTCGCGATGAGCGACGCGAGCCATGGCCAGGTACATACCGACCTCGGAGCACTCGCCCTCATAGTTGGCGCGCAGGTCGGCAACGATGTCTTCGGAGACGCCCTCCATCTTGGCGACGCCCACGACGTGCTCGGCAGCCCACTCGAGCTGACCCTCCTCCTGCTTCAGGAAGCGAGAACCGGGAACGCCGCACTGGGGGCACTTGAAGTCCTCGGGCAGCTGGTCGCCGTCGAACTCTTCCACATAACCGCAAACGGGGCAAACAAACTTCATGATTCGATCCTTTCGATCGATGGCGATTGCGCGCTCGTCCGGTCCCGTAAGGGCCCTCTCCGGACGTGCGTCTTGACGAGTTCTATTATCCATAAATGCAACCAAATGTGAAGCCTATTAGGAATGATTTTTAATAAAACAATTTTGAGATATGAAGATGTTGATTGATTAACGATTGGCAGGCCGTCTTTGACCGCCGCTGAGTACAATCGGGCGAGCAAATGTTGACCTATCAACAAATGAAGGAGTTTCCTTTATGCATCTAGCCCGTCGTGCCTGGTGCCGAACATATCAGACGGTTTTTCGCATTGCATTGCCGATCCTGCCCTATACCGAGCCGCGCATTTTAGAGCATGCCGAGGATGTGCCCGCGGTGCTTCAAAAGCGCTCGATCCAGAAGGTCCTTATCGTGACGGATCCCGGCATTGCCCGTCTGGGGCTCACGGCACCGCTCGAGACGGCGCTCGCATGCAGGGGGATTGCCGTTACGGTCTATGCCGAAACGCGTGCAAACCCCACGGTTTCAAACGTGGAAGAAGCGGCGTCCCTGTATCGAGAGAGCGCCTGCCAGGCCATTATCGGCTTTGGCGGTGGCTCGGCCATGGACTGTGCCAAGGGCGTGGGCGCACGCATTGCGCAGCCAAACAAGCCCATCAACAAGATGCGCGGCCTGCTGCGGATTCATCGTCGCCTGCCGCTGCTCATCGCCGTTCCCACTACCGCCGGTACGGGAAGCGAAGTCACGCTTGCGGCGGTAATTACCGATGACGGGACGCACTACAAATACCCCATTAACGACTTTGTGCTCATCCCGCGTTTTGCAGTCCACGACCCCGAGTTTACGTGCGGCTTGCCCGCTTCCATTACGGGGCAGACGGGCATGGACGCCCTGACGCATGCCGTTGAGGCCTTTATCGGGCGAAGCACCACGCCCTATACGCGCAAGATGGCGCGACAGGCGGTGCAGCTTATCCACGACAATTTGCTCGAGGCCTATGAGCATGGTGACGACATGCGCGCTCGTCGCAATATGCTTTCGGCGGCGTATAAGGCGGGCGTTGCGTTTACCCGCTCCTATGTCGGATATGTGCATGCCATCGCGCACAGTCTGGGCGGCCGATACGGAATTCCGCACGGTTTGGCCAACGCGATCATCCTGCCGCACATGCTTCGCGCTTATGGTGACGCCGCCGCCCCCAAGCTTGCCGATCTTGCTCGCATGGCGGGCATTGCGCCGGCTACCGCGCAGGATAGTCTTGCGGCCGAGGCCTTTTTCGATTGGGTCGACCGCATGAACGAGATCCTGGGAATCCCCAAATATGTCTCGGGCATTCGCCGCTCCGACATTCCCGAAATGGCGGCGCATGCCGATGCCGAGGCCAATCCGCTATACCCCGTTCCGCTTTTGATGGACCGCTTGGAGCTCGAGCGTATGTACGAGGTCGTCGCGGGTGGTATGTTTGAGGACGAGAACTAGGAGGGTGCCATGAACACCGAGGAAATTGCGCGCATCGTCGGCGATCAGCGCACTTACTTTAAAACGCACGCTACGTTTGATGTTGATGCCCGACGTCGCGCGCTCGTGAGTTTACGCGATGCGGTACGGGCGCACGAGGCCGATATTGCCCATGCACTCAAGACCGATTTGGGAAAGTCGCATGACGAGGCATATATGTGCGAGATCGGCACGTCGCTTTCCGAGATTCGTCATCAGATCGCTCACGTGGCTCGATGGAGTCGTCCGCGCCTGCGTCCGTGTGACCTTGCCAACGCCGTGAGCGCGTGCAAAACGCAAGCCGTGCCCTATGGCGTCACGCTCATCATGGCTCCGTGGAACTACCCGTTTTTGCTAACACTCGAGCCGCTCGCCGGCGCCCTTGCCGCGGGCAATACCGTGGTCATCAAGCCGAGTGCCTATGCTCCGGCATCGAGCGCGGTGCTCAAGCAAATCTGTGAAGAGGCATTTGATCCGCGCCTGGTGACGGTTGTCGAGGGCGGGCGCGCCGAGAACGAAGCGTTGCTCGATGAGTGTTGGGACAAGATCTTCTTTACCGGTAGCGTTCCGGTCGGCAAGCTCGTCATGGAGCGCGCGAGTAAAAACCTCACGCCCGTGACGCTTGAGCTGGGCGGCAAGAGCCCCTGCATCGTGGATGCGACGGCAAACTTGAAGGTTGCGGCGCGGCGTATCGCCTTTGGTAAATGGCTCAACGTGGGGCAGACCTGCGTGGCGCCCGACTACCTGCTGGTCGATGCGCGCGTGCACGACGAGCTGCTGGACCTCATCAGGGAAGAGGCCCGCCGTATGTTTGGCGAGCATCCGCTCGATAACGAGGACTACGGGCATATCGTCAACGCCAAGCATTTTGCGCGCGTGCGCGGGCTGATCGATCCCGATAAGGTCGTGCTGGGAGGCACGGCGCGCGAGTCGTCGCTCAAGATTGAGCCGACGATCCTAGACGGCGTGACCCCCGATGACGCCGTGATGCAGGAGGAGATCTTCGGTCCCATCTTGCCGGTGCTGACGTTTGAGAGCCTAGACGAGGCCGAGACGTTTATTACGGATCGTCCGACGCCGCTGGCCCTGTATATCTTTAGCCAGGACCGTTCGGTTCAGCAACGCTTTGTGCGCTACGTGCCCTTTGGCGGCGGCTGTGTCAACGACACGATCATGCACTTGGCTACGAGCCATATGGGCTTTGGCGGCATGGGCGCGAGCGGTATGGGGCAGTACCATGGACGCGAGAGCTTCGATACGTTTAGCCACAAGAAGAGCATCGTGAACAAGGCAACTTGGCTGGACGTGCCGTTTCGGTATGCGCCCTACGCAAGCTGGAAGCACAAGTTCGTGCGCATGTTTGTGCATTAGAAAAGGGCGCAGGTAATACGAACAAGTGTTCCTATTACCTGCATTTTGCGTTAGACTACTGTTATGGAGCACGGATGGGCCAACTCCCTTTAGAAGGGATTTGGTATGAACGTAAGCGATGTTATTTCGTTATTGGCGTTGTTGATTGCGGCTATCGAACTCGGTCTGTTTATCGGCCGAATGAAATAGCCGCCCCCGCGTAAGCGAAGACGGCCACTTCTCACGATGAAAACGTGTATCGGAGTTGGCAAGACCCGCGGCAACGGGTGCCATCCGTGTTCCTATCTTATCTGCAAGCGTTCTGTCGCGCAAGCGTTGAGGCAAACGATTGAAGGACGCAGACAGGATGTATTTGTGTCCGCACGGGACCGTAGACTTCTCAATAAGGTTACACACCGGTTTATCCGGCCGTTAGAGGAGCTGCTATGTACGAGCCTTCACGTGTTCTTCTGTCATTTCACATTGCAGGATTTCAGTATGCCGATGGCGCCTTGGTCCTGGGCGATCTTAAAGCGGGCGATAAGCTGACGCTGTGTGCCGAGCGCGATAATCCCCATGACCCCGAGGCAGTTGCGATCTACTATGGCAAGACCAAACTTGGCTACGTTCCGGGAAACGAGGTCGGCCCGCTGTCCTTGATGATGTATTACGGCCACGAGGACGTATTTGAGGCCCGCGTGCAACAGGTTGCCCCCGAGCGCAGCCCGTGGCACCAGGTGCGCGTTGGCCTCTATGTGGTGGATGCCCGCTAGTCGGCAATGGAGGCGGCCATGTTTGATGACGACGACCAGTTCGATCTGACAGACGATCCGTTTGAGTGGGATCTGCTACTCGACGACGATGAGTTGGAGCAGGATCGTAAGAAACGGCAGGACAAGAAAACTCAGAGTGACGCTTCGAAAAAGCAAGACAAACGCCGCCGCGGACTGTTCGGCGGGCTCTTTGGATAACCGCCGCATCGCTGCGTCTGTATACTTAGCACGAGTTGAACACGTTGCGAAATGAGGACACAGACGATGATGTGGTTTACCGCCGACTTGCACCTGGGCGATACGAATATCTTGCACGACATGGACCGGCCGTTTGGCTCGGTCGAGGAGATGAACCGCAAGGTCATCGATGCCATCAATGAGTGCGTGGCTGCGGACGACCGCCTCTATATTCTGGGTGACTTTACCTATCGTTTGCCCCTGGTGGAGGCGGTGCGCCTGCGCGAGCGTATCGAATGCCAGAACGTGACGCTCATCCGCGGTAACCATGACGGCGACTGGGAAGATTCCGACGTACCGCAGATTTGGGAAGACGTGCGCGATTACCTGGAGATTGCTCCCGGCTATGCCAAGGGCCACCGTCTGGTTATGAGCCACTACCCCATGCTCAGCTGGAACGGCAAGGCACGTGGCGCCATTATGCTGCATGGGCATATCCACAGCAGGGGTGACCGCGCCAACGCACGCAACCGCGATCGTGAGCGCCCTATCTTTCGCTACGATGTCGGTCTCGATGCCAACGAGTACAAGCCCGTAAGCCGTGATCAGATTCTTAGCTTCTTTGGGTTATAGGGCGCCAGGGCCACCACAAAGGGGACAGGCACCTTTGTGGTGGCTCTGGCGCCGTTGCCATTATGGCGGCGGCGCCTTTTTTGTCCGTGCGGCGCGGTAGAGTGTAGGCGGTTGAAATTTGCGTCCATCGAGGAGCTGCTATGAACGAGATCAAGTGCCCGCATTGTGGCGAAGTTTTTAAGGTCGACGCGTCCGGCTATGCGGATATCGTCAAGCAAGTGCGCGATGACGAGTTCTCGCGCGACCTGGATGAGCGTGTGAAGGCAGTCCAGCGCGAGGGCGAGCAGGCGCTGGAGCTTGAGCGTTCGCGTTCGGCGTCTGCCCTGCAGGAGGCGGAGTCTCAGCGCAATGCTCAGCTTGTCGAGCAGAAGAACGCTGCGGCGCAGGAGTTGGCACAAGAGGTTGCCAAGCGCGATGCCGAGCTTGCTAAGCTGCGCGCCAAGCTCGAGGGCGCTGCCGCAGAGCGCGAGAGCGCAAGTCAGCGTGCGGCGGTTGAGGCCCGCGCCGATGCTCAAAAGGAGAATGCCGAGCTGCAGCGCGAGATCGACAACCTGCGTGCGCAGCTGGGGCGCAAGGATGACGAAGCCAAACTCGCCGAGGCGGCGGTGCGCAATGCCGCTCAAAACGACCTGTCCGCCCGCGACGCTCAGATTGCCGAGCTGCAGGCCAGGCTCGCCGCGGCGGACAAGGCCCAGGAGATGGCGCTTGCCGCTGCCGCGGCAGAGTCGCAGCGTGAGCTCGATGCCGCTCGCAGCGAGGCCGAGCGCGCGCTTACTGACTATCGCGCGAAGGTGCAAGAGAAGTTTTCCGCCGCAAAGGCTCAGTCTGAGCAGGAGGCCGAGGGCCTTCGTGCCCAACTGCGCGAGCAAGAGCTTACGGCAAAAATGAACCTGTCTGAGGCGGTCGCCGCGGCGGAGCGTGAGCGTGACGAGGCACGTGCCAAACTGACGAGCGAGCTGGCGGTGCGCGATTCTCGCGAGGAACAGGCTAAGGCGGCACACGAGCTCGAGCTCGCGCAGGCCAAGCGCGCGAGCGACGAGTTGATTCGCTACAAGGATGAAGAGATTGAGCGCCTTAAGGACATGAAGGTCCGCCTGTCCACCAAGATGGTGGGCGAGTCGCTCGAGCAGCACTGCGAGACCGAGTTCAACCGTCTGCGCATGACGGCGTTTCCCAACGCGTACTTCGAGAAAGATAACGATGCGTCCGAGGGTACCAAGGGCGACTTTATCTTCCGCGAGTGCGACGCGAGCGGCAATGAGGTCATTTCGATTATGTTCGAGATGAAAAACGAGAACGACGAGACCGCGACCAAGCATAAAAACGAGGACTTCTTTAAGAAACTCGATCACGATCGTCGCCAGAAAGGCTGTGAGTACGCGGTGCTCTGCACGCTGCTCGAGCCCGAGAGCGAGCTCTATAACGCAGGGATAGTCGACGTGAGCTATCGCTACGAGAAGATGTACGTGATTCGCCCGCAGTTTTTCATTCCTATGATTACGCTTCTTCGCAACGCCGCCATGGGTTCGCTGCGCTATAAGCAGGAGCTGGCGGAATACAAACAGCAGAATATCGACGTCACGAACTTCGAAGCCAAGATGGAGAAGTTCAAGAATGATTTCGGCCGCAACTACGAGATCGCGAGCCGCAAGTTCCAAACGGCGATCGATGAGATCGATAAGACGATTAGCCACCTGCAGAAAACCAAGGAGGCGTTGCTGTCCTCCGAGAACAATCTGCGCCTAGCCAACAAGAAGGCGGACGATCTTACCATTCGCAAGCTCACGTGGGGCAACAAGACCATGAAGGCCGCGTTTGACGAGGCGCGCGGGGCTGCGACAGAGACAAACGATGAGCCAGCCGAGGCGGATTCGTATGAGGTCGAGGGTGCCGAGTAAGGCATAGCGTATAGCGCAAAAGCGGGGCCGCTGGCTATATTGCCAGCGGCCCCGCTTCGTTTCGTTCCAGTATGTTCGGCTAGTCCTCGAGCAGGTCCTCGATAAAGCCGACGCGGTAGTTTTTGAAGATGACCTCGCCGCCGTCTTGCGTGGCGTCCAGATCGACATCGCCCATGATGCCAAAATCGTGGTCGCCATCCTCGTCGGCAAAGATCTGGTGCACGTGCCATACGTGCGCGGTCTTCTCCTCGGACTCGTCAATGGAAAACATCGCGGCGCTGCGGGCATCTCCGTCGGTGAGGATTTCCTCGTGCTGCTCGTGGTAAGCGTCGAGTGCTTTTTGCCAGCGGATCTCGCTCATGCCCCAGTCGTCGTCGAGCTCGCCCAGGTCGCGAACGTGCTCGCGGGCGGCAAGGGTCACGCGGCGGAAGAGCGCGTTGCGCACCAATAGCGTGCAGCCGCGACGGTCCGCCACGACCTCGTCGATGCCCTGCGGCGGCGCAGCATCGAGGGCTGCCGGGTTGCCGGCGTTCTCCCACTCATCCACCAGGCTCGAGTCCACCGAGCGCACCACAAAGCCCAGCCACGAGATAATGTCGCGCAGGCGCTCGTCGCGCTTCTCGATGGGCACGGTGCGGTCGAGTGAACGGTAGGCCTCTGCCAGGTAACGCAGCAAAATGCCCTCGGAGCGGGCGATGCCGAGCTTTTGGATATAGCCCTTAAAGTCGCTCGCGCTCTCCAGCATGTCGCGCAGGACGCTCTTGGGCGAGAGCTGGTAGTCGTTGGCCCAAGGTACTTCTTGGCAGTACTTGTCGAAGGCGGCATCGAGCAAGTCCTCGAGCGGCTTTTCGTAGGTGACATCCTGGATGCGCTCCAGGCGTTCCTCATATTCGACGCCGTCAGCCTTCATTTCGGCCATCGCGCGGTCGCGCGCGGCGCGCTCCTGCGCGCGCAATACCTGCTTGGGGTCCTCGAGCGTTGCCTCGACCATCGAGATCAGATCCATGGTATAGGTCTCACTCTCGGGGTCGAGCAGCTCCAGTGCGGCAAGCAAAAACGGCGAGAGCGGCTGGTCGAGCGCAAAGTCCTCGGGCAGATCGACCGTCAGTGCATAGTCGATGTCTGGCGCGGCGTCAGTCGGGGCGTCGGGCGCGGGCGGCACCTCGGTGCGAACGACGACGCCGGAATCGATGAGCGTGGCGAAGATTTCGTCGGCGCGAACCTCGAGCTTGGCCTTTTCCTCGGGGGTCTGCAAGCTCGTCTCGATGAGGTCGTGTACGCGGGCTCGGGCATCGCCGCCCTGCTCGACCACGCTAATCACCATGGAGTGCGTGATGCGAAGGCGCGGCTTGAGCGTCTCGGGCTGCGTCTCGATCAGGCGCTCAAAGGTCTGCTTGTTCCAGGTGACAAAGCCCTCGGGGGCCTTCTTCTTTTTAATCTTGCGGAGCTTCTTGGGGTCGTCGCCCGCCTTGGCCATGAGTTTGGCGTTCTCGATCTCGTGCTCCGGGGCCTCGGCGATGACCATGCCCTCGGTATCGAAGCCCGAGCGGCCGGCGCGACCGGCAATCTGATGGAACTCGCGGGCGCGCAGGCGACGCATCTTGTAGCCGTCGAACTTGGTGAGCGCGGTGAGTACCACGGTGTGGATGGGTACGTTGATGCCGACGCCGAGCGTATCGGTGCCGCAGATGACGGGCAGCAGGCCCTGCTGCGCCAGGCGCTCCACCAGCAGGCGATAGCGCGGCAACATGCCGGCATGGTGCACGCCGACGCCGCATCCAAGCAGGCGTTTGAGAATCTTACCAAAGGCCGTGGAGAAGCTCGTCCCCTTTGCCGCTTCTTTGATGGCCTCGCGCTGCTCCTTGCTGGCGATGCCAAAATTGGCGAGCGACTGTGCCGTTGCAAGGGCGGCATCCTGGCTAAAGTGCACGATATAGAGCGGGGCCTCGCCGCGGCGCATGGCGAGCTCGACCGTGCCCTCGAGGGAGGTCGTCACGTAGTCGTAGCTCAGCGGCACGGGGCGCGGGGCATCGACGACCAAGTCGCAGGTAGCACCGGTGTGTTCCTCGAGTGAGGCGGCGATGGCAGTGACATCGCCGAGCGTGGCGCTCATGAGCATGAATTGCGTGTGGGGCAGGGTGAGCAGCGGCACCTGCCAAGCCCAACCGCGGTCGGGGTCGGCAAAGTAGTGGAACTCGTCCATGGCCACGCAGCCCACGTCGGCATCTTCGCTCTCGCGCAGTGCGTCGTTGGCAAGGATCTCTGCCGTGCAGCAGATGACGGGTGCCTTGGTGTTGATATGCGTGTCGCCGGTAATCATGCCTACGTTATCGCGGCCGAGCACCTGCACAAGGTCGAAAAACTTCTCGCTGACCAGAGCCTTGATGGGAGCCGTGTAGTAGCAGCGCTTGCCCTGCGCCATGCCCATAAAGAGCATGCCCAGCGCGACGAGCGATTTACCCGATCCGGTCGGTGTGCCTAAAATGACGTGATCGCCGGCAGCCAGGTCCATGAGGGCCTCTTCTTGGTGATCCCACAGTTCAATGCCGCGATCGCTCGTCCATTCAAAGAAGCGTTCGAAGGCTTGATCGGGCGTGAGCCACGGTTCGGGCTCGCTGCCGTCCTCGGGCTCCCACCAGGTGGGGGAGAGCGCGCCGAGCGAGCCAAACTCGGCTTCGGTTCCCGTGCCGCCCGAGAATGAGCTGGCGGCGCCGGCGCCGGAGACGGTGCTGGCGGCGGTATCTGTCGTGGTCTGTGCCATGTGGTTGCTTTCTCTCGCGATTGTCCGCCAACTATTATGGCGTAGCGGCGCATCGATGCGTTTGCAGGCAAGAAAATGCAGGAAATGGGCGTTCTGCCCGGCCGTTTGGTGCAGTTGCCAGCTAAGTGAGTAGACTTTTTGCGATGTCGCGAGCACATGGATTTTGCACAAGGGTTCTATCTGCGGTTTTAGTTTTCGTTATGCGGGTTGTGCTTGGCTATTGCAAAAAAGTCTACTCACTTAGGTTTGAGGGTTGTTTGCTGGCGCCTATTCGCGCTTATTTGCTGACGCCGCGACCATCAGAAGCCCCTAGGACTCTTGCGGCAGGCGCTTCTTGCCCTTGCGGGCACGGTTTCTGAAGTTCTCGACGGCCTCTTCCATGCCGAGAGGCACGTAGGTGAGCTCATCGAGGTTTTCGGGCAGGTAGCAGGCAAGGCTTTGCTCCTGCGCGCGGCCCGCCGCGAGCTGCTCTTCGATGGGTTCCGCGCCGGGCGTAGCGCAAATGCCATAGACGGCGGCGCCCATCTCGCGCGTGCGGCATTCATATTCGGTCTCGGGATGCTCGGGATGGTCGCGGCGGACGTTGTCGCTTACCCAAAGCGTGTCGTAGCCGGCCGCGGTAAACTGTCCTAGGGCGTAGTCGCGCAATGGCTTGCTGTCGGTGCGCAGCGTGACGGTGGCGCCGGCTGCAAAGAGCGGGCGGTAGAGCATCAGATGGTCGACATGGACGAGTCGTTTTTTGGCGTACTTGGCCTTGGGCTGCGGCGTGGGAAAGTTAATGGTGATGACATCGAGCTCGCCTGCGGCAAACAGCTGCGGCAGCGATGCGGCGCCTCGGGGCAGGACGAGTGCGTTGGTCAGTTCCTGCTCGCAGATTTTCTGTGCGGCATAGGCGATGCAGATGGGTTCCTGGTCCATACCGATAAAGAGGGTGTTTGGCTCGTGGACCGCGCGCTCTACAAGGTACGTTCCCTTGCCACAGCCAAGATCCAGGTGAAGGTGTTCAAAGGGCTTGCTGCCTGCGGGCGCACAGGCCTTGCGCCAATCTCCGGCATAAGCCTCGGGGTTTGTCTCAATCGCATCGGCGTAGCGTTCCAGGCGCTCCTCGAGCACAAAGTTCTTAGGCGTGCGAACGTGGATGGCTCCCATGAGGCTCCTTGGTCATAAGTATGGAACGCATAGCTGCACGTTCCGTCAATGGATTGAAAAAGGGCGGGCATAGTTTGCCCGGAAGATGCGGTGCGGCTCGGCGGCGAGTCGTCGATGCCTACAGGCGCTTGAGAATCACATAGCGGTTGAGCTCGCCGCTGCGACCGTCGGCATGGAAGCGCTCAAGCTCGCGCACGGGAACCTCGCCGCTCTTGTAGAACGTACGGACGCCGCGCACCAGGTCGGTGATCTGCTGATCGTCAAAGTGATGGCAATAGCGGTAGGCGTGGCGGTCGTTTTGCCAGCCAATGAGGTGGTCGCCGGCTTCAAACTGGGCGGAATCGTAACCCTCAAACGGCGGGGTGAGCTCGGCGCGGGCTTCGGCGCGAACGGCTTTGCGCGCCATGCGCTCGTCATTCATAAACTCCCAAAAGCTGATGGCGATGATGCCGCCCGGGCGCGTTTGCCGCACCAGGGCGTCGAGCACGCGTACGCGGTACTCGCACGACGGCACGTGGTGCATAAAGCCAAAGCAGACCGAGATATCGGCGAGCGGGGCGTCGAAAAGCACGTCGGGTGTTTCGGCGGGGTTGAGCTTCATGAGGGCGTCGAGCACGTCGAGTTCCTGGAAGTGCAGGTTGGGAATGCGCAGCGCGTGGCCATGTGCATCGATGGCCAGGTCTTGACACGAGTCGACGCCATAGAACTCAAACGGGCAGCTGGCATCTGCCGAGGGGTTTGCGCCGTCGACGCCCTTGGCGGCAAGTGCGCCGCCGGCGGCAAAGTTTTCGAATCGCATATTGCCGCAGGCGAGATCGAAGACGCGGACGGGATGCTCGATCGTGGCGACGTCGAGCTGTTCGAGCGCGATGTCCATGGTGCGCACCCAGCCGGGCCACGGGGCCTGGCGCGTATCGGAAAAGGAGGCGGAGTGCTCGCGATAGAACGTGTTGTTGAGCTGGATGAGCGATGAGGCGAAATCGCGGTTCACGGCGCGGAACTCCCTCCGTTGGCGGTGCGGAATAAACAGTATGACCATACTACCGTTAACGTCGCAACGGGGACAACCGAGCTGCGGCTCATTGCTTTGTTTGGACACATTTCCGCAGCTCATATGTGCCCGCAACCGCCAGTTGTCAAAAATCTCACTAGAATAGGTGGCATGCTTTTGGCGGTGGCGGATAGATTTTTAACTGTGCAAGGCGCCTTAAGAACAAAAACGGTCCGGCGGCACGGCTGGCATCACATAGGAGGAACCATGAATGTAGAAACTGCGCAGCGGCTCGCCGACCTTCGCCGCAGCAAGGGCTTTAGCCAAGAAGGGCTGGCGCGAAAGCTGGGGCTGTCGCGCCAGGCGGTTAGTAAATGGGAGCGTGCGGAGAGCTCGCCCGATACCGAGAACCTGATCTCGCTCGCCAAGCTCTATGGTGTGAGTCTGGACGAGCTGCTCAATCCGAGCGATGAGATTGAGGACGATATCGAGTTTGAGAACGAGGACCGCGCTCGTCAGCGCGAGGCCGAGGCGGCAGAGCGCGCCCGCACCCATGAGGCGGCGGCGCGCGCCACCGAGGCGGCAACGCAGGCAAGTGACGCGGCAGCCAAGGCGGCGCAGGCGGCAAGCTGGAGTGCGCAGGCTGCCAATGCGGCGACGGCTCAGGTGACGGGTACCGGTGCGGCTGGTCCGACTCCGGTGAAGGGTCCGTTCCAGTCATTCCCGTATTGGGCCGTGTGCTGGCTGCTGTTCTTTTTACTGATGTTCCTGTTTGGTGCCGGCCCCTTTGCTGCGCTGATCTTCTTCACGATTCCCATCTATCACTGGGTGGCGCGTGCACTCGATGGCGATTGGGCGCGCGGGGATATTCAGGTTGGTCCGGCACCGGTGGCGGTCAGGGCCCAGGGGAAGGATACTTCTGCGGAACCTGATGCTGACGTGGCTACCGCGGCCACCGCTGAGCCATGTGCCAAAGAAGGTGACGAATGATGAAGCTTTCGCATGAATCCAAGCTGCGCCTGGGCGTCGGCATCGGAGCGTTTGTACTGATTATCGGGCTTGTTTTTGGCGTTTCGCGGACTTTGATTCATTTTGATGGCCCGTGGGATCTCGACGATGTTATACCCGGCTTGTCCGGTATGGACGATGTGGTTGATGACGACGATTTTATGAACGATGGCGGTAACTATTCCGCTCGGCCTCAGCAGCTTTCGTGTACGACCTTTGATGCCGATGAGTTTCGCTACCTCGATTTCGATATCGATGCGGCTACGGTGGACGTCAAGGTTATTGATGGTAACAAGGCTCGCGTTATCGAGCGGGGACGCGTTGCCAATGGTATGGATGCCTCCAAGGCCGCGACGCAGAACATCGCATCCGTCGAGGACTCGACGCTCAAGGTTTCCCAGTTTGGAAGTGATGACGGTAAGGCAATCGATCGCTCAGTTACGGTCGAGCTGCCGCGCCGTGTTGCCGAACATCTGAAGGGAGTCAACGCGCACGTGGGCTCGGGTGATCTGCAGATTGCCGGTGTCACCTGTGATGGTTTCGACCTTTTCCTGGGTGCGGGAGATGTAGAGTTTGCGGGCAGCGTGACTGATGCGCTCAGTGCTGAGGTCGGTTCGGGCGATGTGACGTTCGAGCTCTACCAGGCCCCCGCGAAGTCGATGGACGTGAGTGTGGGCTCGGGCGATGTGGAGATGATGGTTCCGAACTCGACGGGCTTTAAGGCGAGCCTTACCCTGGGCAGCGGCGACTTCGAGAGCGATTTCCTTCCGCTTGGCTACGACGGCGAGACCATTTTGAATCTTGAATTCGATAACGGCGATAAGTCTGCTACGTATCGTTTTGAGGTCGGTTCGGGCGACATGTCATTTGATTCAGAGTGACGGGCGGTTATCGAAGACTTATATACCATAGCTGCGCTGTTTGATGAAGGCGCCGAAGCCGAGATCGGCTCCGGCGCCTTTGCCTTTACAATGGGGGCATGGAACAGATTATCTTGAACATACTCGAGGCTCTGCGTCGCGGCGAGACCGTGGATGACAAAGCGCTCGTCAAACTGATACATGCCGAGGCGCGCCGTGAGGGTGCTGACAAACGCGATTTGGCCAAGCGCCGTCTGCTGCCGTTCTACCAGCGGGTAAAACGTGAGGAGCCGGCTCGTTGGGCTGGGTGGAATGTCGATGCCGAGCTGGAACGTCGACTGTTGCAGGTGCTGCGTATGAAGCCTCGTCGCACGGCCTCGGGCGTGGCGACCATTACCGTCATCACCAAGCCCTGGCCGTGCTCGGGCGATTGCCTGTTTTGCCCCAACGATCTGCGCATGCCTAAAAGCTATCTGCATGCCGAGCCGGCGTGTGCCCGTGCGGAGCAAAATTGCTTTGATCCGTATTTGCAGGTGAGTGCTCGTTTGACCGCGCTTTCGCAAATGGGGCATGCAACCGACAAGATCGAGCTTATCGTTCTTGGCGGTACTTGGAGCGACTATCCGGAAGGCTATCAGGCATGGTTTATGTCGGAGCTCTTCCGGGCGCTCAATGATGATGCGGTGGCGAGCGTGGCGGCAAACCCCATGTTGGCGCGTCCGGGCATCAGCCGTGCCGAGGCAGAGCGCCTGCTCGATGACGCGCCCGCCGATGCGCTGCCGCCGGTGGTGGCGGAGCGCCGCGAGCGCTATCGGGCCGCCGGCATTGCGACAGACGAGGTCGAGCTTGCTGCCGGCGTTGCCGACGAGCAGGGGCGTGTGGATGCTGCCGTGGGCGGCTATAACCGCGCAGTGCGTCGTCTGTACGGCCCCGGTACGCCGTGGGGCGAGGTCGCCGTGTGGCAGACAGCAACGATGGAAGAGCTCGAGCGGCAGCAACGAATCAACGAGACGGCGAAGCATCGCGTGGTGGGACTCGTTATCGAGACGCGCCCCGATGCCGTAACGCCGCAGGCCCTCACGCTCATCCGCCGCCTGGGCTGCACCAAGATCCAGATGGGTATTCAGAGTCTCGACCAACATTTGCTCGATATCAACGAGCGCCGCATTTCGGTGGCGCAGATCGAGCGGGCGTTTTCGCTCGCGCGCCTGTTTGGCTTTAAGATCCACGCTCATTTTATGCTCAACTTGCTGGGCGCCACACCCGAGGGGGACAAGCGCGACTACGAGCGCTTTATGACCGAAGGGGCCTTTATGCCCGACGAGGTCAAGGTCTACCCGTGTGCGCTCATCGAGGGCTCGCGTCTGGTGGGCTGCTATGAGCGTGGCGAGTGGCGCCCCTATACCGAGGATGAGCTGCTCGATGTGCTGGCCGACGACATCGTGGTGACGCCGGCGTTCTGCCGTATCAGTCGCATGATCCGCGACTTTAGCTCCGACGACATCATGGTGGGCAACAAGAAGCCCAACCTGCGTCAGCTCGTTGAGAACCGCCTGGCGGCTCGTGGGGAAGGCGCGACAGTGCGCGAGATCCGCTATCGCGAGATCAGCACGGCGGGTGCCGACCTGGATGAGCTGACCCTTGACGAGGAGGTGGCGTACGAGACGCCGGTGACGCACGAGCGCTTTTTGCAGTGGGTGACGCCGCAGGGTAAGATCGTGGGCTTTTTGCGCCTGTCGCTGCCCGATCGTACTTTTGTTGCCGCGCATGCGGACGAGTTACCGACGACGCCGGACGAGGCGATGATTCGCGAGGTGCACGTGTATGGCATGGCGGCGCGCGTGGGGGATCAAGGCCAGGCGGCCCAGCACCATGGATTGGGGCGTTTGCTCGTAGAGCATGCATGCGAGATCGCCCGGGACGCGGGCTATGCGCGCATCAACGTGATTAGCGCGATTGGCACACGCGAGTACTATCGCCATCTTGGATTTTATGACCATGGCCTTTATCTGCAAAAGGAGCTCTAGATGAACAAGCCGAGTGTTTCTGCTGGTGTCGTTGCCGGCGTTGCTCTGGGAGCCGCGGCGCTTGGTGCGGCCGCTGTCGCTGTTCGTGCTGCCTGTCTGCAGGTTGCGCGAACCCGCAATGGGTTGGCACGTGTGAAACGCGTGCACGATGAGGGCGGCGATGAGATTCGCGTGTTGGTGCAAGGCGGCGTCTACCAAAGCGCAAGCTACATTGGCGAGCGTTGGGCGGAGCCCGTCTTTGCGTACTATCGTGCGTTTGACGACGTGTTTGAGTCCGAGGATGCGATGCGCGACGCTTATGGTCACGGCATCGACCGTATGCTTATGCTGGGCGGCGGTGGGTTTGCCTATCCCAAGTTCGCGCTGATGTCGCACGAGAGCTTGCGCATGGACGTCATTGAGTACGATGCCGAGATTACGCGCCTGGCGCGCCGCTGGTTCTACCTGGACGAGCTGGAGCGCGCGGTGGGCGATCACCTGCGGGTGATTACCGCTGAGGCTCGCTCGTATCTGGGTGTGACGAGCGTGGGCCATCGTCGCTACGACGTGGTCGTGAGCGATTGCTTTGGCGGTGCCGAGCCCGTACGCGAGCTGGCGACGGTTGAGGCGTTGCGTTTGGTGCGAGGTAGCCTGAACCCCGGGGGCATCTATGTTGCCAATATCGTGAGTGCGAACAGGGGGAGCGACGTGACGTTCCTGCGCGATTGCGTCGCCACGGCACTCGAGGTATTCGCCCGCGCCTGGGTGGTCCCATGTGGCGATACAGAGTTCGGCGGCGAGGAGAACTACCTGCTCATCGCCAGCGACGGCGACTATGCCTTTGCCGAAGCCGTGCCTTTTGACGTCGACTTCCTCGGCACTGCCCTTCATGACAAGTAAGTCTCCCCGTCCCAAAAAGACTGGTTTTATGTGTGGTCGCGCCAGCCGAGAACGCGCTGCTTCATGCCTTCGGTGTCGAGCACGCCTTCGGCAAAGCCCTTGCGCACGAGCTCTTCGGGAACAAACTCGTCGTAGCGGTCAAAGTAAGGCACCTCGCCAGGATAGACGAGCTCGATGGGATCAAAGTCCTTCTCGGCCTCGGCGGCGAGCACCTCAAAGAACGTCTCCTCGTCGGCCTTCATCTTAAACTGCATAAAGTACGGGCGTGATGGGTCGAGTCCGCGAAGGCCCAGCTCCGCGGCACATTTAATCTTGAGCATGCGCTCGAGCGCCAAAAAGGCGTAGCTGCCTAGCCAGGGAAAGAGCACCCAGGTGTCGCCGCCCAGGTTAATGAGCGGTTTAGTTCCCGCACCCGAAATCTCGGCGGTATGACGAGCCTGTGCAAGGCGTGCCCGTGCGTTACCCATAAGGTACGGATATACTGCGTGCTCGTTGAGCGCCTTGCGCATGCGCTCGAGTACGTGTGTATTGATGTCGCCGGGGCAGTCGCCAAAGTAGGCCGGCACCCGGCCCTTGACCTGCGTGGCAAAGACGGTGTGGCGCTTCCAGTCCACTTCCTCGACAATCCAGCAGTGTCCGGCGATGGCGATGCGCTCACCGGGCGGTGGCGGATTGACGATCGTGCCCAGCTCGGCCGATTCGCTGCGAACGGTGAACTCTTCGTTTTCCTGGAATACGGCGTAGAACTTAAAGTTGTTAATGATGCGCTCGCCCGCGAGACCCACGATGAGTCCGCCGCCCTCGGTGACTTGGATATGGTCGATCTTAATGAGGTGACGCAGCAGTACGCGATAGTCATCGGCCGAGATGCGATGGAAATAGCTGAGTGTGAGCACGCGCTGGGCAAGCTCTGCCGGCGTGAGCTCGCCGGTGCTGGCAAGCGTCGACATGGTCTGGTGGTAGAGCAGGCTGTAGGGGAGTCGATCGAGCTCGGGCGGCTCGACCCACTTTTCCTCGCGATAGAGTTGTACGAGCGCGATGCCCTGCAGGAGCTTCCACGGAATGGTCTCGGGCATCATCGTGCGTGGCTCGGGCTCTTCCTCGCGCATGACAAACCACATCTCGGGCGGAAGGTCGCGGCGTCCCGTGCGGCCCATTCGCTGCAAAAAGGAACTGACGGTAAATGGCGCATCGATCTGAAACGCACGCTCCAGACGGCCGATATCGATACCGAGCTCCAGCGTAGAGGTGGTGACGGTCGTTTGTGCCTGCTCCTCATCGCGCATGAGTTCTTCGGCCGTCTCGCGTAGCGATGCCGAAAGATTGCCATGGTGGATGAGAAAACGGTCGGGCTCGTGTCGACTTTCGCAGTAGCTGCGCAGCATGGAGCACACGGCCTCTGCCTCCTCGCGCGAGTTGGCAAAGACCAGGCACTTACGGCCGCGCGTATGTTCAAAGATATAGCCCATACCGGGGTCGGCGTTGTCGGGCGCCGTGTCGGTGGGGTTGAGAAGCGCCTGCTCGGTCGCTCGTGGGATGTCGACTTCGCCCTCGGGGGCCGAGGAAGTTTGGCGGTCCTTGGGAGCGGCCTTGCCCCGTGCCCGCTCACGACGTTGACGGCGCTCCTCTTGTGTGAGCTGTCCGCTGTGACGCATGTCTTGGGCGCCGGCGGGCAGTGCCGCGGATGCCGCCGCCTCGATACGCTCGCACGCAAGCACTTCGGCCTCTTGAGGACCCGTGCTCTCGAATCCCCGCTGCTGTGCCTGGGGACCCGAGTTGTAGAAGTGCTCCATGGAGATGCGCCACACGCGGCGCGGTTCTTCAAAGCGGGGGATAACACAGTCGCGCCCCGTTCCCTGTGAGAGAAAAGCGCCCGTGCGCTCGGGGTCGCCGATGGTGGCCGAAAGGCCAATGCGTCGAGGCTGCACGCCGGCCATGCGCGAGAGCCGCTCGATAAGGCAGAGCGTCTGCCCGCCACGGTCGCCGCGCATGAGCGAATGGACCTCGTCGATGACCACGTAGCGCAGGTCGCAAAACATGCGCGGGATCGCCATGTGCTTATGGATTAAGAGCGCTTCGAGTGACTCGGGCGTAATCTGTAAGATGCCGCTCGGTTTTTTGATGAGCTTAGCCTTGTGCGACTGAGAGACATCGCCGTGCCAGTGCCAGACAGGGATATCGGCCTCTTCGCAGAGGTCGTTGAGACGGACGAACTGATCATTGATGAGCGCCTTGAGGGGGCCGATGTAGAGGGCGCCCACGCTTGCGGGCGGGTTCTCCCAAAACTCGGTCAGGATGGGAAAGAAGGCTGCCTCGGTTTTGCCGGAAGCCGTGGATGCCGTCAGGAGCACATTATCTTGCGTGTTAAAGATGGCGTCTGCCGCTGCAACCTGGATAGAGCGCAGACTCTCCCAATCGTGGGAGTAGATGAAGTCTTGGATAAACGGAGCATATCTGTCAAAGGCGTTCACGGGGCCTCCTCTCAAAAACGAATCTCTCAACGCGGCTGGCAACGGCTTGCTGCATTGCTGCTTCAACGTTTGCCCAGATAAAACCTGCCAAAATAAACCTGTCCCTTTTTGGCAGGTTAGATGGTGAATTCGGCGAAGTTGCGGTCACCGTCTGCAGCGCCGGTGTCGCCTGTTGCGGCTGCCGGCGCCAGCGCGTCGCCGCCGACGCTTTGCAGCAGCTCCGCCACATTTGCATCGGGGTTCTGACACAGGATATCGAGCAGCTCGATAAAGTCACGGATGACCTCACGCGGCGTTAAGTGCGTATCGGCTCCCACGCGGCCAAACTCAATCTTGAGAAAGTCCACCAAGTCGTTCTCGGTAAGCGTGGGCGTCCAGCCAAAGTAGCCGGCATGGATCTGCATGAGTTTTTCGATGAGCACCAGCAGTTCCTCATAGGTGAGTGGCTGCAGGCGGATGATGGGCGCGAGCATGTCCTTAAGGTCCTCGCGCGCAAAGCGGCCCTGAGCGAGTCGGCTGCGCAGGGCCTCGTAGGAGAACACGCCGCGGCGGCGGTCTTCGATGGAGGTTGGCGTGCCGCCCATGATCATGCCCAGGTACTGCGCCTTGCCCTGGAGCGTGTCGTTGTACATGGTCAGGATCTTCTCGTAGTTGTATTGGCGTGTGATGGCGTTGGGAATCTTATACAGATTCACGAGCTCGTCGATGAGCACCAGCATGCCCTTGTAGCCGCTGCAGACCAAAAAGCGCGCAATGAGCTTAACGTAGTCGTACCAGTCGTCATCACTGATGATGGCCGAGGAGCCCAGCTCGGCGCGTGCCTCACTCTTGGTGCGGTACTCGCCGCGAATCCATTTGGTCACGCGGCTCATGGCTTCTTCGTCGCCCTCGGATACTGCCGCGCGGTAGCGGCGGAGCATGCGGGCGAAGTCGAAGCCGTGGACCATTTCCTCGAGCGGGGCCAGTTGGGCATTGACGGCAGACTCATCGGCATCGGCACACGAGGCGACCCAGCGATCCAGGATAAGGTTGAGCGCACCGCCCTCGGGGCGCGTTTTAGTCGATATGTTGCGGATGAGCTCACGGTAGGTGGCAAGGCCCTGTCCCTGGCCGCCCTGCAGGCGGCGCTCAGGGGATAGGTCGGCATCGGCCACGACGAATCCCTCGCCCATGGCGTGCGTGCGGATGGTCTGGAGCAAAAAGCTCTTGCCGGCGCCGTAACGACCGACCAGAAAGCGGAAGCTTGCGCCGCCGCCGGCGATGAGACTCAGGTCGGTGAGCAGGGCGCGGATCTCGACCTCGCGTCCTACGGTGATATAGGGAAGGCCGATGCGCGGGACCACGCCGCCCTTGAGCGAGTTGAGAATGACGGCAGCGACGCGCTTGGGCACGCGGGGTGCTGCGGATGCGTTATCACTCATGGTCTAGGTATCCTCTCACGTCTGCTTCGTAGTCCTCGATAATGTGCGGTGCCGCTGCGTCAAATTCAATTACGGTGTCACCCACCAGGTCAAAGAGCGCCTCGTTGATGGTATCGACGAGCATGTCCTCGCTCTGCCCCGACCTCTCCACTGCCGATGCCGTCTGCGCTGCGTTTTGCTCGAGTAGTGCTCGAAGATAGGCGTCTGCGGCGGGATCGAG
Organism: Collinsella aerofaciens; assembly: GCF_040926265.1. Lineage (GTDB taxonomy): Bacteria > Actinomycetota > Coriobacteriia > Coriobacteriales > Coriobacteriaceae > Collinsella > Collinsella aerofaciens_BB. The sequence continues at coordinate 44,132 of NZ_JBCOIL010000013.1, read as the reverse complement.
TGCGGTTGCGGTGCCAGCGGGTGCAGTCGATACGACCGCTGGCGTCGGTGCGAGCAGCGGCGCCACGACACCAAACTGTTCGGTGGATATGGTCGGCTCGTCGGCCTCGTCCTGCCGAATGGGTGCCGCGACCAGCTCGACAAACGCGTCTGCTGCGGGCTCGGCTTTCGGCTGCTCGGAACCCGCCGTATCGACCTCTGCGAGCACATCATCCTCGCGCTCCTCATCAATCAAAAGCGCTTCACGCGTTTGCGCGGCGGCGCTCCGAATGTGCCCCAGCTGACTCAAATCGATATCGATCTTGACGGGCTGGTGCGCGGCGTCCCACGAAAGCCATGCTACGATCTCGTCATCGATGATCTTGGCCAGATATTTGGGGACCTTCTCCTCCTTCAGGGGATGGGTGGGGTCTAGGGCCAGGCGCAGGCGTTGGTCGCAGGCGCGCATCATCTCACCGAGCTTGCTGCTTTTTTGTCTGCTGCCGTGGATGCGCATGCATTCCCAAAAGCCATTTTGGCAGCGGTAGATGTGAATGGGGTCCAGGCGATATTCGCAGTCCTCGTGGCGCTCGGGCGCAAAGAACACGGCCGAGGCAAACATGGTGTAGGGCATGGCCGTCTCCTCCCCAAACAAGCTCGCTACGATGCCGGTCTTTCGGTGCGTGTCATAGTAGCGCGCCATACGGACATACACGGCGCATGCCACGTGGCGCAGGTCGCGATGGTGGGAACGGTCGAGCCGTGAGTTATTCAGGTTGTACGTGGAGAGGGCGTTTATAGCGGTCATGAGTCGCTCCTCGCCTGCCTCGTCGGGCGGAAGGGGGAGCGTGGGCTCGGAGGTTTTGCGACGCTTGGGGACTTGGGCCGACGGCGTCGGTGTAGGTGCAAGGTCTCGAGCCGCGCGGCGCAGCTCGATGAGGGCGTTGTCGAACATGACGGTTTTAGAGTCGCGAAGCAGCTTGGGGTCGAGTCCGTGGAACACGGCGTAGTCCTGCAGCCACACGCGTGCAAACCGGTCGATGCCGGGCTCGAAGGCGCGGTAGGCATCCCAAAAGGCCTTGATTTTGTTAAAACCATCGAGTGGGTCATCTACGCCAATGCCACAGATCAGCTCATAGAGATACAGGAAGGCAAAGGACGTAGACGTTTCCTCGACGGTTCCGCGGCGCACTTGGGCACGCCAGGTAAAATAGCCACGCAACTGCCGATCGCTCATGGCGTTATAGGTGGGAAAGTACGACTTGAACGTACCGTTGTAGGGGCAGTCGTCCTCAAAGTCGGCCATCAGCAGGCCTTGGCGGTAGAAAAGCTCGGCTTCCGAAAGCCAGCGACCCGCGCCGCCTTTGGGGTCATCCTGCCAGCGCGATATCTCGCGCATCTTGCGGTACTGGTCGGGGAGGAAGTTCTGCATCTGACGACCAGTTTTGAGAATCGGCTCGTCAGCATAGACTTCGTTTGAGAAGCGAGCAGACTGATGGGTCCGGGCCTCGGCCATAATGCGCTCGATGAGCATCTTGATGTCCTGGTCGGCCACCGTCTCTCCTCTCCTAACGCAGCTTCGGTGACCTCATATCATAGCACAGCATCAAACAGGTGTTCGAGATACCGCTACGTAGATAGATTTAGAACAGGAGGGCATAGATGACGGCTATGACAACGGAGGGGAGCATATTGGCCGTGCGGAAGGTCTGAGGACGGATGAGGTTGACTCCGACGCAGAAGATGAGTATAGAGCCCACGAGCGATAGGCTGTCGAGGGCGGCGGCGGTCATGATGGGGGAGAGCGCGCCGGCAAACAGCGTAATCGTTCCCTGGAATACGGCAACGGGAAGGGCGGAGAAGATGCAGCCGCGGCCGAGTGAGGCCGTCATGGTGCAGACGATGATGCAGTCCAGCGCTCCCTTGAGGGCGAGCGTGGACCAGTCGCCGAGCAGACCGTCTTGGATTGATCCCACGATAGCCATGGCACCGATATAGACGGTCAACGATGTCGAGACAAAGGCATTGGTGAACTCGTTGTCTCCCTCGCTGCCGGTTTTGCGCTTGAGCCATTCGCCCAGGTTTTCGATGCCGGCTTCCAGGTTTATGGCCTCGCCGATGAGCGAGCCAAGGGCAAACGAGACGATGAGCATGGCAGCGCCGGTGGTCGCCAGCGTTTTCCCGTCAATGACGAGCATCTTTTGCATGGTGCCGCCCAATCCGATAAACAGAACGCACAGCCCCGACGCCTTCATGAGTGTGTCTTGGATGCGGGGCGTGATAAAACGTCCGCCTATAAGGCCCAGCAGTCCGCCCGCAATCAAAAGCGCGACGTTGATGATCGTTCCCAAACCCGGCATGAGCCCTCCCATATTGATGCCAACCTGGCAATCGTAGCAGAACGGGCTGCAGGGTGCGTCATGACTCATCCTATACGTTATATAAGTGGTGTTAATGACGGCATTTGGTGCCTAAGCCTCAGCCTCCCATCACGACATAGGGGCTGTAATCGAAACGCAGCGTCATGAGTCGCTGCGGGGACTCAATGGCCGCGGCGATGATATCGGCATCTCGAGCTCGGTCAAATCCTTCGAGCTCAATTTGATACGAGACGTCTTCCATTTTATGGAGTATCCGGTTATTCAGGAGGTTCTCACCGTCGAATTCCTCGGTTTTGCCCCCGTCCGAGGTTACGGCATACAGGTGCAGTTTTGCGGTGGTCGCAGGGTCGATGACCGTGAGGTTGTCGATTTGGTTGGCCGTGCCCTTTGCCCCAAGCAAGGTGAGCAGGGTGGGGGCTACGACCTCGCCCGATGGCAGAAAAACAACTTCGACGGTTTTAGGGAATGCGATAATGGCTGCTTTGCGGACGGGTTTATCGGCGGCGACGACCTCAATGCTCGCGGCGTCGACGGTTTCCGTGCGGTCGAGCGCGACCATCATGCAACAATTGCCCTCGTCGATGTCCGCCGGCATGGGATACCCCAAGTTTTCGCCGGCTTGCGTGCCGCCCACTGCGGCGGTTGTTTCGCTTGGCTCGCTGAAAGTGGCTGAAGGACCGCTCGATGGCGGTGTTATGTCGCCTGGTGTTCCATTGTCCCCAGGCGCCATTTCACCGCTGCTCTCGCTGGAGTCGCTTGCGATGTCAGCTGTCGAGGGGGCGAGTCCGACCGCTCCCGCTCCGCTCCATTCCATCTCAAGGAGTGCCGGATCGGCAAGGACGTGATGCACATCTTGCGTCTGAGTGCTGATATCGACAGGACCGGGATTTGCCCCTCGCGTCAGGCTGAGCGATCCGGTCCGCTGTTTGCCCCGAATCTCCTGGCTTTCTGTGTCGCTCGCGTAGAACATCAGGGTGATCTCGCCATTCGCCGTGGCGTCGGTGCCCGCCTTGGTCATTTTCAGCGATGCGGTGAATGAGATGGCGGGCTGCGTGCCATCGGCGCTCGAGGGGACGCAGCCCAGGCATACACCTCCTCCGTCTTCGAAAAATGTGCTGTCGAAGGCGACCGTTGCCCCGTCTGCCGAGTCATCGGACAGGGTGATGTCGAGGCGCAGCTCCACGTCACAGGAATCGCCATCGGCATCAGTTGCAACCGCGCGCCATGTGCAGATAGCGCATCCCGTTAGGGGGCCGTCTGCTTTGCGCGAGCGCTCGGTATCCACGACTATCGAGCTATTTGCGCGGCGACGGAGGCACCCCGAGGTCGAAATGCTTGCCTGCGCAAGCGAGAGGCGTTGGCGCGCGATGGTGCTCATCTGGTTTGTGACGAGACAGTTGACGGCAGGTAAGGGGGCGTCTACGGCGGGTGTCGCTAGAGCGGCGACGGGCATGCCGGTGGCAAGCGCGCTGCAGAGCGCGGCAACGGGCAAAAGGTTCTTTGATGCCATGGGCTCTCCTTACCTGTTCTGGACGGTCTCGATTTGTGTGGCTACTGGCTGCGTTTGATGTGCAGGCCAAGGCCGATGGCGCTTGCACCTGCCGCGGCGATTCCTGCTGCCAGGAGCTGTCGCGTGTCGCCCGTTTGCGCTAGGGGTTCATGTTGGCCGCTGCGTTCGAGCTCCGATAGATCGACAGTCACCTGTGTGGCAGCTTGCGCCTGCTCTTGTTGGGCAAAGGCGGCGATCGGGGCAAACGTTACAACGCCGATGATTACGGCAAGGACCATCGCCTTAGGCCGTGTGCGCACCGGGCTCGACCGTCCACGTAATGGTTGCGACCTGGTCGCCCGTGCCGGTCACATGGAAGATGTCTCGCGTGACGCGGGCGACAGTGCCGTTCGTCTTAAGCTTAATCTTGTCCGTACCATCGGCAATGCCCTGGTAGCCCATGTCGAAGGATGCATTTTTGGAAAGGTCGAGGCCCGCTTCCTGCGTCGCGGCATGAGCGTCTTGGAGTGCCTTGTCGGGGCCGACCTTAAAATCGATGGAGTTCTGGGCGGTTCCCGTCTTGGCGTCGGCGACGATGCTCCAGGAGTTCTTGGCGCCGATCTTCATGTTGGTAACGTGGATGCCATAGGCCGAAAGATTGTCGATGGTGGTTGTATTCTCGGAAGGGCCCTGAAGCGTGCCATCGGCCTTGGCGACAAATGGGATGACGGTCGGAGTCTTAAACGCGATGTTGTCGATTTCGGTTCTGATGGTCACGTCGGTGGTTCCAACACGTCCCTCCGCCAGAGCGGTGGTCGGCGCGGCACCCATTGCGAGTGCGAGCGCCAGCCCTGCGCCCACGACGAGCGCCCTGGTCCCGCTCAAGTTCCTGGTGATGTCCATAATCGTTCCTTTCTATTCGTCACGGAACGTTTCCGTGAGGGTTAGACGAAAACGGCACGGGTGCGCATTTTCATAACAGGCGGCAGATCTAGTCTTCGGCCTGCGCAACCCGCACCTTGATGCGCGTGGGATTTCCATGGGCGTCGTAGGTCTTGGCGTCGAGCGCTTGAATCTCGATATACGCCTCACCTTCTTTGATGTCGCCTGCAGGGCAGGTCTCAACGGTCTTGCCGGTCTCGACCACGCCCGATTCATAGACGGTCTCGTCGTTTTGGATCACGCGGAAACGCTGGGGAAACTTGTTATCCTGGACGTTTTGTACGTTGACGCGCAGTTTGCCGCCTTTTTGTAGCTGGGCGACCGGTGCGACCGAGATCGTCATCATGTTGTCGCGGACGATGGCATCGAGCTCGTCCTGGATTTCTTGGCGCGACTTACCCTCTGCCGCTGTGACCGAGGCACCCGTCTCGGCGATAGGCTTTGACTGCCAGGCGTAAAGGCCGACGGCGATAAGGGCGCAGGCGATGGCCAAACAGACGGCGCCGAGCCTTTTTCGATGTTTTGACCCCAGGGGGCTTGACCGCTTCCGTGCGTTCATGCGGCATCCTTAGTGGTATAGACGCGCACGAACGTGGACGGATCGGCGCCAAAGAGCATGTGGAGCATGAGGCGTCGCGAGTAGATGAGCTCGTCGAAGTTTGGGTCGAGTTTGATGTCGTGGATGTGGGCGATATGGTGGGCGAGTGCCGAAAACGATTCGGGATCGCAGATCACGTCGGTGGTGACGTGATAGACGGCCGCATCGGGAAACGCCTCCTCGTCGAAGGGCAGAAGATATGGGTCATCGTCAACTTCGATGGCGATGCCGTACTGGGGCCAGTAATATGCCATGGGAACCTCCCTGCTTTTGGGCCAAACCTTCTATTGGTTTTGGCTGTCGATGCCGACCGTATCAGCCACAGCTTGACCAATTTCTGACCAAATGCTTGACGGGTTTACATCGTCGCAGGTGAGAGACGCTAAAAAAATCTCAAGTTTTTTCAAGCGCCAATTGTGCGCGTGGCTGCGATGGGAGGGGCGCGTTAAATAGAGCGTCTGCCGAGAAAACGTCGCCGTTCGCCGAATTGCACAAACGTAAAATTCGCCAATTATGGAGACGGTCTCGGTTACGTCGACGAAACGATGCGGTAACATCTCCCTGCAAACACTGTAGTTAACTAAAGGGGGAGTTCGCGTGTCTGCAGCCATCAAACCCTTCAGCGACGAGTTCGAAGAATATGGTCGCGATGAATCTCGCACATCGGGCGAGGCGTCGAGCATCTCGTTTCCGACAAAGGAGGACGAAGTCCGCGCCATTCTGCGAAAGCTCCATGCCGAGCATGTTCCGATAACGGTCCAGGGTGCTCGGACCGGTCTGGCTGCCGGTGCCGTGCCCCACGGCGGGCATATCCTCAACACTTCTCGTATGAATCGCTACCTGGGTCTTCGCCGCGACGAGCAAGGCCGTTTTCTGCTGCGCGTGGAGCCGGGCGTCGTGCTTTCGGAGTTACGCAAGCAGCTGGGTAAGAAGGCATTGCCGACCGCTGGCTGGGATCAGGCATCGCTTGAGGCCTACGAGGAGTTCCAGGCAGCTCCCGAGCAGTTCTTTCCCACCGATCCCACCGAGGCATCTGCCTGCTTGGGCGGTATGGCGGCGTGCAATGCCTCCGGTGCCCGCAGCTACGCCTATGGTCCCATGCGCCCGCACGTTACGGGGCTTCACGTGGCACTGGCGGATGGCGACCTGCTCGAGCTTCATCGAGGTCGGGCGCACGCTGACGCACGCCGCTTGTCGCTCGTGACGGCAGGGGGTCGCGCGCTCGAGCTTGATCTTCCCGGCTATACCATGCCCAAGACCAAAAACGCGTCGGGCTATTTCGTTTCGGACGACATGGACGCCATCGATCTTTTTATCGGTGCGTGCGGCACACTCGGCGTCATTACCGAGCTCGAGATCGCCCTGCAGGCGGCACCTTCGGTCGTATGGGGCGTGAGCTGCTTCTTCGACAGCGAGGACAAGGCGGTGTCTTTTACCGATTCCGTGCGCCCCGTGCTGTCTCATGCCGCCGCTATCGAGTATTTCGATGCCGGCGCCTTGGATATTCTTCGCCGCCAGCGCGAGCAGTCGACCGCGTTTGCCTCGCTGCCGGCACTCGACGACGAGGCAAAGGTCTGTGTCTATGTGGAGCTCGACTGCGACGACGAGGCGCAGGCGACCGAGGAGCTGTACCACTTGGGATGGGTTTTGGAGCTTGCGGGCGGCCGCGACGACGCGACTTGGGTTGCGCGCACCGAGGTCGATCGCGAATGCCAGCGGTTCTTCCGCCACGCCGTCCCCGAGAGTGTCAACATGCTCATCGACGAGCGTCGCCGCACCGACCCCACCATTACCAAGCTGGGGTCGGATATGTCGGTGCCCAACACGCGCCTGGCCGATGTCGTTGCCCTCTATCGCCGCACGTTGGCCGAAAGCGGGCTTGAGTCTGCCGCCTGGGGACATATCGGCAACAACCATCTGCATGTGAATATCCTGCCGCGCGATGCGCAGGACTATCGCGCCGGTGGCGAGCTGTTTGCCCGGTGGGCTGCGGAGGTAACGGCTATGGGCGGCGCCGTCTCTGCCGAGCATGGCGTCGGCAAGATCAAAGCAGGATTTTTGGAGACGATGTACGGCCACGAGGCCATGGTCGAATCGGCTCGACTCAAGCTGCAGCTCGACCCTGCCGGGCAGCTCGGCCGCGGCAACCTGTTTTCGGAGAAGCTCTTGGATGAACTCGTCCAGAAAGGGGGCGCGTGAAGATGAGCGAATTCCATATGGTGGTGTGCGTCAAGGCGGTGCCGGGAAGCACTGAGGTCAAGATGGACCCCAAAACCAATACCATCGTGCGTGATGGCAGGCAGGCGGTCATTAATCCCTTCGATGCAAGTGCCCTCGAATGCGCGCTGGCGCTCAAGGACGACTTTATCGGTTTTGGCATGGATGTACGCGTGACGGTGGTGTCGATGGGCATCCCTGCAACCGAATCGCTGCTGCGCGACTGCATTGCCCGCGGCGCCGATGACGCGCTGCTGCTGACCGACCGTGCTTTTGCGGGCGCGGACACGTTGGCGACCACCTATGCTCTCAAATGCGGCATCGAGGCGCTCGATGAGGACTTCGACCTGCTCATCTGCGGCAAGATGGCGGTGGATGGCGATACTGCCCAGATTGGCCCCGAGCTGGCCGGCGCCTTCGAGATTCCCTGCGTAACCGATGTGAGCTGTGTGCAGAGCGCGGGCTTTACGACGTGCGGCTCGCTGGCGCTTGTCCACGGCTGTGACGCCGGCGAGGAGACGGTCTATCTGGAGATGCCGTGCGTGATGACGACTGCCAAGGAGATTGGCCAGCTGCGTATGCCGAGTATTGCCGGTATTCGCGCGGCCGAGGAAGCGGACGTGCGCGTGGTCGGTGCTGCCGATGTGAACGCCGACCCCTCGCGTTGCGGTCTTGCCGGTTCGCCGACGCAGGTCGTGCGCTCGTTTGTGCCCGATCGCGATCAAACGTGTGAGGCTGTTGAGGGCACGGCGTCCGAGCAGGCGGCAATACTCGCCAAAATTATCGAGGAGATGGCATAGATGAGCGGACTGATTATCGATAGCGAAGCCTGTATTGGCTGCGGTCGCTGCGTTCGCGCCTGCGCCTCGGGCGGTATTGTGGTGGAGGGCGAGCGCCCCAATCGCTGTGCCCACGTAACCGACGGCTGCATCCTGTGCGGCGGGTGCGTCGACGCCTGCCCCGTCAACGCCATCTCAATCGAGCGCGATGAGACCACCGGTGCGGTAGACCTTGACGCATATCGAGACATTTGGGTCTTCGTGCAAACTGACGAGTGCGATGCCGTGGCATCCGTGGCCTTCGAGCTCATGGGCAAGGGCCGCGAGCTTGCCGATGCACGCGGCTGTCGCCTGGTGGCGCTGGTCGGCATGGGCCCCGAGGGCTCGCTCGGGGACCTGGAGCATCTGGTTTGCGTCGGCGCGGACGAAGTTCTGATCTGTCGTGACGAGCGCCTGCGTCAGAACGACGCGGAAGTCTATGCTCGCCTCATCTGCGATTTGGTAGCCGAGCGCAAGCCCGAAGCCATTCTGTACGGTGCGACCGCTTTTGGCCGCGAGCTGGCGCCTGGCGTTGCCGTGCGCCTGCGGACGGGCCTTACGGCCGACTGCACCGTGCTTTCGATGGATACGGAGACGGGCCTGCTGCAACAGACGCGTCCGGCGTTTGGCGGCAACTTGATGGCCACCATCATTTGCCCCAACCACCGCCCTCAGATGGCAACGGTGCGTCCCGGCATCTTTAAGGCGCCCGACTTTGACTATAGCCGCTCCGGAACGATTGCCCAGGTATTTCTTGCGGAAGACGCCAAGGCTCGTGTCGAGATTTCGATTCCCGCCGAGGAATGGGGCCAGCAGGCTTCGATTGCCGATGCCGAGCGTCTAGTTGTTGTGGGTCGCGGTATTGGCTCCAAGAAAAACCTACCCTTGATGCGAAAACTCGCCGATGCGCTGGGTGCCGAGCTTGGTTGCACGCGTCCCGTCGTGGAGGCGGGTTGGCTGGAGTACCGCCACCAGATCGGCCAGACCGGCGTGTCGGTTTCGCCTAAGCTCCTCGTGAGCATTGGCGTTTCGGGTGCTATCCAGCACCTAGCCGGCATCGGCGGCGCGGAGTGCATCATCGCCGTCAACGAGGACCCAGATGCCCCCATCTTCGGCGCTGCACAGTACAAAGTTGTCGGCGATGCCGTCGAAGTCGTCGAAGAGCTTCTGGCCCAGCTCGAGCGCTAGGCGCCGGCCAGCCAGGCTCGCATCTCTTTCTTTAGGCGTTCCCAGGTCGCTTGCGTGGCGGGATCGGTAAAGGGGCGCACAATGCCAAAGGGTTCGTCGAGCAGGCGGTAGATATCGCCCTGCTCGCGCGCCAGCGCGCGGCTTGCCGGATAGACGAGCTCAAACATAAAGCAGATAAGCCCCACCAAATAGTCCGCGGGCTCATCGCGCTCATCGCGCGTGACGCAGCGGTGCTCGTCAAAGGCGGCCAGCGTTGGTACCGAGAAGCGGCTGGCAAGAAACGCGTCCTCATTCACTTTGAGGATGGTGTCGACGGTACTGTCGGCGATGGTGCGCATGATGTCGATCTTGTCGCCATCGCGCACAATATCGCAGAAGCGCCGCGTGCGCTCGTCGAGCTGCGCGGGCAGACGGAAATCGCTGTGATAGGCAATGCTCGCTCGAATGAGTTCGTCTTCTACCGGATCGTCGATAAAGTCGCGGATACTTGTCGCCGCGGGCGCATCTGCAGGTGTTTCGCCAAAGAGGACCTCGACGCCCAACGCCGCATGGCTCACGCTTTCGGCATCATTAAACGTATCCCAGCGTCGCAGCTGCTCAAAGCGGCCCATATCGTGCAACAGCCCACAAAGCCACGCCAGGTCAATGTCCTGCGGTGACCAGCCCTGTTCGCGTGCCACGGCATCGCATGCCTCGGCAACGTGGTACGTATGCTCGATTTTGAGCGCGATACGCGGATTGGCGGCATCGTAGGCATCGGTGTAGGTCTTGAAGGCCGCGGCAGCCCGCGTTCGATCGATAGCTGTCATAATGACTTCCTAAAAAGTTGTGTCTTTCTGTGTCTTTCGATCCGGGGGCAATTGTAGGTGAACTCGGTTACCATCGGGCGATGATTCTGCCGCGTCGTTGAATGCGGCTCGGAAATCTTGTCGGGACGAGGAATGCTATGGTGCTCAAAATCGTTAAAACCGTCTGGCCGGTGATGCTTACCTATGTTGCGATAGCCGCGCCGTGCGGAATGATTATGGCGCAGACGGGAATGGAACCCTGGATGGTTTTTGCCCTGAGCAGCACGTTCGTGACGGGCAGCGGGCAGTTTATGATCTGCAATCTGTGGCTGGCAGGTGTGCCTGCAGCATCGATCGTCGCGAGCGTCGCCGCAATCTCCTCGCGCTTTGCGCTTTATTCGGCATCGATCGCACCGCATTTGAGGGGTGCTTCGAAGCGTCAGACGCTGGCTGTTGTCGCGACACTTACCGAGGAGGCATACGGCATTTCGCTTGCCAAGTTGGTTAAAGGGGAGGATTGGGGTCCGCTCGAGTCCTTTGTGCTCAACGTGATCCTCATCGCAACATGGGGCGTTTCGTGTACGATGGGCGCCATCGTCGGCGCCGTTGTCGATGTTCCCACCGCTATTGCGGGTTTTGTCTGCACATCGCTCTTTATCTGCCTGCTCTTTTCGCAGAGGTTGTCGCGCGGCAATGTCGTAGCTGCCAGTTTGGCTGCGGTGTCCGTCGCCATATGCAAGTTCTTGGGGTGGACGAATATCGCCGTGCCGGCAAGCGTGCTCGTCGGCGTTGTCGCGGCGCTTGCGTGCGATGCTCTCGCCGAAGGAAGGGGTGCTCGCGATGCCCGTGAATGAGTTTTTGGTCCTGTGGCTGTCGTCGTGGGCGGCCATCGCATTTTTCCGCATTGCCCCGGCGTTCGCCTTGCGCGGGAGAACGCTGTCGCCCCGCGTTACCGAGGCCTTGGGTTATATTCCGCCCGCCGCCTTCGCGGCGCTGGTTGCTAACGATTTGATAAGCCCTGGCGCTTTTGACGCCGGCTTGTGGCAGGGCTTGATTCCCTGGATCGCGGCTGCCGGCGTCGTGGCGGTGGCAATCAAGACAAAGTCGATGCTATGGTGCTGTGTCTCGGGCATCGTGCTCTATATCGTTTTGAGCCTCGTATAAGAGCAGGACGCGTTATCATCCCGGCCAACGAATCCAATTTCTCACCGAGGCGGTCTGCTTCTTCTGGTACCATGGTCAAACTTTACTGTAGCAAAGTATGACGTGGGCTTTTGTTCCGCGTCAGCGGAAATGGGGGTTTCATGGCACAGGAAGCGAACGCCAACGAGCAAAAGAAATTCAAAGTACCGCGCATTCCGGGTGACATCATGATCTACCCGATGATCGTCGGCCTTTTGCTCAATACCTTCTGCCCACAGGTCTTCGAGATCGGCGGCTTCTTTACCGCTGCCTGCCGCGGCGGTTCCAACACCATCGTCGCCGCGATCCTGCTGTTTGTGGGCGCCGGCATCAGCTTTAAGTCCACGCCGGGTGCCATCAAGACCGGCATCGTCGTGCTGATTCCTAAGCTTGTGGTGGCAGCCGCGCTGGGTCTGGGCGTTGCGTATTTCTTTAACGACAACCTTTTGGGCCTGAGCTCGGTTTCCATCATCGGCGGCATTACGTTTTGCAACATGGCGCTCTACACGGGTATCATGGGCGAATTCGGCGACGAATCCGAGCAGGGCGCCGTGGGTATCCTTTTCTTTACGGCTGGCCCCGCCGTCACCATGATCATCCTGGGCGTTTCGGGTCTCGCCAACATCCCTGTCGGTACCATCATCGGCTCCATTTTGCCGCTCGTTATCGGCATGGTTCTGGGCAACCTCTTCCCGTTCATCAAGAACCTGCTGGTTCCCGGCGCCAATCCCGCGATCGCCGTCATCGGATTTCAGCTTGGTGCGTCCATGAGCCTGTCGAGCTTTATCACCGGCGGTATTTCCGGCATCTTGCTGGGCCTTTTCACGCTGTTTGTCGTCGGCCCTATCACCTTTGCGTTCGAGCGCCTGTGCGGCGGCAATGGCAAGGCAGCCGTGGCTTGCTCTACTATTGCTGGCACGGCCATGACCACACCGGTTGCTCTCGCCGAAGTCGCACCGCGCTACGCCGAACTTGCGCCCACTGCGTACGCCCAGATCGCCACCGCCGTTATCATCACGGCGATCATGGCTCCGATTCTGACCGGCTGGGTCGACAAGAAGTTCTGTCAGGGTAAGGAAGACCTGTCGCCTGCTGGCGTCGAGGCCATCGAGGAGGCTGTCGCAACCGATATCGACGGTGAGTAACGTCCGTTACCGATAATTGATTCCGGCGTGCAACTCGCGCCGTTTGAGCGCCCGAACGAGAGCTGTCTTGCAGTGACGTTCGGGCGCTCTGCTATTATTCCCCTTACCCCTGCGGGTAGGGGTGTTTGTTGCCCAGATTCGAATTGGCCGATTCAGACCACTTGGATATTGAGGGGATGGCGGTTAGTGGTTAAGGCACTCATGATTGAGATATTCGTGCTATGCATGATTGTTCTTATCGGGCTTGCCGTGCGAAGTCGTCGCTCCTTGTTCTCGAGCACCCAGCAGCTATTGTTTAGCATGCTTGGCTACACCTCTGCCGCGTACATATTATTCGATATGATCTGGACGCTTTCGGACGGTGTGGACGGCACGTTGGGCATTGCTGCCAACTGGATTTCTAACGCGGTTTCGTTTTCGCTCTTTGCCGTCGTGTGTCTCATTTGGTTTATCTATTCCGAGACGGTGCAGGGTTCTCGCCTTTTGACCTCGCGCTATAGGGTGGTGCTTGTAGCGTTGCCTACGGCTCTGGTGGTCGTGCTGGCGTTTACCAGTTACTGGACGCACGCCCTGTTCTATATCGATTCGCAGGGTGTGTATCGTCGCGGCTTTGCCTATATGATCCAGCCCATCGTCAGCTACTGTTACGTCATTCATACGTCCCTGCATGCGTTTGTGCAATCTCGCAGGGTCGAGAGTCTGCAGACGAAGGCCATCTATCGAACCTTGGCATTTTTCGCCATTCCGGCCCTGGTGGGCGGTACCTTTCAGGTCGTATACTCGGTGCCCGGCCTTTGTGTCGGCATAATGATTAGCATGTTGCTGCTCTATATCATCTACCAGGAGCAGCTCATCTCGACCGACCCGTTGACTGGCCTCAACAATCGCAACCGTTTTGAGACCTATATGCTGTCGCTCTTCTCAAATGTTGATCAGGCCGAAGATGTGTATCTGCTTATGATGGACGCTGACGGCTTTAAGCAGATTAACGATCGCTATGGACATGTTGAGGGCGACCATGCGCTTCAGGTCATCTCCGCTGCGCTCAAAGAAGTCTGCTCGGCGTCTAGTGGCTTTATCGCACGTTATGGCGGCGATGAGTTCGTGGTGCTTCAAAAGGCGACGGCGGAGCAGGATATCATGCATCTGTGCACGACAATCAACGACGAGCTCGCGCGCGCTGAGGTTCCGTATCTGTTGCGGATGTCCATCGGCTACGCACGTGTTGGTGATGGCGTCGATACCTGACAAGACTTGCTTCGCACTGCCGACGCAGAGCTCTACCGCGTCAAGGCCGAGAAAAAGAAAGCCGGCGTCCAGATACGCTAGAAAAAAGGGGCGCACGACCGTTGTGATGGTCGTGCGCCCCTTTTGCGTTTGCGGGGGCCTCTGGCCATAATGGCCAGGCGCGTTGCGGCAAGACGGGCGTCTGCCGCCGCGACTCGGTACGAAATCTACGAGAACCAGTGCACCCCATTAAGCTAAAGTGTGCGAACGCCCTCCCTAAAAAGGTGAGCTCGCTAGGCTTTTTTGGGTTTGTTGACGATGATGATGCCGCCGCAGACCAACAGCAGGGCAACAAGTACGGTAACGGGGCTCGTACCAGCGCCCTCGCCGAGCAACAGTGCGCTCAACAGCACGCCAAAGACCGGGTTCATAAAGCCAAAGACCGAAACGCGGCTGACGGGGTTGACGGCGAGCAGGCGGGACCACAGCGAGTACGCGACGGCGGAAATGAGTGCCATATAAATGATGAGCGCGATGGCGGGGGCGATTTCGGTGGGGGACAACGTGCCGCCCATCAAAAACCCGATGGCGGTAAGGACCACGCCACCGACTAAAAACTGCCAGCCGGCGAGCAAGACGCCGTCATGCTCGCGCGAGAAGATGCCAATGAGGCAGGTCGACAGGGCGCCCGCAACAGTGGAAGCCAAGATAAATCCCTCACCGTCGAGCGTAAAGCCAAAGGTGTCATCCGCGCCCGAAAGGTTGACGAGCGCGACGCCGGCAAAGCCCAGCACACAGCCAAGCACCTTGGGCGTATTGAGCCTCTCGGTGTGAAATGCCAGGGCGGCAAAGAGGATTGCGAGAAAGTTGGCGCTGGCCTCGATGATGGAACTCGACATTGCGCTGGCGCGCGAGAGTCCAAGGTAGAAAAAGAAGTACTGCCCGATAGTCTGGAAGAGTGACAAGACAAAGATGGGCCTGATGTCGCGTGCCTGCGGAATGAGGGCGCGGCGTTGGGCCGCACTCATCCCAACGATAACCAGGGCGCCGGCAAGCGTGAAGCGCAAGCCCGCAAAGAGCAGCTGTGAGGCGCTATCGTGAGCGGGGATGCCAAAGAGCCCGTAACCGATCTTGATGCAGGGGAAAGCCGACCCCCAGAGCGCGCAGCAGACGAGGCAGCCCAGGATGAGTCCGGGCAAGGTGGCGAGATACGGCTTGCGGCTTTCCATGATGTCCTTCCTGTATGCGCGAAGCAAAAAAGAACCCGCCACCGGGCATGCCGGTGGCGGGTGTTGTTACCCGAGGGGATTGTACCCGATGGGACGCATTAAGCGAAGTAGGCCACGCCGCTCTCAAAGATCGGCATGAACTTATCGCCGGGGACATGCTCGGGCACGTTGCGGTACAGGTTGTCGCCGCGGCGCTCGGCATGGCCCATCTTGCCCAGGACGCGGCCGTCGGGGCTCGTGATGCCCTCGATGGCGAGTGCGGAGCCATTGGGGTTGACGGAAAGGTCCATGCTGGGCTTGCCGTCCTCGCCCACGTACTGCGTGGCGACCTGGCCGTTGGCGATGAGCTGGGCGAGCACTTCATCGTTGGCGACAAAGCGGCCCTCGCCGTGGCTGATGGCGACGGTGTAGGGGTCGTCCAGGCTGCACTGCGACAGCCAGGGGGACAGGTTGGACGAGATACGGGTGCGCACCAGACGGCTCTGGTGGCGACCGATGGTGTTGAACGTCAACGTGGGCGCATCGGGCGTGGCGTCGACGATGTCGCCGTAGGGCACCAGGCCGAGCTTGACCAGGGCCTGGAAGCCGTTGCAGATGCCCAGCATCAGGCCGTCGCGGGCCTTGAGCAGGTCACGGACTGCCTCGGTGACCTCGGGAGCGCGGAAGAACGCCGTGATGAATTTGGCGGAGCCATCGGGCTCGTCACCGCCCGAGAAGCCGCCGGGGATCATGACGATCTGGCTTGCACGGATGCGGCGGGCAAGCTCGTGGGTGCTCTCGGCGACGGCCTCGGGTGTGAGGTTGTTGATCACGAAGGTGTCGGCCTCGGCACCGGCGGCGCGGAAAGCGCGGGCGCTATCGTACTCGCAGTTGTTACCGGGGAACACGGGGATAATCACGCGCGGACGGGCGATCTTGGCACCGCTGTACACATGGATGTCCTTGGCACGGAAGTCGATGGTCTCGACCTCGGGGGTCTCGCCGGCGCTGCGGTAGGCAAAGACGCCCTCGATGCCGCTCTCCCAGGCCTCCTGGAGCTCGGCGAGCTCAATGACCTCGGAGCCGGTGTCGATGACATAGCCCTCGACAGTGGTGCCCAGGGGCTCGACGACAACGCCGTCGGCGACCTCGGGCAGCTCGGCATCCTCGGCGAGCTCGACGATAAAGCTGCCATAGAGCGGGGTGAAGAGGCTCTCCACGTCCACATCTTCGGCAAGCTCGATACCGATTTGGTTGCCGACGCACATCTTAAAGAGGCTCTCGGCGCCGCAGCCGTAGCCGGGCGTGGAGACGGCCAGGGCGTCGCCGGTGGCGGTGAGCGCCTCGACGGCGTCAAATGCGGCGAGCAACTGCTGGGCGTCGGGACGGTAGTCCTCGCCATAGGTGGCGGGGGCGATACGGACGACGCGATGCGTGAGACCCTTGAACTCGGGGGAGACGGCGCGGGCCGCCTTGCCTACGGAGACAGCGAAGCTGATCAGGGTCGGCGGAACGTTGAGCTCGCCGGCTTCGTCCTCAAACGAGCCGCTCATGGAATCCTTACCGCCGATGGCGCCGGCACCCAGGTCGACCTGGGCCATAAGGGCGCCCAGGACGGCTGCCATGGGCTTGCCCCAACGCTCGGCCTCGGTGTGCAGACGCTCGAAGTACTCCTGGAAGGAGAGGTAGGCGCGCTTGTGCTCAAAGCCGGCGGCAACGAGCTTGGCGATGGACTCGACCACGGACAGGTAGGCGCCCGCAAACTGGTCGGCCTCCATCAGATAGGGGTTGAAGCCCCATGCCATAGCGCTCGCCGTGGTGGTCTCGCCGTCCACGGGGAACTTGGCGACCATGGCAGAGCTCGGGGTGAGCTGCGTCTTGCCGCCAAAGGGCATGAGCACGGTCGCGGCGCCGATGGTGGAGTCGAAGCGCTCGGAAAGGCCCTTGTTGGAGGCGACGTTGAGGTCGGTGACAAGCGAGGTCATGCGCTCGGCGAGCGTGGTGCCGGCCCAGCTGGGCTGCCACACGCTGCGGGCGCAGACGTGGGCGACCTGGTGCTTGGGCGCACCGTTGGAGTTGAGGAACTCGCGGGACAGGTCGACGATGGCGACGCCGTTCCAGGCCATGCGCATGCGCGGCTCGGCGGTAACCTCGGCGATGACGGTTGCCTCCAGGTTCTCCTCGGCGGCGTAGCCCATGAACTCCTCGACGTCACCGTCGGCGACGGCGCAGGCCATGCGCTCCTGGGACTCGGAAATGGCGAGTTCGGTGCCGTCCAGGCCGTCGTACTTCTTGGTTACGGTATCAAGGTCGACATACAGGCCGTCGGCAAGCTCGCCCACGGCGACCGAGACGCCGCCGGCGCCAAAGTCGTTGCAGCGCTTGATCAGACGGCAGGCATCGCCGCGACGGAACAGACGCTGCAGCTTGCGCTCGACCGGGGCGTTGCCCTTCTGGACCTCGGCACCCGAGGTCTCGATGGACTCGGTGTTCTGGGTCTTGGAGGAGCCGGTGGCGCCACCGATGCCGTCACGGCCGGTGCGGCCGCCCAGCAGGATGATCTTGTCGGTGGGGGCGGGGCACTCGCGACGAACGTGGTTTGCCGGGGTAGCGCCCACGACGGCGCCAACTTCCATGCGCTTGGCCACGTAACCGGGGTGATAGAGTTCGTTGACTTGACCGGTGGCAAGGCCGATCTGGTTGCCGTAGCTGGAGTAGCCGGCGGCAGCAGTGGTCACGAGCTTGCGCTGCGGCAGCTTGCCCTCGAGCGTCTCGGAAACCGGGACGGTGGGGTCGCCGGCACCGGTGACGCGCATAGCCTGGTACACATAGCTGCGGCCCGAGAGCGGGTCGCGGATGGCGCCGCCCACGCAGGTGGCGGCACCGCCGAAGGGCTCGATCTCGGTCGGGTGATTGTGGGTCTCGTTTTTAAACAGGAACAGCCAGTCCTGGTCCTCGCCATCGACATCGACCTTCACCTTGACGGTGCAGGCGTTGATCTCCTCGGATTCGTCGACATCGGTCATGACGCCGGTCTTCTTGAGGTACTTGGCGCCGATGGTGCCCATGTCCATGAGGCAGACGGGCTTGGCGTCGCGACCGAGCTCGTGGCGCATCTCCATGTAGCGGTCGAAGGCCTGCTGCACCACGGCGTCATCGATCGTCACGTCATCCAGGACGGTGCCGAAGGTGGTGTGGCGGCAGTGGTCGGACCAGTAGGTGTCGATCACGCGGATCTCGGTGATGGTGGGGTCGCGGTCCTCATCGCGGAAGTACTGCTGACAGAAGGCGATGTCCGCCTCGTCCATGGCAAGGCCGCGCTCGGTGATAAAGGCGGCAAGGCCGGCCTCGTCGAGCTCGCGGAAACCGTCGAGCACTTCGACGGGCTGCGGCTCGGGTGTCTCCATGTACAGCGTTTCGGGCAGGTCGAGCGAGGCGATGCGCGCCTCGACGGGGTTCACCACGTAGTGCTTGATGGCCTCGATGGCGGCCTCGTCCAGGGCGCCCGAGATCATATAGACCTTGGCGGAGCGCACGGCAGGGCACTCGCCCTGGCTGATGAGCTGCACGCACTCGCTGGCGGAGTCGGCGCGCTGGTCAAACTGGCCAGGCAGGAATTCGACGGCAAAGACGGCGCCATCGCTTGCGGGGAGCTCGTCGTAGGTCACATCGACCTGGGGCTCGCTAAAGACGGTTGGCACGCAGGAGCGGAAAAGCTCCTCGTCGATGCCCTCGACGTCGTAGCGGTTGATGATCCTCAGGGCCTCGATGCCCTTGATGCCGAGAATCTCGGTCAGCTCGCCCTTGAGCTGCTGAGCCTCGACGTCGAACCCGGGTTTCTTCTCCACGTAGATACGAGAGACCATTGGTTCCTGCCTTCCTGATCGGTTGGGCGTACGGTACGGTATGCGGCAGCGGTCGGTTTACGGGGCAAACCTCGTGGTCGCCTTGAGCCACATGTTTGTAAACCTCACTATGATACGACAGCTCGCGGTGCGTTGAGGACGGCGAGGGTGCTACAGTGAAGCGCAAACAAGAGAAAGGCATCACATGGCATTCGCTTCGCTCGCCATCATCGCACTCGTGGCCTTTGCAAGCCCCTTCATCGCCTCGGCGATTCCTGGAAAACCCGTTCCCGAGACGGTCTTTTTGCTCGTGTTCGGTGCGGTGCTGGGCCCGCATATGCTCGGCCTTATCCATGTGGATGCCGAGGTGTCGCTGGTGTCCGAGCTCGGCCTGGCTTTTTTGTTCCTGCTTGCCGGCTTTGAGATCGACCCCAAGAGCATCACGGGCGTCGTGGGGCGCTACGGCTTGGCGACGTGGGTCGTCACGTTTGGTATCGCCTGGCTTGCCGTGCGCTTTACCCCGTGGTTCTCGGTCAGTCATTTCGACGGTATCGCCGTGACGCTTGCCCTCACTTCGACGGCGCTCGGCACGCTCGTGCCCATCATGCGTGAGCGCTCGCTCACCGGCACGCGCGTGGGCGACTCGATTCTCGCGTATGGCACCTGGGGTGAGCTCGGCCCTGTGCTTGCCATGTCGGTGCTGCTGTCTGCCCGCACCGGCATCCAAACGCTTGTAATCCTTGGCTTGTTTGCGGTGGTCTGCGTGTTGCTGGCCGTGGTCCCGAGCCGCTCCAAGCGCGTCGGCAGTCGCTTCTTTGCGTTTGTCGAGGAACGCGCCGATACCACGTCGCAGACCTTCGTGCGCCTGACGGTGCTCATCCTGGTCACGCTCGTGGCGTTCTCGGCTGTCTTTGATCTCGACATCGTGTTGGGTTCTTTTGCCGCCGGCTTTGTCTTGCGCTATATCATCCCCGAGGGCAACCATACGCTCGAGACCAAGCTCGATGGCCTGGCCTGCGGCTTTTTGATTCCGGTATTCTTTACCGTATCGGGCGCAAAGATCGATCTGACGGCCGTGGCGTCGCGCCCGGGTCTGCTCGTGGGCTTTATCGTGGCGTTGTTGATTATTCGTGCCGTGCCCATTCTTATTTCTATGAGCATTTGTCCTGCGACGCGCGATGTGTCGGCGTATGGTCGCATTACCGTGGCCCTGTACTGCACCACGGCCCTGCCGATCATCGTTGCCGTGACAAGCGTTGCCGTCAACGCGGGCGCGCTGTCGCAAGATATTGCGTCGGTCATGGTTGCTGCCGGTGCCATCACGGTGTTCTTGATGCCGTTGCTCGCGCAGCTCTTCTACCGCGTGGTCGACGCCGCGCCGGTCGCCGCCGTGGCAGAAGTTGCCGAGCATCCATCCGATGCGCTCGACATCCTGCGCGCCCATCACGATTTGGCGAGCCTGCTCGCACGTGAGCACGAGCTGCTGACTTCGCATGGCCATGGTCGCGTATTCGAGGGCTTGCCTACGCTCGATACGATTGCCGAGCGTCTTTCCGCCGAGGCGGCGAGCGGCCACATCGATGCCCGCATCGTGGACGCGGCGCATCTTCTTGCCGATAAGACCTATGGTGATGAGGTCGACCCGTCCGAGCTGACCCCGCGCGAGCGTCGCCGCCTGGAGCGCGCCAAGCTCGCCGTGCGCGAATACCGCCGCCGCATGTTGGAGCTCTATGCAAGAGAAGAAGCCGAGGACGACGACGGCAAGTAGTCGATACTCTCTCGGGGAAGCCGCGTCCCGCTTTGAAGGCTCGGAACGGGATGTGGTTTCCGAAACGGGGGCCGTTGGGAAACTGTGTCCCGGAATGGGCGCTCAGAGTGGGATGCAGTTTCCGCGAGAGATCCGTTGCGGAAACGGTATCCCAGAATCGGCGTTCAAAACGGGGCGCTCTTTCCGAAACATGGCCCTGAGGGAAGCTGCGTCCCGGTCTGAGTCGGGACTGCGGGACACAGCTTCCCTTTCAAACAGAAGAAGGCGCGCTGCCTGCAGTTGATGCAGACGGCGCGCCTTCTTTGTTGGACTATGTTGAGGCTGGGAGCTGAGGCTTGTGGTCCCTTAAGAGCGGGCGGCTCCGTCGACGGGGAGCACGGCGCCCGTGACGTAGGAGGACATGTCGCTCGCCAGGAAAACAAAGGCGTTGGCGACATCCTCGGGCTCGCCCATGCGACCCAGCGGAATGGTGGCGACGATGGGCTTAATAACCTCTTCAGGCAGGTTGGCGACCATGTCGGTTTTGGTTACACCGGGTGCTACGGCATTGACGCGAATGCCCATGGGGGCGAGCTCGCGCGAGAGCGACTGGACCATGCCGTTGACGGCAAACTTGGACGTTGGATAGCCGACGCCAGAGGGCTGGCCGTACTTGGCAACCATCGAGCTCGTGGTAGTGATGGTGCCGCCGTGGCCGGCCTCGGTCATGATCTTGGCGGCAGCTTGGTGGCCATTAAAGACGGCGACGACGTTAAGGTCCATGACCTTTGCGAACTCCTCGGCCGTGTAGTCCAAGAGGGGTGAACGCTGGGAGATGCCGGCATTGTTGACGACCGTGTCCAAGCCGCCCATGTCGGCTGCAGCCTGGGTAAAGGCCTCGGTCACGGCTTCGAGTGAGGTGAGGTCGCAGGAGCGGCCCCAGACCTTGGCGTCGGGATAGGCGGCTGTCAGCTTCTCAACGGCCGCATCGGCGGTCTCCTGACGCGAGCCAAAGACGGTGACGGCGGCGCCTTCCTCGATAAAACGGCAGGCGATGGCATAGCCGATACCGCGCGTGCCTCCGGTGATGATTGCTTTCTTGCCCTCGAGCAACATGGTATTTCCTCTCATCGCGGGCGGACATTCGCAGCACAGCGTAGCCGTAACTGGAATCGGCCGTGTTTGCATATCGGTGAACGGTAGCCCGCGTTACCGATGAGCGGCTCGCGCAAATGTGCCCTGTCGTTGTGCTTAGGGCAGGAGACAAAAAGGCTCCCATCCCACATCGGACGGGAGCCCTTCGAGCAAATGCGTTGTGGGGTGTAAACCGAACTAGTTCGCCATGACGCCTTCGGTCCAAGCCTCCACGTCCTCGATGCGCAGGACGTTGGCGACCTCGGCTACGCAGTCGACGCTGGCAAGCTCGGCGGTGGCAGCCTGGACGTCCTTCTCGAGCGCGCGGTGCGTCAGGAAGATGACCGAGCAAGTATCGCTGGCGCCCGACTTGCCGTCCTCGACCTGGTTGATGAGCGAGATCGAGATGTTGTGCTTGGCAAAGATGTCGACCGTCTCGGACAGGGCACCCACGCGGTCGGCGACCTTCAGGCGCACATAGTACTTGGTCTGGAGCTCGTCCATGGGCTTAAAGGCGAGGTTGTGACCATAGGGCTCAATCTCGGGCAGCGGAGCCACGCCGCGGCTGATCTGCTCGGAGAGCGACAGGATATCGCCCACGACGGCGCTCGCGGTGGGGAAGGAGCCTGCGCCGGCACCGTAGAACATGGTTTCGCCCACGGCGTCACCCACCACGTAGACGGCGTTCATGGCGCCGTTGACCTTGGCGAGCATATGGTCTGCCGGGATGAGCGTGGGATGCACGCGGACGTCGACGCCGGCGTCGGTGTTGCGTGCGATCCCCAGCAGCTTGATGGTGTAGCCGAGCTCGCGGGCCTGGGCAATGTCCTCGGCGCCGATGGTACGGATACCCTGCTGGTAGACATCGTCGGTGGTCACGCGGGTGCCAAAGCCGATGGAAGCGAGGATTGCCGTCTTGCTGGCGGCGTCGAAGCCGTCGACGTCGGCGGACGGGTCGGCCTCGGCATAGCCCTTTGCCTGGGCGTCGGCGAGCACGTCAGCGTAATCGGCGCCCTCGGCGTCCATGCGCGACAGGATGTAGTTGGTGGTGCCGTTGAGAATGCCAGCGATGGTCAGGATCTTGTTGCCCACCAGGTCGTGCTCGAGCGTGCTGACAATGGGGATGCCACCGCCGCAGCTGGCCTCGCACTTAATCTGCACGCCGCACGCGCGCGCCTTCTCGGCGAGCGTCTCGACATGACGGCCCAGCAGGGCCTTGTTGGCAGAGACGACGTGCTTGCCGTTCTCGAAGGCGGTGGTGAAGATTTCGGTCGCGGGGTGCTCGCCGCCGATGAGCTCGACGACGATATCGACGGTGGGGTCGGTGACGACGTCGTGCCAGTCGCTCGTAAAGGCCTCGCGCTCAATACCGGCGGCTTCGGCCTGCTCCCAGGCAAGCGCGCAGGCGCGGGTCAGCTTAAGGTCGATGCCGTAGGCGGCCAGGTACTCATCGTGGTGGCTCTTGATCAGACGGGCCACGCCGCCGCCGACGGTTCCCAGACCGATGAGGCCGACGTTCACGGTGCGCAGGGGTTCGCTCATAGATAGCTCCTTCGTGCATCTTATGGATGGATTAACCGCTTAAAGGTTGAGTGCATTCTAGCGTGAACCGAGGGCGCGTGCTCGCTAGGCAACAGGAGTCGCACAAAACGGCACCCCCGAAACGCTGCGGAAACATTGGAAACATGCTCGCTACAAACGAACTTCCGTAACAAACTGTCAACGTTTGCACCATAAGGTTTGCCCCGTACCGCAAGACGGCCGCACTGCGGCCAGCGAAAAAGGGGGACACCATGTTTAGCATCAACAACGTACTTAACCGCAGGAGTTTCCTTGTCGGAGCCACGCTTATTTTTGCCCCGATCTATTACACCCCAGCGTCCGTTTTGCTCAAGAACGCCAAGGACATGAGCTACGACATGGCACTAATGGGTGTCGACGGCATGGACAGCCTATGTGATCCAGGACGGCAAGTACATCGCCGCCTAAGTGCGCATAAAGCGCGACCGGTGAGGCCGTTTTATTCAGGGCAGGGACGCCTGTAACAGAACGGAAACATTACTTTCACACAATAAAGTGGCATTACTGCATAAAGTAATAGAAATACGCAGAATTATGGATAAATGAACAAATCCAAAGAAAAGTTGAAATAATCGCCACTTTCCTTAACTAAAGCGTCTAGTATTTTGCGAACGCCGAACACGGCGAAGGATGGCCTGTCGGGTAACCGAAACCCGACGAGATTTGAGAGGAGAGCCGCATGTCGAGCCTCACCGGTAAGTCATTGAACCCTGTTATGAATCGCAGGAGCGTTATCGCGAGCGCAGCAGGTCTGGGGGCGATGTCCATTCTGGCTGGCTGCTCCTCCAACGGCGGCGACAGCGGTTCCGCTTCGAGCGACGCTTCGTTTAAGATCGGTACCATCGGCCCGCTGACCGGCGCCAACGCGTCCTACGGCAAGTCCGTTACCCAGGGTGTCGAGCTTGGCTGCAAGGATTTCTCGACCAAGGAGCTGCCGCTTGCCAGCAAGGCCGAGGATGACCAGGCCGACGGCGAGAAGGCCGTCAACGCCTTCAACACCCTGCTCGACTGGGGCATGCAGGCCCTCGTCGGCCCGACCACCACGGGTGCGTCGGTTGCCGTTGCCGCCGAGTGCGGTAACGACCCCAAGACGTTCATGATCACCCCGTCCGCGTCCTCCGAGGACGTCACCGACGGCAAGGATTGCGTCTTCCAGGTTTGCTTCACCGACCCCAACCAGGGTGTCAACGCTGCCAAGTTCCTGGCGCAGAAGTATGCGGACGAGAAGTTCGTGCTGTTTTATAACTCCGGCGACGCCTATTCTTCGGGCATCGCAGATTCCTTTAAGGCCCAGGCCGCTGAGTCCAAGCTCGAGATTGTTGACGAGGAGACCTTTAAGGACGACTCCGCCACGAGCTTTACCAACCAGCTGACCAAGGCCAAGCAGGCCGGCGCCACCATGATCTTTGCGCCGATCTACTACACGCCGGCGTCCGTCCTGCTCAAGAACGCCAAGGACATGGGCTACGACGTCAAGATGATGGGCTGCGACGGCATGGACGGCATCCTGGGCGTTGAGGGCTTCGATACCTCTCTTGCTGAGGGTCTGCTGCTCATGACCCCGTTCTCCGCCGACGACGAGAAGAACGCCGACTTCGTTAACGCATACAAGGATAAGTACGGCGATACCCCCGACCAGTTTGCCGCTGACGCCTACGACGGCGTGCACGCGGTGGCCGAGGCCGTCAAGGAGGCCGGTCTTGGTGTCGACGCCGATCCGACCGAGGTCGCCGAGAAGCTGTCCAAGGCTATGCTCAAGATTACCGTTGACGGTCTGACCGGCAAGCTCACCTGGAACGATAAGGGCCAGGTCCAGAAAGAGCCCACGGCGTACGTCATCACCGACGGCAAGTACGTACAGGCCTAATTGGCCGCCTTACATAGAGCGGTTTTGATCCCAAGCAGGGGAGGTTTTGGCCTTCCCTGCTTGCTTGGTATCTAGGGACAGTGTAACGTCCCTGTTTCATACATTAACTGGAAACCTATTCGAAAGGGGGATGTGGAACATGACGGTCTTTATCCAATACCTGGTCAACGGCCTGTCCATGGGCAGCGTCTACGCCATCATCGCGTTGGGCTACACCATGGTCTACGGTATCGCCAAGATGCTCAACTTCGCTCACGGCGATGTCATCATGGTCGGTGCCTATGTCTCGTTCTGCGCCACGTCGTATCTCGGCCTCCCGGGCTGGGCATCTGTAGTTCTCTCTTGTGTGGTCTGCACGGTTCTCGGTGTTCTCATTGAGGGTCTGGCCTATAAGCCACTGCGCCAAGCAGGCCCGCTGGCCGTTCTGATCACGGCCATCGGCGTGTCTTACTTCCTGCAGAACGCCGCGCAGCTTCTGTGGGGCGCCACGCCCAAGAACTTCACTTCGCTCGTCACCTTCCCGGTGCCGGAGTTCTTGGCCAAGTTTAACGTAAGCGCCGTCTCGCTCGTCACCATCGTCGCCTGCCTGGTTATCATGGCCGGCCTGATGTTCTTTACAGGTAAGACCAAGATGGGCAAGGCCATGCGCGCCGTGTCCGAGGACAAGGCCGCCGCTCAGCTCATGGGCATCAACGTCAACCGCACCATCTCGATGACGTTTGCCATCGGCTCCGCCCTCGCTGCCATCGCCGGCGTGCTCCTGTGCTCCTACTCGCCGGTCCTGCAGCCCACCACGGGCGCCATGCCTGGCATCAAGGCCTTCGACGCTGCCGTTTTCGGCGGCATCGGCTCCATCCCCGGTGCCTTTGTCGGCGGCATTCTCATCGGCATCATCGAGGCAATGGCGCAGGCTTACATTTCCACGAGCCTTGCCAACTCCATCGTCTTTGGTGTTTTGATCATCGTCCTGCTCGTCAAGCCTGCCGGCCTCTTGGGCAAGTACGTTCCCGAGAAGGTATAGGTGAGCGTTATGAAGTTTCTTAAAGACAGGCAGACGCGTCACGACTTTGTCACGTACACCATGTGCATCGTGGCGTTCGCCATCGTGTTCTTTATGCAGTCTAACCACATGATTCCGCGCATGATTGCCGGTCAGCTGGTTCCCATCACGGCCTATATCGTCATGGCCATCTCCCTTAACCTCGTCGTCGGCATCGCGGGCGACTTGTCGCTGGGCCACGCGGGCTTTATGAGTGTCGGCGCCTATACGGGCATCGTCTCCGCCGTCGCGCTGGAGAGTGCCGTTCCGTCCGATCCGATGCGCCTGATCATCAGCATTGTGGTCGGCGCTATCGCCGCTGCCATTCTGGGCTTCCTGATCGGTATCCCGGTTCTTCGCCTGAGCGGCGATTACCTGGCCATCGTGACCTTGGCCTTTGGCGAGATCATCAAAGAGATCGTCACCTGCCTTATCGTGGGCGTCGATTCCCGCGGCCTGCATGTGATCTTTAACATCACGGGCAACTCCACGATTGACGACCTGCACCTGCTCGAGGACGGCACCGCCATCATCAAGGGCGCGCAGGGCGCATCGGGCGTGTCGACCTATTCGACCTTCCTCGCCGGTGCCATCCTGGTCATGGTCGCACTCGTGATCGTGCTCAACCTGGTTCGCAGCCGTACCGGCCGTGCCATTATGGCCGTGCGCGATAACAAGATCGCTGCCGAGTCCGTGGGCATCTCCGTCACCCAGTACCGCATGATCGCCTTCGTGGTTTCCGCTGCCCTCGCCGGTGCCGCCGGAGCTCTCTTCGGCGGTAACTTCTCGCAGCTCTCCGCCACCAAGTTCGACTTCAACACGTCCATCCTCATCCTGGTGTTCGTGGTCCTGGGCGGTCTGGGCAATATGCGCGGTTCCGTTATCGCCGCGGCGCTGCTCACGGTGCTTCCCGAGCTGCTCCGTCAGTTCTCGGACTACCGCATGCTCATCTACGCCATCGTGCTGATCTTGGTCATGATCTTTACCAACAACCCGCAGCTCAAGGCGTTCTTCGGTCGCGTCAAGGACCGCTTTGCTTCCAAGAAGGAGGTGGCAGCCGATGCCCAGTAAATTTGAGTTCAACAAGGGCAAGATGGTCCCGTATCCTTCTGGCGCCATCGTTCCCGACCGCGACCTGGGTCAGCGCCCGGCACTCGAGTGCATCCACCTGGGCATTGAGTTCGGTGGCCTTAAGGCAGTCGACGACTTTAGCCTGACTATCGGCAAGACCGAGATCGCCGGTCTGATCGGCCCCAACGGTGCCGGTAAGACCACGGTCTTCAACCTGCTCACCAAGGTGTATCAGCCCACGCACGGCACCATCCTGCTCGACGGTGAGGACACCTCGGGCAAGTCGGTCTATCAGGTCAACCGCATGGGTATTGCCCGTACATTCCAGAACATTCGCCTGTTCAACACCATGACGGTGGAGGACAACGTCAAGGTCGGTCTGCACAATCAGGAGCGCTACTCCGGTTTTGAGGGCGTGCTGCGCCTGCCGACGTACTGGAAGCACGAGAAGGCTGCTCACGAACGCGCCATGGAGCTGCTGTCCATCTTTGATATGGAGCATCTGGCAAACGAGCAGGCCGGATCGC
The DNA here is from genome assembly GCF_040926265.1 of Collinsella aerofaciens. Taxonomy (GTDB): domain Bacteria; phylum Actinomycetota; class Coriobacteriia; order Coriobacteriales; family Coriobacteriaceae; genus Collinsella; species Collinsella aerofaciens_BB. The sequence goes on along the minus strand of NZ_JBCOIL010000013.1, from coordinate 16,160 downwards.
TGCCTTACGGCGCTCAGCGTCGTCTGGAGATCGTCCGCGCGCTTGCCACCAACCCCAAACTGCTGCTGCTCGACGAGCCTGCCGCAGGCATGAACCCGTCCGAGACCGCCGAGCTCATGGAGAACATCGTTAAGATTCGCGACACCTTTGGTATCGCCATCATGCTTATTGAGCACGACATGTCGCTCGTCATGAATATTTGCGAGGGTATCTGCGTGCTTAACTTTGGCAAGGTCATCGCCAAGGGCACGGCCGAGGAAATCCAGAACAACGATGCCGTTATCGAGGCGTATCTGGGCAAGCAGAATAAGGGGGAGAACTAAATGGCAGAGCCGATGCTTTCCGTCTACAACATCAACGTCTGGTACGGCGCCATCCACGCCATCAAGGACATCTCCTTTAACGTCAACGAGGGCGAGATCGTGGCCCTGATCGGTGCGAACGGTGCCGGCAAGTCCACAACGCTCAAGACCGTTTCGGGCCTGCTTCGCTCCAAGACCGGTTCCATCAAGTTTATGGGCGAGGACATTACCCATACGCCCGCTGATAAGCTGGTTGGTAAGGGCCTGGCTCAGGTTCCCGAGGGTCGTCGCGCCTTTTTGCAGATGACGGTTGAGGAGAACCTGGAGATGGGCGCCTATACGCAGCCCAAGTCCACGGTGGCTCCGGGCCTGGAGCGCGTCTACGAGCAGTTCCCGCGCCTGAAGGAACGTCGTCGCCAGGTCGCCGGCACCCTTTCAGGCGGCGAGCAGCAGATGCTCGTTATGGGGCGCGCCCTTATGAGTAACCCCAAACTGCTTATGCTCGACGAACCTTCCATGGGTCTGGCACCGATTCTGATCGAACAGATCTTCCAGATTGTCGAGGACCTGCACAAGGCCGGCACCACGGTGCTTCTGGTCGAGCAAAACGCGCAGATGGCGCTTTCCATCGCCACACGCGGTTACGTGCTCGAGACCGGCAAGATCACCATGACCGGCACCGGCCAAGAGCTCCTGCACGACGACAACGTCCGCAAGGCCTACCTCGGAGGCTAACCCACCTAACAAAAGGGGCGCTGACTATCTCAGTCAGCGCCCCTTTTTAGTTGCGGTGAAATAGGGACTGAATACGGGCTCCAGAGGCCAAATGAGTCCCTATTCCACCGCAACTTCATGGGGATGTGTGACAATGCCCGTCGGAAAACATCTGCTGTCTTTGGGGGTCTATCTATGCTGTACGAGTTTTGTGCCGAGAACTTTGAGCGGGTGCCGGCGGCTATCGATGCCGGTGCAAGGCGTATTGAACTGTGCGACAACCTTGCCGTCGGTGGCACTACACCCTCGGCCGGTGTTATCAGCGCTACAGTCAGCTATGCTCACGAGCATGACGCGCGAGTGATGTGCATGATTCGCCCGCGTGGCGGTGACTTTCATTACAACCAAGACGAGCTGCGCATGATGGAGATGGACCTGGGCCTTGCCGTAAGCGCCGGCGTTGACGGCTTGGTCTTTGGCAGCTGCAAGCCCTGCGCTGGCGGATGGGCGCTCGACGAGCTTACGTTGGGCGCTCTCGTGATGGCCGCGGGCTGCGCGACCGAGGAATGCAAGCGTGAGCCCATCGACATCACCTTCCACATGGCGTTTGATCAGCTCTCGCCCGAGGCTCAGCTCGACGCGATTGACACACTCGCCGACTGCGGCATCACACGCATCCTGACGCATGGTGGCGCTGCCGGTACGCCGATCGAGGACAACTTCGAAAACCTGGCCCGCTTGATCGAGTATGCGGGCGACCGCTTGACCATCCTTCCCGGCGGCGGCATTTCCACGGCCAACCGCGATACCGTGGCGGCGGCACTGGGCGTCTCCGAGCTCCATGGCACAAGGATCGTACCGCTGGGGGTGTAGCCCGTGGCGCTTGTATTCGATGTTCAGCAGGCGAGCGGCAAGCCCGACGACAACCGTCGCCCCGGTACCGCGTGCCCCTTTTGCAACACGGAGGGGCTCACCAACATCATCCAGCGCGACGGTGACTGCATCTGGCTCGAGAATAAGTTCAAAACCCTGCGCGCCACCCATCAAACCGTGCTGATCGAGTCGGCCGATCACGATGCCGACCTGGTGACCTATGAGCCGGATGAACTCCACCATGTGATGCGGTTTGCTCTGGGTTGCTGGCAGCGGATGATCGACTCGCAGCAGTATCGAAGCGTGCTCATGTACAAGAACAAGGGTCCGCTTTCGGGCGGCAGTCTCGTTCATCCGCACATGCAGATTGTGGGTTTGGAGCAGGAAGACGGCTACACTTCGCTGACTTCTGCCAATTTCGAAGGCATCAATGTCTGGCAACAGGGGAGGATTTCGGTCAACATCTCAACCGAACCCATCATGGGGTTCTTTGAGGTCAACGTTTCAGCCCCGCAGGGAATCGCTGCCAGCGATGACACTAGAGACCAAGCCGAGGCGGATCTCTTCGCCGATGCGATCCAGGTGGCTCTGCGCTATATCCTGAACGAGCACCACGGCGGTCGCGCAGAGTCGTACAACCTGTTCTTCTATCACCTGGGCGGTCGGACCATTGCCAAGGCGCTGCCGCGTTGGGTGGTTTCGCCCTACTTTGTCGGGTATCGGCTGGCTCAGGTCAATGCTGAGACCACGCTCGATGTCGATGCAGAGCGACTCCGTGCACATCTGGAGGCGCTCACATCGTAAAGTGAGCGCCCGCACACTGCGGGCAGTCTAGCGTGCCATGGCGTTGCGGCCGGCCTCGACCCGCTTGCACTGGGCGGCGCGCTCCTCGCCGGTCAGACGCTCAAAGAGATGCCCGATAAGCGAGGCGAGTACCTGCTGAAACAGCGTTCCGCACATGACGGGAAACACGACTTCGCCCGGAAAGTACTGCGTGGCGATGACGGCGCCCGAAGAGATGTTACGCATGCCGCAGGTAAAGCACATGGTGGTCGTCTCGCTATATGGCAGATGCAGCGCATGGGCGACCAGAAAACCGACGACAAAGCCACTGATGGCGAAGACCAAAATAAAGAGGGCGACTTCCAAGCGCACCGCGTTCATGCGCAGCACGTACTCGCTCATGGCGGTGGAGTTGGAGGCGATAACGCCCATCATCATGAATTTGCAGGCGGGCGAGAGCACGGGGGAGAGCTTCTCGTGTCCCCATCCACGCGTGAGCTCGTTGATCACGATGCCGAGCACGGCGGGGATGGCGATCATAAAGGCCATGTCTTGCATCATACTCGGCACATCGATCGAGACGGTGGCACCCAGCAAGAGCTTAAGCGTGAGCGGAATCGTCACAGGGGAGATAACCGAGGACGTCAGGATGATGGTGAGCGCGAGCGGGCCGTTGCCGCCGAACATGCTGATCCACATAAAAGCGGTGACGGCCACGGGCACGCTGTACTCGAGCACGATGCCGCAGACAAGGTTGGGGTTGGAGCCAAAGAAGAGTGACCCTATGGCATACGCCGCGATGGGAATAAGCACTGCCGAGACCAGCAGCGCCAGAATCAGGTGCAGCGGACGGTGGAACACCTCGGCTACCTGGTGAAAAGTGTTGCTGAGCGCGCCCTGAAACGTCATAAAGGCGAAGAGGGCGGGAACAATGGGCTTGAGCACGCCGATCTGCTGGGGAAAGAGCACGCCGAGCGCCACGCAAATCGGAACGATGATCTGCATATGCCCCGCGAGGAACTTTCCCAGTCCAGCCCATTGCTTCATATGTCCCGTGACTCCCTTTATCCGCGAACTCGTTTGTATGGATATGCTAGACGCTCGTATGCGTCCGTGCGGCTGAAACGCTCGATTATTTCGAGGCCATTACCGCCATCGTTTGCCGAAACCGCGGCGCACCGCGGCGTTTTGCGTCCGCGCTGCACGGTATAATAAATCCGTTCAACAGATCTGCCTGCCGAAGCGGGCATACACAGAGGACTCATCGCTATGAACCGTGAGAGGTATCGCGGCGACCTGCCCCTATCAGGGGTGGGTGCCTATGTCATCGCTTAAGACGACGCATCGCTGGGCGGTCGCTCAGCAAAACCCCGAGCTCGAAAAGGAGCTTTCGGCTGGTCTGGGCATTCCCGGGCTGGTGGCGCGCATTATGGTCGCGCACGGCATTGACTCCATCAAAGAGGGCCAATTGTTTTTGACATCTTCGCTCGATCGCGACTGGGCCGACCCACTCATTATCCCGGGCATGTCGGTCGTTGCCGACCGCGTCGAGCGTGCTATTCGCAACCACGAGCACATTGCGGTCTTTGGCGATTTTGACGTTGACGGTATTACGTCGACCTGCCTGTTGACCGAGGCGCTGCGCACGTTTGGCGCCGATGTCACGCCGTTTATTCCGCATCGCTTTGATGAGGGCTACGGTCTTTCGCGCGCGGCACTCGATCGCGTTAACGAGCTCGCTCGCCCCCAGCTGATCGTGACCGTCGATAACGGCATTGCCGCCAAGGAAGAGGTTTCCTATTTGGAGGACCTGGGGATCGATTTGGTGGTCACGGACCATCACGAGCCCTCCGACCAGGTGCCGCAGGGTGTGCCCCTGACCGACCCCAAGCTCGAGGACGAGGGCCCCTCGCGCGAGCTTGCCGGTGCTGGTGTGGCGCTCAAGCTGGTGCAAGTCCTGGGTGAGCGCCTGGGCAAGCCGTCGTATTGGCGTTCGCTAATCGAGGTCGCGGCGCTGGGCACCGTGTCCGACATGATGCCGCTCACGCCCGAGAACCGCGCGCTGGTTGCCGAGGGCATCCAGCAGATGCGCGTAACCGCTCGCCCCGGCTATATCGCGCTTGCCGCGCTTGCCAAGGCGGACCTTTCGAGCATTACGGCGGATGGCCTGTCATTCTCGCTCATTCCCCGCTTAAACGCTGCCGGCCGCATGGCCGATCCCAAGCTGGCGCTCGACCTGCTGCTTGCCCGCAATCCCATCGAAGCAAGCGCGCTGGCGGCTGAGCTCGAGGAAATCAACCGCCAGCGCCGTGAGATCGAGGCGGAGCTCACGCGCGATGCCATGGCAAAGGTCGAGGAGACCTATGACGGCGGGCGCGCGATCGTTGTGGGCGGCGAAGGCTGGCACGAGGGCGTCAAGGGTATCGTGGCAAGCCGTCTGACCAACCGCTATCACGTGCCGGCGCTGCTGTTCTCGATCGAGGACGGTATCGCGCGCGGCTCTGGTCGCTCGGTGGGCAAAGTTAACCTGTTTGACGCCGTCGAGCGCTGTTCCGACCTGCTGATTCGTCGCGGCGGACATGCCGGTGCGGTGGGTGTGACCATCGAGGCATCCAAGCTCGATGAATTCCGTCGTCGCCTTTCCGCCGTGCTATCGGAGATTCCCGCTGAGGACTTTGAAGACATCGACGAGGTTGCCGCCACGGTCGACCTTTCCGAGCTGAATATCGAGACTATAGAGCAGATTTCCCGTCTTGAGCCGTTTGGCCAGGGCAACAAGGTGCCGCTGCTGGCCGCCGAGGGCGTGACGATGTGCGATCGCGCCGTGGTGGGCAAAACCGGCGAGCACATGCGCTTTGTGGCGACCGATGGCGCCGCGAGCGTGCCGGCCATCATGTTCCGCGTGCCGCAAATCGATAAGCTCATCAACTGCGATAGCGCTGTCGACTTGGTGTTCGAGGCCGTTGCCGAGCATTGGCAGGGGCGTGTGAAGCCCAAGCTCATGATCAAGGATGTTCTGGTCCGCGATACCACGCTGCCCGGCGTCGACGATCCGGCATGCGAGCTTCGTCGTGGCGTGCAGCCGGCGGATTCTGGCCTGCGCCTGGAGTCGCGCAAGCGCGAGACGCTCGCCCAGCTTTCCTATACCGAGCTCACGCGCTCGCTTATCCATAGCTTTATCGGCTCGAACCAGCCGCACCGCGCGCAGGTCGAGGCGCTCGATGCCCTGGCCGATCACCAAAGTGTTCTGGCCGTTATGGGAACGGGGCGCGGCAAGTCGCTCATCTTCCATGTGCATGCCGCGCGTGAGGCGGTGCTTCGCGGACGTGCGAGCATCTTTGTCTATCCGCTGCGCGCGCTTGTTGCCGACCAGGCCTATCACCTCTCGTCGACGATGGCCGCGCTCGGCATTGGCGTGGGCGTGCTGACCGGCGAGACCGTGGAGGCGGCGCGCGATGACGTGTTTGCCGGCTTGGCTTCGGGCCGCACTGGCATCGTGCTCACGACGCCCGAGTTCCTGTCCATTCACCGCGACCGCTTTGCGCGTTCGGGGCGCATCGGTTTTGTCGTTATCGATGAGGCGCATCATGCCGGTCTTGCCAAGGGCGGCGACCGCAGCGCCTATCTCGACATGCCCGATATCCTCAAGGCCCTGGGCGACCCGGTCGTTCTGGCCGCGACTGCCACCGCAACGGCTCCGGTTGTGGCCGAGCTCGCCCGTGTTCTACCGATTACCCGTACGGTGGTCGACGAGACGGTGCGCGAGAACTTGCAGCTCGAGGATGACCGAGATCTTGCGAGCCGCGAGAACCGCCTGGTGTCAATCGTGGCTACGGGGGAGAAGACCGTCATCTACGTCAACTCGCGTGATCAGTCCGTGGCGCTTGCCAAGACACTGCGCAAGCGGGTGCCCGATTGCGCGACCCGCATCGCGTTCTATAACGCGGGGCTTGCGCGCTCCGATCGTCGCCGTGTTGAGGAAGCGTTTCGTGACGGAAGCCTCAGCTGCATCGTTTCGACCTCTGCCTTTGGTGAGGGCGTCAACCTGCCCGATATTCGCCATGTCGTGCTCTACCACATGCCGTTTGGCAGCATTGAATTTAACCAGATGAGCGGACGCGCCGGTCGCGACGGCCAACCTGCCGTGATTCACTTGCTCTATTCGTCGCGTGACGCTCGCATTAACGAGCGCCTGCTCGACTGCTACGCGCCCGAGCGCGATGAACTCGTCACGCTCTATCGAGCGCTGCAGACTATGTGGCGCTCCAACCGCGGCAAGACCGGAGACGACTCGTTTAGCGCGAGCGATATCGACATCGCGCAGATGTGCCTTGCCATCGATGCCCGCACGCCGGTCGACGAGCGCTCGGTGGAAAGCGGCCTGGGAATCTTCGAAGAGCTTGGTTTCTGTCGCGTTTCGGGGTTTGACGACACCCGTCGCATCGCGATGGCCGAAAACCCCGGCCGTGTGCAATTGAGCAGGTCAATTCGCTATTTGGAGGGCTTGCGCTCGCGCATGGAGTTCTCGGCTTTCCGGAGCTGGGCACTCGATTCGTGCGCTTCTGATATGCTAGCCAAAGTTAACCGCCCGATCGTACCGCGGGCCTAGGGGAAGGGGACCTCGATGGATGCCGCAGCCCGTACCGCCCATGATTCCACCCTCCAGCCGTTTTCGGAGATGGAGCACTATAAGCATGCCGATGAGCTGCCGCCCGAGATTATGGCGGACAGCTACGACAAGCTGGAGCGCCTGTGCCTCAAATATATGAATGAGGAGGACTTCTCTAAGGTGGAGCAGGCCTATTGCTTTGCCGCCGAGAAGCACTGCAACCAAAAGCGCCGCTCGGGCGAGATGTACATTAACCATCCCGTCGAGGTGGCCATCATTTTGGCCGATCTCAAGATGGACTGCGATGTGGTGTGCGCCGCGCTGCTGCACGATACCGTCGAGGATACCGAGACCTCGCTTGCCGATGTGTCCGGCCTGTTTGGCGATACGGTAGCCGAGCTCGTCGATGGCGTGACCAAGCTCACCAACATCGAAGTCGACAGCATGGACGAGAAGCAGGCCCTCACGCTGCGCAAGATGTTCCTCGCCATGTCCAAGGACATCCGCGTCATTATCGTTAAGCTTGCCGACCGCCTGCATAACATGCGTACGCTGGCGGCCCTTCGCGAGGACCGTCGCCTGTTTAAGGCTCGCGAGACCATGGACGTGTATGCGCCCCTGGCCGACCGTCTGGGCATGAGCTCTATTAAGTGGGAGCTCGAGGACCTGTCCTTCTTCTACCTGGAGCCCGATGCCTACCAGCGCATTGCGCGCATGGTGGCTGAGTCGCGCGAGGTTCGCGAGCGCTATCTGGCTGAGACTATCAAGACGCTCACCGACGAGCTCAACCGCATTGGCCTGGAGGGCTTCCAGATCAATGGCCGTTCCAAGCACTATTGGTCCATCTACCAAAAGATGAAGCGCAAGGGCAAGGAATTCTCCGAGATCTACGACCTGGTGGCACTGCGTGTCATCACGCATTCGGTGCGCGATTGCTACTCCACGCTCGGCGCGGTGCATACGCTGTGGCACCCCATGCCCGGTCGCTTCAAAGACTATATCGCCATGCCCAAGGTCAACAACTACCAGTCGCTCCATACGACGGTTATCGGCCCCACGGCCCGCCCGCTCGAGATTCAGATTCGAACCTACGAGATGCATGAGCAGGCCGAGTACGGCATTGCCGCCCACTGGCTCTATAAGAAGTCGGGCGGATCGTCTGCGTCTAAGACCAATGATGCCCAGCGTCTGGACGACCAGATTAACTGGCTCAAACATTCGCTCGATTGGGCAGCGTCTGACGAGATTACGGACGCCAAGGAATACCTGCACTCGCTGAAGGTCGATCTGTTCGACCAGGAGATCTTTGTCTTTACACCCAAGGGCGAGGTCATGGCGCTTCGTGCCGGCTCTACACCGCTCGACTTTGCCTACGCCGTTCACACCGAGGTGGGAAACCATTGCGTCGGCGCCAAAATCAACGGTGCGGTGGCTCCGCTCACGCACGAGATTAAGACGGGTGACCGTGTCGAGATCCTGACCAACAAGAGTTCCAAGCCGTCGCGTGATTGGCTCAAGATCGTTAAGACACCTTCCGCCAAGTCAAAGATCCGCCGTTACTTCGCCGCCGCGACCAAAGACGATGACGCTGCTGCCGGCCGCGATATACTGGCCAAGGACCTGCGCAAGCGCGGGTATGGCATCTCTACGCCGCGATCCACGCGTGCGCTCAACGCCGTGGCGGAGCAGTTTAACTACAAGCAGCTCGAGGACCTGTTTGCCGCCGTCGGCGCCGGCAAGGTTGCCCCGCGCGCTGTGGGTAACAAGGTCGAGCAAATCTTGGACCCCAAGCCCGAGGAGCAGCTCACCAAGACCGAAGCCATTGCCGAGATCGTCAAGCAGCCTGCCCGCGGCTCCAACCGCAAGCCGCAAAAGCGCGGCAAGAGCGCCAGCAACGGCATTATCGTCAAGGGCGAGAGCAACAGCGGTCTGCTGGTCCGTCTGGCGCATTGCTGCAATCCGGTGACGGGCGATGACATCGTCGGCTTCATCACGCGCGGCCGTGGCGTTTCGGTGCATCGCGCCAACTGCCCCAACGTCAAGGGTCTTATGGAACATCCCGAGCGCATGATCGATGTGGAGTGGGACGGCGCTGCCGACACCCTCTTCCAGGTCGAGATCGTGGTCGAGTGCCTGGACCGCATGGGCCTGCTCAAGGATGTCACCATTGCCATTGGCGATGCGGGCGGCAATATCCTTTCTGCCGCCACGTCGACCAACCGCGAGGGTATTGCAACCCTGCGCTTTATGGTCGAGATCTCGGACGCGAGCGGTCTGGATCCGCTGCTGGCTTCCATCAGCAGTGTCGATTCGGTCTACGACGCTCGCCGTCTTATGCCCGGCGAAGGCGGAGCTCAGCTCAAGCGCCGTGTGTAGGTGCGAGAGCCTCTCAGCATCATAGATATTGGTTACGTTCGAGGCATCGTTTGGTGCCTCGAACGTATTTTAGAAGGAGGGTATGCGCATGGGCGATATGACTTTGGACCTGACACCCCGAGGTGCAGCTTCGATTGAGGCACTCGTCAACGGCCCGATTCAGACCAACAGTTACGCCGTGATTTCGAATGACGAGTGCTTAATCGTCGATCCGGCGTGGGAGGGCGAGCGTCTTGTGGAGCATATCCGCACTGCGCATCCCGAAGTTCGCGTACTCGGCTCTGTCTGCACGCACGGTCATGCCGACCATGTTGGCGGGGTCGCCGGGGTTCGAGCTGTCGTTGGCGACAGCGCACTATATGAGTTGTGCGCTAAGGACGTGACGGTGCCTCGCGCAAATATCGAGGAGCAGCGCGCCATGTGGGGTATTGAGACGCCCGATCCGGGCGAGCCGACGCGGCTGCTTGCCGAGGGCGATACGATTGAATTGGGCGATATCTGCCTGCAGGTGATCGAGACGCCGGGGCATACGCCGGGCGGCATCGTCCTGTTCGCCGCGACCGAGCAGGGGAACATCGCCTTTGTGGGCGACACGCTTTTCCCGGGCAGCCACGGTCGTACCGATCTTTCCGGCGGTGACGAGGCGGCGATTATGCGCTCGCTCTCCAAACTTGCCAAGACGCTTCCGCCCGATACCGTTTGCTTGACGGGCCATGGCGATTCGACCACGATGGCGCGCGAACTTATGCAGAATCCGTTTATGCAGATGTAGGCTCGAAGCCGTCTTTCGAATCACGAAGACCGCTCAATCGTCAAGCTATTTTCCCCAGTGGGTCGATTCTGTGGGGCAAACGGTCAAAATTTGTCCAATCGGATGGTATTCGTGAACAAACGAACGTTTATGCTCGGGTATGTCGTGGTAAAATCTCAGGCGTTATCGGAGCAACCTTACAGGAGGTTTCTTTTATGCTCGTCAACGCAGCAGACATGCTCAAGAAGGCCGAGGCCGGCAAGTACGCTCTCGGTGCCTTCAACACCAACAACCTCGAGTGGACCCTGGCTATTCTCCAGGCCGCCGAGGAGGCCAAGTCTCCGCTGATCCTTCAGTGCACCGCTGGTGCCGCTAAGTGGATGGGCGGTTTCAAGGTCTGCGCCGACATGGTCAAGGCTGCCGTCGAGGCCACGGGCGTTACCGTCCCCGTCGCCCTTCACCTCGATCACGGTTCTTACGAGGACTGCTTCAAGTGCATCGAGGCCGGCTTCACGTCCATCATGTATGACGGCTCTCACGAGGAGACCTTCCAGCTTAACCTCGACCGCACCAAGGAACTCGTTGAGCTTGCCCACTCCAAGGGCATGTCCATCGAGGCCGAGGTCGGCGGCATCGGCGGCACCGAGGACGGCGTGACCTCCAACGGCGAGCTCGCTGACCCCGCTGAGTGCAAGCAGATTGCTGACCTGGGCGTCGACTTCCTCGCCTGCGGTATCGGCAACATCCACGGCGTGTATCCCGCCGACTGGGCTGGCCTTTCCTTCGAGCGTCTGGGCGAGATCAAGGCTCAGACCGGCGACCTGCCCCTCGTTCTGCACGGTGGTACCGGCATCCCCGAGGATCAGATCAAGAAGGCCATCTCCCTGGGTATCTCCAAGATCAACGTCAACACCGATCTGCAGCTCGTCTTCGCCAAGGGTGTTCGCGAGTACATCGAGGCCGGCAAGGATCAGCAGGGCAAGGGCTTTGACCCCCGTAAGCTCCTCAAGCCTGGTCGCGACAACATCGTTGCCCGCACCAAGGAGCTCATGGAGGAGTTTGGCTCCGTCAACAAGGCGTAAGTAGCGGTTTAACTTTCCCGTCGGAGGCCCCGTTCACCCTACGCTTTTCCCTTGCGCTCACCTGGCTTTGCCAGAAGTCGCGCAATGGGAAAAGCTTCGGGTGAACGGGGCCTCCTTCGTTAACTCGCTACAGGGTTACTGGGCTGAATTCATTTTTTGACTACCGCTCGGCGGTGTTGATGGCTCCCTTGTTGGGGCTTTCTTTTTTATCTCGCTACAATGGACTTCAAGAGTTCTAATGACTTGGAGTTTGGTATGGCTGTTATTAATGTGCTGCCTTCGGATGGGAAGGTTATTGACGAGGGTCCTGTTGGTTGCTCTGTTGATGTTTGCTGCGATGACTTTCGCCATCTCGATATTGGGCTACCGCCTGAGATTCTTCGTCTTAAGGATGCCGGGTATTTGACGCAGGCTGTTGCCGCCTGCGATCGCCTTTTGGAGCAGAACCCTGAGCCTTCGCTGGCTGCCTGCGTTCGCGCCGAGCGGTATCGCATGATCGAGACGCCGCTTCATTTTTCGGTGTCGCGTGATCGGGCTATCGAGATGATCCGCGAGGAGTGGCCTGGGTTTACCGAGGAGCAGTTTGACGATCTGATTGACCGTAAGCGTATTGACTGGCGCTTTATCGATGGCGAGCTGTTCGTTCTCGACAACTTCCTCGATTCGCTTCGCGTATATCCCAAAGAGGTTCCCGGCATGCGTCCCGATCCTACGGACGGAATTGCACTGCGCAGCGAGATGCTCAAGGAGATGGAGTCACAAAACGGATTGACTCGCGTTATTACGCTTAAGGCGTCCTTGTCTGTCCCCGGCGCTCTAGAGGGGGAGACCGTTCGCGCTTGGCTTCCCGTAGCCGCCGCCTGCCGTCAGCAGTCTCGGGTCGAGATTCTCGACATGACGCCGGAGGGTGCTGTTGCTCCCGCGAACGCTTCGGCGCGTACCGCCTCGTGGTCTTCTTCGAGTGAGCGCTCATTCTCGGTGACTTATCGTTATCACATCGATGCTGCTTATTGTGATGTCTACGGTGGCACACTTCCGGTTCATCCGCGTATGGACGCGCCTCTGCCCGAGGATATTTCCGAGGACCGTCCGCACATTGCATTCACGCCGTATCTGCAGCAGCTGACGGCCGGTGTTGTTGACGGACTCGAGGATCCGCTCGATCGCGCTCGTGCTATCTATGATTACCTGACACAGCATATCGACTATCGCTATCAGCCACCGTACCTGCTTTTGGGATCTATTGCCGACGACTGTGCGCATTCTTTACGCGGCGATTGCGGCGTTATGGCGCTCACGTTTATCACCATGTGCCGCATCGCGGGCGTGCCTGCCCGTTGGCAGAGCGGCCTGTATGTTGCTCCCGATTCGGTGGGGCCGCACGATTGGGCTGAGTTCTATACGCCACAGACCGGTTGGCTTAACGCCGACGTATCGTTCGGTTCCTCGGCGCGCAGGATGGGGGAGGAGTGGCGTCGCCAGCACTACTTTGGCAACCTCGACCCGTGGCGTATGGTGGCCAACAATCGATTCCAGGCTGAATTTGTGCCTGCTTTCGATGGCATGCGCGAGGATCCCTATGACAACCAGATGGGCGAGGCCTCGGTTGATGGGCGTGGATGTCGTAAGCGGGAGATGTTGCGCAAGGTTGAGCTTATCGAAATGCTCGAAGTTCCATTTTCGGACTAATCAACAGAAAGCTGTGATAAACTAACTCACGCATTACGTGCCCGAGTGGCGGAATTGGCAGACGCAGTGGACTCAAAATCCACCGTTGGCAACAACGTGCGAGTTCGAGTCTCGCCTCGGGCACCATACATGCAAGTGAGCGTTCAAGGGGGTCAAGGCCCCCTTTTTCGTGCCGAACTCGCGTGAGCGCGCGGAGCGTTAAGCAAACAGGCCTGTGGCCTGTTTGTAGCGGAGCGTGGCGAGGGCGCCATGCGCCCGAAGCCCGGGGCTTCGCGAAGCGAAGTCCCTTCGAGTCTCGCCTCGGGCGCCATACATGCACCTGCGCTTCAAGGGGGCAAGGCCCCCTTTTTCGTGTACGTAATGTGATAACGCGCGGTACGTGTTATTATTCGCAAGGCGTTGTTCCCGCAATGCCCTAAAGAGGAACCCGAGGGTTCCCACCTTTTGGCGCCAATGAGCAGCTGACTGGTCATACAACCTAGATTCCCTTCCTCATACCGAGGATGTCTATGTGTACGACCTGGTTGCAAAGAAGCGCCGGGTTATTTTTTTATGAATGGAGGTAGGGAAAATAGCTAAGTCTGATGACACCCGCATCAACGACGAGATCACCGCATCTTCGTGCCGTTTGATTGGCGTCGATGGCTCTCAGCTCGGCCTGTTCGCCATCCGCGATGCCCAGCGCGTCGCTGACGATCAGGGTCTCGACCTGGTCGAGATCGCTCCCAACGCGGAGCCGCCGGTCTGCAAGGTCATGGACTACGGTAAGTTCAAGTACCAGCAGGCCATGAAGGCTAAGGCCGCTCGTAAGAACCAGTCCAAGGTCGAGGTCAAGGAAATGAAGTTCCGACCCAAGATCGACGTTGGCGACTACGAGACCAAGAAGGGCCACGTTCTGCGTTTCCTCAAGAAGGGCGCACGCGTTAAGATCACCATCATGTTCCGCGGCCGTGAGATGGCTCACCCGGAGCAGGGTCTTAACGTTCTCGAGCGTCTCGCCGAGGATCTCAAGTCTTACGCTACGGTCGAGTCCAAGCCTAAGATGGAAGGCCGTAACATGCTTATGCTGCTCGCCCCGATTAAGGGCGCCTTCGATGAGGATAAAGCGGCAAGCGATACCAAGTAACTAGTGTTCTGTAACCGATTAAGGAGTATTTCATGCCTAAGATGAAGTCCCACAGCGGCACCAAGAAGCGTTTCCGCAAGACTGGTACCGGCAAGCTTATGCGCGCCAAGGCTTTCAAGAGCCACATCCTGAGCAAGAAGTCCACCAAGCGTAAGCGTGGCTTCCGTCAGGAGACCGAGATCGCCGCTGCCGACCGCAAGGTCATCAAGTCGCGTCTCGCCTAAGTTCGCGTTCCCGTTTTTCGTTTTACCGTCTAGGAGTTGATAGAACATGGCACGTATTAAGCGCGCTGTTGCCGCCAAGAAGAAGCGCCGTACCGTTATGCACCGTGCGAAGGGTTACTACGGTGCCGCTTCGCGTACTTACAAGCATGCTAAAGAGCAGGTCCAGCACTCCCTGCAGTATCAGTATCGTGATCGCCGCAACAAGAAGCGCGAGATCCGCTTTCTCTGGATCACCCGCATCAACGCTGCCGCTCGCCTGAACGATATTTCTTACTCTCAGTTCATGCACGGCCTGAAGGTTGCCGGCATCGAGCTCGACCGTAAGGTCCTGGCTCAGATGGCTTACGAGGACATCGAGTCCTTCAACGAGCTGGCTGCCATTGCCAAGAAGGCTCTCGAGGCTTAATTGCTTCTTGCATCTTAAAGGGGCGCTTCCAATCCGGAAGCGCCCCTTTTTGATTGATTAGGGATGTGATCGATTTGGGACGTAGCCAAACCGATCAATTCGATAGTGTCCGAGTTGCAAGAAAGAGCAGGTAGCGTATGTGTCAAAGATTTTTGACACTCTAATCTGCGCGCAGCCATCCGTATGGGTTTGATTTTGGGATTACGCTTTGCTTGCCGGCTTCTGTTGTGTAGCCGCCCAATAAGAGTTGAGATGCATTCGAAGGGAATGCCATGCAGCTGCCAAAACACCTTAAACAGTATCGACTCGATGCTGGTTTGTCCCAGGAGGATCTTGCAAGGCGCATTTTTGTAACACGTCAGACCATCAGTAATTGGGAGCGCGGTAAAACGTACCCCGACATCCAGAGTCTCCTACTGCTGTCTGAACAACTGGATGTAACGATTGACGAGCTTGTTAAAGGCGACATTTCAATAATTAGAGAAAGGGTTGAACGCGATAGGGGCACGCTCTATCGCTTGGGTGCGGGGATGTTGGCTGGGCTTCTTGCGTTTACCGTCTCTATGGCCTGGCTCATGTGGCAACAAAACCACGGGTGGGGGATGGTCCAGTGCGTTCCGACGATGGTGTTGGCAGGCGTCTTTGGTGCTGGCGCAATGTGCTGCGCGCTTGCAGCGGAACATATCAAGAAGAAGAATGATTTGGTGACGTATCAAGAGATATCCGACTTCTTGGACGGAAAGAAGGCGGACAGCGAAGAGACGAGGACGGGCTGGGCTTATGAGCATCCACAGCTTGCGAATGCCATCAAGTTTGCCGCAGCGGCTCTTATTGGACTAATCGTTTTTGAACTCGTTAACGCTGCTATGTCCCATTTCTAATGGGTATACAGCCATTAATGCGGCCGAAGCTTAACCGTTGGAAAACCGAAGGGCCGCTCTAATAGGGGGCCGCGGCCCTGTTCTTTCTAGGCTCTCACAGAGAGGGTCCCATCCTCATTTGTGTAGGAACCGTGGAGTCCCAGATTCCCGCCCACGGGGGCCCTCCGGTCTGGCAATATATCTCCTTGCCGCGCGGCCCGGTGCAACCGGGAACCGGCGCAGGCGTGCACCTTGAGAACCGGATACTGCGAGGATGGACACTTCCGAGTGTCGCATCCGGGCAGACATCGAACCATTTGAAATGGTCTAACTTGGATTTGTTTTTCGCAAGGCCGCCGAGAGGC
>NZ_JBCOIL010000012.1:45672-66842 GCF_040926265.1 Collinsella aerofaciens | reverse complement strand
GGGGCCGCGGGGGCGTTCGGCTAACTGCGGGAGCGAGCCATCAGCTCAATGTGTTCGGCTGAGATCGGAAATCAACCGCGAGTTCTCAATTCTCTTGATAATTGTTCAGATTTGCCTTCGTTTATTCGCTATCTGTTTCTTGTTTCTACTGGTAATTAAGTTAGTTATCAGTTTTTTAATAGCATTTTATTTATTTGCACAACATTTTGCTCAAGAGCAAACATCCTGTGAACGGTCGAAAATCGACCGTGAGCGGTAGGTCATTAACCGGGATGAATATCCTACCAAATTGATGAGAATATCTTAAACCCATCGGTGGTTAGAAGCATGATGTTCAGACAACAATATTTGAATTTTCCCACAGATTTTAGGCATCAATTCGCCTAAATCGCCTGAGGCCACCACAAAGGTGCCTGCCCCCTTTGTGGTGGTCCCCCCCTGCGCTACAGCAGATGCTCCTCGATAAAGATCGCGATGCCGTCTTTGTCGTTGCTCGCGGTTACAAAATCGGCGGCGGCGCGGGTGGCATCGCTACCATTTGCCATGGCCACACCCACGCCGGCGTCGGCCACCATGCAGGTATCGTTGTCGGCATCGCCAAACACGCAAATGTTCTGGAGCTCCATGTCGTTGAGCTCCGCCACGCGCACAAGTCCGCGCGTCTTGGACACTCGCGGATCCATGAATTCGTAGAGTCGCTGCGTGGTCTGAAGAGCCGCCGCCTTAACGGTGTCGTCGGCGAGCGACGACGCCCGCTCGATGACCCGCGGCATCACCTCGGGCACCATAGTAAACATCACCTTGGTCTGCGGCTCGCGCAAAAACTCGGCAAAGTCGACCACCTTGTAGGGCACGCCGTCGACACGCGACAAGTGCTCGACGCACGCATCGCTCTCGGGCACATAGAGCACGCCGTCCCGAGGGCAAACGGGCGTTGCCGGCAGGTCTGCCATGTGCTCGCAAATGCGCGCGATGGTCTCGCCCGGCAGCGGATAGCTCAGCTCGTTGATGTCGTGCGCGCGGTCGATGACCTCGGCGCCACCGCAGCCCACGAGCACGTCCACCAGGCCTTCGATACCCCAGAGCTCGTACATGGCCTCGGTCGCGTGGGCGTCGCGCCCGGTGCACAGGCCAAAGAGCACGCCACGCTCGCGCAAGGCGCGGATCGCCGCCACGGTGCGCGGGGACACCGTGTGCCGGCTCGTGAGCAGCGTGCCGTCGATATCGCAGAGTACGGCTTTAATGTGGCTGAAGGTGGCGTCCATGGGGGCCTTTCTGGGTTGTGCGGCGGTGCTGAATGTGGTCGGAAATGGTGTACATGGTATACCAAGGCGCAGGCGCGGCCCGTCAAAGCAAAAGCCACCACAAAGGAGCCTGGCCCCTTTTGTGGTGGCCGAACCCGAAGGGTGGCCTGGCCCGGGGCGCAAACCATCACAACATTCGACGTTTTTCGGCAAAATCGCGATTTTCATCGAATGTTGTGATGGTTTTTACTGCCTTGCGGCACGATCAAAATGTCGGCGTCCAAACAGCAGCAACGCCGTGGGAACCGCCGTCACGACCATACCCGCACCAACGAGCGTCTGCTGCACGCCAAACGTCGCCGCCAGCCACGGGGCAATCGCCAGCGGGGCCACGCCGGCGAACATGTTGCCAAAACCCATGACCGAGTTGACGCGACCGAGCTGCTCGAGCGGGGCCGTCGTTTGCACGATCGTGTTGTGGAGCGGGTTGACGACGCCCCAGGCCACGCCCAGGGCAATCTGGCCAATGAGCGCCACGCCCACATACGTTGTTCCCACGTAGAGCAGGCTTCCCAGGCCCACGGACATAAGCGCCGCGAGCAGCGTTTTAAGGTTGATCAGATGCGGCGGCAAGCGGAGCGCGAGGACAGCGCCCAGCACCGCGCCCACACCGCTGGCCGACGAGAGCCAGCCCATCCACTCAACACCGACGTGCAGGACATCGCGGTAGAAGAACGACTCCAGCGGGTCGAAAGCTCCATAGCCAAAGTTCGAAAGGAAAATAATGCAGAACAGCAGGGCGAGGACGCTGTTGGTGAAGACTGTCTTGATGCTGGTCGCGAAGGTGACGCGGGTGGATTTACTGGAGTCGGAGCTTTGACTGGCAGTACTTGCCGTTATGCTGCTATCCGCGGGAGTACTTTCGCGCGCGGCGACGCGACCTGCTTGCGGCCTAAAGCCCCAACCGGCGACGAGCGCCAGTACGGTAAAGATCATCATGAGTACGAACACCGCGCGCGACGACGCAGCCGCTGCAACAAAGCCGCCCAGCGTGGGACCGACGATGATACTCACGTTTGAAAACATGGCGATGGCGGAGTTGATGCCTTTGAGCTCGACAGGATCGTCGGTGAGGTAGGCTGGATAGGATGTGGCGATGGGCTGGGCGAATCCCATCACAAAGCCCAGGAGTACCGCGCCGAGCAGGACGATGCCGGTCGCGCTGCCAAAGGCGAGGATTGCCGCGCCGGTTGCCAACGTGCCGACGATACTCGCCCGGAAATGCCGGCACGGACCCCAAGCGTCAAGCGCCGCTCCGCCCGCAAAGGATCCCAGGATCACAAATACATTCATAAACAGGACGGCCAGCGATGTCGCGACGACCGAAGCGCCGTCCGCATAGGTGAGTGTTCCGATAACACCGATAAAGTAGCTGGTCTGAAAGCCGGTATATATGAGGAAGCGCATTGCCACCAGGTGCTTAGCCTGCGCGGACAACGAAGGGTAAGGTTTTGAGAGAAGAGATACGAGCACGGAGACTCCTCGTTTCATACGAATACGGGCGGTGGACATTCGTCGCCGTCTGTCAAATCAATCTATCCGCATGAAACATTAAGGACGTATCAGGACCCTTCTCTCCGTTTTTCGCCCGTCATGAACTACTTGGTAGATTGTAAGGCATGCCCCACACATCTACCAAAGCAAAAACCACCACAAAGGTGCCTGGCCCCTTTGTGGTGGAAATGACGTTTGCCCAGATAAAACCTGCCAAATTAACCTGTCTTTTTTGGCAGGTTTTAGACCAGATGGTCTTGGATCAGATCGCAGATGGCGCGGGCGTCGTTGATGTTGATGGCTCGGGTCGCAAAGCCGGCGTCGAAGGCCTGACGTGCCAGGGCCTCGTTGCAGGCAAGGGCCAGCGTGTGACCGTCGACCAGGTCGAGCGAGCTCTTGCCGCGTAGGCGATCGACGCCGGAGCGCGCGACCACGATGTTGTCGAAGCCCTCGGTCTTGTAGCCTTCGATGATCACCACGTCGACATCGTTGTAGCGCGACAGCAGCTCGCGCGCGGGCATCTCGTCCTCCTCGCGCGTGTCGGCGTACTCTGCCCAGCGCGTGGCGCAGATGAGTCCCACGTGCTTGGACCCGGCCTGGTGATGGCGCCAGGTGTCCTTAGCGGGCACATCGATATCAAAGCCGTGATGCCCATGATGCTTGAGCGAACCCACGCGCAGGCCGCGGCGGGTGAGCTCGGCGATAACCTTCTCGACAAGCGTGGTCTTGCCCGAGTTTTGGTAGCCGATAAACGCGATCGCGGGGACGGTCGGGATGGGAGCAGCAGGCGCGACGGCGACGGGTGCGCTCGCGGGCACGTCGCTCGCGGCACCCACGGCTTCGACAGCAGCGGCCTGACGCTCCGCACGATCCCACACGCCCGAGCGGCCGCCTTCCTTGTGCAGTAGGCGAACGTCGACAATCTCCATGCCGCGATCGACCGCCTTGCACATGTCATAGATGGTCAGGCACGCGGCGCTCGCGCCGGTCAGCGCCTCCATCTCAATGCCGGTCTTGCCCGTCACGCCCGCCGTGACCAGCACGTGAAAGCCAACCTGTCCGTCCGCGCGCGCCGGCGCCCAGCCCTCGGGCACGTCCTCGGCCGGCGTCCCCGCCGGAGCGATGGGCGCAATGTCGCACTTACTCTTGGTAATGAGCAACGGATGGCACATGGGGATGATGTCGCTTGTGCGTTTGATGGCCATAATGCCCGCCACGCGCGCGCAGGCGAGCACATCGCCCTTTTTGGCGCGGTCCTGCAGCACCATGGCCTGCGTCTCGGGGTGCATGAGGATGGTGCCCTCGGCGATGGCGATGCGATGGGTCTCGGCCTTGTCGGACACGTCGACCATGCGCACCTCGCCCTTGGCGTCCACGTGCGTCAGCTCGTCGCGACGGGCGTCGCGGGCGGGCTCGGCGACAGCGCCGGCAGTCGGCTGCGCGCCTGTAACGGCATCGCTGGCCACAGCCGTGACTTTGTGGGCAGACATCGCGGCCCTGCGAGCGGCCTTGGTGGCATCGGCGTACCTGCTCTTGGCCATATGATCATCCTCCGATTTGGGACATAAATCGTTGCGTGCCCTCAATTATCGCGTGTTCCTGCGGTTTGTGGGCCACGGCATCGCGCCAAATCGAAAGTACCTGCATATCATCACCACGGCGCAGGGCGTCGCGCACCGAATACTCGGCATCGCTGAACAGGCACGGACGCACGTTGCCATCGGCCGTCAGGCGCAGACGGTTGCAGTTCGCGCAAAAATGGTTGGACATGGCGCTGATGAAACCAACCGTTCCCGCCGCGCCCGGAAAGTGCCAGTAGCGCGCAGGGCCCGCGCCGGCAGGAGCGTCGTTGATGTCGAGCGGCTCGAGCTCGCCCAGCCCCGCCGCGGCGGCCCCGGCATTGATGAGCGCCCGCAGCTCATCACTCGGCACGGTATCGCTCGCGTCCCACAGCTCGGGATTGAGCGCGGGCGCATGCGGGTCCACAGCGCAATGCGAGCTCGTGTGCTCGTCGCCGATGGGCATGTATTCGATAAAGCGCAGGTGGATGGGGTGGTCGACGGTCAGCCGTGCGAGGGCCGCCACATCTTGGTTGAGTCGGCGCACCACAACGCAGTTGACCTTGACCGGCTCAAAGCCCCAAGCCAGCGCCGCGTCGATACCGGCCATGGTCTGCTCGAGCCGACCCAGGCGCGTGATCTTTCCAAACAGCGAGGGGTCGAGCGTGTCGAGCGAGATGTTGACGCGGTTAAGCCCGGCATCTTTGAGCTGCGGCGCCAGCTTGGGTAGCAGGGCGCCATTGGTGGTGAGCGAGATGTCCTCGATCTGCGGAATCGCGCGGATGTCACGAATGAGCGGGATGATACGGCGGCTGACCAGCGGCTCGCCACCCGTCAGACGCACGCGGCGAATGCCTTCCCCCGCTACCAAGCGCACAAAGCGGGCGATTTCCTCGGCGCTGAGCAGCTCGTCGTGCGCGCGGGGTGCCACGCCGTCGGCTGGCATGCAATAGATGCAGCGGAAATTGCACTTGTCGGTAACGGCAATGCGCAGGTAGTTGATATCGCGGCCAAAGCCGTCATGTTGCACGTGCCCGTCCACGCAGCCCTCCCCTCGTGCAGCGATTTATTCTTCGGGAAACATAATACCCCACGGGAAGAATGGGTCGACATGCGTACGACAGGACAGGTCGCTTCGAGCAAAACGGACTTCCCAAGCCCATCCTCAACATCCAAACCGTCCCAAAAATCGATGATTTTCTTCAATATCGAGAAAAGCATCGATTATTGAGACGGTTTGCCTGCTCACAATGCCCCGCAGAAGGGTCAGAACGCCCCTAGAGGCCACCATTCCAGTTGCGAATCACGAATTCCCGCAGGTCATTCTGCCGTTTCTGGAACACCTCGCTTCGGTCGCACTTGAGACCCATAGCGAGCGCGATGGCATTCATCGCCCGGTGCAATTGCAGCTGATGGGCAAACTGAGTCCCGGTGAGAACGATCATCCTAAAGCCCAGCGCGCTCAGCACGGTCATACGCTCCGCATCCGACGCGCTGCGCTGTTTATCAAGATGGTCCGAGCCGTTGTATTCAATCCCCGTACCGCTCGCAGGCGCATATACGTCGATCTCGAAATACCCGGACTTAGCGAGATATTTGAACTCGCTGGGAACATCAACCCGGTGGTTGAGCTCGATCTTGGCGTATCCCAGCCCTCCCTGGGAACGTTTTGCTACGACCATGATTGCGGTGGCCGTCTCCATGGGCGATCGCGCGCCATCGTGCACCCGCTTGAGCACGGCGGCCGCGCGTATAGCCCCCTGACGAGATCGGTTCTCATTGCAATAAGCAATCAAGTCGGCAACGGTATACCTCTGCCCCATCTCGATATAATCGCCTGTCGACAGATGATTCAAATGGTATCGGGCGCAGATTTCATACCCATATTCCAGCTGCTCGGGCTCGCTCATCCACGAACCCGCTTGGACAAAGCACATGACCTCATCAACCACTAGAAGGCCCTCTGCCACCTCGATAAGATGGCTTGGAGGTACCGGCGCTCCAAACACGTGGCACCTAAATCCAGCCGGCGTCGAGCGCTCAAAATCGAAGTTGACGAGCGTGTCGATATGATCGAGCTCTTCTCGTGGAATACCAAGCGAGACCAGATAGTCGACAACGATCCCAACTGCCGTTGAAGCCCTCAGCCCCTTGGCATCGAGTCCCAATTTGGGCAGGCTCGCGGTCGGTTCTGCCTCGTTAGCAAGCGAGTCCTCATCGTATAGACTGCTTGCTCGCGAGAGCGGCTCGGACGGGCGCGCCACGTTATGGTACAGCCAGGCAGTCTTATGGGACAGGACGATCGGCAGGTCCATGAGCCCTCCAATGGAGTCGGATAACCAACCTTATTCCCCTGCCCACGGGTCCGCACACCTTCGTGCGCAAGAAAGCAATTCCACCCGGCCGAGTGGCAGAAAAACCATCACAACATTCGATGCTTTTCCTGATTTTGGCAAAAAACGTTGAATGTTGTGATGGTTTGAGGCGAGGTGAGGGGCACAGAGGGCCAAAGCATCGTGCTTGGAGCGTGACTATTTTTTCGCCCCGTCGTCAACACAAACCTTGACTCTACAATCGTTGTAGGGTTTTCACTACACTGGTACCTAAACGAACCAAGCCAGAAAGTACCCTGCCCATGGAACACGACCTCACACGCGGCAATGTCCTTAAGACCATCGCGGTCTTTGCCCTGCCTTATATGCTCTCGTACTTTTTGCAGATGCTCTACGGCATGGCCGACCTGTACATGATGGGGCAGTTTAGCGGCGCCGCCGGCATCACCGCCGTGGGTAATGGCGCGCAGACGCTCTATATCATTACCGTGACGCTCGTGGGCCTGGCCATGGGAACGACGGTCATCGTCGGCCATGCCGTGGGCTCGCGCCGCTTCGACCGCGCCGAGACCGCCATCGGCAATACCATCACGCTGTTTATGGGCGTCTCGGTGGCACTGGCCGTCATCTTGTTTGCACTATGCCCGCAGGTTGTGGCGCTCATTGGCACGCCGCCCGAGGCGGTCGAAGGCACCGCCGCCTACCTGCGTATCTGCTTTGTCGGCATTCCGTTTATTGCCGCATACAACATTCTCTCGGCCATCTTTCGCGGCCTGGGCGATTCGCGCTCGCCCATGTACGTGATTGGCGTGGCATGCATCATCAACATCGCACTCGACTTTCTATTTATCGGCCACATGGGGCTCGGCCCCGTGGGCGCGGCGCTCGGCACGGTGACCGCGCAGACGGCCAGCGTTGCCCTCGCGCTCGTGTGGCTTAAGAGCCGCCGTACGAACATCCACGTTAAGCGCAGCGACCTGCGTCCCCAGCCCGAGGTGCTCGGCAGCATTCTTAAGATCGGCGTGCCTGTGGCCGTGCAGGACGGCTGCATCCAGGTGGCGTTTATGTTTATCACCGTCATCGCCAACCACCGAGGGCTCGTCGACGCCGCCGCCGTAGGCCTGGTCGAAAAGATGATCAGCTTCTTGTTCATTGTGCCGAGTTCCATGGGTGCCACCGTCAGCGCGCTCACAGCGCAAAACGCCGGCGCGGGCAAGGGCGACCGTGCACGTCAGGTACTCAAGGACGCCATGACCATATCGGTAGTGTACGGTTGCCTAATCACGGTGCTGATGTGGCTGGTGGCGCCGGCGTTTATCGGCTTTTTTGCCAAGGATCCCGCGGTTGTCGCGGCCGGTACCGGCTATATGCACGGCTACATTTTCGACGCAATCTTTGCCGGCATCCACATTTGCTTTAGCGGCTTTTTCGCTGCATACGGCAAGAGCTACATCGGCTTTGCGCACAACGTGCTGGCCGTAGCGCTCATTCGCGTGCCGGGCGCGTGGCTGCTGTCGAACGCCTATTCCGATACGTTGTTTCCCATGGGCATCGCCTCGCCGTGCGGGTCAATTCTGTCGGCAGTCATTTGCGTGATGGCATTCACCGTACTCAACCGCCGCGGAGCTTTTGACAAGCTGATGGCGTAGCGGGGCAACGCGAAATCGCCCTCATCGACGACATCATCAGCGACGACCCCACAACCTACGTGACACAGATCACGGCGCCGATTGCCCCAGCAAAGTAAGAACCACCCGGAAGGCATCGGGCTTCCGGGCGGTTCTTCAATTTGACTATTGATGCACTAAGCCTGGGGCACCTCACCGGTCGCAAGAATCTGCTCGAGTGCGTCCTCGTCCAGCACGGGTACGCCCAGCTGCTCGGCCTTGGTAAGCTTGGAACCCGCTTTGGGACCGGCAACCAGATAGCTCGTCTTCTTTGATACGCTGCCCGAAACCTTGGCGCCGAGCACCTTGAGCGCCGCGCCCGCCTCGTCGCGCGTGCGGTTGACGAGCGTGCCGGTGAGCACGAAGGTCAGACCCGCGAGCGGCTGTGCGTCGGCGAGCTCGCCTGCCACGCCAGCGTCGGCTGCGGCTTGCGCGTGCGCGGCGCCCAAATCGACCTCGAGCGACAGGCCCGCCTGGCGCAGACGTTCCAGGACGGCAAGGTTCTCGGGCACGGCCAGGAACTGCTTGACGCTCGCCGCAATCTTGGGGCCGATGCCCTCGCACTCGGCAATATCCTCTTCGCTCGCCAAGATAAGCTTGTCAATCGACAGGAATCGCTCGGCGATGACCTCGCCCACGCTCTTGCCCACGTGACGGATGCCCAGGGCAAACAGCACGCGACCGAGCGGCTGACTCTTGGACTTGTTGAGCTCGGCGATGATTTTCTCGGCCGTCTTGAGGCCTACCGGAATGGGGTCGCCCTTCTTGACGCCCTTTTTGCTGTTGGAACTGGCATAGGTGCGGCCCGTGTCCAGGCCGGCGATGTCGTCGACCGTGAGCTGGTAGAAGTCTGCGACATCGTGGATCAGGCCGGCGGCGATCATCTTGTCGACGATCTCGTCGCCCAGGCCGTCAACATCCATGCAACCGCGGCTCACCCAATGGAGCAGGCGCTCCTTGAGCTGTGCGGGGCAATCGATGGAGACGCAACGGTAAGCGACCTCGCCATCCTCGTGGACAACGGGGCTGCCGCACACGGGGCAGACCTCGGGCATGTGCCAGTCGACCGAATCGGCCGGGCGCTTATCGAGCACCGGACCCACGACCTCGGGGATCACGTCGCCCGCCTTGTGCACGATGATGGTGTCGCCCTCGCGCACGTTTTTGCGACGGATCTCGTCGATATTGTGCAGCGTGGCGCGCGCGATGGTGGAGCCGGCAACCGTCACCGGGTCGAACTCGGCGACCGGCGTGAGCACACCGGTGCGGCCCACCTGGATGCGAATTTCGCGCAGGATGGTCTGCTTTTCCTCGGGCGGGAACTTAAAGGCAATGGCCCAGCGTGGTGCGCGAGCGGTAAAGCCCAGGTCGAGCTGCTGCTGGAAGCTGTCAACCTTTACGACCACGCCGTCGATGTCGTAGTCCAGGTCACCGCGGTGCTCAAGCGCCTGGGCACAGAACTCGTGAACCTCGGCGGGTGTGGCGCAACGGGCAACGTTAGGGTTGACGCTGAAGCCGGCGCTACGCAGCCAATCGAGGAACTCGCGCTGGCTGTGGACATGCAGTGGGTCAGTATCGGCGATGGCATAGATAAAGGTGGCCAGATCGCGGCGCGCCGTGACCTTGGGATCCTTCTGACGCAGGCTGCCGGCGGCGGCGTTGCGCGGGTTGGCGAAGGGATCGCGGCCCTCGGCATCGGCCTCGTCGTTCAGACGAACAAAGCTGCCCTTGGGCATGTACACCTCGCCGCGTACCTCAATGGTGCGCTCGCGGTCGGCGCCCATGTGGGCGAGCGCCGGCTCGGACAGGTGCATGGGCACATCCTTGATGGTACGGACATTGAGCGACACGTCCTCGCCCGTGGTGCCATCGCCACGTGTGGCCGCGCGCACAAAGGTGCCGTTTTGGTAGGTAAGTGCCACACCCAGGCCGTCAATCTTTAACTCGCAGGTATAGGTAACGCTGCCGGCGCCGAGCGCATCCTCGGTGCGCTGGAGCCATGCGTCGAGCTCGTCCAGGTCCATGGCATCGTCCATGGAATACATGCGTGCCATGTGCGTGACCGGCGTAAACTGCTCGCTCACGTAGCCGCCCACGCGCTGGGTATAGCTGTCGGACGTTACCAGATCGGGGTAGGTCGCCTCGATTTCCTGCAGCTCAACGAGCATTTTGTCAAAAGCGGCGTCCGTGATCTCGGGCGCGTCGAGCATGTAGTAGCGATAAGCGTGGTAATCGAGCTCGTGGCGCAGCTCGGCCGCACGCGTTGCCGCCTGGGCACGGGCATCGGCCGGTGCAGCGGTATCCGTGCTCGCGGGCGTTTCGGTATCGATGTCCACGCCGTCACCAAACAGGCTCGATTGCTCCATAGCGGCACTCCTTCGCTCGATTTCAAACGGATACTAGAGTACCACCGGTCACGATGGGGCCGAATACCGGTCTCAAACCGCACCGAATCGGCAGCCGCCAGACTGGGGTGGACAGTTAGTTCAGATACGTATAAATCCTAGAGCTGGATTAGGCACGAACACCCCTGTTTCAACTAATTTGGGCTCCCTGAGATCATGTAAACGTCCCGCTCGCCCTCCCAAACACCCATTCAAACCCCATCCCAATCATAAAATTGCTCAAAACGCATGCTGAACCGCCTCGGGTTTATACGTATCTGAACTAACTGTCCAGGCTCACCCAGAATCGAGCAACTTCGTATGCTCCTTTATGTAACTCAATTCATCGCAGTTAATATTTTATATTGTGTTTGCAATATATTTTGGTATTATCAACGTGAGGTGATTGAAATGAAGAATCAGTCCAAACGTTTCCTAACCATCCTCGTCCCCCTTGTCCTTATAGCAGCCGCTTTGCTCGGCTTTTTCTGGAAGGACATTCCCTTTTCGAAGGGACTTTCCTTGCGGGGCGAAGTCGTTGCTGTGTATCACCCTTCCGCCAGCGGGGCGAGCGAAGGTCGCTTCGTTATCGCAAGCGAGCAATTCCAATCCGCACCGCTGCACCTCAACTTCAAAATCGATTCAACCATCCCCATTAAGGATCAGGATGGTAAGAAGGCAGAAGTCGGAGCCATCAAAGAAGGCGTCTACGTTGACGTAACCTGCACCGTCAACACCAGCAGCGATACCGATCCCACAAAGCTGCCCGCCCTCATAACGCCAACAGCCATCATGATTACGCAAAAGGAATAGCTCGATGTCAGAAAGGAGTTTAAAAAATAATCACCAGATAGTTAGGAGCCAATGATGAAAAAGGTTGCTTATCTACTCGCCGTCTGCCTTGTTGGGTTATCGTGCATGACCGCGCAGCCCGCCTTCGCAGCAGAAACCCATTCCTCTATCATTTCGCCAGTTGCCGAAAGTCGTTCAATCTACACCGCCGAAACCACCCTCGCCTATTCGAACGGCGTCAGGCTCCATGTTACTTACACCGTTAACGATACCTATGGAACGATAACGGGCATCAAATCCATAAAGAACTGGACCTCCAATTCTCGAGTTAGCAACATCAGCTGGACTCATAGATACGGACTCAGCAACGGAAGCGTCGTCGTAACTGTTACTTACTATTACAACGGCAGTTGGCATTCTGAAGCAAGAACCATCTATGCTTAGGATTTTTTGGCTGCGGCATTGCCGCAGCCTTTTTGGGGTTAATTATGGAAAGCTCAGATAAACGATGCCGTTTTAGCAGTGTGATGTTGCTCGCCACTTTGTCTGTCGCAGCAATCATGGCGGCCTTCTCAGCGTTCAGCGTTGCCAACGAGGCGCGGGAGGTGCTCTTTGCACCCACTCCCTTCTATATTAACGGTGAGTCCATTCCGAGCGCCGTCCTTACCGCGCTCGCCATCCGCGACGTTCTGGCCCTGGCGCTTTCAATCGCATGCCTGATTGTCTACTTGAACTTCTGCCTTGACGTCGTCAGCACTCAGTCGATATTCACGCGAAAACAATGCCGGCGTTTTCTGGTTGTTGGGCTTCTGCTGCTCATTTCTTCAATTGTCTCGATTACCTTCGATAACCTATGTGCCGTCCAGCTCCCCAACGACGTCAGTATTACCGCAATTGGTATCTTTGGTTTTAACGCTTGGACACTGGTTCTCGCTTTGTTTGCGCTATCTCTTTCGGCTATCTTTGAGTACGGGCGACTCTTGCAGTCGGACGTTGACGCCATTATTTAGAAGGAGGGCAGCATGCCAATCGTCATGAGACTCGATCGCGTCATGGCGGATCGCAAAATGTCCTCTCAAGAACTTGCCGACATTATCGGCATCTCGCCCGTTAACGTTTCGCGCATTAAAACGGGGCGGCTCAAGGGCATTCGCTTTTCGACGTTGACCGCGATGTGCGAGGCACTTCACTGCAAACCTGGCGACATCATCGACTGGATGTCGGACGAAGAGTACATCGAGGCATTTGGAAGCCTTCCCAGCGACGAAGACTAACCAAAATGATCTGTTTTCCTCCGTCCCCAACGGATCAATATGAAAAGAGGGGGCTGTCCCGCGTTGGCGGGACAGCCCCCTCTGGCTTCGATATGTGCGATACGACTCGCTAGTAACCCTGGCCGTAGCCCTGGCCCCGCTGGCCCAGCAGCTCCTCCAGATACTGGCGTAGTTGCTCGTCGGTGATGCTACCGTTGCCGGTGTCGGTCGCACTGTCGTCCTGCTGCTGATTCTGAAGCTCCTCGTCGGAGCCCAGCTCGACGGTGACCTTCTTCTCTTCCTTGCCGCGCACGAGCGTGATCTCGACCTTCTCGCCCACCTCGTGGCTACGCAGCGCAATGATCAGACCATCGGCACTCGTGATCTCGTCATCGCCCAGCTTGGTGATGACGTCACCCTCCTGGATGCCGGCCTTGGCGGCGGGGCCGTCCTCCACAACGCTCGCCACATATGCGCCGCTATCGGTGCTCAGCTTGTTGGTGCGGGCGTTGAGCGCATTGACGCTCGAAAGCGTGGCGCCCAGGTACGGATGAACCGGCGTCTTGCCGTCGATAATCTGGTCGGCGATGTTCCTAGCGTAGTTGACCGGAATGGCAAAGCCCACGCCCGAGCTGGAGCCCGAGTAACTCTCGATGAGCGAGTTGATACCCACGAGCTCGCCGTTATCGTTGACGAGCGCGCCGCCGGAGTTGCCCGGGTTGATGGCAGCATCGGTCTGAATCATGTTGGCATAGATGGTGTTGCCGCTGGTAGAGCTCATGGCCGTGGAGCGGTAGAGCGCCGAGACAATGCCCGTGGAGACAGACTGCTCGTTGCCGAACGGCGAGCCGATCGCCATGACCCACTCGCCCACGTTGAGCTTGGAGGAGTCACCGATCTCGATTGGGGTGAGCTTGGAGGATTCGGCATCCTTGAGCTTAATGACGGCGAGGTCGCTCGAGGCATCGTTGCCCACGAACTCGGCCTCGTAGGTGGTACCGTCGTCCATGGTTACCACGTACTGATCGTAACCATCGACCACGTGGTTGTTGGTGAGAATGTGGCCCTCGGTATCGAGCACCACGCCCGAGCCGACGCTACCCGAGCTGTCCGAATTGTCGGCAGACTGCGAAAGCGAGCCACCCTGACTGCCACTCGAAGTGGCGGTAATGGAAACCACGGAGGGCAGCGCCTTGGCAGAGACAGCCTCGGCCAGCGTGGTGTCCTCGGAGTCGATCTTGATCTTTTGCGTCGACGAGCCCGAAGCGCCCGCCGTCACGGCATTCTTGCCGCCGCCGATATCGAGCGTGCCGCTCATAATGAGCGCGATGACCAACAGAGCTCCGCAGGCACAGCCGGCGAGCGCCGTAATAAAGATCGGCAGCTTTTTGGTCTTGGTCTTGACCACCGTGTGCTTGTTCACGACCTGTTGACCACCCAGCGGCTGGCCGGTCTGCGTGTCGTAGGCCTGCACATAGGGAATGTTGTTACCACCGGCAGGCGTCGACTCCACCTGCACGCGCGGCTGCTGCTGAGTCTCGCCGGCGTTGCCCGCATCCTGGGGACGCTGGGAATCGTTCTCGCTCATAGCTGCGATCCTTTCGTCTAATAACCAAAGGCCCGCCAAACATGTGGCGGGCCATCATTGTTCACGTTGAGTTGTACCCCAAGCTGGGCAGTCCCGAGCACTAGATGCCAAGATTTCAGCTTTGCTTAAGTAATGACATGCTTATAGGCCAATTCGTTTTATGCCGTCATGTCTATTCGATATAGCAGTCGATAGCAAAACTATATGTTGAATCGTTAATAAAGTCTGTAATCGTCGCGCCCATACCCGATCCGCACGTCCACTTATCCTTCTCCGCATCGTATGGCGTTGGCCCCCACCCCGTTTCATATGATGCTTCGCTTTCTGTGAAGTAGTTCATCACATATTTATCTTTCTGCATGAGCGCATACCAAGCGTTTGCATACATCACAAGCGGATCGGTTTGAATTATCGAATATTTTCCTGACCGAATTGCAATGCTTTGCCCATCTTCAGAATATTCAACAACAATCTCAATCTTTGCCAACACCGGCAGTGAATCATCTGACTCCCTATGAACCGTCACCAAATTCTTAGTTGCCGCTCTTGTCAGGGACGCTGCACCGTCATTATTCCTGTTTATGCTGCCAACAGCCATTTTTCTATTTCCGGCACCCAAGACATCTTTGCTTCGCGCCGAGGACACAATAACCCCAGCCTCATTCCGAACTATCATGTCGGTCACAAGCGTCAATCGTTTTTGCACATTCGTAAGCTGCGCAGCGTTGGCCCCTCTCGCCCCAGCAAACATAACAGCTCCTGATGCCAAGACGAATAGCTGTCTTCTGTTGATCATTCCTCTCGCTCCTCACCGATTTAGTTAACTTTTTCCATATAGTAGGGATGCAAAGTTTCCTCTTCTAAATTGGCATCACTTGCGAAGAATAGAATCCATTTCTCTCCCGCCTTCAGCCCTGAAGCAGTTCCGGTATTAAAGTAACTACGGATATCAATCTCTTTCCGCCCTCCGCTTGACACGAGAGCCTCAAATTGTCCGTTATGAATATCCGACAGCGTCTGTACTTCAACTGAAATATGTTCGTCATCTTTTCCACCGACGACCGAGGGGCTCGGTTGATAGGCCGCGACAACCAATATCCCAAGAAATGCGCAAAGAAGCCCCAGCGTTTTACGTATGCGCTTTCTATCATCTTCGCCGTCACTCTCCACAATACGTCCCTTCATGCGATATATAAATCGTTGTGTCATATGGAAGAAAACGCAGCTGATTGAACCAACCATCCCAGACAACAAGCATATATTTCTTATCATTTGAATATGTATTATGCATAGCCACATATCCCGCAACAGCCATCGCATGAGCGTCATGGCTTGACCTGAGAGTCCCAGAAAAAATACTGAGATTTCCAGAATCTGCAGTTGCCCTGAAAGAATCCCAAGATGGATACCAAGCAAATGATGTCTCAAGCCTTTTCCCGCGCCTAGCACAGAACTCCTTAATAGCCGGGGCAGCATTTGGAGATGGAGTCCTTCCTTGGGTAAAGTAAAGGCCCGTAGCTTGATCGAATGACTTATTTGGATCGCCGGATGTTCCCGATAACTGCCAAAGCTCATGATATAAGTCTGGCAATTTGAGCCGGTTTAGCGTTACATAATGGCTGCTTACCGCAAACATCGCAGACACATCGCAAGCATAGGTCCCCGTTTCTTTAATAACCTCTGATTGTGTAGGCGTTATCATCCCTGAAATAGTTTTACTTGCGTCAATGACATATCCTTGTTTATACAGGTCTTTGGGCAATACGAAAACATCCTCGAACCTGCCTGGAGATCCGCTGCGGCTATTTCCCACAGAAAACACCGCTGTTGACCGGCATCCCTTCTCATCTAAAACAACGTTATTATCCAGATCTGCAATACCAAAAGACAGCTCGTCAAATTTCAAAGCAACGATGTCATCTTGGGATGCGAGAAGGGCTATTTCATCGCTTGTATTCTCAATGGGCATAGGAGCGTTCGGAGCCAAGCAGTATTCGCTGATCCACCAAGATCGCTCTGAATCAAATACGACGTAGCCATAGTTAACGTCATCCCGCTTCGCGCGAACGATATACCCGATTGATTCCCCATCGGAATTCACCATTTTTACTGGGTCACAAGCGGTCACCGGCTCATCCGATACCTCATCAAAGAAAGCTTGCGCTTGCTCCACAGCTATTTGCGGTGTGACACGAACCAAGTCGTCGTCTCCAAAAACCAACCTTGGAGACATCAGGGCGGCAAGCAATACTATAAATCCGACAATCACCTTTCTCGAATAACGCATTTCTTCCTCCATCCGTGCAGTAGGGAGATACGGTAACTAAATGGTATTCGTGAGATAGTGCTATACGTTTGATATTGTTTTTACTGACACACTTTAAATCGGTGAAAGGTCTTCTTTTCGCCTAAACGAGAAAAGGGTACTGGAGAAATCTCCGGTACCCTCACATTCCTCTATTTACTTGCTAGTCCTTAAACAGATAGCCCACGCCACGGACGGTGGTGATGTGCGCCGCGATCTGCGGGCCCACCTTAGAGCGGATGCGTCGGATGTGCACGTCGACGGTGCGCGTGCCGCCGCAGTACTCAAAGCCCCACACGCGGTGCAGCAGCACTTCGCGGCTGTAGGCACGGTTGGGGTGCGTCGCCAAAAAGCTCAGCAGCGAGTACTCCATCAGCGTCAGGTCGATGGGCTCATCATCGAGCGTCACCTGGTAGGTGGCGAGGTTAATCTCGAGGTTATCGATGTTGAGCACATCGTCGGCGGTGACGGTCTCCTCCTCGCCCATCAGGCGCTGCGCGCGAGCCTTGAGCTCGTTGGGCGTCGCCGTGGGGCATACAAAGTCGGCATGCGCGTGATTCGGCAGGCGCAGGGTGCCGAGCGCCTCGTCGTCAACGATCACCAACATGGGGACGCCGCCGCGATCGTCAAGCCACTTGGCAATCTGATCGATGCGATCGCTGCGAATGCCGTCGGAATCGAGGATCAGCAGGTCAAAGTCGTGCGCCGCAGTCGGCGAATCGGGGGTAGCCAGGCTCACCTCGACACCCAGGGTGGTCGTCAAGCTGCGGGCAAACTCGTGGAAGCGCGTCGTGCGCGCCATGAACAGGGCACTCTTTTCGGACATATCGGCCTCCAAGGAAATGAGCTCAATCGTACTGGAACAAGCCAGCGCGATTAGGAGTTCGCCAGATAATGCTTGATCTCCCACTCGGTGATCGTGGACTCAAACTTATGCCACTCGTTGCGCTTCTTTTTGAGGAAGAAGCTGTGAATGTGCTCGCCGAGGGCATCCTTCATAAACTGCGAGTCCTCAAAGACGTCAAGCGCCTCTTTGAGCGAGCGCGGCAGCGGTGCGTAGCCGGCCTCGAGCATCTGACGGTCGGTGAGTTTGAGCGTCTCGGCCGTGGCCTCGGGCGGGAGCTCCAGCTTGCGCTCGATGCCATCGAGACCAGCCGCCAGCGTGACGGCGTTGACCAGGTACGGATTGGCCATGGGGTCGGGGCTGCGCAGCTCGATGCGCGTGGACAGCTGCTTGCCGGGCTTGTAGACCGGGATACGGATCATGCTCGCACGATTGCGCAGGCCCCACGTGGCGTACTGCGGCACGGAATCGCCACCCGTGGTGATGCGCTTGTACGAGTTGACCGTGGGGTTGGTGATGGCGCTAATCTCGCGCGCGTGCGCAAGAATGCCGGCCATGTAGTGCTTGGCGATATCGGAGAGGTGGTACCTCTCGTCGTCCTCGCCCCAAAAGACGTTGTTGCCGTCGTGGTCGAACAGCGACTGATGCAAAAACATGGCGCTGCCGTCCTCGCCCGCCAACGGCTTGGGCATAAAAGAGGCGTGGCAACCGCTCTCGTAAGCCTGCTGCTTAATGATGAGTTTGGCCGTGGTGATGGCGTCGGACATGCTTAGGGCCTCGGCATGGCGCAGGCTCATGCCGTGCTGCGAGCGGCCGGCGGCGTGGAAGGTGTACTCCACGGGCACGGACATCTTCTCGAGCGTGAGGACCGTGTTGCGGCGCAGGTCGCGGGCGGCGTCACTCACCGAAAGATCGAAGTAGCCCACGTTGTCGAGCGGCTCGGGGGTGTGCTCGTCGGGGAAGTAGTAATACTCCAGCTCGGCACCCACGTTGAGCAGATAGCCAGCCTTCTCGGCCTTGCGGAACATGCGGCGCAGGGCATCGCGCGGGTCGCCGGCAAACGGCTTGCGATCGGGAGTACACACGTCGCAGAACACGCGGGCGACGCCGTTGTGGCTCGGGCGCCACGGCAAAATCTGGAAGGTCGAAGCATCGGGAAACGCCAGCATGTCGGCTTCCTCGGGCGTGGCAAAGCCCTCGATGGCGGAACCGTCAAAGCCAATACCCTCCTCAAAAGCGACCTCGAGGTCCTCGGGGCTAATGGCAAAGTTCTTGAGGCGGCCGAGAATGTCGACAAACCACAGACGCACAAAGCGGATGTCACGCTGCTCTACGGAGCGGAGTACGTAATCGATGTTCTGCTGGTTCATGTCGCTCCCCTTTCTTTCGGGCGGGTTTCGACTGGTCTATATCGCAGATACTATCGCAGAAAAATGTTTCCGCAGGGTTAAAGCGTATCAAGCGCTCAAAAAACGTTCGCGAACAGGCGGGTATGACAAGTAACTATCGCTCGGATTCGGAGACAATTTGTCTACAGGCTCGTTCCAGCGCAGGGAACTCCATCGTCACTGCATCCCAAACAACCGAGCGGTCGACATTGCCGTAATCATGCGCAAGATAATTTCTCATGCCGATAATTCCACGCCATTCAATTTCGGGATGAAGCCGCTGCGAGCGTTCCGACAACTTGCCCGCCTCTTCCGTCACCCTAAGCGCACACATCAAAAGGGAGTCCGCCAACGCCCTCGTCCGCACGTCATTCGCATGCAGAAACTGGTCCTCAGTGATATCAAAAACCTTGATGCGCTCGTTCGTTTCAGAGATGGCATCCAAAACCTCTTGGGCGCGAAGGCTGTCTGACTTACGCGCGATCATAAAGGATCACTCCTTCGCGCTCGATTACCGCGGCAAGATCGTCATCAAGATAGTCACTCGAGACGAGGTCAACCTGCCTCCCGGTCTCTTTGCGCACCGTCTCACCAAACGCCGACAACGCGAAAAGACCGAAGCCCCGCTCGCGATCGACTTCGAGACGCAAGTCAATATCACTATCGGCATGCGCCTCGCCACGGGCATACGAACCAAAAAGAATCACGGTTTTGATGGCGGGAATCGAGATGGCCGCCTCGCGGACGGCGGACTCAATCTGGGCAGTATCCAAAATGCCCGTCGCGGCGCTTTCGCTCGCAGAGCTTTTACCAAGTGAAGGAACAAACGGCAGAGAGCGCTCGCGCAGCATCTGCCTCATAAACATATTGACCGCAACAGACGAAGTCATGCCAAGCTCTTCGCACAGTTCGGCAAATGAGTCTTTAATTGACGAGTCCACTCGCACACTCAGCACAGACGCAGCCATGGATACCTCCTGTATGACATTGTCTATATATTATCACACAGGCTAGCGCGAGGTCGATGCGCGGTGTTCGATGTGGCCGGGGATCTCGATGCGCTTGGGGGCGAGCTTTGCGGCCTCGCCCACGGTGGTGGTAACAACATCGATGCGCTCGCACAGGCGCTCGACTACGCGCTCGGCAATGGTAAGGGTGTCTTGCGCTGCCGTGGTCACACCGCCAAAGAGCACATGGTTCCAGGGGTAGTCGTCAAACGTCGCGATTTTGAGCCCCGCCGGCAGCGAGGGACCAAGCTGCGCCAGCGCCTCGGTCAGGCGCAGGAAGACCAGGCCGTTGACAGCAATGAGGCCGAGCTTTTTGCCTGCATAGCCGCGGATGGTCTCGTCCAAGCGGCCGACGCCCGAGGCGCCACCGTCGGCCAGAGTGACGACCTCACCCGCAAGGCCGCGTCGCGAAAGTTCGTCGGCAAAGGCCTCGGCACGCTCGCGACGCACGGGGCTGTCGTCGCTTGCCTCGGTGAGCAGGCACAGGCGCTCGCTGCCAGCGGCGGCGAGCTCGTCTACCAAGCCGGCGACCAGCTCACGGTTGTTAGATGTCACTAGATCGACACCGCCGTCGGCAACGTCGCGGTCGAGCAGCACGACGGGCAGACGTCCCGCTGCCGCGGCGATCGCCTCGTCATTGCCTCCGCAGGTGTTGACGACCAGGCCGTCCACGCCAGCATCGATAAGTCTGGTGAGCGACTCCGCTTCCTTAGCGGGGTCGTTGCCGCTAATGGCCGTCATGAGCGAGCAGCCGCGCGCGGCGGCGCTGACGGAAAGCCCTTCGAGCATGGCGCTCGAGAACGGGTTGGCGATGTCAGCCAGAATCACACCGATGAGGTTCGTACGCGAGCTGCGCAGATTGCGCGCGGCGGCACGTGGGCGATAGCCGGTGCGCTCGATAACTGCCGCGATGCGAGCACGGGTCTCCTCGGTCATTTGCCCGGGGCGGTTGTTGAGATAGCGCGAGACCGTGGCCGGACTCACGCCCGCCTCGGCGGCAATGTCCTTGATTCTCATCTGCGCCATAACGCACCCCGTTTCCCAATTGTCGGCGATCTGAGCCATTTTAGGCATTTTTTTAAAAATCTCGGTTGCAAAACGCTGTAGGTGAGTATACTACAACTCGAAACGAAACCGATTTCGTAAACCGATTTCGGCGAGCGTTGGCACGCAGGTGCAAAGACGCACCCCTGTCTCTTATACACATCTCCGAGCCCACGAGACCTAACGTTATCTCGTATGCCGTCTTCGG